>JAGWZE010000008.1 GCA_018969015.1 Alphaproteobacteria bacterium
TTGATGTCGCCGACGATCTCTTCGAGGATGTCCTCGAGCGTCACGAGGCCCTGGAGCGCGCCGTATTCGTCTACGACGAGCGCGAAGTGTTCGCGGCGGCGCAGGAAGGCGGCGAGCTGGTCCTCCGCCGTCGTCGTATCGGGCACGAACCAGGGCGGCCGCGCCACTTCCTGAGCGACGATGCCATCGCGCCCCTTTTCGCTGATGGCGCGCAGAAGATCGCGGGCGTGCAGGACGCCGACGATGTTTTCCGGCTCGTCCTTCCAGAGCGGCAGGCGCGTGTGGCTGGAGGCCATCGCCTGCGAAATGATTTCCCGCGGCGGCAGATCCACGTCGAGCATCCGCATCGTCTTGCGGTGGACCATGACGTCGGCGACGGTGAGGCCGCCGAGATCGAGCGCGCCGCGCACGCGGTCGCGCATGTCGGTTTCGACGGCGCCCTCCTCCGCATGCAGCTCGAGCGCGCCGCGGATTTCCTCTTCGGCGGCGTAGGGATCGGGCGCGCTGTCGGGCCGCACGCCCACGAGCGTGAGCGTACGCGAGACGATGAACGTCACCGCCGCGACGATCGGCGACAGCACGACGACGAAAAAGCGCGCGAGCGGCGCGACGTAGAGCGCCGTGCGCTCGGGATAGGCGATCGCATAGGTCTTCGGCAGCACTTCGGCGAACACGAGCACGATGATCGTCGTGACGCCCGTGGCGACGGCGACGCCGAGATCGCCGAGCGGCGCGGCGAGCAGCGAGGTCGTGACGGCGGCGGCGAGCGTGTTGAGCAGATTGTTGCCGAGCAGCAGCGCGCCGATCGTGCGCTCACGCCGCTCGAGCAGGCGGTTGACCTTGGCGGCGCCCTTGTCGCCGTCGCGCTCGAGCTGGTGCATCCGCCCGCGTGAGGCGGCGGTGAGCCCCGTTTCGGCGGCGGAGAAGAAGCCGGAGATGACCGCGAGCACCACGGCGCTGAGGGCGGCGATGCCGATCGCGGTGGCGATTTCGGTGGGTGTGGGCGTCATGGGAGGATGGGGACCCGGTTGATCAGGCGGCGCGCGCGAGGGCGCCGGCGAGGAAGGTGCGGACGGCGTCGCCCGGCGCGCCCTTGCGGACGAAGCTGGCGCCGATGCCGCGCGCGAGGATGAGCGTCAGCGCGCCGCCTTCGGTCTTCTTGTCGAGCGCCATCAGCTCGACGAGGCGATCCGCGTCGAACGGGGCGCCGGGCAGACGGGTGATGTCGGTCTCGAAGCCGACGGCGCGCAGATGCGCCTCGACGCGGGCGGCGTCGGCGGCGGCGGCGAGGCCCTCCGCGGCGGAGAAGCGGAACGCCAGCGCGCAGCCGGCGGCGACGGCTTCGCCGTGCAGCAGCGCGCCGTCATAGCCGGCGGCGGTTTCGAGCGCGTGGCCGAAGGTGTGGCCGAGATTGAGCAGCGCGCGGGCGCCGGCCTCGCGTTCGTCGGCGGCGACGACACGGGCCTTGGCCTCGACGGAATGGCGCACGGCGAAAGCGAGCGCGCCTGCCTCGCCGTCGATCACGGCGGCGCCGTTGGCTTCGCACCAGGCGAAAAAGGCGGCGTCGTCGATGAGGCCGTATTTGACGATCTCGGCGTAGCCGGCGCGGCGTTCGCGGCGGGACAAGGTGGCGAGCACGTCGAGATCGGCGAGCACCAGACGCGGCTGGTGGAACAGGCCGACGGTGTTCTTGCCGTAGTCGGTGTCGATAGCGGTTTTTCCGCCCACGGAGGAATCGACCTGGGCGAGCAGCGTCGTCGGGATCTGGACGAAGTCGACGCCGCGCTTGAGAAGGCCGGCGGCGAGCCCGGCGAGATCGCCGATAACGCCGCCGCCGAACGCGACGACGAGATCGCGCCGCTCGAGGTTCCAGGCGAGCAGCGCGTCGCACACCTGCGCGAGGCCGGCCCAGCTTTTGGTCCCCTCGCCCGGCGGCACGACGACGGTCTTCACGGTAAGCCCCGCCGCTTCGAGCGCGCCGCGCAGACGGGCGCCGTGCAGGGCTTCGACCGTTTCGTCGGTGACGATGGCGACGCGGCGGCTCGGCGCGAAGGGCGCGATCGCGGCGCCGGCGGCGTCGATCAGGCCCTGGCCGATACGCACCTCGTAGGACCGGTCCCCCAGGGAGACGGGGACTGTGGCGATGGTCACGGAACGCCTCCGGGCGCTGCGCCGAAGCGGGGCTGCAGCGCCGTCAAGATGGCCTCGACCGCGGTGGCGTGCGGGCCGGGGCTCGATTCGATGGTGAAATCGGCTTCCGCGTAGACGGGATACCGCTCGCGCATCAAGCGCTCCATGACGGCGCGGGGATCTTCTGCGCGCAGGAGCGGGCGGCCTTCGCGGCGTTCGACACGGCGCATCAGCACGTCGAGATCGGCGCGCAGCCACACGGACACGGCCTTGTCCTTCACGACGGCGCGGGTGCGCGGGTCCATGAAGGCGCCGCCGCCGGTGGCGAGGACGTGGGGCGGTTCGCGCAGGAGGCGGGTGATGACGAGGCGCTCGCCGCGGCGGAATTCGGCCTCGCCCCGTTCGTCGAAGATTTCCTGGATCGAGCGGCCGGCGGCGACTTCGATCTCGTGGTCGGCGTCCTTGAACGGCAGGCCGAGCGCGGCGGCGAGGCGGCGGCCGACGGTGGTTTTCCCCGCGCCCATCAGGCCGACGAGCACGATCGTCCGGTCGATCCGCAGGCGCGCGGCGAGGTCCGACAGTTGATCGGCCTCACTGTTCGCTTCTCGACCCGCGGCCGGGGACATGATCTCCACCATGGATACTCGGCGGCGCCAGCGCCGCCTTTAGGGTAAACCGGGGCGCCGCGACCACCCCGGGGGCGCGAAGCCTCGGGGCGAAACCGGCGCCAGCCGGCTGGAACTTCGCCTCATTTTGCGATCAATCTCGGCGGCTCGCAATGTTGCGTGATTCTCAGCCTCGAGGATGGGTCGTGTTTCGACGCCGTAGGGCTTTTTCCCGCCGCAGCGGTTCGAGCCGTGGCGCGCCGATCAACCGCGCTGCGGTCGCGGGCGGCCTCGCCGTCGCGCTCGTCGCGGGCTTCGTCTACCTGGTGCACGTGGCGGACAGCAATCCGCCGGCGCGCACCGAAACGCGCATCGACCTGCCGAATGCCTTCGAGGCGCAATAAGGCCGCGGCGCTGGCCGCCGGCGCGCTGTTTGCGGTGGCCGGGCCGGCGTTCGGCCAGGACGCGGGCGCGCCGATCGCGACGACGCCCGCTCCCGCCGCATCGGCGCCGGAAACGCCGCCCATCGCGCCGCCTGCGGCGTCGGCCCCGATCATCGCCGTGGTCGCCCTGCCCCAGCTCGACGCCTGGGCGAGCGGGGCGCTGAGCCCCTCCAATGGCGGCTTGCCTCCCACCTTGTGGGACGGATCGGACCCGGCCGCGCTCGGCGCCGTGTTCGACGAGGCCCCGCGGGCCTATGGCTCGCCCACGGCGGCGGCGCTGGCGCTGCGGGCCTTGACGTCCTCTGGCCGGGCGCCCGGCGGTGGCGGGCCCGCCGCGACCGAGGCGGTGCGCAAGCGCTATGGCGCGCTGGGCCGGCTCGGCGCGGCGGAGGCGCTGGCGGGCATGGTGACCGGTCAGGCGGCTGCAGACCCGGCAATCCTGCAGTTCGGCGTGCAGGCGGAACTGGCGCGCGGGCGCGACGATGCGGCGTGCGGCAAGGCCGAAGGGCTGCTCGTCGCTGATCCGGTGCCCGCTTTTGCGCTGCGGATGCGGGCGTTCTGCCTCGCGCGCAGCGGCGATGCGGCCGGCGCGGAGCTGGCGCTGGAGATCGGGCGGCAGGCCAACGCCGTCGATCCCGCGTTCGCGGGCGCGATCCAGGCGATGCTGGCCCCCGTGAAGGCGCCGCCGGCCGGGAAATTCGACACCTCGTTCAACGTGGCGGTTTCGCTGGCGGCGAAGCTCAAGCCGGGCCCGAACGCGCTCAATGCGTCGTCGTCGCTGGCGCTGGTGCGTCTGGCGCGGGACGCGGGCGCGCCGACGACCTTGCGCTATGGGGCCGCGGTGATGGCGCTGCGCTTTGGCCTGATCGACGGCGCGACGGCGCGGGCGGCGGTGCGCGCGAGCCTGGATGCGGCCGCGCCGGCGACGCCGGCGAAGAAGGGCGCATCAGCGGCCCCGAAGGCCACCAGCGCGGCGACGCCGGTGCAGCCGCTGGCCCTGGCCTTGAAGGCCGTCGAGACGGCGGAGCCCGGGCCGGCGCGGGCGCGGGCGCTCGCGGCGGCGTTGCGCCGGGCGGAGACGCCGGGCGCCTATCTCGCGACTGCGCGGCTGTTCGCTGCGGATCTGGCGCAGGTGACGCCGGCCGCGGACCTCGCGGACGTGGCGCCGGCCTTCGTGAAGGCGTCGCTGACGGTGGGCGCGACGGAGCGCGCGGCGGCCTGGGCGGACCTCGCCCCGCCGGCGACGCGCGGCGCGGTCGACGCGATCTTCGCCGCCGCGGGGCGCGCAGACCTCTCCGGCGCCATCGACCGGCGCATTGCGGCTTCGGCGAACTCGGCGCCCGCGGCGGCGCGCGACGTGACGCTGCTCGCGGCGCTCGGCGCGCCGCAATCGGAAACGGCGGCTGCGTTCGCGCGCGCCAATGCGCCGCCGGCGACGGCCCCGGCGGACGCCGCGCGCGTGGCGGCGCTGAAAGACGCGCAGGCGCGCGGGGCCCGCGGCGAGACGGCGCTGCGGGCGGCGGCGCTGCTCGGCGACGGCGCACAGCGGCTCGATGCGGAGACGCTCGCGACGGTGATCCGCACGCTGCAGGCGGCGGGCTTCGAGGCGGAGGCGCGCGCTGCGGCGATCGAGGCGATGACGGCGGGTCTTCCCGGATGAGCGCCGCGCGCGACGACGCGCGGATCGAGGCGTTCCTGGAAATGCTCGCGGCCGAGCGCGGCGCGCGGCCGAACACGCTGGCGGCGTACCGGCGCGATCTCGACGACGCGCGCGCGGAGATCGCGGGCGGGCTGTGCGACGCCGACGGCGCCGCGCTGGCGGCCTATGCGGCGGGGCTTACGCGCCGCGGGCTTTCACCGGCCACGGCGGCGCGGCGGCTTTCCGCGTTGCGGCAGTTCTACAAGTTCCTGCTGATCGAGAACGACCGCAGCGACGATCCCACCGCGCGGCTGGAAGCGCCCAAACGCGGGCGACCGCTGCCGAAAACGATCGCCGCGGGGGACGTCGCGCGGCTGATCGAAGCCGCAGGCGCGGAGGACACGCCGGCGGCGCGGCGCGACCGCGCGATCCTCGAACTGTTGTATGGCTCGGGCCTGCGCATTTCCGAGGTGCTCGAGCTGCCGCTCACCGCGGCGCCGAAACCCGGCCAGCGGCTGCTGACGATCCGCGGCAAAGGCGGGCGCGAGCGGCTGGCGCCCGTGAGCGCGCAAGCGCATGCGGCGATCGCGGCGCATCTGGAGACCCGCGCGGCGCTCCTGCCGGCGAAAGGCCCCGCGCGCGAGGCGGCGGCGAAAGCGCTGTTCCCCTCCCCGCGCGCACGGGATGGCCGGCTCACGCGGCGGCGCGTGCAGCAGATCGTGGAGGATGCGGCCGCACGCGTGGGCCTAGATCCGGCGGCGGTAAGCCCGCACGTGCTGCGCCACGCGTTCGCGACGCATCTCGTCGATGGCGGCGCGGATCTGCGCGTGGTGCAGAAACTTCTCGGCCACGCCGACATCGCGACGACGCAGATCTACACGCACGTCGCCGAGAGCCGCCTGAAGACGGTGGTCGAGACGGCGCATCCGCTGGCGCGGAAAAAGACCTGACAGACTCTCGCGGCGCCGCTGTCGCGGTTCTGGATCCCCGCCACGCCTGCGGCGCGGCGAGGATGACGGAGAGCGCGCGCGCCCCGCCCCTAGTTCGAGCCGAACTGCACCGTGCGCTGCGCCGAGCCGAGCATGATCACGGAGCCGGCGAGGAAATCGAGCAGCGACATCAAGAGCAGGATGAAGAACTCGCTGGTGGCGAAGCCCGGCAAGAGGATGAACAGCACCAGGCACAGGATGAAGACGCCGATCGAAAGGCCGTTGTCGACGAGCGACGTTCGCGTCGGCCGGATCGACTTCACGATCTCGATGAAGAGCAGCAGCGTGGCGAACATCAACAGCAGATGCCCCCACGTGACCGTGAGGCGCACGCCACTGGCCATCGGCAGCGTCATCGCCGTCTGCGCGAGCCCGGCCGCCATCTCCGGCCCGGCGCCGAACGCGAACACGGCGTAGATCGCCACGGGGATGAACAGCAGCGGAAAGGCGGCGAACACGGCCATCGGGGTCTCCTCATGCCCAAAGGGCGCCCACGGTGGGGACGCCGGAGTGAAGCATGGGCGGGCGGTGAGGGCGAGAGGGGGTGTGCGGAAGAGCGGATCAGACCTGCGCGCGGCCGCCGTCCCGCCAGCCATGCGCAATCAGCCAGACGGCGAAAACCAGCTCGAAAATACCGGCCCCGGCAATGAACCAGAGGCTCAGGTCCTGCTGGCCGACGATCTCCAGGACGATTCCTGTCCCGAGGGACAGGTAGGCGATCAGCCCCGCGGCGGAGAGCGCGGCCGGGACAACGCGGGCGGCGAGCATCCAGCGCGCGAAGACGGCGCCTGCAACGGCCAGAACGAGCATCGCGGCCTGATAGGCGTGGTCGTTGAGCGCATCGCCGAGCCCCTTCCCCGCGGTGGCGACGAAGGCGAGCGCCCCGGCGCCGAGGATCAGCCCTTCGAGCGCGCGGCCCCAGAGCGTGACGGCGGCGACGCCCGGCGATGTTTGCGCGATCAGCGGCCGCAACAGCACCCCGATGGCGATCACCGAGGCCGTATTGGCGAGCACGAGCGCAAGACCCAGTGCATGCTGGCCGCCGAGCAGAAGGTACTGTCCGCCGCCATAGAAGGGGAACGCGACGAGGTAGAGGCCCCCGACCAGAGCGAGCTTTTGGCGAACTGACATCGGGACCTCACCTGCGGTGCATTGGCCCGGACGCGCGCGGTTCGCCCGCCCAGGGCTGACGAACGGGTGGCGTCAGAGCCCGTACACCCCCGCCATCTCCGGATCCTTCGCGGCGACCTGTTTCGCCAGGTCCACGATGACCTTCGCCTGCTTCCAGGTGGCGTCGTCCTGCATCTTGCCGTCGACCATGGCGACGCCGGCGCCGTCGGGGATGGCGGCGAGGATTTTCTGGGCGAAGGCGACTTCGGCGGGATCGGGGCTGAAGACGCGCTTGGCGATGGCGATCTGATCGGGGTGCAGGCTCCAGGCGCCGACGCAGCCGAGCAGGAACGCGTTCTTGAACTGCTGTTCGCAGGCGGCGAGGTCGCGGATGTCGCCGAACGGGCCGTAGAACGCCTTGATGCCGGCGGTCATGCAGGCGTCGACCATCTTGGCCATGGTGTAGTGCCATGGGTCCTGCTGGGCGCGCAGGCGCGGCTGGCCCTCGACGGGATCGGAGAGCGTGGCGTAGTCCGGATGGCCGCCGCCGACGCGCGTGGTCTTCATGCCGCGCGAGGCCGCGAGATCGGCCGGGCCGAGGCTGATGCCCTGCATGCGCGGGCTTGCGAGCGCGATGGCTTCGACGTTGGCGACGCCCTGCGCGGTTTCGAGGATCGCGTGCAGGCCGATCGGGCGCTTCACGCCCGCCTTCGCTTCGAGCAGCGCGAGCAGCTGGTCCATGTAGTGAATGTCCCACGGGCCTTCGACCTTCGGCACCATGATGACGTCGAGCTTGTTCCCGATCGCACTGACGATCTCGATCACGTCGTCGAGATGCCAGGGCGAGTTGAGCGCGTTGATGCGCGTCCAGAACCCCGTCGCGCCGAACTCATACTTCTCGCCCATCTCGATGCAGCCGCGGCGCGCGGCGACCTTCTGATCGGCGGGGATCGCGTCCTCGAGGTTGGCGAGCAGCACGTCCACCTGCGCGGCCATTTCGGCGGTCTTGGCGCGGACCTTCTCGTTGTGGGCCGGCACGAAGTGGATCATGCGCTCCACGCGCGTGGGCTGTTCGCGCAACGGCGCGGGGGCGCCGGCGGCGAGCGGAGCGTAGAACGAGCGCGGCGGCTTGGTCGCTGACATGGACGAACTCCGGAGAAATCGGCGGCGAGCCCTAGCACGTCGGCGGCGGGAGGCAATGGCCTCGTGGGCGTGTCTTATCGGCCGCACCGCATCGGCGGCGCGCCCGCACGACGGAACAAGCCGCCGCCCTCTGCGCTGTGCCCCCCCGATGCCGGCGACCGCCGGCGCGGTGGAAGTCGCGTACGGTTCGGGTTCTGAGCGGCGTCGCTCAGAACGGGCGATGAAGGGGGCGGCGGCGTGGCGATCTTCACGCCGCCGCAACCCGCCGGCGCGCTCATGAGCGGGCAGCCTGGAGCCCCGCCTTGGACCGCCGGTCATGACTTCGATCGCGACAGAACTTCGCCAATGCACCTTGGCGATCGTTTCGGACAATGCGTTCGCGCGGGACCTTGCGTCCAACGCGGTGCGCCAGATCGGCGCGCCGCGGATCATTCTCGTACGGGGGCTCGCCGACGTGCGCGACCAGTTCGCCGCGACCCCGCCCAACATCGTCCTGTGCGACGCCGATGATCCGGACACGGACGCTCTGACATTGACGCGACAGCTGCGCTCCAAGGCGCTGCCCGCGCCAGCAGCCACGCCGATCATCCTGATTTCGACGCAGTCGCGCGCCGTCGACGTGGCGGCCGCACGCGATGCGGGCGTGACCGAGTACATGGTCGCGCCGTTCACGGTGCAGAGCCTGTCGGCGCGGCTGGAATCGGCGTTGCTGCGGCCGCGGCCTTTCGTCGAGGCGGCGACGTATGTCGGCCCCTGTCGCCGCCGACGCAACACCGCCGGCTATGGCGGCCCCTTCCGACGCCAGATCGACGGGGACGGCGCAATCCACACGCGAGACAGCCCGGAACGCGCCGCGCTTCTGGCGCAGATCGTGGCCATCCGCCGCCTGAACCGCACGGTGAATCTGACCGCGATGACACGCGTGTGGGCCGTACACAAGGCCGCGCACGAAATGCTGCAGCTCGCCCTGCGCCTGAAGGATCCGCCGGTGATCGTGGCCTGCACTGCGCTCTACGGCTACATCGAACGGCGTGGTCCGCGACGGGGCTTCGATCCGCGGCTGATCGAAAAGCACATGGACGGGCTCCACGCCCTGTTCACGATCACCGACGGTCCCGACCGCATCATGCTGGCCGACGACATGGCGGCGATCCTGGATAAGGCGCAGGCGACGCCGACCACATGGTTGATAACCTCTTAATCTGCGCCGTTTACGGAGTTCGAAAGGTTCGCTGGTAGGAGGAGGGGTGAAGGATCATTCACCCATGACGTCCAGCCCCACTTCGATCCGCAAGTCGAACGTGCTCGTGATCGAGGACAATACGTTTCAGCGCGCGCTCCTTGCCGAGACGCTGCGCTCGATCGGCGCGGGCCGGATCGAAACGGCGGAGACGTTCGAGTTCGCTCTGGAGATGTGCAAGCACTTCGTGCCGTCGCTGATCCTGTGCAACTGGTCCCCGGAGTTCGATGGCATCGCCTTCACCAAGGCCCTGCGCCGCGGCGAGACGATCCTGCGCAAACAGACCCCTTTGATCATGGTCACGGCTCAGGCGACGGGCGAGTCCGTCGAGATCGCCCGGCGCGCCGGAGTCGACGAATACGTCATCAAGCCGTTCAACACGGGATCGCTGGTGAGCCGGATCGACGCCGTGCTCTACCGCCGCCGCCCGTTCATCGACAGCCCGATCTATGCCGGCCCCTGCCGCCGCCGGAAGCTCGAAGTCGATTATGAAGGGCCGCGCCGCCGCCTGTTCGACGAGGAAGAGACCGGCAAGGACTCGCCAGAGATCGAACTCAAGAAGCAGCTCGCGAAATCGCAGGTGAACCGCGCGCGCGAGGTGCTGCGCGACCTCACGCCGGGCGAGCGCACGAAGATCCGCGAGATCTATTCGATCGGCAAAGAGATCCTCGAGATCGCCGCGTCGATGGACGACAAGCTGCTGCGCGTCGCGGGGGAGTCGCTCGTGGCCTATATCGAGGGCGTCGGCGCAAGCTCGATGTTCGATCCCAAGGTCGTCGACGCGCACGTGGACGCGATGGCGCAGCTGATCGCCCTCCCCAACGTGCAGGGGGAGATGCGCGAGGCGGTGTCGCGGGCCTTGTCCGCCATGGTGCGCAAAAAGCTCAGCGCCGGCCGCTGAGGCCCTGTTGGGCGCGACGCACGCTGCGCTTGCGCCCGCGACGGGACGTCGCCATGGTGCCGGCCAAACAGCCTCCGGGCGTCATGCGGCAGTAAACCCGTGCGCAACTATCTCGAATTCGAGAAAAGCATCGCTGAAATCGAAGCAAAGATAGAAGAACTCTCCGCGCTTACGGCCCAGTCGGGCGCGGAAACCATGGGCGTGGAGATTTCCCGGCTGAAGCAGAAGGCCGAGAAGCAGCTCCAGGACGTCTACGCCAAGCTCGATCCCTGGCAGAAAACCCAGGTGGCCCGCCACCCGGACCGGCCGCGATTCCGGGACTATGTCGCCGGGCTGGTCAGCGATTTCGTCGAATTGTCCGGGGACCGCCAGTTCGGCGAGGACGCCGCGATCCTGGGCGGGCTCGGCAAGTTCATGGGCCGCTCTGCCGTGCTGATCGGCCACGAAAAGGGCCGCACCACGCAGGAGCGCTTGAAGCACAATTTCGGCATGGCGCTGCCGGAAGGCTACCGGAAGGCCGTCCGCCTGATGGACATGGCCGAGCAGTTCAAGCTGCCGGTGATCACGCTCGTCGACACCGCCGGCGCCTATCCGGGCATCGGCGCGGAAGAGCGCGGCCAGGCCGAGGCGATCGCCCGTTCGACCGAGCGCTGCCTCACCCTCGGCGTGCCGTTGATCTCGGTGATCGTTGGCGAAGGCGGGTCCGGCGGGGCGGTGGCCCTGGCGGCCGGCAACAAGGTGCTGATGCTCGAGCACGCGATCTATTCGGTGATCAGCCCGGAAGGCGCGGCTTCGATCCTGTGGAAGGACAGCGGCCGGGCGAAGGACGCGGCCGTCGCCATGAAGATCACGGCGCAGGACCTGCGGGATCTGTCGGTGATCGACGACATCGTCACGGAGCCGACCGGCGGCGCCCATCGCGATCCTGATGCGGCCATCGCGGCCGTCGGCAAGGCCGTGCTCGCGCAGCTCGACTCGCTCGGGAACATGGACGCAAGCGCGCTGCAGGCGCAGCGGGCGGACCGCTTCTACGCGATCGGCCGGCTCGGCGTGAGCTCGAACCCGGCGCACTGACGCCAGCTTTTCGAAGCGCCTCGCTCCCGGCGGACGGTTCGGTTAACGTCCCGACCGACCCTTCGGGAGACATCCATGTCACGACTGTTCGGCGCTGCTGCGGCCGCCCTTCTGGCCGCCTGTCTCACGACCGCGCCCGCCCTCGCCCAAGGCATTGACCGGTCGGTGCTCCAGGCGCGTCCGAGCGCGACGATCTCCGCCGCGGCGGGCCCGCTGGACGAGGCGCGCGGACGCCGCGTGGCCGAGAGCGCCGCGGCCAGCGCCGCGGCGGGGGCAGACACGTCCTGGACCGATGGCCTCGCCTCCGGAACGATCAGGCTCGACGCGGAAGCCGGCGGCTGCCGGACGTTTTTCGTGCGGCAAACTGCGCCGTCCGGCTCGCCGCCTTTGATCGGCCGCGTGTGCCGCGCCGGCGCGGGGTGGCAGGTGCAGGCGATCGGCCCCGCCGCCGCTGCGGGGCCGCGCGGCGAGCCGCGGGTGACCGACGGCGTGACCCGGGACGTCGTTCGCGAGCCGCCGCCGCTGCCGAAAAAGGACAGCGGGTTCGGCGAACGCGCGGAATCGACGAAGCCGTTCCGCGACTATGGCTCGGCCGGCGCGAGTGGCGGGAAAGCCGACTCCGGATTGGGCGCCCCGTCGAAGCCGATGTCGTCCAGCGGGCCGCCTCCGTCTCCGCCCAAGCCGCCGCCGCCGGCGCCGGAGCCACCGCCCACGCGCTCGGAGCCGCCGCCGCCGCCCGCGCCGGGCAACACGACGGGGGCAGGATCGAGTGCGGGCGGCGGCGTGGTGCGCACGACCTCCGCCGTGCTCGTGGAGATCGGCCCGCGCGAGGCGCGCAAGCCGCGCAATGGCGGCTCCGCCGTGGTGCTGCTTTCCGAACGCACGGACGACGCCGCGCGCAATCTGCGCACCTGCCGCGCGCTGTTCCGCGCGCTCGACACCGCGACGACGGGCGAGATCACGACAGGCCAGCGCCGCACCGAAGACGGCGGCATCGAGAAGCTGCGTCCGGTCTATTGGCTGTGGAAGGCGCGGCCGACGCCGCCGGCCTCGGGCGACGCCTGCCCGATGCGCCTTGCGAGCTATGATTTCGCGCGGGCCGGATCGATCCGCACCAAATACGGGCTGACGGGGCGCGGGCCGTATCTCGTGATCGCCCGCGGCGACGAGCTGCGCGCCGGCGTCGTCGATCTCGGCGCCGCGCCGATCGGGGAGACCGAAGACCTCGTGCGCTACTTCCGCGACGGCTTCTCGCAGGAGGCGGAGATCTGGTCGCCGGAGCGGCATACGCCGGCCAAGGCGCAACAGAGCCTCGTGGCGTTCCTCGGCCGCTCGATCCCGGGCGTCGCGCTCACCGCGCTCGTGCGGCCAGTGGCGGTCGCGACCTGCCCGCTGGGCGACTTCTTCGACGTATGTACGCCTGCGCCGCGGTGACGGGCGGACTAAAAGACTTTCCAGCTCACCCCACCTCGCGCGCCCAGGCGCGCACGTCGGCGAGGAAGTCGTCCGGGCGCTCCATGGCGGCGAAATGTCCGCCTCCGGACATTTCGGTCCAGCGCACGACGTTGTAGGCGCGCTCGGCCCAGGAGCGCGGCGGGGCCGAATAGATGCGTTCGCCCGGGAAATTGGCGAAGGCGGTGGGCGTTTCGCAACGCTTGCCTTCGGGCAGGCTGACGCCGCCATTCTCCTCCAGGAGCGCGCGATAGTACCAGACGCTCGTCGCGATCGAATCCGTGACGAGATAGATCATGATGTTGGTGAGCAGCTGGTCCTTCGTGTAGACGCTCTCGATCTTGCCGTCGTTGAGATCGGACCAGCCGTGGAACTTCTCGAGGATCCAGGCCGCCGTGCCGACGGGTGAATCCATCAGCGCCATCGCGAGCGTCTGCGGCTTCGTCGCCTGCTCCATGAAGTAGGCGCCCTCCAGCTGCATGGCGAGTTGCGTGCGGTCGAGCCAGGCCTTCTCGGCGTCGCTCTGCGGAACCGGCGACGAGGGGCGGAAGCCGATCATGTTGAGGTGGATCGCCTTGCAGTGGGCGCCGTGATCGAAGCCGATCCAGGACGTGACGAGGCCGCCCCAATCGCCGCCCTGCGCGAGATAGCTGCGGTAGCCCAGCGTGCGCGTCATCAGCGTGTCGAACAGCGCGGCGGTGGCGCGCTGGCCGATAGGCCGCGATGGGCGCCCCGAGAAACCGTAGCCGGGCAGCGACGGGATCACGACGTCGAACGCGTCTGCGGCGTCGCCGCCGTGCAGCGAGGGGAATGCGAGGCGATCGATCAGGCCCCAAAACTCGAAGTGCGAGCCGGGCCAGCCATGCGTGAGCAGCAGCGGGCGCTTGCCGCCTGCCTCGCCGACCACGTGCACGAAATGCAGGGGGAAGCCGTCCACGTCGGCGACGAATTGCGGATAGCGGTTGAGCACGGCTTCGCGGGCGCGCCAGTCGAAGCCGTCGAGCCAGTAGGCGCACAGCTCCTTGAGGTAGGCCGTGTTGACGCCGCGTGACCAGGCCGCGCCCTCGTCGTCGGGCGCGGGGAACCACGGGAAGCCTGCGACGCGGGCGCGGATGGCGTCGATCTTGGCTTGCGGCACGTCGATCTTGAAGGGCTGCATGGGGCGTCTCCTCGCACCGGCCAGGAAACGCCGGGGCCGGAGCGTGTCAATCGGCGCGGGATTTCAAAGACGCAATGTTCCCTCGGAAACGACGACCGCCTCGCCGCCGATCTCGACGCCGATGAGCTTACCGCCCTCCACCATCAGATGCAGGTCGATGCGACTGTCGCGGCCCATCTCCACGCCCTGATGAATCACGACGTCGTGTGCGCCGTCGCCCAGCTTCTCGAACTGCATCAATGCGCCAGCGAACGACGCGGCGGCGGAGCCGGTCGCGGGATCTTCGACGATACCGAGACCCGGCGCGAACATGCGGGCGCGGAAGGTGAGATCCATGTCGACGCGCGTGTACGCGTAGATCGCGGCGTGATCCTCCGGCGCGACGGCGCGGATCGCGGCGTCGTTCGGTCGCACGCGCGCCAGCGCATCGAGCGAAGCGACGGGCGCCATCGCGAAGCCCTTGGCGACGCCCCATGCGCTCGGCGCGTGTGCGCCGAAGCCGATCTCGCCCGCGTCGAGCCCGAGCGCGGCGGCGATCGCGGCCGGGCTCGCCGCAGCGTGCGTCACCCGCGGCAGACCGGGCGCCCGGAAGCGCGCGCGGCCAAGCCCCGCTCCCAACGGTTCGGCGGCGCAGGTGACGAGGCCCGCGCGCTCCTCGAGCGCGAAAGCCTGCGGCCCCGCGTAGCCGCTCTCCTCGGCCGCGCGCAGCGCGAGCAGGACCGCCGCTCCCACCGTGGGATGACCGGCGAACGGCAGCTCGGCGCCGGGCGTGAAGATGCGCAGCGCGGCCTTGTGGCGCGTGTTTTCCGGCGGGAAGACGAAGACCGTCTCCGACAGGTTGAACTCCGCCGCGATCTTCTGCATGCGCGCGTCGTCCAGCCCCTCGGAGTCGAGCACGACGGCGAGCGGATTGCCCTTGAGCGGTTCGGTCGTGAAGACGTCGAGCGTGACGAAACGGCGCGCGCTCATCGCGTCACGCGACGTTCTTGCGGCGCACGTGGGCGGAGAAATCGGCCATCAGCATTTCCGTCATCGCGCCGGGCTTGTACGTCATGCCGGCGATTTCGGAGACGGGCGTGATCTCGGCGGCGGAGCCGGTGAGCCACACCTCCGTGAAGTTCGCGAGCTCGTTCGGCCAGATCGCGCGTTCGACGACTTCGATGCCGCGGCGGCGCGCGAGCTCGATCACCGTCTGGCGCGTGAGGCCGTTGAGGAAGCAATCCGGATACGGCGTATGGATGACGCCATCGCGCACGAAGAAGATGTTGGCGCCCGTGGCTTCCGCCACCTGCCCCCGCCAATCGAGCATCAGCGCGTCCTGGAAGCCGCAGTTCTCGGCCGCGTGCTTGGACAGCGTGCAGATCATGTAGAGGCCGGCGGCCTTGGCTTCGCAGGGCGCGGTGTGGGGCGCGGGGCGGGCCCACGGCGCCATCATCAGACGGATGCCCTTCATCTTGTCGGGGAAGTAGTCGCCCCAGTGCCAGCAGGCGACGGAGACGTTGATGCGGTTGTCCTTCGCGGACACGCCCATCTTTTCCGAACCGCGCCACGCGAACGCGCGCACATAGGCGGAGGACAGGCCGGACTTCTCGAGCGTTTCGGCTTTCACGCGCTCCAGCTCGTCGACGCCATAGGGGATCTCGAAGCCCATGAGGCGCGCGGACTTGTGCAGGCGCTCGCTGTGCTCGCGCGAGCGGAAGATGGCGCCGTCATAGGCGCGCTCGCCTTCGAACACGAGGGAGGCGTAGTGAAGCGCGTGGGTGAGCACGTGGATCTTGGCCTCGCGCCAGGGCACGAAGACCCCGTTCAGCCAGATGGTTCCATCGCGATCGTGATACGGCGCTTCCGCCATGACGGCCTACTCCTCGTCGCCCGCGCTCCTGTCACCGGTGCAGGTCTTGTGATCGGGCGAAGAACGCACCATTCTCGCCCGCGCCAATGCCTGTCAACCTGCGCCCCCAAACGGGCGCGCCCGCTGCGGACGCGCGCCTTTACCTCAAAGAAGAGGAGTTGGATCGGGCGGTCGAACTCCTGTTCGCCGCAACGCGCCGGTTCGGCCGCGGGGCCGACCCGATCCTGGCCGCGCGGGGGCTGGGCCCGGCCCATTACCGGGCGCTGTCGGCCATCCGGCGCGCCGAAGGCCTCCCCGTCACGGCGCTGCGCGAGGCCCTGGGCGTGCGCAAGCAGAGCCTTGCCCGCGTGCTCGACGATCTCGACACCGCCGGCTTCGTCGCCCGCGCCCCGGGCGCGCAGGACCGCCGCGAGCGCCGCCTGTTCCTGACCGAGGCCGGGCGGGACGTGGAGGCCGAGGTAAGCACCGCCCTGCGCGACCGCCTCGCCGCCGTGTTCCGAGCCTGCGGGGCCGAGGCCGTGGCGGGGGCCCGCACCGTCTGGGCCGCGCTGGCCGATCTCGGCCTGGACGACGCGGCATGAGCGATGCACCCGTCATCGACGCCCTCTCACGCCCAGCGCACGTGCTGATCGTCGACGACGACGACCGCATCCGGGATCTTCTCAAGCGCTATCTCGTGGCCTGCGGCGCGCGGACCTCGGCGGCGGCGGACGCGGACGGCGCACGCCGGCTGCTCGCCTCGTTCGAGTTCGATCTTCTGATCATCGACGTGATGATGCCGCGGGAAGACGGCTTCTCCCTGGCGGAGAGCGTGCGCAAAGGCTCGGACGCGCCGATCATCATGCTGACCGCGCGCGGGATGCCGGAGGACCGCATCAAGGGCCTGTCGATCGGCGCGGACGACTACGTGCAAAAGCCTTTCGAGCCGGCCGAGCTCGCCTTGCGGATCAACGCCGTGCTGCGGCGCACGGCGGCGCGCCGGCAGGAAGGCGTCACCGAAGTGGCGTTCGGCCCCTACACGTTCAACCTGTCGCGCGGGGACCTCTCGCGCGAGGGCAAGACCATTCGCCTCACCGAGGCGGAGGTGACGCTGATGCGCCTGCTGGCGGCGCGCGGCGGCGATCCGATCTCGCGCGAGGAGTTGGCGCGGCGCACGGGCGCGGGCCTGGAGCGCTCGATCGACGTGCAGGTGACGCGCCTGCGCCGCAAGGTCGAGGAGGATCCGCGCGCGCCGGTGTTCCTGCAGACGGTGCGCGGCGTGGGCTATCGCCTCGCGGTGGACTGAGCCGCGGCGGCCGCGCCGGCGACGAGCACGGAGAGCGCGGCAAGTCCGGTCGCGATTTTCAGGGCCACGTCGCCGAGATCGGCGATCCCGAGCAGCAAGGCCGCAAAGCAGGCGCCGTAGACGAGCCAGCTGACGGGCGTGCGGACGTGCGGCGCGGCGACGGCGGCCGCGGCGACGACGGCGAGCAGGCCCGGACCGAGCGCGAGAAAATCGATCTGCATCAGGCGCGGCGTGAGCAGCGTCGCGACCGAAACGCCGAGGAAGATCCGGGCGTCCTTTCCCAGGCTGGCGCGCTCGGCGAGCGCGAGCGCGGACAGACCGATCGCGGCGGCGAAGACGGCGTAGGCGGCGGCGAGCGCGGGCAGCGGCGGCGAAAGCCCCGCGCCGAAGATCCAGCCGAGGAAGCCCTCGCCCGGCGCGACGTCGAGGGCCATGCGCTGGGCGGCTTCCCGCCAGCCTTCGAACAGCGCGGGATTGCCGGCGTTCAGCGCGAGGGCGAAGACGCCGAGCCCCGCCGCGCCGCCCAGCGCGGAATAGAGCGCGCGCCGCCACAGTGGGCCGCCGAGCGCGAGCGGGAGAAGGATCAGATAGGTGAGCTGGAAAGGCTTCACCGCGCCCGCGGCGGCGACCACGGCGATGAACACGAGCGGCCGGCGCGGGAGGGCGAGCGCGGTAAGCAGGATCGCGGCGGTGATCGGGATCGCGACGTTGCCGACGGTGAGCGCGCTGCCAGTGATGAGCGCGAGGAACGGCGCGCGCTCGATCCGCGCGCCGGGCGTCTCGGCGCGCCAGAACACGATCCAGGCGATGACGGCGCAGGCGGCGAGATAAAGCGCGACATAGCCCCAGCGCATGACGTCCGGGCCGACCGCGCGCAGCACCGCCGCCGCGCTTTCCGCCACCCAGGGCAGATAGACGAACGGCTGCGCGTTCATGCCGGCGCAGGCGAAGTCGGCGCCGTAGGGGCTCAGCCCGGCGTTCAGCCGCTGGCCGGCGCAGGCGACGGACTCGTACTCGGCGAAAAACGTCCGCCCGCGGAGCAATCGCCCCAGCGTTCCCGACAGGAACGGCGCCGCGAACACGAGCGTGATCAGCGCCGCGGCCCACGGCCGCGCCGTCCAGTCACGCCAGATCGCCATCGCGTCGCGCACGTCATCTCCTTGGGGTTCGCGTCTGCGGCGCGTCATGACACGCTCGCCGTCCCTCGAAAAGCCGCAATGCGCGACGATACGATTTCCGGATGCGCGGCGGCAGCCGGTGTGGTATCGGCAACGCAGAAAAGGATCACGTCAATGCCCGGCAGCACCAAATCCATGACCGAACGCGGCGCCGCCGCGACGTCCGTTTGGAGGGCATGATCCGTCTTCGCCGCGCGTAAGTGCTGCGTAGCAGAGAACCCCTCCTGGCCCGGCCTGGAGGGGTTCTCTGCTTTTCAGGATGTCGCGCCCCGCGCCGCGGGGGACGACAGGCCGGGCCGCATCGTTGGAAGGAGACCGGCCATGTCCGGATACGACACGATCGAGGGCGCCCCGGCGCCCATCAAGGCCTGGACGCGCGGCGTGCCGGTGGAGCACGCGGCCCAGGAGCAGCTGCGCAATGTCGCGTCGCTGCCGTTCATTCACAGCCACATCGCCGTGATGCCTGACGTGCATTACGGCATCGGCGCCACCGTGGGTTCGGTGATCCCGACCAAGGGCGCGATCGTGCCCGCGGCGGTGGGCGTGGACATCGGCTGCGGGATGATGGCGGTGGAAACCTCGCTGCGTGCGGAGGATCTGCCCGATCATCTTGGCGCGATCCGCGCGGAGATCGAGCGCAAGACGCCGGTGGGCAACGGGCCCGGCGGCGACTTCAAGGACGCGCCCGCCTCGGCGGCTTCGGCCTTTCGCGGCGATCTCGAAACGCGGCTCGAAGCGATCCTCGCCAAGCACCCGAAGATCAACGGCGCGAAGGCGCCGCGGCAACTCGGGACGCTCGGCGGCGGCAACCACTTCATCGAGCTTTGCCTCGACGAGCGTGGCGTCGTGTGGGTGATGCTGCACTCGGGCTCGCGCGGCACGGGCAACCTGATCGGCACGTACTTCATCGAGCGCGCGCGCGAGGAGCTCGCGCGGCGCGAACTCGGCTGGCATGTCCCGGACAAGAATCTCGCCTTCTTCATGGAGGGCGAGCCGTTGTTCGACGACTACGTCGCCGCGATCGGCTGGGCGCAGGACTACGCCCGCGCCAATCGCGAGCTGATGATGAGCCGCGTGCTGATGGCGCTGCGCGAGCACGTGCGCCCGTTCCAGCTCGCGAAGCGCGCCGTGAACTGCCACCACAACTACGTGGCGCGGGAACGGCACTTCGGGGCGGACGTGTACGTGACGCGCAAGGGCGCGGTGCGCGCGGGCGAAGGCGAACTGGGGATCATCCCGGGATCGATGGGCGCGAAGAGCTTCATCGTCCGCGGGAAGGGCAACCCGGACTCGTTCTGCACCTGCTCGCACGGGGCCGGCCGGGCGATGAGCCGGGCCGAGGCCAAGCGCCGCTTCACGCTGGAGGACCACGTGGCCGCCACGGCCGGCGTGGAATGCCGCAAGGACGAGGCGGTGATCGACGAAACGCCGATGGCCTACAAGGACATCGACGCCGTCATGGCCGCCCAGGCCGATCTGGTGGAGGTGGTTCACACCCTGCGCCAGGTGGTGTGCGTGAAGGGGTAAGCGGACGTTGACGGCGGTGGTTCACCCCTCATCCGGCGCTGCCGCGCCACCTTCTCCCACAAGGGGAGAAGGTCGCTGCAGTGGTCCTTCTCCCCTTGTGGGAGAAGGTGGATCGCGAACGAAGTTCGCGAGACGGATGAGGGGTGTCGCCCCGTTGCTCTGTCGCGGCGCGTCTTTCCGGGCCGGTGGGGCTTGGCTATCCTGGCTCTCGCCATGACCCGCCTCCGCCGCCTGCGCGACTACCTGCCCAAGGGCCTGTACTGGCGCACCATCCTGATCATCCTGGTGCCTGCGGCGCTGCTGCAGCTCCTGGTGACGATCGTCTTCCTGGACGACCACTGGCGCTTCACGTCCAAGCGCATGAGCCAGGGCGTTGCGGGCGACATCGCGGCCGTCATCGAACTCTATGAACGCGCGCCGACGCCGGACAATTTCGTCGCCGTGCGCGACCTCGCCCAGCGGCGGCTCAATCTCGACATCGCCATCGACCCGCGCGGGACGGTGGAGAACGCCAAGTGCTCGCCGGTGCGCGCCAGCATCGACGGCTACATGGAAGACGCCCTGCGCGATCATCTGAACCGGCCCGTCTGGTACGACGCGAGCTGCCCCGGTCGGACCGTGACCATCCGCGCGCCGATCGCGGAAGGCGTGCTCGTCGTGAGCGCGCGGCGGGACCGGGTGCAGGCGCGCTCGGGGCCGCTGTTCGTGATCTGGATCATGGGCGCGACGGCGTTCCTCGCGATCGTCTCCATCCTCTTCATCCGCAATCAGGTGCGACCGATCGAAACGCTCGCGGATGCGATGGAGGAGTTCGGGCGCGGCGTGGACCGCGGCATGTTCAAGGCGCGCGGCGCGCGCGAGGTGCGGCGCGCCACGCATGCCTTCTTCGACATGAAGAACCGCATCAAGCGCCACATCGATCAGCGCGCGCAGCTGCTTGCGGGCGTGAGCCACGATCTGCGCACGCCCATCACGCGCCTGAAGCTGCAGTTCGCGATGATGCCGCCTTCGGAGGATCTGGCGCTCGCGAAGGCCGATCTCGCCGACATGGAGGCGACGCTGGAAGCGTATCTGGCGTTCGCCAAAGGCCAGTTTTCGGAAGAGCCGGCGCGGATCGACGTGCGCGCGCTCGTGCAGGAGGCCGCGGAGGAAGCGGGCCGCGGCGGCGGCGACGTCGCGCTGGCGCCGGGCGGGCCGCTCGTCGTGGAGGTGCGCGCGCGGGCCGTGAAGCGCGCCGTGATGAACCTCGTCGACAACGCGGTGGCGCATGCCGATCAGGTGCGCGTCAGCGCGGAGGCTTATGGCGCGGGCGCGGTGATCACCGTCGACGACAACGGCCCGGGCATTGCGGAAGAGCTCTACGAGGACGCCTTCCGCCCGTTCTCGCGGCTCGACGAAACGCGCACGCGCAACGCCAAGGGCGTGGGCCTGGGGCTTGCGATCGCACGCGACGTGGCGCGCGGCCACGGCGGCGACGTGAAGCTCTCGAAAAGCCCGCTCGGCGGCTTGCGCGCGACGTTGCGGTTGCCGGGGGCGGCGTGAGGGGCGGGCGTGCGCCTCGACGGCTGCGCCAACCCCTTTGTCGCCGTCATCCTCGGCTCGCGCCCTGCGCGAGCTGGGGATCCAGCGATCGCAGCACCGTCCTCTGGATCCCCGCCGCGCCTCCGGCGCAGCGAGGATGACGGAACGCCGAGCGCTGGAATGCGCCGCGATTAGGTTTGGCGGGCTCGCCGCCTCGGTGCCGCCAGATTACGCCGCCGCGGGCGGCGGCTCTGCCGCCGGCGGTTCGGGGCGCGGGGGTTCGAAGCCGCCGAAGCGGCCGAAGGTCTGTTCTGCGCGGCGGAGCGCCTTGTCGAGCGCGGCCATCGTCTTCACGAAGTCGCCCGCGTCGTCCTGACGCCAGGCCATGCGGACCTGGGCGAGGATCACGGCGAGCCCCTGCGCGCGGGCGACGCCCGCCACGCCATCGGCGTCGATGCCGGCGAGCGAGAGCAGCCAGCGGGCGCTGCGGACCGCACGCAGATGCTGCTGGGCGACGGCGGCGGGATCGCGCTCCAGCGCGATCTCGATCGCGCGCAGGCCGCCGCGCACCGTCTCCATTGCCTCGAAGCGGCGCATGACGACATCGAACAACCGGTCGCGCGGCGTCGCGACCCAGTCGACGCCGCGCAGGCCCTTGGCGGCCTCGGCGTCCAGCCACTCCTCGATGGCGTCGACGGCGTCGCCCACCGTGGTTCCGGCGATGTCCTCGATCGGCGCGTTCATGGCGGCGGCGAAATCGAACACGGTGACGTCGCGCCAAGGCTTGTCGGCGGCGGTCTTGAGCGCGGCGGCGGCAAGCGCGCGGCGGGCGGAAAGATCGAGCGGCATGAGCGGTCCTCGTGAAGCGGTCGTCATAAAGGCCCCCTTCGCGCTGTTGGCAATGCGGCGCCCGCGGCGCGCGTCCTCAGTCGACGCCGCGCCCCAGTTCGCGCGAGCGCTGGGTGGCCGCCGCGACCGCCTTGCGCATCAGCATCGCAAGGCCGTCCGCCGACATCAGGATGTCGAGCGCGGCCTGGGTCGTTCCGCCGGGGGACGTGACGGCCTTGCGCAGCTGCGAGGCGGGCTCGCTGGACTGCAGCATCAGCGCGCCGGCGCCCGCGACCGTACGGCGCGCGAGACGGGCGGCGATGTCGGGATCGAGCCCCTCCTTCTCCGCGGCGGCGGCAAGCACCTCGGCGAGCAGGAACACATAGGCCGGGCCGGAGCCGGACACCGCCGTGACCACGTCCATCAGGCGCTCGGTCGGGATCGGCTCGACCGCGCCGAGGGGGGCGAGGAGCTGTTCGGCGAGGGCAAGATCGGCCGGTTTGCAGGCCGCGCTTGAGACGTAGGCCGTGACGCCCTGGCCGATCTGGCCCGGCGTGTTGGGCATGGCGCGGATCACGCGATCGGTGTCGAGCGCGCGCGACAAGGCGGCGAGCGTGACGCCGGCCATGACGGAGATCACGAGGGTCTGTGGGCCGCAGGCGGCGCGGGCGCTCGCGGCGGCGGCGGCGAAGGTCTGCGGCTTGACCGCGAGGACGAGCACGTCAGCGGGGCCGGCGTCGGGCGGGTTCACCACCACGCCGGCCTTTTCCATGTCGGTCAGGATTCCGGCGTCCACCGCCGGATCATGCACGGTGAGCGTCAGGCCGCCCCCACAGCGCACCGCCGCGAGCCATCCGCGGACGAGGGCGCCGCCCATTTGGCCCGCGCCGATCAGGGTGACGGCGGGGGCCTCCACCATCATGCCTCTCCGACCGTCTCGAACAAGGAGAACTGGATCGCCTCCTCCGGCGTCTTGCCCGCCCAGATCAGGAAGTTGAAGGCGGGGTAGAAGCGATCGGCGGCGTCGATGGCGGCGGCGAGCAGCGCCTGGATCTCGCCGGCGGCGAGCTCGGAGCGGCCGATCAGCGGCATCGCGTGGCGGAACACGATCGAGCCGTCTTCCGACCAGAGATCGAAATGGCCGAGCCAGAGGCTTTCGTTGACCAGCGCGACGAGGCGCGCGGCGTCGGCGAAGCGCGGCTTGGGGGCGCGGAGATCGAAGGACACGGTGAACAGGATCGCCGGGAGCTCCTCGCGATGGCTGAAATAGCCGGTGATCTCGCAGTAGGCGCCGCGGGCGGAGAAGGTGAGGTCGCCATCATCGCCACGTTCGGAAACGAACCGGGTGTCGGCGCCGACGACGGCTTCGACCAGGTCAATCGGATCGGCCCCGAAAGCCTCGTCGGTGAAGGGAAGGTCCATGTCGCCTCCTTCATCGCGCATTTTGGGGTCGCGAATCACTTTGCCCCTACAGCTAGGGTAGCCCGGCTTGACCCGCTGTCCAGTCGGCGCACGCACACGCGAACGCGCGGACACGCCAGCCGCGACACGAGATCATCGGGACGACCGAGAACGCCAAGCGCGGCCAGGACACGCCAAGAGGCGCGTCAGGCGGGCGCGTTCAGCTTGGCTTCCAGCGCCTCGAGGCGGGCACGCAGGGCGTCGGCCTCGGCGCGGGCTTCGGCGGCCATCTGCTTCACGGCCTCGAACTCCTCGCGCGGGACGAGGTCGAGCTCGACGGCCAGGCGATCGGCCTGGGCGCGGAGGAAGGTCTTGGCCTCGTCCTGGACGCCCTGGGCCATGCCCATGGCGCCCGTCAACACGCGGGCGAGGTCGTCGAAAAAAGCGGCTTGCGTTTGCATTGGCGTCTGTCCTCCCGGCTATGTAGAAGCGCCGCGGGCGGCCGGCAACCGAGCGCCGTCGCCGCACCGCCCGTCCCGTCCCGCCCCGGAGCCTTCATGATCGCCGCAGCCTTGACCGCCGCGCTGACCTTCCCGGACATCGACCCCGCCGCGGTGACGATCCCGGCCTTCGAGGTGTTCGGCCTGACGATCGGCCCTCTGGCGCTGCGCTGGTACGCCCTGGCCTATATCGCTGGGCTGGCGCTTGGCTGGCGCTACATGGTGGTGCTGTGCCGGGCGCCGCGGCTCTGGCATGTCGAACAGGTCAAGCCGACGGCGCTGCAGCTGGACGATTTCCTGTTCTGGGCCGCGCTGGGCGTGATCCTCGGCGGGCGGCTCGGCTATGTGTTGTTCTATGGCACCGAGCTGATCTGGACGCGGCCGCTCGAGGTGTTCGCGATCTGGCACGGCGGCATGTCGTTCCATGGCGGCCTGATCGGCGTTGCGGTGGCGATCGTGCTGTTCGCCCGCGCCCAGGCCATCCCGGTGATGACGATGGGCGATCTGGCCGCGGCGGCGGCGCCCATCGGCCTTTTCTTCGGCCGCATCGCCAACTTCATCAATGGCGAGCTGTGGGGCCGGCCGACGGACGTGCCATGGGGAGTCGTGTTCCCGACCGGCGGCCCCTATCCGCGCCATCCGAGCCAGCTCTACGAAGCCGCGCTCGAAGGGATCGTGCTGTTCCTGATCCTGCGCGTCATGACGCACCGCTTCCATGCGCTGGAGCGGCCGGGCCTGACGACGGGCGCGTTCCTGATCGGCTACGGCGTGTTCCGGACGATGGTGGAGTTCGTGCGCGAGCCCGACGTGCAGCGCGCCGATCTGCCGTTCGGCCTGACGATGGGGATGATCCTTTCGTCGCCGATGATCCTGGCGGGCGTGGCGTTCGTGATCTTCGCACTACGGTCGGCGAAGCGCGCGTGAGTCCCTCGCCACGCCTCGCGCAGCGTTTGCGCGCCCACATCGCCCGCTTTGGCCCGATCACGATCGAGGCCTTCACCCGCATTGCGCTCTACGACCCCGAAGCGGGCTATTACGCGACGCGCGACGATATCCTCGGCAAGGACGGCGATTTCATCACCTCGCCGGAAGTGAGCCAGATGTTCGGCGAGCTCCTCGGCCTGTGGGCCGCGGCCGAGTGGACGGCGATCGGCGCGCCCGCGCCGGTGAACCTCGTGGAGCTCGGCGCGGGGCGCGGTCTTTTGATGAAGGATGCGCTGCGCGCGATCGGCAAGGTGGCGCCGGCGTTTCGGGAAGCGGCGCAGGTGGTGTTCGTCGAGATCAATCCGGCGCACCGGGCCCTGCAGGCGCAGGCCGATCCCGAGGCGATCCATGTCGAGACGCTGGAGGAGGTCCCGGCGGGGCCGACGATCCTGCTCGCCAACGAGTTCCTCGATTGCTTTCCCGTGCGCCAGCTGTGGATGATCGACGGCGCCTGGCGCGAGCGGCTGGTCTGCCTTGATCCGGAAACGGACGGTTTGCGGTTCACGACGACGCCGCACGCATCGCCTCTCGCGGCCGAGATTCCCGCCGCGCTGCGCGACGCGCCGGAGTACGCGATCTACGAGATCATGCCCGACATGACGGCGTTCACGAGCGTGCTCGCGGCGCGGCTGCATGCGGGGCCAGGGCGGGCGCTGTTCATCGACTACGGCCACGCCGCGCCGCGCCTGGGCGATACGTTCCAGGCCATGAAACGGCACGAAGACGTCGATCCGCTGGAGGCGGCCGGCGAAGTCGATCTCACGGCCCATGTCGATTTCGCGCGTCTGGCGGATCTCGCCACGCGCGCAGGGCTCTCGGCGACGGCGGCGGTCACGCAAGGCGATTTCCTGATGGCGATCGGCCTGCGGGCCCGCGCCGAACGGCTGAAGGCCGCGCAGCCCGCGCGCGCCGAGGCGATCGAGCGCGATTTGAACCGGCTCTCGGCCACGGCGGAGATGGGCGAACTGTTCAAGGTGATGTGCATCTCGAGCCCGGGCCTGCCGCCGCCGGCGGGGTTTGCGTGAACGCGCCGCCGCCCGCTTCGCCGCCGCTCCTGACCGCGCCGCGTCTCGCGCGTCTCAGCGGCGTGCGGCACGCGTTCTTCGGGCGCGAGGGCGGCGTGAGCCAGGGCATCTATGCGAGCCTCAATGCCGGCCCCGGCTCCCGCGATGCGGCGGAGGCGGTGGCGGAAAACCGCGCCCGGATCGCCGCCGCGATGGGCGTCGCGCCGGAGCGGCTGTTGAGCGCGCACCAGGTGCATTCGGCGCTGGCGATCCGTGTGGACGGCCCGTGGCGCGGACCGCGTCCGCAGGTCGACGCCCTCGTGACGACGACGCCCGGCCTCGTGCTTTCGGCGCTGGCCGCGGACTGCGCGCCGGTGTTGTTCGCCGACGCCGACGCAGGGGTGATCGCCGCCGCGCATGCGGGATGGAAAGGCGCGCTCGCCGGCGTTCTGGAGGCGACGGTGGCGGAAATGGTCGCGGCCGGCGCGGATGTGACGCGGGTGGTCGCGGCGATCGGCCCGTGCATCGGGCCGGCGAGCTACGAAGTCGGCCCCGAGTTCGAGCAGCGATTCGCGGACGAGGACGGCGCGGAGACCGCGCGCTTCTTCCGCAGCGGCAAGGGCGACCGGCGCCATTTCGATCTTCCCGGATACTGCGCGGCGCGGCTTGCCCGCGCGGGCGTGCTGCAGATCGACGCGCTCGACGCAGACACCTGCGCGGCCGAAGCGCATTACTTCTCCAACCGGCGGGCGTTTCTGCGCGGCGAGGCCGACTATGGACGCAATCTCTCGGCCATCGCACTCGTGGCGTGAAAGACGCGCCGCACAGGCATCGACCATCGCCCTCTTGCGGCGACCCTGCGCGCTGATACAGAACCGTCGCAATACGGGAGGGGGGCCTCCCGAGTCGGGGGCGCTGCGATGAAACTCCTTTCGGGCAACGCGAATCGGGCCTTGGCGGAAGCGATCGCCGATTATCTCGACACGCCGCTGACGGTCGCCGACGTGCGCCGGTTCAAGGACGGCGAGATTTTCGTCGAGATCAAAGAGAACGTCCGCGGCGAGGACGTGTTCGTCGTTCAGTCGACGTCGGCGCCGGCGAACGACAATCTCATGGAGCTGTTGATCTGCCTCGATGCGCTCGTGCGGGCGTCGGCGAAGCGGATCACGGCGGTGATCCCCTATTTCGGTTATGCCCGGCAGGACCGCAAAACCGGCGGCCGCACGCCGATCTCGGCGAAACTCGTTTCAAACCTGATCACCACGGCCGGCGCCGACCGTGTGCTCTCGCTCGAACTCCATGCGGGCCAGATCCAGGGCTTCTTCGACATCCCGACGGACAACCTCTTCTCCACGAAGGTGATGGAGGAGCACATCCGCAAGACCTGGGACGTGGACGGCGTGATGGTCGTCTCGCCCGACGTCGGCGGCGTGGTGCGCGCGCGGGCGCTCGCCAACCGGCTCGGCGCGGACCTCGCGATCGTCGACAAGCGGCGCGAGCGGGCGAACGAGTCCGAGGTGATGAACATCATCGGCGACGTGAAAGGTCGCCGGTGCATCCTGTTCGACGACATCGTCGACAGCGCCGGCACGCTCTGCAACGCGGCGGCCGCGCTCAAGGAGCAGGGCGCGAAGAGCGTCGCGGCCTATTGCTGCCACGGCGTCCTCTCGAACGGCGCGGTGGAGCGCGTGGAGAAATCCGCGCTCGACATGCTCGTCGTCACCGACTCGATCCCGGCTTCGGCGGCCGCGATGAAATCGAAGCGCATCCAGATCGTCTCGGTGGCGCCGCTGATCGGCGAAGCGATCCGCCGCATCGCCAACGAAGAGAGCGTTTCCAAGCTGTTCGACTGACGCCGCCGCCTTACGCGGCGCGCGGGCGCTCCACCACGTCGAGATCGACCGTCGTCAACGTCCCGTCGCGCAGAACCGTGAGCGCGGCGCGGCGGCCGTCGGCGTGGGCGTCGAGCAGGCGGTGGACGGCGTCGACGGTGGCGGTGGGGGCGCCGTCGAAGGCGAGGATGACATCGCCCGGGCGCAAGCCGCCCTGCTCGGCCGGCCCGCCGGGCGCAACGCTGATCACGAGCACGCCGCTTTCGGTGGCGAGCCCCAGGCGACGCACCAAGGCCTTCGACAACCCCTGCGTCTGCGCCGCGAGCCCGAGCCATCCGCGCGCGACGCGGCCGGTGCGCATGAGCTCCGGCACGATGCGCTTGGCGGTGTTGATGGGCACCGCGAAGCAGATGCCCTGCGCGCCGCCGATCATCGCGGTGTTGACGCCGATCACGCGCCCGCGCGCATCGACGAGCGCGCCGCCGGAATTGCCGGGATTGAGAGCCGCATCGGTCTGGATGACGTCCTCGATCAGGCGTCCGCCTTCGGCGCGCAGGGTGCGCCGCAAAGCCGAGACGACGCCGGCGGTGACGGTGGCCTGCAGGCCGAGCGGATTGCCGATGGCGACGGCGAGTTCGCCCACCTTCAACGCGTCGCTGTCGCCCAGATCGGCGGCGGCGAGGTTGGTTGCGGCCAGACGAAGCAAGGCGAGATCGGTGTCGGGATCGGCCCCGACGAGATCGGCCGCGACGACCGAGCCGTCGTACAGCGTGGCTTCGAGGCGTTCGGCGCCACGCACCACGTGGGCGTTGGTGAGCGCGTAGCCATCGGGGGAGATGATGACGCCGGAGCCCGCGCCGTCGAACGCGTCGGCCCTTTTGCGGCCGCGTCGCACGCCGAGCACGGCGGGGCCGACGCGCTCCACCACGCGCACGACGGTTTCGGAAAAGGGATCGCGGGCGGGCCCGGTCGGGTCCGTCGCGGGTGCGGCGTCATCGGCGGCGAGACGGCGCGGGGCGCGGGAGAAGAGCGGCATGGCGCGGCAGATGGGCGCCCGCGCCGCGCCGATCAAGCCGGGCGGCGGCGGCGGGCGCCAGGGCCGGGGCGCACCTCGACGCCGCGCGCCTCCACGGCCTCGCCGCAGACGGAGCATGCCAGCACGCTACGGAAGTCGTGGCCGCAGGCGCGGTGGCGATGCAGAAGCGGCGGGCCGGCGCGGCCGGCATAGTGGGCGTCGCCCCAGTGCACGAGCGACAGGATGACGGGATAGAGCGCGAGGCCCTTCTCCGTCAGCCGGTATTCGTAGCGGGGCGGGCGCGCTTCGTATTGCACCTTCTCGAGCACGCCTTCGGCGGTGAGATGCGCCAGACGCGCCGCCAGGACGCGACGGGCGATGCCGAGCCGGGCGGCGAACTCGTCGAACCGGCGCACGCGCAGGAACGCCTCGCGCAGCACGAGCAGCGTCCAGCGGTCGCCGACGACGGCGAGCGCACGGGCGAGCGAGCAGGCCTCGCGATCGAGATCGTCCCAACGCATGCCCGACCTTTCCATTGACTCGGTTCCTTTTCAAGACTTACCTGACACCAGCGCGTGCGGAGGCCGGACATGCAGCGGAATGCGACGTGCGCGATCGTGGGTGCGGGTGATTTCATCGGCGCGGCGATCGCGCGGAAATTCGCGGCGGAGGGCTACACGGTCGTCGTCGGCCGGCGCACGGCGGAAAAGCTCGCGCCGCTCGTCGCCGAGATCGAGGCCGCGGGCGGGCGCTGCGTCGGGCGGGCGCTCGACGCGCGCAAGGAGGAGGACGTCGTCGCCTTCCTCGAAGCGGCAGATGCGATCGCGCCTCTGGAGGTGGTGATCGCCAATCCCGGCGCCAATGTGCGGTTTCCGATCCTCGAGACAACCGAGCGCGTCTTCTTCAAGGTGTGGGAAATGGCCTGCAAGGCGGGCTTTCTCACCGGGCGCGAGGCGGCGCGCATCATGCTCAAGCACGGGCGCGGCTCGATCTTCTTCACCGGCGCCACGGCGAGCCTGCGCGGCGGCGCGGGATATGCCGCATTCGCCAGCGCCAAGGCGGGGCTGCGCATGCTCGCGCAATCGATGGCGCGCGAGCTTGGGCCGCAGAACATCCACGTCGCGCATCTCGTGATCGACGCCGGCGTGGACACCGCTTTCGTCCGCGAGCGGATCACCGCGGCGCGCGGCGCCGAGGCGCTCGCCGCGTTGCCGCCGGACGCGCTGACCGACCCGGCCTCGATCGCCAACGCCTATTGGGCCCTGCACCAGCAGACGCGCGACGCCTGGACCTTCGAGCTCGATTTGCGGCCCTATCTGGAGACCTGGTGATGGATGCGGAGTTCGTTTTCGACTTCGGGAGCCCCAATGCGTGGTGCGCGCACAAGGTGATCCCGGCAATCGAGGCGCGCACGGGCGCGCGCTTCCACTATACGCCGGCGCTGCTGGGCGGCCTGTTCAAGATCACCAACAACAAGGCGCCGATGGTGCAGTTCGCGGCGATCCCGGCAAAGCTCGCCTATGAACGGCGCGAACTCGAGCGCTTCCTCGCGCGTCACAAGCTGCAGTTCGCGATGAACCCGCACTTCCCCGTCAACACGCTGCTGTTGATGCGCATGGCGACGGCCGCGCAGATGGACGGCGTGCTTGCGCCCTATGTGGACGCCGCGTTCCGCCTGATGTGGGAGGTCCCGCACAAGATGGATGATCCCGAGGTGGCGGTGGCGCAACTCGCGGCGGCCGGGATCGACGCCGAGCGCCTGTATGCGCGCGCGCAGGAGGACGACGTGAAGGCGCGCCTCGTGGCGACGACGGAAGCGGCGGCGAAGCGCGGCGTGTTCGGCAGCCCGACCTTCTTCGTCGGCGACGAGATGTATTTCGGGAAGAACACGCTGGGCGAGGTCGAGGAGGCCATGGCGGCGCGGGCCTAGGGCTGAGCGCGGGCTTACGAGACGTCTGGCGCGTGACATTTCCCCCCGTCATCCTCGGCGCGCCGTCGGCGCGTCGGGGATCCAAGGCCTGTTCTGCGTCCCCCGTCTGGATCCCCGGCCTCGCTGCGATACGCCGAGGATGACGGCGGCGGACGGATCACTCGATCCTGAAATCCTCCGGTTTCCAGGGAACGTCCGGGTACTGCGGATCCATCTCCTCGAGCACGCCGCGCACGATCGCCGCGATCAGGGCGTTGCGGCGCCATTTGTGATCGGCGGGAATGACGCGCCACGGCGCGTGCGCGGTCGAGCAGCGCTTCAACGCGATCGCGTAGGCGTCCATGTAGGCGCCCCACAGCTTGCGGTCCTCGAGGTCGCCGGCGTTCCATTTCCAGCGCTTCTTGGGATCGTCGAGCCGCTCCTGCAGGCGCTCCTTCTGTTCGTCCTTCGAGATGTTGAGCATGAACTTGAGAATGGTCACGCCGTTCTCGGCGAGGTGTTTCTCGAAGGCGTTGATCTGGGCGTAGCGCTTCTCGACGTCGTCGAGCGGCGCGAGCTTGCGCACCCTTGCGACAAGGACGTCCTCGTAGTGCGAGCGGTTGAAGATGCCGATGGCGCCGCGGGGCGGCACAGCCTTGTGCACGCGCCAGAGATAATCCTGCGCCATCTCCGCCTCGCTTGGGCGGCCGAACGGCGTGACGGTGACGCCGAGCGGGCCCGTCGCGTTGAAGACGCCGCGCACCGTGCCGTCCTTGCCGGACGTGTCCATGCCCTGCAGCACGACGAGCAGCGCACGGCGGCGCTCCGCCCACAGACGATCCTGCAGCGCGTTGATCGCATCGACGTCACGCGCAAGGCGCGCATCCGCGGCATCGCGATCGGGGAACAGGTGCGCCCCCTTCGTGTCGCGCAGGTCGGGATCGGCGTGCGGGGCGAGGCGGACAGCGTCGTCCAGATCGCGCCAGGACGGGTCGGGTGCGGCGTTCGGCATCGGCGGGCCTCCAGGGATGGCATGGGGTCAAAAAAGAAGGGGCCCCGCAAGCGGGACCCCTTCCGATCTGGCCCGACGCGCGACGCGCGCCCGTCAGGCTCGATATTCCGTCGTTCTCCCCCGCGTCGATCCCCGTCGCGACGAGTCGTCGGTGAGACTGATTGTGGCGAGACGGCGCCAAGGCTCAACTTTCAAAACGGCAAGAGTCGGCGCCCGCCGCGACTTTTTGCTGTGAACATGTCCGCATGGTCGTTTGACGGCGCGGGCGCTGAGCGCCGCGCGCCCCGCGCAGGGCAAAGAAAAAGGGCCCCGCATGGCGGGGCCCTCGATCTTTGCCGGCAAAGGCGGATGGATCAGCTCGCGTAGTATTCGACGACGAGGTTCGGCTCCATCTGCACCGGGTACGGAACGTCCGACAGCTGCGGAATGCGCGTGTACTTCGCGGTCATGCCCTTCGGGTCGACTTCGATGTACTCCGGGAAGTCCCGCTCGGCGCTTTGCAGCGCTTCGATGACCAGCGCCATGTTGCGGGCCTTCTCGCGGATCTCGATCACGTCGCCGGCGCGGCAGACGTAGGACGGGATGTTCACGCGGCGGCCGTTCACCTTGACGTGGCCGTGGTTCACGATTTGGCGCGCGGCGAACGGCGTCGGCGCGAACTTCGAGCGGTAGACGATCGCGTCGAGACGGCTTTCCAGAAGGCCGATCAGGTTCTCGGCCGTGTTGCCCTTCCGGCGCGCGGCTTCCGCGTAGATCTTGCGGAACTGACGCTCGGTGATGTTGCCGTAATAGAAGCGCAGCTTCTGCTTGGCGATCAGCTGGAGGCCGAAGTCGCTCATCTTGCCCTTGCGGCGCTGGCCGTGCTGGCCGGGGCCGTAGGAGCGCTTGTTCACGGGCGATTTCGGACGGCCCCAGATGTTCTGGCCGAAGCGACGATCGATTTTGTATTTGGCGGAAAGACGCTTGCTCATGCGGTCACGCGGGCCCAAGGCCCGCGCCCTCTTCATCTGACGGGGCCCGGCGGCTCCCCCATTGGAGCCGCGACTACCCTGGCGGTTCGCCCGTCGCCCAGCATACCCGGGGGCCCATCAGGAAAATCCTGGGCCGCCGCGGGAAGCGGGGCTTATGGCGGAACGGGGGGGCGGGGTCAAGGCGGGGGCGGCTCGTCGCGGCGTCGAGACCGCCAGTACGTCGGACGGCGGCGCAAATGGGCGATGGCGAGAACGAGAACCTCGTCGTCCGTCACGGTGTAGATAAGGCCGTAGGGAAACCGGCGGAGCCGAATGCGCCGGATTCCTGCGGGATCAAGCAGATGCCAAGCCTGCGGGTGGCGCACGACGCGACGCCCCGCCTCCCGCACCTGATCGAGAAACGCCCGCTCCAGGCCGGGCGACTGCGCGGCGTACCAGGCGACGGCCTCATCGAGTTCTGCTGCCGCCGCAGCGAGCAGCCGAACCTTCACGTCGCCTTGGCAAGGTTTGCGAGGGTCAGATCGAAATCGGCGGCGTCCATTTCGCCCCGGCGGTAGGCTGCCAGGCGGTCTCTAGCTTCTTCCGCCCATGCGCCGTCGAGCGCCGGATCGGCCGCATCGAGGCTGTCCAGAATGCCATCGACGAGCTCGGCGCGGGCCTCGGGCGGAAGGCGACGCGCTTCGTCCGCAAGCCTTTTGACCTGATCATTCATCCGCCGAGGATAGCAGACGATCCCCCGGCCAAGAAGCATCGGGGCCCGCGGCGACGGCCGCTTGCCGCCCGGTCTGGGCTCGGGGCTGCGCCCTAGCCGAACACCGCCACGCTCTGCCGGCCCGCCACGAGCGCCCCACCGTCCTCGTCCCAGATGGCCATGGCCTGCGCGGAGTAGCCTTCGGCGATGGTTTCGGCGTTGGAGCGCAGGAGCTTCCAGCCGGGGCGGATCGCGGCTTCGGCGTCGAGGATGTCGACCATCCAGGTCATCGAGCTGATGATGGCGGGCGCGGTGAACGCCGACATGGCGGCCGGCGGCGGGGCGTCGGCCAACGCCAGGAGGGCGGCGGCGTTTGCGGGCGCCGCGGGATCGAGATGGCGCACCCACAGCCACATGTCGGGCACGGCGGCGCCGCTGACGGGCCGCTGGCCGCGGGCGAGGCGCATGTCGAAGTGCTGGCGGAAGGCCGGGCCGATGCCGGGCGGGAAGAACGACTCGCATGCGTCCGGACGCGGGATGTCGGCCGGCGCGGGCTCGGCGGCGCGGGCATAGGCCGAGGGCCGCGCGGCGCCGAAGCAGAACACGGACCGCGTCCCGATCTGGCCGTCGCTCACGAGATCCGCGGAGACGAAGGCCGCCGATTTGCCCCGCCGGAGCAGTTCGGCGCGCAGCTCCACCTGCCCGGCCGCCGGGCCGACGAAGCTCACCTGCGCCGAGCGCAGCGGCGGGAGATCGGGAAAGGCCTTTTCCGCCGCGGCCAGGCACAGCGCCGCCGAGATGCCGCCATAGAGCGTGCGCCCTTGCCGCCAATCCTCGCCGACGGCGACGGACCAGCCGGTTTCAGTCGGCGAGAAGGCGGCGAGGAGATTGGAGAAGGGCGTGGGGCTCATGCGCCCTCTTAATCGCGGGCCGCCCCGGTGCGAAGCGGCGCCGCGAGGGAAAGCGCGCTCAAAGTTCGTATTGGCTCTGGAGATAGTTCTTCAGGCCGATCTGCCCGATGACGCCGAGCTGGGTTTCGAGGAAATCGATGTGCTCCTCGGTGTCGTCGAGGATGGCGACGAGCACGTCCCGCGAGGCGTAGTCCTGCTTCTTTTCGCAGAGTGCGATGGCCTCGACGAGCGTCACGCGGCCGCGGGCCTCCGCGGCGAGGTCGGCCTCGAGGCGCTCCTGCACCGTCTCGCCGATGGCGAGCTTGTGCAGGTCCTGCAGATTGGGGAAGCCCTCGAGAAGGAGGATGCGCTTAACCACACGGTCGGCGTGCTTCATCTCGCCGATCGATTCTTCGTACGTTTTCTTCCCGAGCTTGCCGAAGCCTTCGGACTCGTAGAGCCGCGCATGCAGGAAGTACTGGTTCACCGACGTGAGTTCGTTGGTGAGCACGGCGTTCAGCGCCCGGATGACGTCCGCATCGCCCTTCATGTCGGCCCCTTCGCACTTGGCGCGGCGCAACGGCGCGGCGCGGCTGATGTCATTGGCTAATCTGGCGAACGGGCGGCTGTCGAGTGCGGCGGCGCGGCCCAGCCGTCATTTGATCGGGAGACGCCCCGATTCAGGCGGTGCGGCGCACGTCGGCGTCGGGCGCGCGGTCACGCGAGCGAAGCCGCTCGACGATCTCGGGCAGGCACCGGCCGCAGCAGGGCTCGTGCCCGCAGGCGCGCAGCACGGCGCGGGGCGTGGCGGCGCCGGCCTCGATCGCCGCCTCCACCTGTCTCGCCCGAACGCCGTTGCAGTTGCAGATGTACATGAGCCGAGCCTAGCGTGGCCCCACGCAATTGCAAGTCATTCGCATATGCGACAAAAGGCGGAGGGGCGGCCCGGCGTCGCGCCAGGCCCTGCGCTTTGGCGGGGCCAAAACACCCGTACTGCGGGTGTGCGGAGATACGGTTCGCGCGTCGCGGGCGCCGCCTTCGCCCCACTGCGACCGACATGCGGACACACCTTCGCCGAATGGACGCTTTGTGTTCGCCGCGGCTTGCGCTAAACGGCCCGCTTTCTTCCGTGGTCGATCCGGGGCCGCCAATGTCCAAAACTGCCGGCGCCAAATCCGCGCCGACCATCGGCGTCGTCAGCCTGGGGTGCCCCAAAGCGCTGGTCGACAGCGAGCGGATCATGACCCGGCTGCGCGCCGAAGGGTACGCGTTGTCCGGCTCCTACGAGGGCGCGGATCTCGTGCTCGTCAACACGTGCGGCTTCCTCGACACCGCGCGCAACGAGAGCCTCGAAGCGATCGGCGAAGCGATCGCGGAGAACGGCAAGGTGGTCGTCACCGGATGCCTCGGCGCCGAAGCGGACCTGATCCGCGAACAGCATCCCAACGTTCTCGCGATCACCGGGCCGCATCAGTACGAAGCGGTGATGGCGGCGGTGCGCGCGCATCTGCCGCCGCAGCATGACCCGAAGATCGATCTCGTCCCGGAAGCCGGCCTGCGGCTCACGCCGCGCCACTACGCGTATTTGAAGATCTCCGAAGGCTGCAACAATCGCTGCAGCTTCTGCATCATCCCGAAGTTGCGCGGCGATCTCGTCTCGCGCCCGGCGGCGGCGGTGCTGAAAGAGGCCGAAGCGCTGGTGAAAGCCGGCGTGAAGGAGCTGATGGTCATCAGCCAGGATACCTCCGCGTACGGACTGGACCTCAAATACGCCGAGAGCACCTGGAAGGACCGCACGGTGCGTGCGCGGTTCCTCGATCTCGCGCGGGAGCTGGGCGAGTTCGGCGTGTGGGTGCGGATGCACTACGTCTATCCCTACCCGCACGTGGACGAGGTGATCCCGCTGATGGCGGAGGGCAAGATCCTTCCGTATCTCGACATTCCCTTCCAGCACGCGAGCCCGCGCGTGCTCAAGGCGATGCGACGCCCGGCGAACCACGACAAGATTCTCGAGCGGATCGCGTCGTGGCGCGCGGCCTGCCCGGATCTGACGATCCGTTCCTCCTTCATCGTCGGCTTTCCCGGCGAGACCGAGGAGGATTTCGAGACGCTGCTCGACTTCATCGAGGAGGCGCAGATCGATCGCGCCGGCGTGTTCAAGTACGAGAACGTCGCCCACGCGGACTCGCGCGAGTTGCCCGATCACATCGAACCGGAGGTGATCGAAGAGCGCTGGGAAGCGTTCATGGCGCTGCAGACCGAACTCGCCCATGCCCGCGGGCTGGAGAAGATCGGCGCCCGCCTGCCCGTCATCATCGACGAGCTCGATGCGGACGAAGGTCATTATGTCGCACGGACGAAGGCGGATGCGCCGGAGATCGACGGCGTGGTGTTCGTCCATGGCGCAACGACGCTCAAGCCGGGCGATATCGTCACCGTCGAGGTCGACGACGCCGAAGGCCACGAGCTCTACGCCCACGTCGCGGTCTAAGAGATCGGGCGTTTCCGCGCGCGGCATCAGCCAATCGGGTGATGCAAGTCCGCCGTTCTGAACGAATAAATAGCGTCCCGCCTGTGGGCTGGGATCTACGGGGGACGCTACTCGAACCGCCCCTTCGGGTTGCGTTATCGGGTCGCCGGCGCTGCTTCCAACGAGCGGCGCCGGCGAAGCCGATCCGAACGCCTCCGCGGCGACGTCAGGCCAGACGCGCCAGGAGCGCCGCCAACTCCGACTGCCGCCTGACGCCAAGCTTTCCGAACACGATGCGCAATTGAGTCCGTACCGTTGCGTGCGAAACGCCGTGGCGCGCCGCGACGTCCGGAAGCGGCATGCCCTGGGCCACGGCGATGGCGACGCGCGCCTCCGTCGCCGAAAGGCCGAAGGACGCCTGCAACACGCCCGGATCGATCGCGCCGGGCGAGCGCAGGCGGCGGATGATCACCAGGGCGGTGTCACCACCGGGACCGGGCGCCGCAGAAATCCGAAGCACCGCGCCGTCGGCTTCACGCACGACAAACTCGCAAGGTCCCTGCGCATCACGTTCGACGGCGGCACGGCAGACCCGGGTAAAGAGCGCATCGAAGGTCGGGTCACGCCAGATCAAACGATCCCGCGACATGCGGGTCGCGCCGCCCGCCCCGATGACCTCCGCGGAGCCTGGCGACGAAAGCAAGATGCGACCGTCGCCGGCGCATCGCACGATCGCAACCTGCTCGCGGTTCTGCGCCTGAGCGACTTCGGCCGCCGTAAGTCGCCCCGAAGCCGACGCAGCGGCCAGACGCAACGCCCTGTCGATGTGGGGCTGAAGCGCGTGAAGCGTCTGGACGCTTTCAGCGTCGAAGTCGTCCTGGTCGATTGCGCGCAAGGCGCCGAACATCGTCGCGCGGACGCCGTTGGCCGAGAGCCAGCCGACGATCGGCCCGCATCCGATCTTGTAGTAGAACTCGTTGAGGTAGGGGTCGCTGCGGATCGTTTCCGTATCCAGCATGTCGCGATCGGTCAGGATCCGGCCGTCACCGCCAAGCTGAGCGGTGGCGTGCATATGGGTGTCGTGCGGCATCCACTCGCCGAAATAGCTCTTCGCGATCGCCGGATCGGTGTGCATCGGGCCATGGCCGACGTGGATGTGGGCGTCCCAGGACCGCGTATCGATGATCCGCATGTTCAGGCTCATCGAGCCGATGCGGACAGCGATCATCCTGAGGGCGTCGGTCAGCGCCTCGGGATCAAAAGACGCGGCGTAGAGGCGGTCGAGAATTTCGGCGTCGGTGGCGGCCATCCCGTTCATCTAGGCAGGCTGGGTCAGTAAAAACAACCTATTAAGGCGGCACTCGTCAGGTCAAAACTTTGAGATCGCCAAGACTCATGAAGACGACCGGCCCGCCATCGGTCGGACCGCGATAGGCGCCGCGGGCGGCGTTGACCTTCACGGACACTGCGGTAAGCCGCCAAGCTTCGCCTTCACTGCATTTGACTTGGGGGACAGTCAGCTCCTGCAGGTCGTTCTTTTCGCCAAACCAGCGAGTCCGTTCCGCGTTGGCGCGCAGGCGCGTCGCCACGGAGGGGTGGTCCCAGCCCCATGTGAAGACCTCGTTGCGCGGGTTCCAGGAGCCGATGATCTGCACGGGGGCTGTGACGAGGGCGCCGTCCGTGCGCTCGAAGCGGATCAGGCCGGACGGCTGATCGACGATCCAGGTGGCGTTGGCGAGGCCGGCGCGCTTGGCGAGCCAGGCCTGCCGGGACTGAAGATCAGCCCAGGCTTCCGCCCAATAGCGATCGACGTCGACGTTCTCGCCCTGCCATGGCTCGGCGGGCGGCAGCGCCGGACGCGCCGCGGCGGGGCTCAGGAGACGCTTGAACCACGACATGCTCACCATGAATACGTGAATTCGGCGTGGGAGAAAACGTGCCCGACATGGGCTTTCAGCCATCTTCGCGTTTGCGACCGCCCCGGCCGACCGTGAGCGCCTTGATGACGCCGCGCAGGGTCTGCGTCTCCTGCTGCGAAAGACCCGCGCGCAGGAAGAGCGCGCGAAGATTCTGCTTCATCAGCGGCGCCTTGTCGGGTGGGTGGAAGAAGCGGCCGTGCTCCAGCTCCGTTTCGAGGTGGCCGAACAGGCCCTCGAGCTCGGCCTTGGTGGCCGCAGGGCCATGTCCGGCGCGGAACCACTCGGGCGTCTCGCTGGCCTGGCGCGCCTCGCCATAGGCGAAGGCGAACACGCTGACGGCGTTGGCGAGATTGAGCGAGGCGAAGGCCGGATTGACCGGATAGGTCAGGATCACGTCGGCGCGGGCGACCTCGTCGCTCGTCAAGCCATTGGCCTCGGCGCCGAACAGAACGGCCGGGCGCTCGCCGGCGGCGACGGCGGCCTTGAGTTTGGCGGCGGCTTCGCGCGGCCCCCAGACGGGCTTTTCCATGTAGCGCGGCCGCGCGGTCGTCGCGACGACGAAGGTACAGTCGGCGATCGCCTCGCCGAGGGTCCATTCGACGCGCGCGGCGTCGAGCACGCGATCCGCGCCGGAGGCGACGGGATAGGCCTTCGGGTTGGGCCAACGGTCGCGCGGATCGACCAGGCGCAGCGACGTCAGCCCGAAATTGAGCATGGCGCGCGCGACGGCGCCGATGTTCTCGCCCATCTGCGGGCGCACGAGGACGATGGCGGGCCAGAGGTCCTCGATGGGGGGCGGCATGTCGGCGGCGCGGGTCATGGGCTGGACTTGCCCTGCAGTTCGCTGCGCGACAACCCTTCTGCCCGCTTCGAGCGTGATATGGTGCCCTCACGCACGACCTGGGGACACTTATGGCCGACGTGTTCATCTCCTACGCCCGCGCGGACCGGAGCCGCATCCGGCTGATCGCACAGGCGTTGATGGCCGAAGGGTTTTCCGTCTGGTGGGATCCGGAGATCAAGCCGGGAAAGAAGTGGGACGACCTCATCCGGCGGGAGCTGGAGGGCGCGGCGGCCGTCGTCACCTGCTGGACGCGGGCATCGGCGCAGTCGAAATGGGTGCTCGCCGAAACCTCGTTCGCGGACGGGCAGAAGAACCTCGCGCCGGCGATCGTGCAGTCCTGCGTGCCGCCGATCCCCTACAACATGGTGCAGAGCGCCGACCTTACGCGCTGGCGCGGCAATCCCGATGATCTGGAATGGGTTGCGCTGCTCGGCGCGGTGAAGACGCTCGTCGATGCGCGGCGGAAGCTGGCGGCGGTCGCGCCGCCGCCGCCCGGGGAAGCCGAGGCCGCACAGGCCGCAGCAACGGCGCCGGTCGCGGCGACGGACATCGGCTATGAGGCCGAACGCTACGTGCCGTCGCAGGTGCGCGGACGGGCGAAAGGATTCCCGGTCGGCCGCGTGCTTGCGGGGGTGGGATTGACGGCCGCGCTGACGATGGGCGTGCTCGCGTCGCCCGACCTGATGCGTCAGGTCGAGGAGTTGACGGCGCGACCGCAGGTGGCGGCGACCGCGCCGTTGCCGGAGCCGCCCTTGCCGCCGCCGGCCGAGCCGTCGCCGTTCGACGCCGCGGCCCCGGCCGAACCTCTCGAAACCGCCGCCATAGACCCCCATACGATCGAGCCGCCGACCACGGCGACGCCACCGGTGCTCACGCCACCGCCCGCGCCGCCCAAACCGGCGCCGACGCCGACACCGCCGCCCCAGCGGCCCGCCATCGGCGACCACGGGGCCGTCAAGCCGGTGTCCGTGACGCCGCTCACGCCGGCGCCGGATCCCCGCAAGCCCTGGACCGATCTCGACACCTGCGCCCAGACCCTCGCGGCGCGTTGCCCCGCAACGACGGCGCGCCGCCCCGGGTTCGCGCAGGACGGCGTCATCACCGCGCAGGAGGGCGCCTTCCTGCGCGAAGTCGGGGTGGAGACGCGCGTGATCGACGCCAGCGTGGCCCAACGCTGTCTGGCGATTCTGCCGACCGCGACCGCCACGGTCGACGCCAGCGGAGCGGTCACGCCGCTCGGCAAAGCCTGCGGCCTGAAACCGACCGAGCAGACCCTCAGCCCGGCGGCGAAAGCCGCGATCGCAGCGGGCGCCTCGATCCTGCTCGAACGGGCCCTGACCAATGGGCGGACGACCCCGTCCTACCCGAACGGACAGCGGCAACCGCCGCCCTCCACACGCCCCCCGCCGACCACCGCGCCCCGCTGATCCGGGCGCCCGGCCGTTTACCAATGGAGCGGCCCGGCTCCGCCTTTTCGGGGAGTTGCGCCGCCACGCTGCGGTGCTAGACAGCGACGCACACGCTGACACGCGGCGGTCGCCGCTGGGAGACAGGCATGTCCAAAATCAAAGTCGCCAATCCCGTCGTCGATCTGGACGGGGACGAGATGACGCGGATCATCTGGCAATTGATCAAGGACAAGCTGATCCACCCCTTCCTCGACATCCAGCTCGAGTACTACGACCTCGGCGTCGAGCACCGGGACGCCACGAACGATCAGGTCACGGTCGACGCCGCCAACGCGATCAAGAAGCACGGCGTCGGCGTGAAGTGCGCCACGATCACGCCGGACGAAGCCCGCGTGAAGGAATTCAACCTCAAGGAAATGTGGAAGAGCCCGAACGGCACGATCCGCAACATCCTGGGCGGCGTCATCTTCCGCGAGCCGATCATCTGCCAGAACGTGCCGCGCCTCGTGCCGGGCTGGACGCAGCCGATCATCGTCGGCCGCCACGCCTTCGGCGACCAGTACCGCGCGACCGACTTCAAGTTCCCCGGCAAAGGCAAGCTCACGATCAAGTTCGAGGGCGATGACGGCCAGGTGATCGAGCGCGAAGTGTTCAAGGCGCCGGGCGCCGGCGTCGCCATGGCGATGTACAACCTCGACGAGTCGATCCGCGAATTCGCGCGCGCCTCGCTGCAGTACGGCCTGCTGCGCAAGTACCCGGTCTATCTCTCGACGAAGAACACGATCCTCAAGGCCTATGACGGCCGCTTCAAGGACATCTTCGCGGAGGTCTACGAGGCCGAGTTCGCGGCGGCCTACAAAGAGGCGGGCGTGACCTACGAGCACCGCCTGATCGACGACATGGTCGCCTCGGCGATGAAGTGGTCCGGCGGCTTCGTGTGGGCCTGCAAGAACTATGACGGCGACGTGCAGTCGGACTCGGTCGCGCAGGGCTTCGGCTCGCTGGGCCTGATGACGAGCGTGCTGCTCACGCCGGACGGGCGCACGATGGAGAGCGAAGCCGCGCACGGCACGGTCACGCGCCACTACCGCGAACACCAGAAGGGCAAGCCGACGTCGACGAACTCCGTCGCCTCGATCTTCGCCTGGACGCGCGGCCTCGCGCATCGCGCCAAACTCGACGACAATGCCGCGCTCGCAAAGTTCGCGGATACGCTCGAGAAGGTCACGGTCGCGACCGTCGAAGAGGGCAAGATGACGAAAGACCTCGCCCTCCTCGTCGGCGACACGCAGGCCTGGCTGACGACGGAAGGCTTCCTCGACGCGGTGGCCGTCAATCTCGACAAGGCCATGGCCGCGTGACCACCACGCCCGGCACGTCCGAACCCGACATCCTCGTGCGCGATCTGGCTTCGTCAGATCGCGATGCGTGGGGCCATCTGTGGCGCGGCTACCTCGACTTTTACGGCGCGACGGTGCCGGACGAGGTAACCGCGCTCACATGGGCGCGCCTGCACGAAGCGGGCGAGCCGATGTTCGGGCTTGCGGCCGAACAGGGCGGGCGCGTCGTCGGCTTCGCGATCTGCGTGCTGCACCGGTCGAGCTGGGCGCGCGAGCACTACTGCTATCTCGAGGACCTCTATGTCAGCGAGGACGTGCGCGGCCTTGGTGTCGGTCGCGCGCTGATCGAGGCGGTGTATGCACGCGCGGACGCGCTGGGCGCGGAGCGCGTCTACTGGGTGACGCAGGAGACGAACGCCACGGCGCGGGTGCTCTATGACGCCGTCGCCAAGCGCACGGGCTTCGTCCAGTACCGCCGCGTCTAGACGGACAATCGCCTGAGCAGGATGTCCTCGTCGTCCATGTGGGCGCCGACGGGGAACTGGTATTCGCCCACTTTCTCGAAGCCGTTGCGCGCATAGAAGCGCTGGGCGCGGGCGTTTTCCCGCCACACACCAAGGTACAGCTGCGTCGCGCCGCGGGCCTGCGCTTGCGCGATCGCCCAATCCATCAGCGTCTGGCCGACGCCCGCGCCCTTCACGTCCGCGGCGAGGTAGAGGCGCTTGAGTTCGAGCGAATAGACTGGCCCCGGATCAATCGGCAGGCCGAGCTTGCCGATCTGGCAGGCGCCGACGATCGCGCCGTCGATGAGCGCGAGGCGATGGCCGGCGGCGGCGTCGAGGATCTCGGCGAATTGCTGCGCCGGCGTGTAAGACGCCGCGAGAAACGCCGCGAGATCGTCGGGACGGTAGAGGTGTTCGAAGGTCGCGCAGAAGCACGCGCGCCAGAAGGCCGCGAGCGCGGCGGCGTCATCCGCCGTCGCGTCGCGATAGGTCACGGACGAGACCGTCGCAGCCGTCACGCCAGCGCCTTGGCGAGCGCGGCGCGGATCTCCTCGGCGGCCGCGCCGGCTTTGTCCGCATCCGGACCGCCGCCCTGCGCCATGTCGGGACGGCCGCCGCCGCCCTGGCCGCCAATGGCCGCAACGCCCGCGCGCACGAGATCGACCGCGCTGACGCGCGCCTTGAGATCATCGGTGACGCCGACCGCAATGGCCGCCTTGCCGCCTTCGACGCCCACATAGGCGACGACGCCCGAGCCGAGCTGCGCCTTGCCCTCGTCGACGAGGCCGCGGAGATCTTTTGCGGGCACGCCTTCGAGCACGCGGGCGATCAGCTTCACGCCCGCCACCTCTTCGGGCCCGGCGGGCGCCGCGGCCCCGCCGCCCCCGCCCGCGAGCGCGAGCTTCTTGCGCACGTCGGCGAGCTCGGTTTCGAGCTTGCGCTTCTCCTGCGCCAGCGCGGCGACGCGATCGGGCGTTTCGGCGAGCGGCGATTTCAGGCTCGTCGCGATTGCCTTGGCGAGCGCGGCCTGCGCCTTGAAATGCGCGAGCGCGGCGGCGCCCGTCGTCGCCTCGATGCGGCGGACGCCGGCGGCGACGCCGCCTTCGGACAGGATCGCGAACACGGCGATGTCGCCGGTGCGCGCGACGTGCGTGCCGCCGCACAGCTCGACGGAATAGGGCTTCGCGGCGTCGAGCGCGTGGCCCATCGTCAGCACACGGACTTCATCGCCGTACTTCTCGCCGAACAGCGCCAGCGCGCCGGCCTCGATCGCCTTCTGCGGCGCCATCACCTGGATCGTGGCGTCGGCGTTCTGACGCACGACGGCGTTCACTTCAGCTTCGATGCGCTCGAGTTCGTCGGCCGTGACGGGCGCGCCGTGCGAGAAGTCGAAGCGCAGGCGATCGGCCTCGACGAGCGAGCCCTTCTGCGCCACGTGCAATCCGAGCACGTTGCGGAGCGCCGCGTGCAGGAGGTGCGTGGCGGAGTGGTTGGCGCGGATCTGCTGGCGGCGCGCCACGTCGATCGCGAGCGTCGCCGCCGCGCCCAGCGCGATCTCGCCTTTGACGAGGCGGCCGACATGGGCGTGCAACGCGCCGACGCGCTTCTGCGTGTCTTCCACGACGAACTCGGCGCCGTCGGCGAAGCGGATCACGCCGTGATCGCCGGCCTGGCCGCCGGATTCGGCATAGAAGGGCGTCTTGTCGAACAGGAGTTCGGCCTGCGCGGGCGCGGCGAGACGCTCGACGGGCGCGCCGCCGGCGACGAGGCCGACGAGGCGGGCGGACGCATCCGTCGCGCCGTAGCCGAGGAATTCGGTGGCGCCGAGCTTGTCCTTGTAGGCGAACCAGACGTCATCGCTCGCGGCTTCGCCGGAGCCCGCCCAGCTGGCGCGGCCGCTTTCGCGCTGGCGCTCCATGGCGGCGTCGAACCCGGCCTGGTCGAGCGCGAGGCCGCGGCCGCGCAGGATGTCCTGCGTGAGATCGACCGGGAATCCGAACGTGTCGTAGAGCTTGAACGCGGTTTCGCCGGAGAACGCCGCGCCCGGCGCCAGGCGTGCGGTTTCTTCGTCCAGAAGCTGCAGGCCGCGCCCGAGCGTGCGGCGGAAGCGCTCCTCCTCCTGTTCGAGCTGGTCGACGATGACGGGGCGCGCGCGCCCGAGCTCGGGATAGGCTTCGCCCATCTCGGCGATCAGCGTCGGCGCGAGGCGGTGCATCAGCGGCTCGGCGGCGCCGAGGATGTGCGCGTGGCGCATGGCGCGGCGCATGATCCGGCGCAGCACGTAGCCACGGCCCTCGTTGGATGGCATCACGCCGTCGGCGATCAGGAAGCACGAAGCGCGCAGATGGTCGGCGATGACGCGGTGGCTGGCGGCGTGGTCGCCTTCGGCCTTCACGCCGGTGAGCGCTTCGCTCGCGGCGATGAGCGCGCGGAACAGGTCGATCTCGTAGTTCGAGTGCACGCCCTGCAGCACGGCGGCGATACGCTCGAGGCCCATGCCGGTGTCGATCGAGGGCTTGGGCAGCGGCGTGCGCCGACCGTCGCCGAACTGCTCGAACTGCATGAACACGAGGTTCCAGATCTCGATGAAGCGGTCCCCGTCCTGGTCCGCCGAGCCCGGCGGGCCGCCGAAAACTTTCGGGCCGTGGTCGAAGAAGATTTCGGAGCACGGACCGCAGGGGCCGGTGTCGCCCATCGACCAGAAATTGTCCGACGTGGCGATGCGGATGATCTTGTCGTCCGAGAAGCCGGCGACCTTGCGCCACAGCGCGGCGGCGTCGTCATCCTCGGCATAGACCGTGACGAGCAGCCGGTCCTTGGGCAGACCGAACTCCTTGGTGATCAGCGTCCATGCGTGCTCGATCGCATCCGGCTTGAAATAGTCGCCGAACGAGAAATTGCCGAGCATTTCGAAGAAGGTGTGGTGGCGCGCGGTGTAGCCGACATTGTCGAGGTCGTTGTGCTTGCCCCCGGCGCGCACACACTTCTGCGACGTGGCGGCGCGCTTGTAGGGCGGCGTCTCGGCGCCGGTGAAGTAGTTCTTGAACGGCACCATGCCGGCGTTGGTGAACAGCAAGGTCGGATCGGACTGCGGCACCAACGGCGAGGACGCAGGCGTCTCATGCCCGCGATCGCGGAAGTACTTCAGGAAAGTCGCGCGGATCTCGTTGACGCTGGCCATCGCCGTCCCGGTGGGTGGTGCGGGTGCGCCCGCCCCTGCGGCGGCTCCCGACGAAAGGGACGATATAAAAAGGGCCGGCCGATCCGCCAAGTAATGGTTTGCGGGGACGGGTTGGCGATGGCCGGGCGGGCGATGGGCGCGCCGCCCCCGGAGTGCTGGCGCGGCGGCGGGCCATCGGGCGGCCGCCCTGAAAAAAGAAGCCGCTGGCCGCCCGTCACGAGGCAAGGGGGCTTCGGCCGCGGGGGCTGTCGCGGCACGGCTCACCCCGGCGGGCGGCCAGCGGTTTGCGGAGGGCGCGGGCGCGCATCGCCCGCGCGACGCGTCACTCGGCTTCGTCGCCCTCGGGCGGGGAGTACATCGCCTCGACGACGAGACCGGAATTGCGGCGGACGAGGTCTTCGATCTCGGCGGCGACCGCGACGTTCTCTTTCAAGAACCGCCGCGCGGCCTCCTTGCCCTGCCCGATCTTGGTGGACTTGTAGGCGTACCAAGCGCCGGATTTCTCGATGACGCCGGTCTTGACGCCGAGCTCGATCAGTTCGCCCGTCTTGGAGATGCCTTCGCCGTAGATGATGTCGAACTGCACCTGCTTGAACGGCGGGGCGACCTTGTTCTTGACGACCTTCACCCGGGTCTCGGAGCCGACCACTTCGTCCTTGTCCTTGATGGAGCCGGTGCGGCGGATGTCGAGACGCACGGAGGCGTAGAACTTCAGCGCGTTACCGCCCGTGGTCGTTTCCGGGTTGCCATAGACGACGCCGATCTTCTGCCGGATCTGGTTGATGAAGATCACGAGCGTCTTCGAACGCGAGATCGAGGCGGTGAGCTTGCGCAGCGCCTGGCTCATCAGGCGCGCCTGCAGGCCAGGGAGCGAGTCCCCCATTTCGCCTTCGATTTCGGCCTTGGGCGTCAATGCGGCGACCGAGTCGATCACGAGCACGTCGATGGCGCCGGAGCGCACGAGCGTGTCGGTGATTTCCAGCGCCTGTTCGCCCGTATCGGGCTGCGAGACGAGGAGATCATCCAGGTCGACGCCCAGCTTCTGGGCATAGACCGGATCAAGCGCGTGCTCGGCGTCCACGAAGGCGCAGACGCCGCCGCTCTTCTGGGCCTCGGCGATCACGTGCAGCGTAAGCGTCGTCTTGCCGGAGCTTTCCGGCCCGTAGATCTCGACGATGCGGCCTTTCGGCAGCCCGCCAATGCCAAGCGCAATGTCGAGCCCGAGCGAGCCGGTTGAGGTGGCCTCGATCTCGACGGCGGCGTTTTTCTCGCCGAGCCGCATCACCGAGCCTTTGCCGAAGGCGCGATCGATCTGCTGGAGGGCGGCGGTCAAAGCTTTCTGCTTATCGGTTTCCATGGGCTCCACGAGCTTCAAGGCGGTCATGTCCGTCGCTCCTTATCCCCCGAGTCCCGCGGGGGCGCCACTCCAGCCCGCGCGCGATCGCGCAGCGCCTGAGCTTTCGTACGCGCTTTGTTCACGGAACGCAAGCAGAACATTCGCCTGTCGAGGTATCGAACTCGCTCGAAACGGGAGACGCGCTTGTGGATGGCGCGCGCTGCGGTGGACGCACGAGGAGGTCACGGTCCCGAGCGGCGCGGACGGGATCCCCGACGCGCCTCCGGCGCGCCGAGGATGACAGGCGGGCGCTCGATCAGGCCGCGAGCAGTTCCTTGACGCGCTCGGCGAGCACACGGGCGCCGACCGGCTTGGACAGGAAGCTCACCGGGATGTTGTCGATCACCTTCTGCACGCTTTCGGGCGCATAGCCGGAGAGCAGCAGCACCTTCGCTGCGCCGATGAGTTCGGGACCGGCGGCGCGCAGCATGTCCGGGCCGTTCATCGCGGGCATCGACACATCCGAGATGACGACGTCGAACGAGCCGGGCTTTTCGCGCAGGATGCGCAGGGCGTCCTCGCCGTCTTCGGCCAGTTCGATTTCGAAGCCGAATTCGCGCAGGTTGCGGGCCGTCGCGAGACGGACGTCGTCGTCGTCCTCGACGAACAGGATGCGCCGGCCGCGGCCCGAGGCGTCGACGGGACGGCGCTCCACCTGCGCGCGCTCGCGGCGCGCCATCTCGGCCAATTCGTCCGACGTCGGCGCATAGGCCGGCAGGAAAATGCGGAACGTCGTGCCTTTGCCGATGAACGAGTCGAAGAAGATGTAGCCGCCCGACTGCTTGACGATCCCGTAGCACGTGGCGAGCCCGAGGCCGGTGCCGCGGTTCGGCTCTTTCGTCGAGTGGAATGGGTGGAAGATCTTTTCCTTGTCGTCGTCCTTGATGCCGCAGCCGGTGTCGCTGACCTCGATCTGCACATAGTCGCCGTCTTCGACGGGCACGTTGGCGGCGTAGCGGCGCACGTCCGACGCGGACACATGCGACGTGCGCAGACCGAGCGTGCCGCCGCGGGCGATCGTTTCGTCCTGCGCCGTCATGGCGTCGCGCGCATTGGAGATGAGGTTGACGAGCACGCGCTCGAGCTGCGTGCGGTCGGCCTTCACGAACGGCAGGCTTTGGCCGTGCTGGATCTCCACCTTCACCGCATCGCCGGCGAGACGACGACCGATCTCGTGCATCTGCTGCATGAAGCCGGCGACTTCGAGGATCTCGTTGCGGAACGTCTGCTGGCGCGCGTAGGCGCGAAGCATTTCCGAAAGCTCCTTCGCGCGCAGGGCGTGGATGTTGATCTGGTTGAGCTCGACATAATCGGGATCGCCGACGGGATGGCGCAGGAGGAGATAGTCCGTCGTCTGCATCATCACGGTGAGCAGGTTGTTGAAGTCGTGCGCAACGCCGCCCGCGAGGAGCCCGATTTCGCGCATCTTCTCCGCCTGGGCGAGGCGTTGTTCGAGCTCGCGCTGCTCGGACACGTTGATGACGTAGGCGAGCGCGCGGCCATCGCCCATGCGCACGATGTGCACGTGCGCGGCGACGCCGGGCTCGGTGGCGAGACGCAGCTCGACCGGCGCGCCCTGGCTCGCTTTGCGCAGCTTGGCCTGGAAGGCGTCGACGCCGTCGCCGGCTTCGAACAGATCGGCGAACCGCGCGCCCGGCGCAGCGCGGCCTTGCGCCATCTCCATCAGCGCCTGGTTGGCGTCGAGAATGCCGGCGGCGACGGGATCGGCGCCATCGAGCAGCGCGGCGCCGAACGGGGCGTGGTCGAAGAAGGCTTCGGTCGGCTCGCCCGCGCGGACGGGGCGTTCGACGGGCGCGGCCTCGGGCAGCGCGTCCGCGTCGCTGGCGAAAACGAGCGCGCGGCAGGCGGCGTCGCCATCGGCGGCGGGCCAATAGGTGAGCACGACGGCGGGCGTCTCCGCGCCATCACGCGCGCGCAGCGTGACGTCGGTCCGCGTCGCGCCGAGGCTGCGGCGGTCGCGGCGCAGGACGCGGGCCGAATCTTCTTTCACGAAATCGCGAAGGCGCAGCATCGGCGTCTCGTCGCCGAAGCCGAGCAGCGTGCGCAGCGCCTGGTTGACGTACACCACCGAGCCGTCCTGGCGTGCGGCGAAGAAGCCGAGGGGCGCGTCGTCGACGAACAGAGCGCGGGCGGCGTCGCCTTCGACGACGGCGGTGGAGGTCATGGGGCGCAGCCGCCACAGGATGCGATCGGCCCCGAACGGGGCGACGCTGGCCTCGTAGCGATGCGTCTCGCCGCCGGCGCGCAGCGTTGCGGGCGGCAGGATTTCGCTGCGCGTTTCGCCGAGCCCCGCGGCGCGGGCGAGCCGGTACATCGGGGCCGACATCAGCGGATCGGAACCGAAGAGGCGATCGAAGGCGGGCGGACGCGTGCTGTCCGACATGGCGCCCGCCTCGCCCGCGAGCGCGGCGTAGCGCTGGTTCACGGCGATGACGGCGCCCGTGCGGTCGCTTACGAGGGCCGGCTCGGCGATGCCGTCGAGCACCGAATACTCGCCGCTGGTCGTCATGGCGGCAGCCTCGGCCGCGCCGCGGTCAGGGAACAGGCCGATCTGGCGGCCCCGGTTGCGCGACAGCCAGAGGAAAAACACCGCCGCCACCGCGGCCAGCGCGAGGAAGAGGACAACGCCGACACGGCCGACATCGGGGCCCGCCGTCAGTGCGACGCCAGCGGCTCCGGCGGCGATCGCCAGCGCGGCCCAGAACGCCAGACGCACCGGATCAAGGCCCGGCCCGGCCCGGCGCCGATTCGGTTCGTTCTCATGCGACATGGACATTCCTGCTTTCCAGCTTCCCATTAAGACCGATTCGGCGCGCCGCGTGCCCCTTCGAGCCATGGGCCAGGCTCCCTGGCTTCGCCCGACGGCCCCGCCTAGGGCAGGCCGCTGCGCGGCGCCCCCGTGCGGGTCGGGCGGCGGCGGTTCGCGAGCCGGAGAATGACCCCGATCACCTTGGCGACCGCTTCGTAGTGCTCACGCGGGATGGGCGCGTCGAGTTCGGCGGTGGCGTACAGCGCGCGCGCCAGCGGCGGATCCTCGATGATCGGGACGTCGTGCTCGCCGGCGACCTCGCGGATCTTCAAGGCGATGTCGTCCACGCCCTTGGCCACGCAGATCGGCGCGGGCGTCTCTTCGCCGTCGTAGCGGAGCGCGACGGCGTAGTGCGTCGGGTTGGTGACGACGACCGTGGCGCTCGGCACGGCCTGGATCATGCGGCGCTGCGCGCGTTGAAGGCGGATCTGGCGGATCTTCATTTTGATCTGCGGGTCCCCTTCGGACTGGCGCAGTTCGTCCTTCACTTCGGAGCGCGACATGCGCATGCGCTTCATGTAGCTCTGCCGCGTCATCACGTAGTCGACGATCGCCAGTGCGCCGAACGCGATGAGGCAGGCCCAGATGAGCGCGCCGATCCGCTCGCGGAACAGCGCCCAGAAGGCCCCAAGATCGAGCGTCACGAGGTTTTCGAGCACACCGTCGCGCGGCCACAGGGCCCAGACCAACGCGGCGCCGACGACGACGAGCTTGAAGACCGCCTTGCCGAAATTGGCGAGCGCGGCGGCGCCGAACACCCGCTTGAAGCCCTCGATCGGATTGATGCGTTCGAGCTTGGGTTCGAGCCGCTTCGAGGAGAAGGCCGGCTGGTCCTGCAGATAGCGGCCGGCGATGCCCGCACCGGCCATCGCGAGCATCGTGAGCCCCACCGCCGCGCCCACGCGAAGGCCCATTTCCAGCAGCAGCGCCTGGAGGGCCGGCCCGTCCGTCGCGAACGTGTGCGAAGACTCGAGCAGGACGAGCGCGAGGTGGCCGATGCGCTCGGCCATGGCGCCGCCGGACGTGGTCAGCGTGAGCGCGCCGGCGGCCAGCATGAGCCACGTCGTCGCTTCCGGCGAATAGATGATCTCGCCGCGCTCGCGCGCTTCGGCCAACCGTTTCGCGGTTGGCTCTTCTGTCTTTTCGTCCTGGTCTTCGGCCATGGGCGCGACCTATCGGAGCGAGCGGGCGAACTGGTCGAGGCGATCGAGCCACACCAGCATGCCGGCGGAAAGAACCAGCGCCGTGATCATGAACCCGCCCAGCACGTTCAAGGACATGGCGACGAAAAACACCTGGATCTGCGGGATCAGGCGCGACAGCACGCCCAGACCGATCCGGAAGATCAGGCCGGCGAAGATCAGCGGCGCGGTGATCTGCAGCGCGATGCGGAACGAATCGCCCACGGCGCGGACGCCGAGATCGGCGATGTCGCCGAGCGCGACGCTCTCGGACGGCCGGAAGAGCCCGTAGCTGTCGACGAGCGCGCGCAGGAAGGCGTGATGGAGGTCGGTCGCGAACACCAATGCGATGCCGAGAATGCCCAGGAACACCGACACCACCTGCCCCGTGGCGGTCATCGTCGGATCGGCGGTCTGCGCGAAGGACAGGCCCGTCTCCATGCCGATGATCTGGCCGGCCGTGGCGAGCGCGGAGACGAGGATGCGCGCGACCGCGCCCATGGCGAGGCCGATCAGCACTTCGCCGATCAGGACGCCGGTCGCGACGCCGAAATCGGCGGGCGCCTTGGGGATGACGGGCGCGACGGCTGGCGCCACGACGACGGTGACGAGCAGCGCGAGCGTCAACCGGACGTTGGCGGGAACGGGCTGTTCGCCGAACGCCGGGAACAGCATCAGCATCGTGCCGATCCGCGCGAAGGTGAGCGCCACGCTCCACAGATCGACGCCGAACATCTCCACGTCAGTAGGCCGCGATCTTCTGGAAGATCTGCTCGGTGAAACGCCCGAGCAACCCGCCCATGATCGGCAGGAACAACACGAGCGTGACGAAGATCGCGAGAATTTTCGGCACGAATACCAGTGTCTGTTCTTGGATCTGTGTGAGCGTTTGCAGAAGCGAGACGACGAGGCCGACGACCAGGCCGACGATCATCGCCGGCGCAGAGATCAGGATCGTAAGCCAGAGCGCGTCCCGACCGAAATCGAGCACCTCGGCGGGCGTCATGGCGCAGTCCTTTCGTCGATCGTGCGGCGACAAAGCGGTCGTACGGTGAATCGGGCGTTAACCGGAACCCGCGAAACGAGGTGTGTGGATGTCGCTGCGCAGCGCATTGCCGCGCCCAGTCGACGTCGATGGTGTGTCGTCGGCGCCGCAGCTGAGGACATTCGAAAACACCCCCTCGCCGCGCGCCTACATTGCGAAGAAAGATAAGTCGGGGCGAACGACTGGGTGGAGGACGTCATGGAACAGGCTTCAAAGGTCACGTGGGTGACTCGCGTTCGCGCGTGGATCAAAAAACTCCGGACGGGAACCGACGATTACGGTCGTCGCCTGATCGACGGATATGGTCTGGAGCGCTGAGTTTCCTGCATAAGATCTGAGCATCAGCCGCCTGGCGGGCCGGTCGCGAAACTTTCGACGAGCGAGCCCGCCACCAGGCGCCAGCCATCGACCAGCACGAAGAAAATCAGCTTGAACGGCAGGCTGATCGTGATCGGCGGCACCATCATCATGCCCATCGCCATGAGCAGCGAACTCACCACGAGATCGATGATCAGGAACGGGATGAAGAGCATGAAGCCGATCTCGAACGCGCGGCGCAGCTCTGAGATCATGAACGCCGGGATGACCACACGCAGCGGCAGATCGTCCGCCGTCTGAGGCGTCTCGAGTTTCGCCATGTCGACGAAGAGTTTCAGGTCCTGCTCGCGCGTGTGCTGCAGCATGAAGCCGCGCACGGGCTCGGCGATGCGCGGATAGGCCTCCGAGAGCGTCATCTGCCCTTCCATCAGCGGGCGCACGCCCGCCTGATAGGCGGCGTCCCACGTCGGCTGCATCACGAAGGCCGTGAGGAACAGCGCCAGAGAGACGATCACGACGTTGGGCGGCGCCTGCTGCAGGCCGATGGCGGTGCGCAGCAGAGAGAGCACGACGACGATGCGCACGAAGCACGTTGTCATGATGAGGATCGACGGCGCCAGCGACAGCACCGTGACGAGCGCGGTGAGTTGCAGCACGCGCTCGGTGAGGCCGGCCCCCGTGCCGAGATCGATGTTGATCGACGGGTTCGGGGCGGTCTGCGCCGCGGCGACGCCGCCGAAGGCAAAGAGGCCGAACGCGATCACGACGGGCGCGACGAGGCCGATGACCAGCCACGCCAATTCGCGCCTAAGATCGCGCGGCGTTTTCTCGTGATCGGGCTTCATGACGCGGCGCTTTCGTCCGCGGCGTCCGCAGCGGGCGCATCGCGGCCACGCGCTTTGGCGATCGGGCGATCGCCGAAGGGCGACAGGAGAATCAGGTGCTCTTCGCCGTCGACGGCGACCAGCGCGAGTTGACGGCGCGGATCCAGCATCAGGCGCTCCACGACGCGAAGCCGACGCCCGGCCGGGGGCGGTCCTGGCTGCACCATGCCGAGGCGGCGGGCCGCCAGCGCCAGAAGGCCGATCATCGCGAGGGTGGCGACCAGCGCAAACACGGCGCGGCCCCAATCGAGCACATCCATCGCGGCGCCTCCCTTCTGTCGGGCCGAGCGGACAAGGCCGCGAGTCGGGACGGCGCTCAAGGCCGGTTAAGCCGCCATTAACCATGCTGAGCGAGAGTTGAAGATCGGAGGCTTCCGCCGTGTCACTGCTCGATCAGCCGTACTTTGCAGCGCTGCGGGCGCGGCTCGATCTCTTGAGCCAGCGCCAGAAGCTGATTTCCGAGAACGTCGCGAACGCGTCGACGCCGGGCTACGTGCCGCGCGACATCGACACCTCGCAGTTCGACCGCGCTCTCGCGAGCGCGATGCAACGCCGGGCTTCGGGGATGTCGCCGGCGTCGAGCGTCTCGACGTCGCTCGCCCGCATCGTCAAAAGCCCGGACACCGAAACCACGCTCGACGGCAATGCGGTCGAGCTCGAAGACCAGGTTCTGAAGGCCGCGCAGACGCGCCAAGCCTACGAAACCTCCGTCGCCTTGTATCAGAAGGGCCTCGCCTTGATCCGCCTCGCCGCGCGCGGGCCCGGCCAATAGGAGCTGACGCGTGAGCGATCTCGACGCCGCAATGGCGGCCGCCGCGAGCGGCCTCTCCGCCCAGACGATGCGCATGCGCATCGCTGCAGAAAACATGGCCAACGCCAACTCCACCGGGCAGACGCCGGGTTCGGATCCGTTCCGGCGGCGCATTCCCGTGCTGCAGGGCGCGGAGCTGAAATCGGGCGACGCGTTCGGCGTGATGGTGGTCGGCGCGATCCAGGATCAGTCCGACTTCCGGCTGCAGTATAACCCGGCCCATCCGGCGGCGGACGCGTCGGGCATGGTGAAGATGCCCAACGTCGACACCATGATCGAGATGATGGACATGCGCGAAGCCGCGCGCGCCTACGAGGCGAATCTGAGCATGCTCGACACGTCGCGCAGCCTGACGAGCCGAACGCTCGACATCCTGCGCCGCTGAGGGGCGATCCGGCCCCGTACCGAGGCTGACCGATGGCGATCGATCCGATTTCCGCATCCCGCGCCTATCAGGCGGCGGCGCGGGCGCTCAAGACCAGCAGCACCGAAGGCGGCAGCGACGCCGGCGCAGCGGGCGGCCTCGACTTCGGCAACATGGTCAAAGGCGCGGTCGAGCAGACGACCGCGGCGACGAAGGCCGCCGAGAAGATGGGCATGCAGGCGGCGGCCGGCCGGGCCGACATCGTCGACGTGGTGACGGCCATTGCCGCCGCCGAAACGACCCTCGAGACCATGATCACGGTCCGCAACCAGGTGATCCAGGCCTACCAGGAAATCCTGCGCATGCCGATCTGACGCGCTCGCGTCGGCCGCGCCGCGGGGCTAAACATCCCGCATGCATGATCGCCAGACCATCGCCTTGTCCGATGTCCCCGTCGAATTGCGGCTCGGCGTGCCCGACGCCGAGCGCGCCCGGCCGCAGACCGTTCTCGTCTCCGTCGAGCTCGACCTGTTCGATCCGCCCGCCTTTCCGCGCGCCGATCACCTTTCCGGCACGATCGACTATGACGCGATCATCGCCTTCCTGCAGGTCGGCCTGCCGGCGCGGGGCGAGATCCACCTGATCGAAACGGTCGCGGACCTCGTGGCGCAGCACACGCTGGCGCTGTCGCCGCGGATCGCCTGGGTGGACGTCACCGTGAAGAAGCCGGCCGTCCTGGGCGGCGCCGGGCTCGTGTCCGTCTCGCTGCGCCGCTACGCCGACCGGGCGACGCACCGTGTCGCGGCGGTGCTCGCGGAAGAGGCCGCCCGGCACGAGGCGAAGCTGTGAGCGGCTGGGCGCTCGTGACGGGCGGGGGCAAGCGCCTGGGCCGGGCCTCCGCGCTCGCCTTGGCGCAGGCCGGGTTCGACGTGGTGGTGCACTACAACGGCTCGGCCGCGGAAGCCGAAGCGACGTGTGCGGACATCGAGGCGCACGGACGCGCGGCGCGCGCCGTTCGGGCCGATCTGTCCGACGACACGCAGACCATGTGCCTCCTCGCGGCCGCGGGCGCGCCGCTGACTGCGCTCGTCAATAGCGCGGCGATCTTCGAACACGACGATCTTGCGACCTTCTCGCCCGCGGCGCTCGAGCGCCACGTCGCGATCAACACGCTGGCGCCGGTGCGGCTGATCCAGGCGTTCGCCGCGGCGCTGCCGGCGCAGGCGCGCGGCGTTGTCGTGAACTTCCTCGACTTCAAGCTCGCCAGTCCGTACCCGGACCACCTCTCCTACACGCTCTCGAAGTACGCGCTGATGGGCGCGACGGAAGTGCTGGCGCGCGCGCTCGCGCCGCGCATCCGCGTCAACGCCGTGGCGCCGGGCTACACCCTGCCCGCGCCCGGCCAGGCGGACGCGGATTTCGCGCGCCTGCATGCGCAGACGCCGCTGGCCTACGGCGCGACGCCGGAGGACGTCGGGCGCGCCGTCGCCTATCTCGCAACGGCGCCGGCCGTGACGGGGCAGACGATCTACGTGGACTCCGGATTGCGGCATGTGAGCCACGAGACGGATTTCGCGTTTCGGTGAGCAGGATGCGGCGCGAGCGCAAGGACCAAGCCCTCCCCCAGCGGGGGAGGGTTGGGAGGGGGAGATGGGCGCGGCGGCGCGAAGTCATTCTTCGCATTCCAAGCAGAGTGCGCGCTCTCCCCACCCCTAGCCCCTCCCCGCTGGGGAGGGGAATCTGTGTGTGTGTCACCGCAGAGGGGGCGTCAGATCGTCCGGATCGAGCAAATACACGCGGGCGCAGAACTGGCAGCGCGCGTGGATGAGGCCATCGTCTTCGGTGAAGCCGGCCAGCTCGTCGCGCGTGTAGCCGCGCAGGACGGCGGCGAGGCGATCGCGGTCGCAGGGACAGAAATCGCTCAGCGCCGCGGGATCGGCGAGGCGCACGCCGACTTCGTGGAACAGGCGGTAGAGCAAGCGATCCGGCGGCAGGTCGGGATCGGCGAGTTCGGCGTCGGTGAGGGTGTCGAACAGGATGACGCCGGTGCGCCAGCCCTCTTCGGTCTCGCCGCGCGCGTCGTCTCCGGCAAGGCGCTGCAGCAGCACGCCGCCCGCGCGCCACACCGCGCCGGCGCCGGGGCTGACGTCCTCGACGACGGCGAGGCGGATGCGGGTGGGCGTCTGCTCGGAACGTTCGAAATAGGCTTCGGCGCAGGCTGCGAGCGTATCGCCCTCGAGCGGCACGACGCCCTGCATCTGATCGGTGTCGGGGCCCTGGTCGAGGGTGATCACCAACGCGCCCGCGCCAATCAGCGCTGCGGGCGCCACGGCGTGCTGCACCGTGAGCGCGGCGGCCGCATCCTCGGCAAGCCGCGCATAGCCGCGCAGGCCGCCATCGGTGCGGTATTCCGCGACGAGCAGGCGCACCGGCCCATCGCCCTCCGCCTGGATCGTGATGCGGCCTTCGAACTTGGCGAGCGCGCCGATCAGCGCGGCGAGCGCAAGGGCCTCGCCGAGAAGCAGAGCGATCGGCCGCGGATACTCATGACGGCGCAGGATCGCGTCGATCGTGCCGGCGCCGAGCCGGGCGATGCGGCCGCGCGCCGGGGCTGTCTCGAGCTGGAACGCGGCGACGGCGTCTTGCGGATCGATCATGCGCCGCCGACCGCCCCGAGGCACCAGAGCAGAACGGCCTTTTGCGCGTGCAGGCGGTTTTCCGCCTCGTCGAACACCGCCGATTGCGGGCCGTCGATGACGTCGGCGGTCACCTCTTCGCCGCGGTGCGCGGGCAGGCAATGCAGGAAGATCGCGTGGCGCGCGGCGCGGGCCATCAACGCGGCGTCGACACGGTAGGGCTCCAGCGTTGCGAGGCGCTCGTCCTTGTCGAGATCGCCCATCGACACCCAGGTGTCGGCGATCACGGCGTCCGCGCCTTTCACGGCGTCGGCGGGATCATCCGTGACGACGATCACCGCCCCTTCCGCGCGGGCGCGGGCGATGTCGGCTTCGGGCGGGGCGTATTTCATCGGCGCGGCGATCGTGAGTTCGTACCCGAGCTTCGGCGCGGCGTGGATGAAGCTCGCGCAGACATTGTTGCCGTCGCCCACCCAGGCGAGGCGTGCGCCGGCGACGGGCCCCACCTTCTCCTCGAACGTCATGAGATCGGCGAGGATCTGGCAGGGATGGCTTTTGTCCGTAAGGCCGTTGATCACTGGGACGTCGGCGGCGGCGGCGAAGTCGAGCACCATGTCGTGCGAATTGGCGCGCAGCATGACGGCGTCGACGAACCGCGAGAGCACGCGCGCGGTGTCCTCGACCGTCTCGCCGCGGCCGAGCTGGAGATCGGTGGCGTTGTACACGGCCGAGACGCCGCCGAGCTGGCGCATCGCCACGTCGAACGAGGCGCGCGTGCGCGTCGACGGCTTCTCGAAGATCATCGCCAGCAGCCGGCCGTCGAGCGGGCGATCGATGTCAGGGCGGGCCTTCGGCAGGCCGACGCGCGCCGCCTTGCGGGCCTTCGCGGCGTCCAGCAGCGCGCGCAATTCGACGCCCGTCAGCGGCCACAGATCGAGGAAATGGCGCGGCGCCGGCCCGAGCGCTCCGCTCACGCCGCCTGCCCCGCCTTCACGGCGCCGAGCGCGGCGTCGAGGCGCGCGACGGCCTCGGCGATGTGGCTCGGCTCTATGACCAGCGGCGGCGCCATGCGCAGCACGTTGTCGCCCGCCACGCCCACGAGCAGCTTGTTCTCGCGCGCGGCGTTCTGCACCGGCTTCGGATCGATCGAGAGCTTGAGGCCGCGCAGAAGGCCCTTGCCGCGCACGTCCTGCACGAGGCCGGGATGGCGGTCCTTGAGGCCTTCGAGAGCCTGGCCGAAATGGTTCGAGATGTCCTGCACGCGCGCGAGGAATTCAGGCGCGTTGAGGATGTCGAAGCACGCGGCGCCGACGGCCATCGCGAGGGGATTGCCGCCGAACGTCGTGCCGTGCGTGCCGCGCACCATGCCGCTCGCGGCGTGACGGGTGGCGAGGATCGCGCCCATCGGGAAGCCGCCGCCGATGCCTTTCGCGGCCGCCATGATGTCCGGCGTGATGCCGGCCCATTCGTGCGCCCACATCTTGCCGGTGCGGCCAGCGCCACACTGCACTTCGTCGAAGATCAGCAGGAGGCCGTGCTGGTCGCAGAGTTCGCGCAGGCCGCGCAGGCATTCGAGCGGCATGGCGCGGCAGCCGCCTTCGCCCTGCACCGGCTCGACGATGATCGCCGCCGTCGTCGGGCCGATCGCGGCTTTCAGCGCCTCGTGGTCGCCGAAGGGCAGATTGACGAAGCCCGGCAGCCGCGGCCCGAACCCGTCGAGATAGCTCGGATTGCCGGCGGCGTTGATCGCCGCGTAGGTGCGGCCGTGGAAGGCGCCGGAGAAGCCGATGATGTCGATCCGCTCCGGGCGGCCGGCGGCGCTCTGGAACTTGCGCGCCATCTTCAGCGCGCCCTCGATCGCCTCGGTGCCCGAGTTGGTGAAGAACACGACCTCTGCGAAGCTCGTCTCGACATACTTCGCGGCGAGGCGCTCCTGGCCCTCGATCCGGAACATGTTGGAAAGGTGCCAGAGCTTGCCGGCCTGCTCCGTCAGCGCGGCGACGAGCGCCGGGTGCGCGTGGCCGAGCGCGTTCACCGCGATGCCGGCGATGAAGTCGAGGTACTTCTCGCCCGTGTCGGTATAGAGCCACACGCCCTCGCCGCGCACGAAGCGCTCCGCCGGCGGCGCGTAGACCGGCAGCAGCGGGCTTTGCGTGTGGGCGTTCATGGGCGGGCTCCTTTCAGGGCCTGAAGAAAGAAGCCGCGACTTGTGGGGCCCGGGTCACGGCGCGTCAAGCGCCGCTTGTTGGCCGGGCGCGCGACCTAGGCCTTCAGCCGGTATCCCGCCCGAAGCATCATCCAGCAGGTGACGCACAGCGCCGCGGCGATGGCGAACGTGACGGCCGCGCCGACCATGAGGTTGCCGTCCGCGTGGCCGGTGAAGCCGTACCGGAACCCGTCGATGAGGAAGAACACCGCGTTCATGTGGCCGATGGCGGCGAACGGCTCCGGCAGCCGGTCGATCGAGTAGAACGTCCCGGACAGGAACGTCAGCGGGGTGACGACGAAATTGGTCACCGCGGCGATGTGGTCGAACTTCTCCGACCAGATGCCCGCGATGAGGCCGATCGCGGCGAACATCACCGAGGCCGTCACGCCGAAGAACACGGCCGCGAGCGGCTCCTTGGGGGTGACGTGCGCGAACGGCGCCAGGATCGCCGCGCCGATCAGGCCAACGAGCACGCCGCGCGCGACGGCCCCGCCCAGGAAGGCGACTGTGAGCTCGCCGGCCGACAGCGGGGGCATCAGGAAATCGACCGAATTCCCCTGCACTTTCGCGATCATGAGCGAGGACGAGGAGTTCGCGAAGGCGTTGTTCAGGATCGCCATCATCAGGAGGCCGGGGGCCAGGAAATCCACATAGCGCACGCCCGGAAAGGGCGAGCCGTTGTGGCCCAGCGCGAGCGCGAACACCGCCATGAAGAGGATCGTGGAGACGAGCGGCGCGATCAGCGTCTGCGCCGAGACCTTGAGGAACCGCATGATCTCGCGGCTCAGCAGCGTCTGCAGCCCCAACCAATTGACGGCGCCGTAGCGCCGGGGGGCCAAGGTCGATGACTTATCCAAGGGTCTTCCACTCCGTGTCCACGACTAACAGCGCCGTTAATGATTCTTCAACTTTTACGATCCCTTCATGATCGTTAACGAGAGGGCCAGTGGCCGTCTCGGCCATGGGGCTGAAGGATCAGACCGCGGTCAACGCGGCGAATCAACATCTAGGGGCTGGTCGTAGCTGTGAGCATCGCCTCACCTGCATCTTGTGCCCCGCCTCGGCCCCGGTACTATTGGTAGCGCATCACGGCTCGCAAGTGAGTCGCGCGCTGCTAGATGTAGGCTTTCCCGAGCGTCGAAAAGGCGCCGGGTCGAACGCAGAGGGGCTGGTTCGATGGGCTGGACGGATGAACGCGTCAACACGCTGAGGACTCTGTGGGCGGAAGGGCTTTCCGCGTCGCAGATCGCGAAACAATTGGGCGGCGGGGTCACCCGTAACGCCGTGATCGGCAAGGTTCACCGCCTTGGTCTGGCGGGGCGCGCGACGCCCTCGCGCCCGGCCAAGCGTCCCGTGCGCCTGGCCCGGCCGCGTCCGGCCGCGGCGGTCGGCGCGCCCGCGCTGCCGCGCCCGCGCCTGGCCACGCCGGCGCCCGTGCTGCAGATCGTGCCGCCGCTGGAGCCGGTGCGCCAAGAAGACGGCACGACCGTCTCGGTGCTCACGCTGAACGATCGCGTCTGCAAGTGGCCGATCGGCGATCCGGCCGATCCGGGCTTCGCCTTCTGCGGCCGCGGCGCGTGCGCCGGTCCCTACTGCCAGGACCATGCCCGCCTCGCCTATCAGCCGCAGCAGGCCAAGAAGAAGCGCGCCTATGGCGAGCCGGACGAACTGCGCCGGATGATGCGCCTGGCGGCGATGTAAGATCGGGACATCCCGATACGCGAAGGGGCCCTGCGGGGCCCCTTTTTCGTTTGCCCCCAAACGAAGCGCCGACACCCCTCATCCGTCTCGCGAGCTTCGCTCGCGATCCACCTTCTCCCACAAGGGGAGAAGGTCGCCGGGGGATCTCACGCGTTCTGGTTTTCCGGATCGAGCGAATAGCCGGCAGAGCGGACGGTGCGGATCGGGTCGCCGTCGGCGTCCTTGTTGAGGGCGCGGCGGAGGCGGCCGATATGCACGTCGACGGTGCGCGCTTCGACATAGACGTCGGAGCCCCAGACGGCGTCGAGCAGCTGCTCGCGCGAGAACACGCGCCCGGGGTGCTGCATGAAGTATTCGAGCAGGCGGAATTCCGTCGGCCCGAGATGCACTTCCTTGCCGCCGCGCTTCACACGGTGGGCGGCGCGGTCGATCGTGATGTCGCCGACGACGACTTTGTCCTCCGCGAGGCCCGGCCGGATGCGGCGCAGCACCGCGCGCAGGCGCGCCAGGAGCTCGTTCATCGAGAAGGGCTTGGTGAGGTAGTCGTCCGCGCCCTGATCGAGGCCGCGGATGCGGTCGCCCTCGTCCCCGCGGGCGGTGAGCATGATGATCGGCGTGTTGCGCGCCTCGCTGCGCAGGCGCAGGCGCCGGCACACCTCGATGCCGGCCACCTTCGGCAGCATCCAATCGAGCAGCACCAGATCGGGACGGATCTCGTCGGCGACCACCAGTGCCTCTTCGCCATCGCGGGCGAGCGTGACCTTGTAGCCTTCCTTTTCGAGATTGTACTTGAGGAGCAGCGCAAGCGCCTCCTCGTCTTCGACCACAAGAACGTGCGGCGTCATCGTCGCGTCTCCTGGTCAGGACTCCGGCGTCGTCGATTCGTCCGACTTCGGACGATCACGACCAATTTCTTCGCCGGTGATGAGATAATGCACGATCTCGGCGACGTTGGTGCAGTGGTCGCCGATGCGCTCGATGTTCTTGGCCACGAACAGCAGATGCGCGCAGGGCGTGATCGTGCGCGCGTCCTCCATCATGTAGGTGAGGAGTTCGCGGAAAAGGCTCGTGTAGTAGGCGTCGAGCTCTTCGTCCCGATGCCACACGGCGAGCGCCTTGGCGACGTCGCGCTGGGTGTAGGCGTCGAGCACGTCCTTCAGGAGCTCCTGCGCGATCCGGCCCATGCGCTCGATCGACCGCGTGATCTGGATCGGATCGGACTGGTTGAGCACCAGAGTCCGCTTGGAGACGCTCTTGGCGAGATCGCCGACGCGCTCGAGCTCGCCCGCCGCCTTGAAGGCCGCAATCACTTCGCGCAGGTCGTTGGCGAGCGGCTGACGCAGCGCCAGAATGCGCGTCGCGCGCTTCTCGATGTCGCGGTGGGCGTCGTCGGCGCGGATGTCCTTGGCGACGACGGCCTGCGCGAGGCTGGTGTCACGACGCACCACGCCGCTGATCGCGTCCGCCACCTGCTGCTCGACGATGCCGCCCATGCGAGCGACCGCGTTGGACAGTTCGGCAAGCGCCTCGCCATAAGCCTTGACGGTATGTTCGCCCATGTCGTCCTCGACCGGCCCAATTCGACGTGCGGCCCGATCAGCCGAAACGGCCGGTGATGTAGTCCTGCGTCCGGGTATCGCGCGGATTGGTGAAAATCTCTTCCGTGGCGCCGGTCTCGACGAGGCGGCCCATGTGGAAGAAGGCCGTCTTCTGCGAGACGCGCGCGGCCTGCGCCATCGAGTGCGTCACGATGATGATGGTGTAGTTGGCGCGCAGCTCGTCGATCAGCTCTTCGATCTTCGCCGTGGCGATCGGATCGAGCGCAGAGCACGGCTCGTCCATGAGGATGATGTCGGGATTGACGGCGACGGCGCGCGCGATGACGAGGCGCTGCTGCTGGCCGCCGGAGAGGCCGGTGCCGGTCTGGTTGAGGCGGTCTTTGACTTCGTCCCACAGGCCGGCGCGGCGCAGGGACTGTTCGACGATGACGTCGAGTTCGGCCTTCGACTTCGCCATCGCATGGATGCGCGGGCCGTAGGCGACGTTCTCGTAGATCGATTTCGGGAACGGGTTCGGTTTCTGGAACACCATGCCGACACGCGCGCGCAGCACGACGGGATCAACCGTCTTGCCGTAGGCGTCCGCGCCTTCGATCTCGATCGAGCCTTTCACGCGGCAGCCCGGGATCAGATCGTTCATGCGGTTGATGCAGCGCAGGAACGTCGTCTTGCCGCAGCCCGAGGGGCCGATGAAGGCCGTGACGGCGCGATCAGGAATATCGATCGAGATGTCGTGCAGGGCCTGCTTGTCGCCGTAGAAGACGTTCACGTCGCGGGCGCGGACTTTCGTCGCGGTGTCCACGAGGGCGCCCGTCTGGGCGGAGGTGACGGTCGGCGCCGCCATGGAAAGACTATGCATCGCGCGTTCTTCAGCCATCGTCGCCCTGGATCAGACCGCGGCCATAGGCTGCGGCTCGCTCTGGGCAAAGCCGACGGACGCGCCGGCAGGCCCCTTTCACCCCACGCGCTCTCTACCGAGCCTGTGTGACAATCGTGTGAAATTCCAAGCCGCGCACGACCTGCGCGCGCCGTAGGCCCGGGACAAAAAGGCTTAATTCACAACAATTCCGGGCGCGTCAGCCGCCTGGCGGATGACGACGGCGAACGCGGAGCCCTGGCCAACGACGCTCTCCACGAGAAGGCCGCCGCGGTGGCGATTCACGATGTGCTTGACGATGGCGAGCCCCAGGCCGGTGCCCTCGCGTTGCGGGCCGTCGTCGCGCTCGACGCGGTAGAAGCGCTCGGACAGGCGCGGCAGATGCCGCCGGGCGATGCCCGCGCCCTCGTCCTCCACACGCAGAAACACGAAGGCGCCCTGCCCCGGCGGCGGCGAGAGCAATGCGATGCGTCCGGCCTCGTCCCAGCGCCGTCCGGCCTCGGCGACCGCCGCCTCCCGATCGGGGGCGACCCCCAGACGGAGACGGACCACGCCGCCGTTCGGCGAGTACTTGATCGCGTTGTCGATGAGGTTCTGCACGACCTGCGCCAGCTGGAACCGCTCGCCGACGACGATCGTGGCCGCGGGCGCGTCGACCTCGATCCGGATGTCGCGCTCCTTGGCGACCGGCGCGGCGATCGAGGCCGCCTCGCGCACGACGTCGACCAGGTTGGCGCGATCGGTGGGCGGCACGTGCTCGTTCAGCTCGATCTTGGAGAGCGACAACAGGTCCTCGATCAGCCGCCGCATGCGCGCCGCCTGAACCTGCATCATTGCAAAAAACTGTGTCTGCGCCTCGGGATCGGCGCGCGCGGGGCCCACGAGCGTCTCGATCAGCAGCGTGAGCGAAGCGAGCGGCGTCTTCAGTTCGTGGCTGGCGTTGGCGAGGAAATCCGCGCGCATGCGCTCCGTCGCCATCATCGCGGTCTGGTCGTGGAAGACCATCAGCGCGCCGACGTCGCGGCCCCACGCGATCGGCGCCACGTAGGTCTTGAAGTGCTCCTCGACCGGCGCCGACACCTCGTAAGCGACGGTACGGGAGACGCCGTCATCGGCCGCCGCCTGAACGGCGTCGAGAAGCTCCGGATTGCGCAGGATCGCGCTGAGCCGCAGGCCGGAGGCTTCGAACTGGAGCTGGCGGCGGGCAGCGGCGTTGGAGCCGGCGATGCGGCCTTCGCGATCGATCAGGAGCGCCGGATCTGGCAGCGCCTCGAGCAGGGGCGCAACCTGGCCGAGGGAGACGTCGCCGTTCGCGGCGCCGTCGCGGGACGACGGCGACGACGCCCCCTGCCCGGCCTCGCGGACCGCCAGCACGCACGCGCCGACCGCCGCGATCGTCGCCACCACGGACAGCGCGGAGACGTTCGCCGCGGTCGCCGCCAGGGCCACCACGCCCGCGCCGGCCCCCGTAAGGGCCCAAGTCCGCGCCGCGCTCTGCTGCATCAGATCCGTCCCGGCGCGGAACGCGCCGCATCCGCACTATAGAGCATGCGACAGCGGCGCAATCGATCCGCCGCAAGGGTCCGAAGTGCGGTCGCCCGGCCGCGCCATCCTTATTGACAATCGATGAGTGTTTATTGCTAGTCGCGAGGCCTGATCACGAAAAGGGGAGCTCCATGCTGAAACGTTCGATGCTGGCCGCATGCGCGGTCGCGGCGCTCGCAACCGGCTGCGCAACGGCCGCGAAGGCGCCGGCGCCCACGCCGCCGCCCGCCGTGGAGGCCCCCGCACCTGCGCCCGCTCCGAAGCCGCAGATCGGCGCGTTCGGTCTCGACCTCGCCGGCCGCGATGCGACCGTGAAGCCGGGCGACGACTTCTTCCGCTATTCCGGCGGCTCGTGGCTGAAGACGGAGAAGATGCCGTCCGACCGCACCCGCTGGGGCTCGTTCGACGTGCTGCGGGCGAAGTCCGAAAGCGACGTGAAGGGCCTGGTCGAAGAACTCGCCGCCAAGCAAAACCCCGCCGGCAGCATCGAGCAGAAGATCGGCGACTACTACAACGCCTTCCTCGACACGGCCTCGATCGAAGCCAAGGGTCTCGCGCCGGCCAAGCCGATCCTCGACGAGATCGCCGCCGCCAAGACCCATCAGGACATCGCCCGCCTGATCGGCCGCCCCGACGTCCCGGCGACCTCCCCGATCGGGTTCGGGTTCACGCTCGATGAGAAGAACCCCGACCGCTACATCATCGGCATCGGCCATGCGGGCCTCGGGCTCGGCGAGCGCGAGTACTATCTGAAGACCGACAAGGACTCGAAGGACCTGGTCGCCAAGTATCAGGCGCACATCGCGCGCACGCTGAAGCTCGCGGGCGACACCGCGGCGGAGGCGAACGCCGCCAAGATCGTCGCCTTCGAAACCGAAATCGCCAAGCGCCACTGGCCGATCGCCAAGCGCCGCGAGCGGGAGCTGACCTACAATCTGCGCACACGCGCCGACCTCGAGAAGATCGCGCCGGAATGGCCGTGGACGCCGATGTTCGACGCCGCCGGCCTTTCCAAGCAGCCGGAGTTCGTCGTCGCCGAACTCGACACGCTGCGCCCGCTCGCGCAGCTCTACCGCAAGACCCCGGTGACGACGCTGCGCGCCTACCTGACGTACCACTATCTGCAGTCCAACGCGGACGTGCTGCCGAAGGCGTTCGACGACGAGAACTTCGATTTCTACGGCCGCACGCTCAACGGCCAGCCCGAGCAGCGGGCGCGGTGGAAGCGCGCGGTCGGCGCGCTGGATGGCGCGCTCGGCGAGGGTGTCGGCCAGATGTACGTGCAGCGCCACTTCTCGCCCGACGCCAAGGCGAAGATGGTCGAACTCGTCGAGAACCTGCGCAAGGCCTACGCCCAGCGGATCGACGGCCTCACCTGGATGACGCCGGAGACGAAAGTGGTGGCGCGCGAGAAGCTCGCCGCGTTCCGCGTGAAGGTCGGCTATCCGGACAAGTGGCGCGACTATTCGGGACTCGAGGTGAAGTCGGGCGACGCGTTCGGCAATCTCGATCGCCAGCGCAAATTCGACTGGGCCTACAACCTCGCGCGCCTCGACAAGCCGACGGACAAGGGCGAGTGGGGCATGACGCCGCAAACGGTGAACGCCTACTACAACCCGGTGTGGAACGAGGTCGTGTTCCCGGCCGCGATCCTGCAGCCGCCGTTCTTCGATCCCAACGCCGATCCGGCCGTGAACTATGGCGGCATCGGCGGCGTGATCGGCCACGAGATGGGCCACGGGTTCGACGACCAGGGCGCGAAATCCGACGCGCGCGGCGTGCTGCGCACGTGGTGGAACGACAAGGACACGACCGCCTTCAAGGGCCTCGTGGACAAGCTCGTCGCGCAGTACGACTCGTACGAGCCGCTGCCGGGCCTTAAGATCAACGGCCGCCTCACGGCCGGCGAGAACATTGGCGACAACGGCGGCCTTTCGGTCTCCTACACGGCGTACCGCATCTCGCTGAACGGCCAGGAAGCGCCGGTGCTCGAAGGCGTCACCGGCGACCAGCGCTTCTATCTCGGCTGGGCGCAGGTGTGGCGCCAGCTGATCCGCGACCAGCGCCTGCGCAATCAGGTGATGACGGATCCGCACTCGCCGGCGGAGTTCCGGGTCAACGGCGTCGTGCGCAACCAGGACGCCTGGTACAAGGCGTTCGACGTCAAGCCGGGCGACAAGCTCTATCTGCCGCCTGAGGATCGCGTTCCGATCTGGTAAGGGCGCGCGCCACACCGTCTCCGTTATCCTCGTCTCGCGTCGCGAGACGAGGATCCAGGGGCCGCGCGGCCCCGACTGGATCGCCGCCGCGCCTCCGGCGCGCCGAGGATGACGGACGGCTGATCGCTCGTCAGTTGCGGCCCGCGCGTCCGGGCTGTATCGGACGCGGCCATGAGCACGGATCCCATCGTCGTCCTGGAGGGCCTGCGCGTCGCGCGCGGCGGGCGCACGGTGCTCGATCTGCCGGACTGGGCCTTGCCCCCGGGCGGTCACGCCGTCCTGCTCGGACCGTCCGGGTCCGGAAAAACCACCCTTCTGCACTGCATCGGCGGCCTGATCCGGCCGGATGCGGGCCGCGTGCGCATCGCAGGGCGCGATCTGGCGGACCTTTCTGGCGGCGCGCTCGATACGTTTCGCGGCCAGACGATCGGCATCGTCTTCCAGACCCTGCGTCTGGTCCGCGCCTTGACTGTCACGCAGAACCTGCAGCTCGCGCTGCGGCTTGCCGGCAAGCCGCAAGACGCCGCACGTGTGCACGACACGCTCACCCGGCTCGGCGTCGCGCATCTGGCGGACCGGCGGCCGCACCGCCTTTCGGTGGGTGAGCAGCAGCGGGCGGCGATCGCGCGCGCCGTCGTCGCGCGTCCGGCCCTGATCCTCGCCGACGAACCCACCTCCGCCCTCGACGACGCCAACGCCGCCGCCGCCGCCGCGCTGCTCAAGGCCGAGGCCGAGGCCGTCGGCGCGGGGCTCGTGATCGCCACCCACGACACGCGCATTGCCGGCGCCTTCGCCCACGTGCTGCGGCTGGAGACGCGCGCATGACGCTCGCCGGTCTCACGCTTGCCCAGCTGCGCGAGCGCTGGTTCGCCAACACGCTGCACGTGCTGATGCTGGCGATCGGCGTCGCGGCCGCGACGGCGCTGCTGCTCTTCACCGCGCAAACGGAAGACCGCCTCTCCCGCGATGCGCGCGGGATCGATCTCGTGGTCGGCGCCAAAGGCAGCCCGCTGCAACTGGTGCTCTCGAGCGTGTTCCACGCCGACGTGCCCACCGGCAACGTCTCCTACGCCGACTATGAGCGGCTCACGCGCGACCCGCGCATCCAGGCCGCGATCCCGCTCGGGCTCGGCGATACGATGGGCGGCAGCCGGATCGTCGGCACGACGCCGGCCTTCCTCCCCTTCTATGGCGCCAGCGTCGCCGAAGGCCGCATGTTCGCTGCGCCGATGGAGACGGTGCTGGGCGCCGAAACGGCGCGACGGCTCGGCGCGCGGCTCGGCCAGACATTCCCCAGCGCGCATGGCCTGGGCGAAGGCGGCGACGTGCACGAGCATGGCGGGTATGTCGTCGTCGGCGTGCTCGCGCCGACGGGCACTGTGCTCGACCGCCTCGCGCTGACGTCACTCGAAAGCGTGTGGAAGGTGCACGACGTGAGCATGCCGGTGGGCAATGAGCGCATCGGCGGCCTGCAGGGGCCGGCGCTGCGCCCGCCTGCCCCAGCCCCTTTGCAGGGCGATCCCCATCGCCATGACGACGCCCACGACCACGGCGCGCCCGGCGCGCCAGAAAGCGCGATGGCGATGAAGGAAGTCACCGCCGTGCTCGTTCGCACGCGTTCGCCGATCGCGGGGCCGCGTCTCAAGCGCGAGATCAACCAGACGACGGCGCTTCTCGCGGCGCGCCCGGCCGATGAAGCCGCGCGCCTGTTCTCGCTCGTCGGGGCCGGGGCGCAGGCGTTCCGCCTGTTCGCGTACGTGTTCATCGCCGCGGCGGCGCTCTCGGTGTTCGCCACGCTGCTCGCCTCCCTGACCGATCGGCGCGGCGACATCGCGCTGCTGCGCACGATGGGCGCGACGCGGCTCGGCGTGTTCGGCGTGCTGCTGGGTCAAGGTCTCGTGATCGCCGGGCTCGGCGTGGCGCTCGGCCTCGGCCTCGGGCACGGCCTGTTGCACGCCGCCGCGCAGGTGTCCGCGCAGGCGCGCGGGCTGGGGATCACGGGCGCGATGATCCACCCGGGCGAAATCTGGATCGTGATCGGCGGCCTGGGGGCCGGTGCGCTTGCGGCCTTGATCCCGGCGCTGGACGCCTACAGAACCGATATTGCAAAGACCCTGGCCGAGGCCTGACCGAAGGACGCGCCCCATGACCGACAGCCCCATGACCGACAGGCGCACGCTTCTAACGACGGCGCTGCTCGCCGCGGCCGGCGCGGCCGTTCCCGCACTGCCGGCGCACGCGATCGAAACCAAGGCGATGCCGCTCGACCAGCACGGCTACAAGCCGGCGAACGCGCTCGCGGGCACGGTGCCGTGGCAGATGCTCGCCACCACCGACAGCTACGAGAAGGTCATCAACGGCTTCACCTGGGTGCTGCCGAAATTCCCGCCGAAGGTGCGCGAGCTGCATGGCAAGGTCGTGCGCGTGAACGGCTACATGATGCCGCTCGACACCACGGAGAAGCAGTCGCGCTTCCTGCTGATGGCCTATCCGCAGACGTGCCCGTACTGCCTCAGCGTCGGCTCGCAGTATTTCATCGAAGTGCTCGCTTCGACGCCCGTCACCTATTCGCAGGACGCGATGGTGATCGAAGGCAGGATGGAGCTGCTCGAGCAGGACGAAAACGGCCTCTACTACCGCATGCGCGCGGCGAGGCAGGTGAAGGCGTGACGCCCCGGCCGTGATCGACGGCGGACCATCCGCGGGCGCGGCGGCGATCGAAGCCTCTCTCGCGGCGTTCGCCGCCCGCTGCCCCGATCCCGTGCCCGCCGTCTATGCGCGCGTGTTCGCCGCGCATCCGGGGTTCGAAGCGCACTTCCGGCGCGACACGCGCGGCTTCATCAAGGGCGAGATGCTGGCGCGCGCATTCGAGGTGATCCTCGATCACGTCGGCGACAAGCACTATGCCAACACGATGGTCGCCGCCGAAATGGTGACCCACGAAAGCTACGACGTGCCCCGCGCCGTGTTCGCGAGCTTCTTCGCCAGTATCCGCGACACTGTGCGCGACACCCTCGCCGACGACTGGACCGCCGAAACCGAAGTGGCGTGGTCCGCCCTGGTGAATGAGCTTACGGCGCTGGCAGGCGCGTAGCGGACCAATTCGAGCCACGGCGCCATGCCTGCGAGCGCCGCTGCGGCGTCTACCGGTCGTTCGCCACCGGTTGTGCGACGCGGCTGACGGCGCGCCATTGGTCGCCCGACAGCACCCAGGTATCCGTGAACCGCCAACTCGAGGGGGACGGCGCGCCGCTCGGCCAACCGACTTTCATCTCCACCACCGCGACCGCGACGCCGCCGTTGACGTCGATACTGACGATGGTCGGCGACATGGCCGTGTAGGCGCGTGATTTGCTGAGCGCCAGGTAGGCGTCGAGATCCGCTGCGCTCTCATTGCTGGCCATGGTGAGCTGGAAACGCGCGTCGAGCAGACGCGCGAGTTGATCGGTGTCCTGGGCGAGGAGCGCATCCCCCCATGTCTGCTCCAGGGATTCGATGGCGACGGTGGGGGACGCAGGGGGCGTCGTCGCAGAGGCCGGAAGCGCGCCAGTGGCGGAAAACATCACGCTCACGGCGGCGACGAGAGACCTGATCCGCATGTTCACTCCCCATCCTGAATGAGATTAGCACATGCGTACCAGGTCAGGAACGGGCCCTGCTTTGCCTGCGCCGCTTCCGGGTTCGCGCGCGCCGCGCTTCCTCACTCCGAGCGCTCCTGAAGTGCGACTTCGACATTTCGGCCGCGGAAGAGCGCGCCGAGAAACACAACGGTACCTTGCTCGTCATCAACGACAAAGATCAGCGTCACCGTCTGACGCCAGCTGATCGTGCGTAGACCAGGGCGGACGTCGTCGCGCGAGACCCCACGTTTTGGCGCGGTCTCGAAAGTGTCCATGTATGTCAGGACGCGATCGATCAGGCGATCCGCAATGCCTGCGCCCGCAGCGCTGGCGGTAAAGTCGCGAATGGACGCGAGGTCCGAGATGACCTCCGGGTCGAGCGCCACACGATAGCGACGCACGATCAGGAGTTCCGAAATTTCTCACGCGCCTCGGCTACGCTCACAGTTCGCGAGGGGTTGGCCTTATGGTCATCATACCGAACAGCGCCGACGCTCCGCAGCCAGTTCTCGAGCGCCGGATCGCCTTCATCTTGATTTGAAAGCAAAGCCTCGAGCGCCGCCTCGGGGGTCGGAAACCCGCCATCGGCCGTCAAGCGGCGCAGGATCGAGGCGGCCTCGCCAGTCAAGGTCAGAGTAAGATCAGCCATCTGCCAACCCTACACCGGATCGTCCTCTCTCGAAACCAACCCGTCGCGACGCCCCTTTACGCCTCCGTCAGCACGCCGCGGCGGATCTGATCCAGCTCGATCGACTCGAACAGCGCGCGGAAATTGCCTTCGCCGAAGCCTTCGTTGCCCTTGCGCTGGATGAACTCGAAGAAGATCGGGCCGACCGCGTCCTTGCCGAAGATCTGCAGGAGCAGGCCCTGGCCTTCGCTGGGCGCGCCGTCGATCAGGATCTTGCGGGCGCGCAGGGCTGCGACGTCCTCGCCGTGGCCCGGAAGGCGTTTGTCGATCAGGTCGAAATAGGTGTCGATCGTGTCTTGAAGCTCGACGCCGTTGGCGCGCAGCTTGTCGACCGTGGCGATGAGGTCCGTCGAGCCGAGCGCGATGTGCTGGATGCCCTCGCCCTTGTAGCGCTGCAGGAACTCCTCGATCTGATCGACCTTGCCGGGCTCGCCCTTGCTCTCGTTGAGCGGGATCCGGATCTTGCCGCACGGCGACGTCATGGCCTTCGAGAACAGGCCCGTGACTTTGCCTTCGATGTCGAAATAGCGGATCTCGCGGAAGTTGAAGATGCGCTCGTAGTATTCCGCCCAGGTCGCCATGTGGCCGCGGAACACGTTGTGCGTGAGGTGATCGAGATAGGTGAGGCCGACGCTGCGGCGCGCCTCTTCCTCTTCCGCGCCCGGGATCGGCTTGAAATCGACGTCGTAGATCGTCTGCGCGCCATACCGATCGACGAGATAGATGTAGGCGCCGCCGATGCCCTTGATGGCGGGGATGTCGAGCTCCATCGGACCGATCGGGCTGTCGACCGGCTCGGCGCCGCGGCGCACCGCTTCCTCGAAGGCGTGGCGCGCATCCTTGACGCGGAACGCCATGGCGTTGGCGCTCGGGCCGCGCGTGGCGCGGAATTCGGCCGGCTGCCCCTCCGGCTCCATGTTCAGGATGAAATTGATGTCGCCCTGCTTGAAGCGCAGCACGTTCTTGGAGCGATGCCGGGCGACGGCGGCGAAGCCCAGGCATTCGAAATAGGTCTTGAGCCCCTCCGGATCGGGCGAGGTGAACTCGACGAATTCGAACCCATCGGTGCCGATCGGATTTTCGAACAGGTCCGCCATGGCGCGCTCCAGATGACGAAGGCTAGGGTCGATTGACCGGGCTTCCGGTTTAGTTACATCTGAAACCAATGTCCACACGCTCCTCCCTGCAGCCGGCGCCTCGGCTCAGCCTCGCCGAGTTCCTGCCCTACCGGCTTTCGGTCCTTGCCAACCGCGTCTCGCGCGCCCTCGCCGGCCGCTACGCCGACGACTTCGATCTGACGATCCCCGAGTGGCGGGTGATGGCGGTGCTCGGCGAGACGGCGGAGCTCACCGCGGGCGAGCTCGCGGACGCGACCGAAATGGACAAGGTGGCGATCTCGCGCGCCGTCGCCCGCCTGCGCGCCGCGGGGCGCCTCGCCGCCCGCACCGACGCCGGGGACCAGCGCCGCTCCCACCTCAAGCTCACGCCGGCGGGCGTGGCCGTCTATCGCCGGATTGCCCCGCTTGCGCTTGGCGTCGAGGCCCGGCTGCTCGCCGCGCTGACGCCGGCCGAACGCGTCACGCTCGACGCGCTGCTCACCAAACTCGCCGCCGCAGCGCGCGCGCTGTGAGGGATTCTGCTATGACGTCCGCCATGTCTCGCCCCCTCTTCGACCTGCCCGTCCCGCTCGTGCCGATCATCGGCGCCGATGCGGCCTTTCCGGTCCGCCGCATCTATTGCATCGGCCGCAACTACGCCGCGCACACGCGCGAGATGGGCGGCGATCCCAGCCGCGATTCGCCGATCTTCTTCATGAAGCCGGCCGACGCCGTGGCTCCCCGCGGGCGCCTCGCGTTCCCGCCGGACACCGCCGACCTGCATCACGAGGTGGAGCTCGTCGCCGCGATCGGCCGCGGCGGCGCGAACATCCCCGTCGAGAGCGCGTTGGAGCACGTGTTCGGCTACGCCGTCGGCATCGACCTCACGAAGCGCGACCGACAGGCGGAGGCCAAGGCCGCGGGCGGGCCGTGGGAGCGCAGCAAGGCCTTCGACCATTCGGCGCCGATCTCGTCGATCCTGCCGCTCAACCCGAGCCAGGCGCCGCTGCGCGGGCGCATCTCGCTGACGGTGAACGGCGCCACGCGCCAGAATTCCGATCTCGCCAACATGATCTGGAGCACGGCGGAGATCGTCGCCCGCCTGTCGCAGATCTGGACGCTCGCGCCCGGCGATCTCGTGTTCACCGGCACGCCGGACGGCGTTGGGCCCGTCGCGTTCGGCGACGTGCTCGACGCGCATGTCGAGAATATCGGCGGGCTGCGCGTCGAGATCGGATCCGGAGCATGATGACGCTGTGGTCCTATTGGCGGTCCGGCGCGGCGCATCGCGTGCGCATCGCGCTCGAGCTCAAGGGCGTGGCGTACCAGATCGCGCCCGTCGATCTGCGCGCCGGCGCGCAGAAGGCCGAGGACTACCGCGCCCGCAATCCGCAGGCGCTGGTGCCGACGCTCGAGGTCGGCGGTCATCGGCTCACGCAAAGCCTCGCGATCATCGAATGGCTCGACGAGCGCTATCCCACCCCGCCGCTGCTGCCGGACGATCCGATCGCGCGCGCGCAGGTGCGCGCCGCCGCCGCGGTGGTGGCGTGCGACGTGCACCCGCTGGGCAATCTGCGCGTGCTGAACGCCGTGCGCGGCCTCGGCGCCGACGAGGCCGGTGTCGCCTCGTGGGCGCGCGGCTGGATCACGTCAGGGTTCGAGGCGCTGGAGCGCCTGCTCGAGGACGCGGGACGCGAAGGCCCGTTCGCATTCGGGCCGGAGCCGGGGCTTGCGGACTGCACGATCGCGCCGCAGCTCTACGCCGCACAGGACCGATACGCGATCGACCTTGCGCCCTTCCCGCGCCTCGCCGCGCTCGACTCGGCGGCGCAGGCGCATCCGGCCTTCATCGCCGCGCACCCGCTGTCGCAGCCGGACGCGCCGGAGAGCTGACGGCGGACAGGCGGCCTCCGAGGCGCGCGTCAGCCCCCGCCGACCGAACGACCCGCCCGGAAATCGTGGCCGACGCGCGACGCCATTGAAGCCGGCGCCGGGCGGCCTATGCTCCCGGCGCGGCGATGGGGCCGGTCGAGGGAAGCGTGGGCATGGTCGGAAGCATCACCAAGGGCGTCCTGGCGGCGGTGGCGGCGGCGTGTCTCGCGCTCGTCGGCTGCGGGCCCAAGCCGGACACGACCGCGCCCGCACCGGACGGCCCGGCGCTGACGGTCGTCCGGTTCGCGACGGACTGGAAAGCCCAGGCCGAGCACGGCGGGTTCTATCAGGCCGTGGCCACCGGGGAGTACGCCAAGCGCGGGCTCGACGTGCAGATCATCCAGGGCGGGCCCTCGGTGAACGTGCCGCAGCTTCTCGCCGCCGGTCAGGTGGACATGGGGCTGGGCTCGAACGCGTTCGTCTCGATGAACCTCGCCCAGCAGAAAGCGCCGATCCGCGCCGTGATGGCGGTGTTCCAAAAGGACCCGCAGGTGCTGATCGCGCACCCGGATGCGGGCGTCGCGAGCATCGGCGATCTGAAAGGCCGGCCGATCCTCCTGTCCGATGCGTCCGTGACGGCGTTCTGGGTGTGGCTGAAGGCGAAGTACGGCTTCACCGATGCGCAGGTGCGCAAGTACACGTTCAACGCCGCGCCGTTCCTGGCCGACAAGCGCGCCGTGCAGCAGGGCTATGTGACGAGCGAGCCCTACACGCTGGAAAAGGAAGCCGGCCTGAAGGCGAAGGTCTTCCTGCTCGCCGACAGCGGCTATCCCGGCTACGCGGCGATGGTGCTCGCCCCGCAAAGCCTGATCGACCAGAAGCCGGAGGTGGTGAAGGCGTTCGTCGAGGGGACGGCGGCGGGCTGGGCCTCTTATCTGCACGGTGATCCGTCCGCGGCCGACGCGCTCATCCTGAAAGACAATCCCGAGATGAAGCCCGACGTGCTGGCGCAGGCGCGCGAGAAGATGCGCACGTACGGCATCGTCGAAAGCGGCGACGCGGCCGCCGGCGGGATCGGCGCCATGACCGACGCGCGCTGGACCGAGTTCTTCGAAACGGCCGCGAAGGCGGTCTATCCCGACGTCGACGTGCGCAGCGCCTACACGCTTCAGTTCGTCACGCCCGCCGCCGCCGCGGCGCCGGCCCCGACCCCGGCCGCGCCGAAGCCATGACCGGCGCCGCCGTGCGCCTTGCGGCGGCGCAGCGCCTTTACCCGGGGCGCAGCGCCGGCGTCGGGCCACTCGATCTCGAGCTTGCGCCGGGCGCGTTTTGCGCCGTGGTCGGACCATCCGGCTGCGGCAAGAGCACGCTGTTGCGCCTTCTCGCGGGCCTCGAACCGCCGGCCGCGGGGCGTGTGGAGGTCGATGCGCGGGCGCCCGGTGAAACCGCGATGGTGTTCCAGGCGCCGACGCTGCTGCCCTGGCTCGATGCGTGCGGAAATGTCGATCTGCCGCTGCAACTGCTGAAGCGCTCCGACCCGGAGGCGGCGCGGGCCATGCTGGCGCGGGTGGGCCTGGGCGACGCCGCAGGCGTGAAGCCCGCCGCGCTTTCGGGCGGCATGGCGATGCGCGTGTCGCTGGCGCGCGCGCTCGTGACCTCGCCGCGCCTTTTGCTGCTCGACGAACCGTTCGCGGCGCTCGATGCGCTGACGCGGCGGGCGCTCGCGGACGATCTACTCGACCTCTGGCGCGACCGCCGCCCGACGATCGTGTTCGTGACCCATGACGTGGAAGAGGCCGTCTATCTCGCCGAGCGCGTGGTGATCCTGGGACGCGGCCCCGGCCGCATCGTCGGCGAGATCGAGACGCAGGCGCCGGCGCCGCGCCCGCCGGCCTGGCGCGCAAGCGCGGCGTTCCGCGAAACCGTCGAACGCGTGACGGCCGTGCTCGCCGAACGCGTAGAGGCGCGCGCATGACGACCGCCCTCTCCCGCATTGCGCCGCCGGTGGTCGCCGCGCTCATCCTGCTGGCCCTCTGGGAGGCCGCTGTGCGCTTGACCCATGCGCCCGCAGTGATCCTGCCGCCGCCGACGGCGATCGCCGAGGCTCTGGCGGCGAACACGACCTCTTTGGTCTCGGCGGCCGCCGCCACGATCGTGACGGCGTTGCAGGCGCTCGCGCTTGCCGCCGTGCTCGGGCTCGGGCTTGCGTTGGCGCTCAATCTTTCGCCGACGCTCGAGCGCGCCGTGGCGCCGATCGCCGTGACGCTGCAGGTCACGCCGGTGGTGGCGATCGCGCCGCTCGTCGTGATCTGGGTCGGCCTCGACCACGCGGAGCGCGCGATCCTCGTGCTGGCGGTCGTGGTGGCGTTCTTCCCGGTGTTCTCCGCCGCGCTCACGGGCCTCAACGCCGCCGACCGCGATTTGGAGCGGCTGTTCGCGTTGTATCGCGCGACGCGGCTGCAACGGCTTTTGCGTCTGCGCCTGCCCGCGGCGGCGCCGTTCATCCTTTCGGGCCTGAAAATCGCGGGCGGGCTCGCGCTGATCGGCGCGGTGGTTGCAGAATTCGTCGCCGGCACCGGCGCCGCGCGCGGCCTAGCCTGGGTGATCCTCGAAGCCGGCAACCGCCTTCAGACTGCGACGATGTTCGCGGCGCTTGCCGTTCTCGCCGTGCTGGGCGTGGCGATGCATGCCGGGCTGTCGCTGCTGGAGCGCTGGGCGCTCGCGCGCTTCGGCCCGCCGCCAAGCTCATGATCCGGGCGGCCTGATGCGATCGACCAAGGGCAAGCCCGTCGCCAAGCGCGACCTTCCGCAGAAGATCTGCGCGACCTGCGCGCGGCCGTTCTCGTGGCGCAAGAAATGGGCGCGCGACTGGGAAAGCGTGCGCTATTGCTCGGACAAATGCCGCGCCGCCTCGCAGTGAACCAGAAGATGGCGACGCGCGATGGCGTCGAGATCGGGCCCGTAGCCGCCGCCCATGACGATGGCGAGCGGCAGACCGCGGCCGCGCACCGCGGCGCACACGAGGCGTTCGCGCGCGGCGAGGCCCTCGTCCGTCACCCGGAGAAGCCCCAAGGCGTCGTCCGCGTGCGGATCGACGCCGGCGTTGTAGAACACGATGTCCGGCGCAAAGCGCGCAAAAGCGTTGGCGAGCGCGGCGTCCAAAGCGGCGAGATAGGCGGCGTCGTCCGTGCCGCGCGGCAGCGCGACGTCGAGGGAGCCGGGCGGCTTGCGTGTCGGGAAGTTGGCGGCGCAATGGATCGACAGCGTGAAGACGCTGGCGTCGCCGGCGAAGATGAGGGCCGAGCCGTCGCCGTGGTGCACGTCGCAATCGACGATGAGCGCCCGCGCGACGCGCCCCTCGTCCTGCAGCGCGCGGATCGCGACGGCGACGTCGTTGAACACACAGAAACCCGAACCGGCCTCGGCGGCGGCGTGATGCGAGCCGCCCGCCGTATTGCAGGCGATCCCGCGACGCAGCGCTTGGCGCGCGGTCTCGATCGTGCCGCCTGCGGCGGCCGCGGCGCGCCGTGCGACCGGCGGCGTGATCGGCAGGCCGATGCGGCGCTCCATCGCGGGATCAACGGCGGCGGCCAGCACCGCCTCGACATAGGCCGGATCATGTGCGCGGATCAGCTGCCCGCGCGTGGCCGGCGCGGGCGTCACGAAGCCGTTCGGCACGAGGCCTTCAGCCTCCAATAGCGCGGCAAGACGCGCGAACTTGCCCATCGGGAAGCGATGCCCTGCGGGCAAGGCGGCGTCGTACTCGGAATGGTGGATCGTCGGGACGCTCACTCGCGATCGACGCCGACCGCATCCGCGACGCTCGCGAACCCCTCTGCCCGCAGACGCATTGCGAGGTCGCGCGCGATGCGGCGCACGAGCCCGGGCCCTTCATAGGCCAGCGCGGTATAAAGCTGCACGGCGCTCGCCCCGGCCTTGATCTTGCCGAGCGCGGTGGCGCCGTTCTCCACGCCGCCCGCGCCGATCAGCGCGATCGGCTTGCCGCGCAGCTCCGCAGCAAAGCTGCGCAGCACCCCCGTCGAACGCGTGAACAAGGGGCGCCCGGACAATCCTCCGGTTTCCGTTTTTGCCTTTCCGCGCAGCGCGCCCGAGCGATCGATCGTGGTGTTGGAGACGATCAATGCATCGAGGCCATGCGCCACCGCGAGGCCGGCAATATCGCTGATGGCGGCGTCATCGAGATCGGGCGCGACCTTGAGGAACACCGGGCGCGGCCCGTGCGCCTGCGCCATCGTGCGCCCGGCCGCGCGCACGCGCCCGAGCAGATCATCGAGCGCGCCCTTCTCCTGCAGTCCGCGCAGGCCCGGCGTGTTCGGCGAGGAGATGTTGATTGTGACATAGGACGCCAGCGCCCATACGCGCTCGACGCCGATGACGTAATCGGCCGCGCGATCGGCGGCGTCCTTGTTGGCGCCGACATTGGCGCCGACGACCCCCGCCCGCTTCTGCGCCGCGAGATTGGCGCAGAACGCCTCGAGCCCGCGGTTGTTGAAGCCCATGCGGTTGATGACGGCGCGGTCTTCCGGAAGGCGGAACAGGCGCGGCTTCGGATTGCCGTCCTGCGGGCGCGGCGTGGCGGTGCCGCACTCGACGAAGCCGAAGCCGGCGGCCAGCAACGCATCCGGCGCCTCGGCGTCCTTGTCGAACCCGGCGGCGAGGCCGATCGGATTCGGCAGCGCGAGGCCGGCGAGCGTTGTTTTCAGCACCGGCCAGCGATCGGCGGCGACGCGCGGCCCCACCCCCGTCTTGAGACCTGCAATCGCCGCGCGATGCGCCGTCTCCGGATCGACGTGACGCAGCGCCTTCGCGGCGAGATCGACGAGCACGCTCATGTTCCGATCTCCGCGGGCAGCACGCACGCGCCATCGGCCGCGACGTCGACGGGCCAGACGCCGACGGCGGACCGAGGCGGCAAGGGAGCATAGAGGTGCGGAAACAAATCCCCGCCGCGCGACGGCTCCCAATTCAGCGCGGCGCCGAGGGCGGGCGCGGAAAACGCGACGATCACCAGACCCGCGCGCCCCGCATAGTGGAGCCGAAGCGTGCCCGGCAGTTGCGCGGCCGTCGAGAAATGCACGAACCCGTCGCGCAGATCGACCTCGGAGCCGGGCCAGGCATCGGCGTCGCTTATGTCGCGCCATGTGGCGGCGTCGAGAATTTTGTAGATGAGGTCGTCACGCATGGAGGACGGATCGCCGCTGCCCGAAAGAGAATCTGCGTGCGCAGTATAGGGGCGGCCGGACGTCCCGCCCACACGGGAGGCTCAGATGCGCCCCTGGATGCGGGCGGCGGCCACGGCGGGGCCGTCGCGCGTCAAGGCCGCATACGTCGTTTCCGCTTCCGCGCGCATGCGGGCGGTGAAGGCGTCCGGCGCGGGGGCGGCGATGGCGGTGGCGAGCAGAGCCTGCGCGCGCGGGCCGTACCGCTGCGCGTCCACGCCGAGCAGTGCGGCGGCGAAATGCAGCGAAATCACCGGATCCTGCGGCGCGAGCGCGTGTGCGCGCTCGAATGCGGCGAGGCCCTTCGCCGTTGACGCGCCGTAGATCCGGGCGCCGAGGCGCCCGCCCCGGCGCACCACTTCCAGATTCCAGCCGCCCAGCAGCGCCCAGCCCCACGGTTCGGACGGATCACGGAGCGTCGCTTCGTCGATCAGGCGCTTGGCCTCGCTCGCATAGCCGCGCCGCAAGGCTTCGCCGAGGCTCGCGCGCCGCCCCTTGAGGCCGAGCGCCATCGCCAGCTGCAGCCGCGCATCGACCGAATCCGGATCGGCCGCGAGCGCGGCGCGCGCCTGCGCCTCGGCCGCCGCGACGAGACCACTGCGCCGATCAGGCTGTTCGAGCACGCAGGCCGCGAGCAGCGCCCGTGCGGCCAGGGCGCGATCTTCCGCGGTGGGCGAGCGGGCCGCCGCTTCGGCCGCTTCGAGGAATCGACCCGAGGCGTAGGCCGCCAGCGGCCCGGACGCGGCGCGCTGCGTCTCCGCGGCGTGAGCGATCGGCGGCGGCGCGATCGCGCCGCTCAGGCAGACCAGGACGAGGGCGAACCACGCTGCGCGCATCGGCGTCCTTCCGCGACGCGCCGATCCTGACTCCGCCCGTTCGCGACGTAAAGCCGCAGCGTCAGGCGGCGAGCAGTTCGCCGGCGACGCCCTTGCGCAGCAGCGCGGCTGTCTGGCGCACGCCGAAGATCGCCGCGAAGGAGCCGAAGCGCGGCCCCTGCTCCTGGCCGAGAAGCACTTCGTAAAGCGCCTTGAACCAATCCCGCAGAGGCTCGAACGCGTGCGTCTTGCCGACCTCGTAGACGATGTTCTGGATGGCCTCGCCGTCCGTCGTTTCGGCGTCGAGCGCATCGAGGCGATCGGCGAGATCGAGGAAGGCCGCGCGCTCCTTCTCGGTCGCAGCGCGGAACTTCTTCGAGGGCTTCACGAAATCCTCGTAGTAGCGCAGCGCGTAGCCCACGAGACGATCGAGGAGCGGCGACGACTCGGGGCTGGCGCCCGGCGCGTACTTGGAGATGAAGCTCCACATTTGCGCGCTCGTTTCGGCGTTCGCGGCGCTGACGAGATTGAGCAGCAGCGCAAACGTCACCGGCGAACCGAACTGCGGCGGACGGGCGCTGTGGATGTGCCACACGGGGTTTTCGAGCCGCTCGGCTTCGCCCTGGCCAGGGAACGCATCGAGGAACGTGAGGTACTCGTCCACGGCCTTGGGGATGACGTCGAAATAGAGCCGCTTCGCCGTCTTCGGCTTCTGGAACATGTAGAGCGAAAGGCTCTCCGGCGTGGCGTAGGACAGCCACTCCTCCACCGAAAGGCCATTGCCCTTCGACTTCGAGATCTTCTCGCCGTTCTCGTCGAGGAACAGCTCGTAGTTGAAGCCCTCCGGCGGCGCGCCGCCGAGCGCCTTGCAGATCAGCGAGCTCTGCTTGACGCTGTCGATCAGGTCCTTGCCGGCCATTTCGTAATCGACGCCGAGCGCGGTCCAGCGCAGCGCCCAATCTGGCTTCCACTGGATCTTCACGTTGCCGCCGGTGACGGGCAGCTCGATCTTCTCGCCGTCCTCGTCCTGGAAGATGATCGTGCCGCGGCCGAGATCGCGCGCGAGCGTCGGCACCTGCAGCACGCGCCCGGTCTTGGGGCTGATCGGCAGGAACGGCGAATAGGTGGCGCGGCGATCCTCGCCGAGCGTCGGCAGCATGATCGCCATGATGCGATCGTAGCGATCGAGCATCTTCAGCAGCGCCTCGTCGAAGCGGCCGGACTTGTACTGCTCGGTCGAGGACAGGAACTCGTACTCGAAGCCAAAGCCGTCGAGGAAGCTGCGCAGGCGCGCGTTGTTGTGGTGCGCGAAGCTCGCGTGCGTGCCGAACGGATCGGGCACCTGCGTGAGCGGCTTGCCCAGATGCTCGGCGAGCATCTCCTGGTTCGGCACGTTCGCCGGCACCTTGCGGAAGCCGTCCATGTCATCGCTGAAGGCGATGAGCTTGGTGGGGATCGTGTCGCCGGTGAGCGCGCGGAACGCGTGGCGCACCATCGTGGTGCGCGCGACCTCGCCGAACGTGCCGATGTGCGGCAGGCCGGAGGGGCCGTAGCCCGTCTCGAAAATGACCGGCCCGTCTTTCGGCTTCGCCTTGAGCCGTTCGACGACGAGCTTGGCCTGCTCGAACGGCCAAGCCTTCGCGGCTGCGGAAAGAGCGATGAGGTCGGTCATGCGCGCACCGTGTTCGGGCATCGTGTTCAGGGCAGTCCTGGCTAGGAGAGGTCGCCCCGACTCGCAAGGACTTCACGAGCGCGTTCGCCGACGTCCGTCTCGGTTGATCTCCGACGCAAGCCGCGTCACATGCGCATATGCCTACGCTGATCCTGCTGCGGCACGGCAAAGCCGTGCGAGAAACCGAAGCCCCGACCGACGAGGCGCGCCGCCTGACGGACCGGGGCCGGCGCGAGGCCGCGCAGGCCGGCGAGCGGATCATCGCCGCGCGGTTGAAGCCCGACGTGGCGCTGGTCTCGCCTGCGGAGCGGACGCGCGAAACCGCCGCCTGCGCCTTGGCCGCCATGCCCGGCGTCCCGACGACGATCGTCGACGGCCTCTACATGGCCGTGCCGGAGACGATCTGGGACGCCGCCGCCGCGGCGTTCGCGGGCGGCGCCGAAACCGTGCTCGTCATCGGCCACAATCCCGGCCTGTCCGAGCTGACGGCGATGCTGATCGAACAGGACAATGACGGCTCGCGCCTCGCCCGGGACTTGAGCGAGGGCCTGTCCACGGCCGCCTTTGCTGCATTCGACATCCGCGGCGACGTGCTCGACGCGGCCGCTCCGCGGCTGGTCGCCGGGGGGCGGCCGGCCTGAGCTTTCGCGCACAGATTGCATGAGCGCTGCGCACACGCGCAGCGCCGTTGCGCGCATTAACGTGTTTAGTCCGATTCGTTCCGATGGATGGAACGGGCCTGCTCGTCCTCGCAGAGCGCAATGACGCCGCGATGGACGCAGCGATCAACGGATTGGAACGGCGCGCGCCGGCGTTGAGCGCGCGGCGGCGCGTGAGCCACACGCAATGGGCGGCGCTCTTGGTCGTCGCGGCGGTCGCGCTGGTGTGCGCGACGATCTGGCCCGCCGAACTCGCCGCCGGGATACGCGCCGCCGCTATGGGCGCGTTCGTTCTGCTCATCGCCGTTCGCGTCGCTGCGGCGTCGAACGCCGCCATGTCGTTCGGGTCCAACTCCGGGGAAACGCCCCTCGCCGCGCCGAGAGACGAAGACGCGCTGCCCGTCTACACCGTGCTGTGCCCGCTTTACCGCGAGCCCGACGTCGCCGCGGAACTCCTCGCCGCGCTGGCGCGGCTGGACTATCCGAACGACCGGCTCGACGTGAAGCTCGTGACGGAGGCGGACGACACCCTCACGCATGCGGCTCTGCGCGCGGCGGGATTGCCGAACTGGGCGGAACTCGTCGTCACGCCCGCGGAAGGCCCACGCACCAAGCCGAAAGCCTTGAACTACGCGCTGGCCCGCGCGCGAGGGGAGTACGTATGCGTCTTCGACGCGGAGGACGCGCCAGACCCGGCCCAATTGCGCGCCGCGCTCGCCGCTTTCGATGCCGGCGGCGCGCGCCTTGGCTGCGTGCAGGCGCCCCTCACGATCGCCAATGGCGACGACGCCTGGATCGCCCAGCAGTTCGCCGCCGAATATGCGATCCAGTTCGGGCAGGCTTTGCCGTTCTACGCCCGCGCGCAGGCGCCGTTCGCGATCGGCGGCACCAGCAACCACTTTCGCATGGCCGCGCTTGCAGACTGCGGGGCGTGGGATCCCTACAACGTCACCGAAGACGCGGATCTCGGCTTTCGTCTCGCGCGCGGCGGCTGGCGCATGACCATGATCGCACCGCCGACGATCGAATCAGCGCCGACGACGCTGGGCGCGTGGATCCGCCAGCGCACGCGCTGGATCAAAGGCCATCTTCAGACGTGGCTGGTGCTCATGCGGGACCCTGTCGGCGTCTGTCGCGGCATGGGCTTTCGCGGGTTTGCGGCGATGCAGGCGCAGCTCGGGGGCGGGCTGCTGGCGTCGTTCGCGCACGGGCCGTTCGCCGCGATGCTTCTGGCGCAGGCCCTCTTGCCGGAGGGCGAGATCGACGCCCTCGCCTGGGCGCTGGCGGCGGCCGGTTATCTCAGCGCGGCGTTCGGCGGGTTCGTGAGCGCGGTGGCGTCCCGCTCGCCGGCGCACCTGTACGCAGTGTTGACGATGCCCCTCTACTGGCCGCTCGCCAGTCTCGCCGCGCTGAACGCCGTCATTGAGCTGATCGTCGACCCGCACTATTGGGCCAAGACCGACCACACGCCGCGAGCCCCTTGTGCCGATCCCGTTCGAACCGAGCCTTGACCTGATCATCACGCTGTCGGCCATCGCCCTGCTCGGGGCCTTGTTCGCGTTCGCCTCGCACCGCGCGGCCCAACCGGCCGATCCGCTCAACCCGCGCCTCGTGCCCTGGCGGCCGATCATCGTGATTTCGGGCTTCGCCACGCTCGTTGCGATCGTGCATCTGCTCAATCTGGCGGGGGTCGAGACGGGGCGGCCCTAGTCGGGCGGCGGTGCGTCAGAAGGGCTCGTCGAGGCCTGCGTCCTCAGGCCGCCGATGGACTGCGCTGCGTAGAGATCACGACGGCAGCTCCGTTTCGTCAGTGCGCGCGACCATCCGTTCCGAGCGGTCGAGGGTTCGCTGCGGCGGCGAGGAGGACAACAACGCCGCCTCCGCAAGCACTACTGGCCACGACCAGTTTCCCGGCGCGGCGAGATAGCGCGGCTCCCAGGCCGGATCGAACTTCTCCTTGAACTCCCGCAGGCCGCGGAAATTGTAGAACATCGAGCCGCGCTCGAAGATGAAGCGGCCGAACCGCGCGAAGGCCGGCGCGTGGCGCTCTTCGGCGAGCCCCGAAAGCGGCGCCATGCCGAGATCGAGCTTCTTGTAGCCCTCGCGCTGCGCCCAAAGGATGATTTCAGTGAAGAGAAAATCCATCAGGCCGTGGGGCGTGCCCTCGGGCGCGTAGCGCATCAGATCGACGGACGCCCAGCCTTTGTCGGGCGTCGTCCAGAGATTGGCGAAGGCCACCGCTTTTCCGCGGAGACGGACCACGGCGATGGGAAAGCGCGCGAGATATTCGTGGTCATAGGCGCCGAGCGAGAACCCCTTCTCGCGGCCCTTCTGGTGCGCCAGCCACGCCTGCGAAACGGGATCGAGTTCGGCGAAGCGGTCCGCCCCGTGCGGCGGCGATTCCAGATCGAACACGGCGCCTTCGCGCTCGACAAACCGGTTCCGCGCAGTGCGCAGGTTCTGCTTGCGCTTGCCCGACATCGAGAACGTCGCGAGATCGATGACCGCGTTTTCGCCGATCTTCTCGAGCCGGAAGCCAAGATCGATGAGATCGGGCAGCAGGTCCGGCGGCGCGGCATAGACCACGGGCCGAAGGTTCAGGCGGTCCGCCTCGTCGCGGAAGGCGCCGATCGCGCCCCGCCAGGAGGCCCGCCGCCCGACGGGACCGCCCATAGCGATCAGGCTGGCGCCCGAGCGGGCGAACATCATCCAGGCCGCGCCGTCCGGCGCGAAGATCAGGCTTTTGTCGCCGAGGAACACGAGATTGGCTTCGGCGCGGGCGTCCTCGGCGACCGTCAGCACGGCGTCGGCGCGCGCGAGATCGGCCATGCGAAGCGGCGGCGGGGCCGCGCGCGCGGGCGTGAGGATCAGGCGCCACGCCATCACCGCCACGAACGCGCCGGCCGCGAACAGGAAGGCGCGGCCGCTGCGGCCCACGTGCGGATCGAGGATCAGCCCCCACCATGCCGTCTGCGTGAAGCCCGGCCGGTGCGCCGCCCACATCACCGCACTCACGGCGGCGGCGGCGAGCCCGGCGATCGCTGCAAGATACCAGCTCCGCCCCGGCGCCAGCGCCAGGAGGCCGCCGTGCCGGTAGAAGGCGCGGCGCGACGCGGCCAGCAGCACGAACACGAGGCCATAGGCGATCGCGGCCTCATAATCCTGCGTGCGCCAGAACGAATACAGGGCCGCGTGGGCCAGCAGCACGCAGGCCGCGGCCCAGGCGGCGTCGAGCCGTCGGCTCAGGCCGACCGCGAGCGCCATCAGCCCGACGCCGGCGATGCTCGCGGCGAACTCCGGGACCTCGTCGACCATGCGGTCGAGAAGATCCAGGCCGGGCGCGTGGGGCATGTCGGGCGTGACCGCCGCCAGGAGGGACGCCAGGCCGACGGCGAAACAGGCCAGCGCCGCCGCAAGCGGGATCCGCTCGAACACGGCGTCCAGGGCGTCGCGCCAGCCGCGCCCGCCTTCGGCCTCCACTTCGCTGCGGCTCATCCGTTCTCCTTGCGTCATCGCTGGACCTCGATCCGCGACGCGGTAATGTCGCCCGCAATCATGAAGCGACGACGACCGTGTGTAACGCCGGTCGCGCAGGGAGGCGAGGATGGCGGACGGCGCAGGCGCTCTCGAAGCGTTCCGGAACGAAGTGCGGACCTGGCTCGAGGCGAATTGCCCGCCGGCGATGCGGACCCCGATGCCCGAGGACGAGGTGGTCTGGGGCGGCCGCAACGGCGTGTTCAAACGCCCGGAGGCCAAGCAATGGCTCGAGGCGATGGGCGCCAAAGGCTGGACGGCCCCGACATGGCCGAAGGAGTACGGCGGGGGCGGGCTTTCCGCTGCGGAAAACGCCATCCTCCAGGACGAGTTGCGCCGCATCAAGGCGCGGCCGCCGCTGTTCTCGTTCGGGTTGTGGATGTTCGGCCCCGTTCTCCTCGAGTACGGCAACGAGGCCCAGAAGAAGGAACACCTGTCCAAGATCGTCCGCGGCGAGATCCGGTGGTGCCAGGGCTATTCCGAGCCGGGCGCCGGCTCCGACCTCGCCGGGCTGCAGACGCGCTGCGAGGACAAGGGCGATCACTACCTCATCAATGGCCAGAAGGTCTGGACGAGCTACGCGAACGAGGCGGACTGGATGTTCTGCCTCGTCCGCACCGACACCACGACCAAGCACGAAGGCATCTCGTTCGTGCTGTTCGACATGAAGACGCCCGGCGTCGAGACGCGGCCGATCAAGCTGATCTCCGGCTCCTCGCCCTTCTGCGAAACTTTCCTCACCGACGTGAAGGTGCCGAAGGAAAATCTCGTCGGCCGGCTCAATGGCGGCTGGGACATCGCCAAGCGCCTCCTGATGTACGAGCGCCAGAACATCTCGGCTTCGGGCTTCGGCGGCGCCGGCGGCCTCACCCTCGACGAGATCGCCAAGACCTATGTCGGCCTCGAAGACGGCAAGCTCGCCGACACCGACCTGCGCGCCCGCATCGCCGAGCAGATGATGGCCGACAAGGCGTTCGGCCTCACCGTGCGCCGCGCGACCGAGATGGCGAAGTCCGGCGAAGGCGTCGGCCACATGGCGTCGATGTTCAAGGTCGCCGCGGCCACGCTCAACCAGAAGAAGACCGAGCTGATGCTCGAAGCCCTCGGCAATCGCGGCCTGGGCTGGAGCGGCGACGGCTTCGCGAAGAACGAGCTGAAAGTGACGCGCGACTGGCTGCGCGCCAAGGGCAACTCGATCGAGGGCGGCACGACCGAAGTGAACCTCAACGTTATCGCCAAGCGCGTGCTTGGCCTGCGCGATCATCAATAGGAGCGCACCGTCCATGCGACCCCTGATCCTCTCCGCGCTCGCGGCGGCGTGCCTGATCGCCTGCTCGCCCGCAGCCGAGAAAAAGGCCGACGCCAGCGCTGCCGCGCCTGCGCCCGAACAGGCCATGACCGACGAAGAGATCGACGCCGCGAGCCATGAAGGCCCCACGGGCTGGCTCGACGCGGACGGCGCGGGCGAAACCGCCCTGCTCTGGCGCGCCGGGCCGAACGCCATCGATTTCACATTCACCTGCCGCCAGAAGGACAAGGCGCTCGTCGTCTCCGCGGAGTCGACGGGCACGACGGCGCAGCCGCTCAAGCCGGCGACGCCGGCAAAGGTGCTGATCGGCGCTGCGCCTTTCTCCGGCAAGGTCTCTCCCGACGAGGGTCTTTTGACCATGTCGATGACCGTGCCAGTGACGAAAGACGTGCTCGCCGCCTTCGGCACGGCGGACACCGCGCGCCTCGTCGTCGGCGACGCCTTCGTCGAGACGGAGGCCGGCGGCGGCCCGCACATGAAGACCTTCGCCGCCGCGTGCGGCGCCCTCACCGGCGTCGCGCCGGCGCAATGAAAAGATAAAACGCGATCGAGGAGACGCTCCGATGTTCACGCTCACCGAAGAGCACGTTCTGCTCCGCGACGCTGCGCGCGGGTTCGTGCAGGACAAGCTGCCGACGACGCACCTGCGCGCCCTGCGCGATGCGGGGAATACGGACGGGTTCGACCGCGCCGCCTGGGCCGAGATGGCGGCGATGGGCTGGACCGGGATTCTCGTGCCGGAAGAGCATGGCGGCGCCGCGCTCGGGCCCATCGGGCTGGGCCTCATCCTGCAGGAAGCGGGCCGCACGTTGGCCCCCAGCCCGCTGCTCTCCACCGCGATGATCGGCGCGAGCGCGCTGACGCTCGGCGGCACGGCGGCGCAGCAGGCGGCCTATCTGCCCAAGATCGCCGATGGTTCGCTGATCGTCGCGCTCGCCGTCGATGAGACGGCCCATCATGCGCCGCACAGGATCACGACGACGGCAGCCGCGGGCGCCAACGGCGGCTTCGTGCTCACGGGCAAGAAGACCTATGTCGCCGACGGGCATGTCGCCGATCTGCTGCTCGTCACCGCGCGTGCGCCGGATGGCCCGGCGCTGTTCCTCGTGCCGGCGACGGCGGCCGGCGTGACGCGCACGCACCTGCACACCGTCGACAGCCGCGGCGCGGCCGACATCGCGTTCGACGGCGTGGCGCTCGGCGCCGACGCGCGCCTCCAGGGCGGCGCCGAGCTGATCGACGCCGTGCTCGACCGCGCCCGCATCGGCCTCGCGGCCGAAATGGTGGGCCAGGCGCAGCAGGCGTTCGAGGTGATCGCGGACTACCTGAAAACGCGCACCCAGTTCGGCCAGCTGATCGGCTCGTTCCAGGCGCTGCAGCACCGCGCCGGCAAGATGCTTGTCGAGCTCGAGCTCACGCAGAGCTGCGTGGCCGCCGCGCTCGATGCGCTGGAATCCGGCCGCAACGACGTCGCCGAGTATGCAAGCCTCGCGAAAGCGCGGGCTTCGGAGACGCTGCATCTCGTCACCAACGAGATGGTGCAGATGCATGGCGGCATCGGCATGACCGACGCGCACGACTCCGGCCTTTACATCAAGCGCGCCCGCGTGGCCGAGGCGCTCTATGGCTCGGCCGGCTTCCATCGCGACCGCTACGCCACGCTCAACGGGTTCTGATCCGCCCGGGGCGACCGGCAGGTCCGCGCCGACGACGTGATCGCCCGCCCCCTTGCCAGGGCGCGGGCGGCATGTCTCGTGGGGCGCCGTCAACCGCAAGGCCCCCCGGATGAGCGCGAAGCCGCCGAAAAGTGTCGTGACCGTCCGCGACGGCGTCGCCGTGCTCGTCGGCATCGTGATCGGCATGGGCATCTTCCGGGCGCCGTCCATCGTGGCGGGGGCGGCCGGCACGGAATCGATCGCTCTGGCCTTGTGGGCGGCCGGGGGCGTCGTCACGCTGCTCGGCGCGCTGACCTATGCCGAGCTCGCCAGCGCCTATCCCGACAAGGGCGGCGAGTACGCCATCCTGTCCCGCGCCTATGGCAAGCGCCTCGCCTTCCTGTTCGGCTGGGCCCGTCTCACGGTGATCCAACCCGGGACGATCGCGGGCGCCGGCTTCGTGCTCGGCGACTATCTCACGCCGATCCTGTCGCTCGGGCCCCATTCGTCTGCGGTCTATGCGCTGGGGGGCGTCCTGATCGTGACGATCTTCAACCTGCGCGGCCTCGGCCTGAGCGCGGCGGCGCAAACGGCGTTGTCGAGCCTGCTTGGCCTTTGCCTCGTGGCGCTGATCGTCGCCGGCCTTCTCGCGCCGGGCGCGCCGGCGCCCCCGCCCGCAGACGCCGCCGCGATGCCGCCCCTTGCCGCGATCGGCTTCGCGATGGTGTTCGTGCTCCTGACCTATGGCGGCTGGAACGAGGCCGCCTACCTTTCCGGCGAGGTCGCCAATCCGCAGCGGGACATGACTCGCATCCTGTTCATCGGGGTCGCGACGGTGACCGTCCTCTACATGGCGGCCAACGCGGCCTTCCTTCACGTGCTCGGCGTCGCCGCCGCCGCGAAGACGGACGTCGTCGGCGCGGCCGTGGCCGAGGCGGCGCTCGGTCCCTGGGCGGCTCTGCTTGTGACCGCGTTCGTGGTGACGGCGTCCCTTTCCACCATGAACGGCACGCTCTTTACCGGCGCCCGGTCCGGCTACGCGCTCGGCCGGGACGTCGCGGCGCTTGCGCCGCTCGGGCGCTGGGACGAGCGGCGTGCGTCGCCGGGGGCGGCGATCCTCGTGCAGGCGGTCGTCTCGGCGGCGCTCGTGGGCGTGGGCGTGCTCACCAAGCAGGGGTTCGAAACGATGGCGGCCTATACGGCGCCCGTGTTCTGGGCGTTCTTCCTGCTGACCGGGCTCGCCGCGATCGTGCTGCGCGTTCGAGACCCGCAGACCTCGCGGCCTTACCGGATGCCGCTCTTCCCGCTGCCGGCGCTGCTGTTCTGCGCGGCCGCGGCGTTCATGCTGTGGTCGAGCCTGACTTATGCCGGGTCGCAGGCGTTCAATTTGGGCGTGCAAATCAGCATGGGAACACTCGCTATAGGGGTGGCTCTCGTGGCGCTGGACGCGGTTTCCGGCCCGCGTGACGGCCGCCCACGCGCGAGATGACGTAAAGTTAATTGCGCTGCGAGACTTGCCCGGATCCGCGTCCGGAGAGATAAGCGCGAGGGCTGGAGTCGCCGCTATGATGGGCATCGTGGAAATCGTCCGGGATTTCGTGTTCGCCGCCGTGCTGGGGTGGATCGGGATCGTCGTCGAACCGAAGTCCCCGCCGCAGGCGCCTCAATCGGAGTCCGCGGCCTGCCCATCCTCCGGCGTCGTTGGCCTGTCCTGCACGTCCAAGCCCGGTTTTTTTACGGGCGACTGCCGGGAAGCGCGCTAACGGCTTGCCTTGATTGGCGGCGCCGCCGTTTAATTGCCTAACTTTCGCTTAACGTCATAAAAGCACGAATGAACCGCCGGGGAAAACTCGCGGAGCTTGGCTCCGGCGTGATTTTCGCAGGGCGCTCGGCCTGTGTCTGGACGGTGCACCATGGGCAAACGGGATTATGACGCCGAAACGGCGGACGAATTGGACCTGAGCGCGGGCGTCGCCAAAGCTGGCGGCGGGTACGTGGCGTTCGGTTGGCTGCTGGCGATCGCGTGGCTGGGGGCGGCTGGCGCCGGCCTCTACGCGGCCTATGGGCTCGATCAGCTTCTCGCCGCGCCGCCCGTCGCACAGGCCGCGGCCGGGGCCGTGATCGCGCTCCCGGCGCTCCTCGTTCTGTTCTGCGCCATGGCCCTGCGCGAAGGCGCACGTGGCCGGATGCAAGCACGCGTGCTGGCCGACGCCGCCGAACGCATGCTCTCCCCGTCACCGACCGCGGAAGCGGAAGCCCGCCGCCTCGGCGTCTCCGTGCGCGGCGAGATCGGCGCGCTCGATCGCGCGCTCGACCAGACGCTTCAGAAGGTGCGCGAAGTCGAAGCCGTCATCGCGCGGCAGACCATGGCGCTCGACAGCGCCGCCGCGATGGCCCAGTCCGGCGCCCGCTCGGTCGTTGGCGGCCTGGAGCGCGAACGCCAGGAATTGCTGCAAATCAGCGACGAATTGAACGCCCAGGCGAGCTCGATCGGCCAGGCGATCTCGCGCCATACGCGCCTGATCGCGGACGCGGCCCGCCTTGCGGAAGCCGAAGTGCGCGCGGCCGACGAAGCGCTCGACGCGCGCCTGTCCTCGTTCGGCGCCGCTGCGGCGCTGATCTCTGATCGCACCGAGGCGCTCACGAAAGCCGCGCAGACGAGCGCCGAAAGCGCGCTGCGTCTGGAAACCGCGCTGTCCACCGCGCTCGACAGCCTGGCGCAGGCCACCGCGCTCACCGACGCGGCGAAGAAGTCCGCCGAGTCCGCCACCTTCGCCGCGAATGCGACGGCGGGCGCCGTGCGCGAAACGACGCTGCGCGCGGTGGAAGACGCCAAGCGCGCCGCCGACATCATCCGCCAGGAAGCGGCCAGCGTGGAGCGCGCCGGTCTCGATGCGATCCAGCGCCTGCGCGACGCGGCCGCCGATGCGCGCCACCCGCCGTCCGACCACAGCCGCGCCCCGTCGCGCGGCGTGGATCCCACGCGTCCCGAGGCGTTCACCCAGCAGGGCTTCGCCCAACCGCGTCCCGAAACGGGACGCTCCGACGCCGGCCGCACCGAATTCGGTCGCGGCGAGCCGCGCCGTCCTGAGCCGATGCGCCCGGAACCGATGCGCGACGACTACCGCAGCGATCCGCCGCGCGCCGAGCCCCCGCGCCCCCAACGCGGCGACACTGGTCGCCCCGAACCGCGGCCCGAGCGGATCGATCCGCGTCCGGAGGCGCGTCCCGAGCCGACGCGCGCCGACACGCCCGTCGAGCCGTCGAGCCGCTGGACCTGGAAGGACGTGCTCTCCGCGATCGACGACGACGCGGCGACCCCGACCCAGGCCCGCACGCCGGCCTCCCGCGCCGACGAGCCTCACCGTGGCGGTTCGCGTCCGGACCCCGCTCTCGACGCGCAGACGCCGCAGGACCCTGGCCCCATGCGCGGCGGCTGGGGCTTCTCCGGCCGCGGTCGGAACGGCGCTGGCCTCGACCCGACGTACGACCGCTTCCGCGCCGCCGCCCCGGACCCGGACGCCCCCGCGCCGGCGTCGCAGAGCGTCGAAGGCGCGCTGATCGCTGCGTCCGGCGTGCGCCTGCACGACGTCTTCAGCCCGCAATCGCTCGAGCGCATCGGCGCGCGCGCCAAGAACGGGACGCAGGCGCGTCGCCGCGCCGTGCGCGAAGCCGCCCCAGAAGCGGTGATGCGGCTCGCCGAGCACCTCGACGAGTCTGCCGAGGCGCGGGCCCGTGCGGCCTCGTTCCTGCGCGCCGAAGGGGCCCGCATCTCCGAGCTTCTCGGCCGTGGCCGCGCATCGTTGTCGTCAGAAAGCACGCGGGCGTTCCTGCTGCTCGACGCCGCGAGCGCCTGACACGCGAAGGCGCGCCGCCGGTTTCGGCACGCGGTTTGCAGCTTTGACCTCAGGGTCGGACTGGCCCGGCGCACCTCGCGCCGGGCCGTCTCGTTCCGGCCTGGGAGGGTTGCATGACGTCTTCGCGCACCGACGCCCGCGCCGCCGCCGCAGAGCGCCGCGCCGCCGCGTCGTCGCCCCGGCTCGTCGCGTTCGAGCCGGACGCCGCCGTCGAGACGCCTCCGCCGGCCCCGCGCCGCCGCGCCGCTTCGCCGGCCGCCGAGGTCGAGCAGGTCCCCCGCTCCGAATTTTCGCGCAAGACCGTTGCGGCGACGTCCGCGCCGGCCGTGCGCGCCAACACTGCCAAGGACGTCCCTTCCATCGAACGGATGCCGCCCGCGGACGTCGACTCGTCCGGACCCGGATGGTTCGGCTGGGCCATCGGCGCCGGCTGGTTCGCCGCCGCATCGATCCTTCCGGTGGGCATCTGGGGCCTTGCGCCCGTACTCGCGCAGCCGCCGGCGTTCCTCGCCGGGTTGGTCGCGCTCGCCGTCTTTCCCGCCATCGGGTTCGTGATGGGCGTCTCCGCGGCGCGTGACGCCGCAACGGCCCGGGCGCTCGCGCTGCGGCTGATGGCCGAGCGCACCGCCGAGCCCTCGAGCGACGCCGCCGCCTGGCGCGCGGCGCGCTCCGACGCCGAAGACGCCGCCGTTGCGGTCGCCGATCTTCTGGCCCGCGAACGCGCGGCCGCCGATGACGTCGCCACCGCTTTGAAAGCGCAGACCGACGCGGCCGCGCAGGCCGCGCGCCGCCAGGTTGGCCTGATGCGCGAAGCCTCGCGCCTCGTCACCGAGGAGGCCCGCGCCATCGAAACGACGCTCGCGGAGGCGATGGCCGCGGTGTCGGGCGCACAGGCCGCACTGCGCGCCAATGTCGAAACGGGAGAGGCGCTGCGCCAGCGCCTCGACGCCGCCGCCGAAACCGCCGCCGAGACGCAACGCCTCGTGGAAGACAGCACCGCCGCCGCGTTCGACGCCGCCGACGCCGTGCGCGCGGCCACGCACGCCGCGATGGACGATGCGCGCCGCGCCGCCGAGGTGCTGCGCGCCGAATCCGAAGCCGCCCGCACCGTGATGCAGGAGGCGCTGTCCGCGCTCGACCGCGCGGCGCAATCCGCCCGCGCCGAAGCGCGCGCGGCCGCCGACTTCGACCGCCGCAGTAACGACGCGCAGACCGTCGCGCGCGCGCCCCTGCGGCGCGCCATGCGCCCGCAGACCGCCGCGGCGCCCGAAGCGCCCGCACGCCGCGCCCCGTCGATTGCGACACAGGACGCGGGCGCGCGGGACACGATGCTCGCCCATGACCTCAACCTGTCCTGGATGTCGCGGGCGTCGTCGACCGGCGTGGACATGCTCGAGACGATGGGCGTGTCGCTGGCCGACGCCATCGCCGACGTGCATCTCGCCGGCATAGCGCGCCGTGCGCGCCTCGGTGTGGGCGCGCGCCGCCGCGCCGTCGTGGAAGCCGCGCCCGACATCGTGGATCTGATCGGCCGCGTGTGCGATCGCGACGAGCGCGTGCATCGCGCCGCCGCCGCGTTCCGCCGTGATCCGGGATTCGACACCACCGCGCCGATGGACGAATGGCCCGTCGACGGCGAAGCCGCGCGCGCCTATCTGCTCGTCGACGCCGCGCTCGGCTGAGCCGGCGCGCCTTGCGGCGTTTGCGCCGCGTGGGCGATTGCGGCGTCGGCCGCCCAATTCCCGATCTCTGCCGCGGCCTGCTGCGCGGCCCGCTCCAGCGCCGTCGCCGCCACCGCGCCGGCGCGCGCCGGCACCGGCGCCGTCGCTTCGAAGCGGCGCGCGGCAAACACCTCGCGCGAGCGGCCGTCCATCAGCTTTACGTTGGCGACGAAGCGCGCGAGGAGCGCGCCGTCGCCTTCTTCGATCTGGAAGTCCGTCACCTGCCAGCGCAGCTCGACGGTGGAGCGCGGCCCCTCGCCCGAACGGATCGCGCCAAGCACCTTGTCCTGCGCATCGATCGTCTCGACGACGAGCGCCTGCAGCGCGATCGGCGTGCGTGACGGCCAGGCGCCGCGCTCCATGAAGCCCAGCACGCCGTCCCGCGCCCACACGATGTCGTCGCCGGCGAGGACGTTCGCCACCGCGGGCTCGGGCACGCCGATCACCAGCGACGCCGCAGCCGGCGATTGCGTAGACGCTGCGACCGCAGCGCGCAGCGGATAGATCCGCGGCGCCGGCGGCGGCTCGGGAATGATGGAGCAGGCGCCGAGCGCGAGCACGGCGATCCCCAGGGCGAAAGCTCGCAAGCGGCTCATGGCGCCACCTTCACGACGGGCCGCTCGGCCCCGACGACGAACCGGTTCGGCGCACGATCGAGCCGTATGGCCAAGGTCTCCAGCGTGCCCGAAAGGCGACGCAGATCCTGCGCGGCGAGCGCGATTTCCGGCAGGCTCTGCTCCGCGGCGATGGCGGCGGCTTCCTGTGTACTTTCGAGCGCCAATTGCGCCGTTGCGGTTGCGGTGCGCAGGTCGCGCAGCGCGAGCCGCGCCTCCTCGACCGTCGCGGACGTTTTGCCCCCGACATCGGCGAGCTGCACGCGCGCATCGTTGGAGAGGCCTTCGACCGAAGCGGCGGCCGTCTCGAAGCGCCGGCCCGCATCGCGCAAGGCGACGATCGCCTCGCGCGCCTCGCGCACGGCGCCCTTCTGCTTCTCGAGTTCGGACGTCGCGGCCTCGATGTGCGACAGCGTCGCCGAGACCTTCGCCACGTTCTCCTCCGTCAGCAACGATTGGATCGCGAGCAGCGCGCGGCTCGTGCGCTCGGCGATGTCGCCGCCGGCGCCGAGCAGTTTGTCGATCTCGGACGGCGTGCCGCGGATGCGCGGCGTCGGTTGGCCCAGCTGCGAGCGCAGCGTCGGGGCGCCCTTCGTGCCGCCGGTGATCTGGATCAGGTTCACGCCGGTGAGGCCGATCGGTTCGAGTTGGCCGATGCTGTCGGCCTTGACGGGCGTGGAGGCGTCGATGCGCACGCGGGCGAGCACGTCGTCCGGGTTCGCCGGATCGATGCGCAGGTCCGTGACCTCGCCGACCTTGATCCCCTGGAACCGGACTTCCGCCCCCCGCGCCAGACCCCGCACCGGCCCCTCGAAGACGATGACGAGATTGGAATAGGCGCGGTTGAACTCGGCCCCGGCGATCCACAAGCCGAACAGCAGCGCGAGCACGATGCCTGCGACGGCGGAGACGCCGATCAGGGCGTAGTTCGCTTTCGTCTCCATGCTCAACCCTTTCCGGCAAACGCCGCGCGTCCGCGCGGCCCGGCGAAGTAGTCCTTGATCCAACCCTCGGCGTTGGCGCGAACGTCCGACACCGGACCGATCGCCGCAACCTTGCCGGCATAGAGCACGGCGACGCGGTCGCACACCGTCGCCAGGGTGTCGAGATCGTGGGTGACGAGAAACACGGTCAATCCCATCGCGTCGGCAAGCTCTTTCAGCAACGCGTCGAACCGCCCGGCGGTGACCGGATCAAGGCCGGCGGTCGGCTCGTCGAGGAACAGGAGTTCCGGATCCATGGCCAGCGCGCGCGCCAGCGCCGCCCGCTTGCGCATGCCGCCGGAAATCTCGGACGGCTTCTTGTCGTAGGTCGAGGCGTCGAGCCCGGCCATGCGGATCTTCAGCTCGGCGAGCTCGCCGACGAGCGCGGGCGGCAGCGCGGCATGCTCACGCAGCGGGGCCTCGACGTTCTCCTTGATCGTGAGCGTGGAGAACAGCGCGCCATCCTGGAACATCACGCCCCAGCGCATCTCGAGTGCGCGACGCGCCGTCGGCTCGAGCGCGGCGACGCGCTGCCCGAAGACCTCGATGTCCCCGGCCGTCGGCGCATCGAGCCCGACGATCTCCCGCAGCAGGACGGACTTTCCGGTGCCGGAGGGACCGACCACACCCAGGATCTCGCCGCGGCGCACGTCGAGGTCGAGGCCGTCATGAACGGATTGCGCGCCGAAGCGCGTGACGAGGCCGCGCACACGGATGGCCGGCGGTTCGGCGGCGTCCGGCGCATCGGGCGCCGGGGCGGAGGCGCGCGCGAGGCTCACCACCCCATCTCCATGAACCAAAGCGCGAGTGCGGCGTCGATCACCACGACGAGGAAGATCGCCTGCACGACCGAGGACGTCGTTTCGCGCCCGAGCGAGGCGACGTCGCCCCCGACGCGCAACCCGTGTCGGCAGCCCACCAACGCGAGAACGAAGCCGAACAGCGGCGCCTTCGAGAGACCGACCCAGAAATGCGTTTCGCCGACACCTTCCTGGATGCGCGAAAGGAACAGGACGGGACTGACGCCCAGGACACCCCAGCACACCAGCATCCCGCCCGCGAGGCCAGCCACCATCGCCGCGAACGTGAGCAGCGGCGTCATCACCACCATCGCGATGACGCGCGGCGCAACCAGCCGCTCCATCACGTCGAGGCCCAGAACGCGCATGGCGTCGATTTCCTGACGCATCTTCATGGCGCCGATCTCGGCGGTGAAGGCGCTGTCCGTACGGCCGGCGAGCAGAACGGCCGTGATCACGACGGCGAACTCGCGCAGCACCGAAAAGCCGACGAGCTCCACCGTGAAGACCGAAGCGCCGAAGTCGGACAAAACCCGCGCCCCGAGATAGGCCACCACCACGCCGACGAAGAAGCTCAGCGTGGCGATGATCGGCAGCGCATTGAGCCCGGCCTGTTCGGCGATCGCGAAGGCCGACGTCCAGCGAATACGATCCGGGCGCCGCACGAGCCGCGCGCAGACCGCGAGCGTCTGGCCGAGAAAGGACAGCGTCGCCATCGTCTCTGCGCCGATCAGCACCACGCCCTTGCCGATCCGCTCGACGATCGCCTGCAACCCCGTCGGCTGGGCCGGAACCTCGACGGGCGACGCGACGGCTTGGCGGGCGACCGTGATCAGACGCTCCGCGGCCGGATGATCGCCCCGCACCTCGCCGCCCTGCGCCGTGCGGGCGAGCAGCCAGGCGCCGGCCATGTCCAGCCGGCCGAGCTCCGCGACATCGATGGTGAGGTCCCCCGCAAGGCGCGTCTGCGCCGCGCGCAACGGGGCGTCAAGGTCCGCGACCGTCCAGACGGTCCAGTCCCCTTTGGGCCGCAGGACGCGACCCGCCTCGTCGAGGTCGTAGGCCGCGCGCATGCCGGCTCAGCTCCGTGTCGGACGTTCTACTACACCGCAACGGACAACGGATCGGAAAGGGCGGGTTCCGCTCGAGCGAGATCGGGGGGCGGATTTCGCCTTTGACGCCCGTTTCGGGGCGCAATCAGCGCTGCGACGCCTCCCAGGCCTTCGCGCTGCCCATGGCCAGCGCGCGCACGCGCGCGATGAAGCTCTGCCGCTCGGTCGGGCTGACGACGCCGCGGGCGTCCAGAAGATTGAAAAGGTGGCTCGCCTTCAACGTGTAATCGAAGGCCGCGAGCGCATTCGGCGGGTCGAGCGCGAGCAGCCGCTGGGCCGTGCGCTCGGCGTCCTCGAACCAGCGCAGGTTCTGCGCGGGATCGGAAAGCTCGAAATTGAAGCGGCTCTGCTGGCGCTCGTTCTCGAGGAACACGTCGCCATAGGTGAGCGGATGGGCGCTGTCGGGATCGTTGAAGGGCAAATCATACACGCGGTCGATGCCGAACACGTACATGGCCAGACGCTCGAGGCCGTAGGTGAGTTCGCCCGACACGGGGCGCACGTCCAGGCCGCCGACCTGCTGGAAGTAGGTGTACTGCGACACCTCCATCCCGTCGCACCAGACCTCCCAGCCAAGCCCCCAGGCGCCGACCGTCGGGTTTTCCCAATCGTCCTCGACGAAGCGGATGTCGTGCAGCAGCGGATCGATGCCGATCGCCGCGAGGCTCGCGAGATAGAGGTCCTGCAGGTTCGGCGGGTTCGGCTTAAGGATGACCTGGAACTGGTAATAGTGCTGCAGGCGGTTGGGGTTTTCGCCGTAGCGGCCGTCTTTCGGCCGGCGCGACGGTTGGACATAGGCGGCGCGCCACGGCTTCGGCCCGAGCGCGCGCAGCGTGGTCGCCGGGTGCAGCGTGCCGGCGCCGACCTCCATGTCATACGGCTGCAGGATGGCGCAGCCTTGCGCCGCCCAGAAGCGCTGGAGGGTGAGGATCACGTCCTGGAAGCAGCGGGGTTTCGAAGCGGCGTCGACCATGCGTCACGCCCTACGCGAGCCGTCGGTGTGGGGCAAGTCCGGGCGCCGCTGCGGTCCGGCCAAGGGGCGCCTGGGGGCCTAGAGGCCCAACCGCGCCCAAGCCGCACGCTCTTCGATCTGGCCGACGAGGGCGTCCGCGCCCGCGCCGAACACGCGCTGCAACAGCGAGGGCTTGGCTTGTGACAACGGCTTGAGCTTCACCTTGTCGCCGTAGCGCGCCCGCAGAATGGTGTTGAGGTCGCCTAGTGCGTCGACGAGGCCGACTTCCACCCCTTCCCGGCCCGTGAAGATCTCGCCCTCGAACAGATCCGGGTGCGCCTTGAGCCGGGCGCCGCGCCGCTCGCGCACCCAGCCGATGAATTCGCCGTGCAGGCCGGCCAGCAGCTTGTCGAGCCGGGCGATGTCCTCGGGGGTTTCCGGGCGGAACGGATCCATCTGGCTTTTGCGCCGGCCCGCCGTATGGACGCGTCGTTCGACGCCCAGGCGTGCCATGGCCTCGGCAAAGCCGAAGCCGCCGCCGATCACGCCGATCGAGCCGACGATCGAGGTGGCGTCCGCGATGATCTCGTCGGCGGCGCAGGCGAGCCAGTAGCCGCCAGACGCGGCCGCATCCTCGACGAAGGCCACCACGGGCTTGTTCTTCTGCGCCGCGAGCTGGCGGATGCGTCGCCCGATCAGGGCAGACTGCACGGGCGAGCCGCCCGGCGAGTTGATGACGAGCGCCACGCACGGCGCCTTGCGCATCGCGAACGCCTTCACGAGCGCCGGCTCGACCGCGGCGAGGTTGAGCACGCGCCCGCCGCCTGCGCTGCGGCTGGCTGCGATGACGCCTTCGAGACGCACGACGGGGATGACGGGAGTGGCCATGCGCGCCGGGTAGCGCGCGTCGCCCCGGTTCGGCAAGCCGGCGGCGCTCAAGCCCAGGTGAAGGCCGCGCGCCCGCGGAAGAGATCGTCCGCCGCTGTCGTGAACGTCCCGTCCGCCTCGTGCAGCACCAGCCCGCGCCAGAGCCGCACCGGCGCACGCGCGCCCTTGCGGGCGCGGACGAGCACGCGGTGAGCCGGCTCGCCCGCGCGCGGAAACACGGGCGCGACCTCGACGCCGCCGAGCCGCCCTTCCAGGCCGGCCAGGAGCGCGGGAAGCGCGTCGGCGCGATGGACGACCGTGAGGATGCCGCCCCCGGTCAGGCGGTCCGCGAGCCGGCGGATCCAGACGTCCAGCGGGTCGGGGGTCACGAACGCCCGCCGCCGCTGCGGGTCGCTCGGCTCCGGCGCGCCCGTCGGCGTCGCATAGGGCGGGTTGACGAGGATGGCGTCAAAAACGCCGTCCGCGTCGCGAAGCGCATCGCCCGTTCGCACCACGACCCGGTCCTGCAATTGGTTCAGAAGGATGTTTTGGGTCGCCAGCGCTGCCGTCGGCGGGTCGATCTCCATGCCGACGAGGCGCAGATCGGGGCGCCGCGCCGCAAGACCGAGCAGCGCCGCGCCTACGCCGCAACCGGGCTCGAAGACGCGCGCCCCCTCTGGCGGCTCTACGGCGGCGGCGAGAAGGAGCGCATCGGCGCCTGCGCGATAGCCCCGCGCCGGCTGGCGCAGGCGAAGCCGGCCATCGAGGAACGCGTCCTCGGTGATCTCCTGGTCGCCCGCCTCACCCATAGATGGCGTCGAGCGCTTCGAGGATCGTGCGCGCCATGTGGGCCTGCGGGCGGGCGATCATCAGGCGGCGGGGCACAGCGCCGATCGAGCCGTCGACGACGCTGGAGGCCGCATCGAGGATGATCGGATCGAGCCCCTCGCCGCGCAGCATGGCCTCGGCCATGCTGAGCCAGGCCACGTCATTGGTTCGGCGAAGTTCCACCAGCACTTGGCGGCTCCCGGATGCGACGCTACGCCCCATGCTTGACCCGGGCGACGGACACCACCATCGTCCCGGCGCGGTCGGCTGTCGAGCGGCCGAAATGGAGTTCGTTTTGGGTCCGGCTGACGCATCTGCCCGCATTGGCGAGGCGCCCGACATGGCGCCGGCAGAGACCGCGCCCGACGTGCGCGCCCTGGACACGCTGACGGGCCTCCTGCGCGAGGACCTCGCCGCGGTGGACGCCATCATCCACGAGCGCATGGGCAGCTCGGTTGGGCTGATCCCCAATCTCGCGGCCTATCTGATCGACGCCGGGGGCAAGCGGGTTCGCCCGATGATCACGCTGGCCGCGGCGCGCCTGTTCGGAGAGAGCGGCATGGCGGCGGCGCGCAACCTCGCCGCCGCAGTCGAATTCATCCACACCGCCACCCTGCTGCACGATGACGTGGTCGACGAAAGCGCCCTGCGCCGCGGCCGCACCAGTGCGAATTTCGTCTGGGGGAACGCGGCGAGCGTGCTGGTGGGCGATTTCCTGTTCGCCCGCTCCTTCAATCTGATGGTCGACGCCGGCGATCTCGAGATTCTCGGGGTGCTCGCGCAGGCCTCCAGCATCATCGCCGAGGGCGAAGTGATGCAGCTCGCGGCGATGAACGACGCCGATGCCCCGCTCGATCGGTATCTCGCGATCATCGACGCGAAGACCGCGGCTCTGTTCGCCGCGGCGGCGCGCGTGGGCGCGATGGCGGCCGGCCAGCGCGGCGACGTCGCCGATCGGCTCGCGGCCTATGGTCGAAATCTCGGCCTCGCCTTCCAGCTCGTGGACGATGCGCTCGATTATGGCGGCCGCACCGCCTCGCTCGGCAAGAATGTCGGGGACGATTTCCGCGAAGGCAAAGTGACGATGCCCGTGGCGCTCGCGCGCGAGGCCGGCGATGCCGAAGAGCGCGCGTTCTGGCGTCGCGTGATGGGCGGCGGTGGCCAGACCGAGAGCGATTTCGATCGCGCCGTCGCGATCCTGCGCCGCCGCGGCGCAATCGATGCGACGCTGGAAGCCGCCAGCGGCTACGCCGAAGCGGCCAAAGCCGCGCTCGCCGTGGCGCCGCCCTCGGCGATGCGCACGGCGCTTGAGAATCTGGCCGACTTCGTGGTGCGCCGCGCGTCCTGAGCGCCCGCGCGCGCAGGCGATTATTCCGAATCCAGTGCGTGCGTTGCCGCGAATTCCCGCACTTTCGCAGCGATTTTCATCGCGACGATCGCGAGGGTGGCCCACGCGGCGATCGGCGCCAGCGCGGCCGCGGCCGCAGCCGCGTGGAAAAAGGTCGGCGCGTCCCGCAATTCGTCCGCGCCAAGCGAAACGCGCGCACCGAAGCTCGCCAGGAACGCCACCAGGGCGCAATGCAGGGCGGCGATCCAATAGATCATCGTCACGCGGCGATGCGACAAACCGTGGCGCAGCCCGATCTGAAAGAGATGGTCGCGGTGCGATTTGAGCGTTGGCCGGCGCTGCGAGACGCGCCACGCCAGCGTCAGCAGAACGTCCGCCAGCATCGGGAAGAACAGGATCGGCGGGATGAAGATCGAAACGCCGGCGTCCCGCACCGCGATGAGCGAGAGGCCCGCGGCGAGGCCGCCGCAGAACAGCGCGCCGGCGTCGCCGGCGAACAAGCGGCCGTTCGGAAAGTTCCACATCAGGAACCCCGCCATCGCGGCTGCGGCGATCGCGCAGGCGATGCCGACATGCGGCGCGCCGTGCGCAAGCGAGATCGCCGCGAGCCCAGCCACGCCGATCGCAGTGGAGCCAATCGCGAGCCCGTTCGCGCCATCCATGAAGTTCACGGCGTTGACGAGCGTGAAGAAGAACAACGCCGATCCCGCCATCGCAAAAGCGGGCGGAAACGTCAGGCTGACATTGGCCGCGATGGTCACGCCGTCTGCCCGCGCCACCAGCACCGCATAGAGACACGACAACACCGCCAGCATGACGAACTTCGGACGCGCGGCGAGCGGGCGCAGATCATCGATCACGCCGATCACCAGAAGCAGCACCGCGGCGATCACGCACCCGGCCAGCGCCGTCAGGCTGCGCGGCTCCACCGCGGCGATCCACGATCCGAAATCGGGCGACAGCGCGAGCGCCATTGCCGCCGCGAACGCCACCGCGATCCCCACCCCGCCCGCGGTCGGCGTGGGCGTGGTGTGCACCTTTCGGATGGCGTTGGGCGCATCGAGCACGCCGGCGGCAATCACCAGCCGCGAGAGGCCCCAAGCCAAGAGGAACGCCGCGACCGAGGCGGCGAGAATCGTCACAGCCACAAGACTTTCCCGCCTCCCCACGCCGAACGTCTGCTCAGGAGCGGTTAGGCCGTGGTTTCCCTGCCGTCAACGCCGCCAAGCATCGTTCGGCGAACCCACCACCCCATATGGGCGGTGGCCAGCCGCTCTGAGGCGCGGGCGGCTGCGGCCGCATCGTGGGCAAGCCCGAAACACGTGGCGCCGCTTCCCGATAGGCGCGCGAGCGCGATGTCCGGATCGGCCGCGAGCGCCGTCAGCACGTCGGTGATGGAGGGCGTCACCGTCACGGCGGCTGGCTCGAGGTCATTGCGGGCCGTCCCGAGCGCGGTGATCGCCGCGGCCGGCGTGGGCCAGCCCCCCTCCGGCGACGACCCAAACGCATCGCCCAGGTCGAGCGCATCGAACGCCCGGTACACCGCGCCGGTCGGCGCGGGCGCACCCGGATTGATGAGCACCGCCGGGAGCTGCGGGCACGCAAACGGGGCTAGCGTGCGACCATCTCCGAGCATGCGCACCGGGCGGGACGCGATGCATGCCGGCACATCCGCGCCCAGCGCGCCCGCGATCTCGCGCAGGTCGTCGTCGTCGAGCCGCGGGCCATCCCACGCGCCGTTCAGCGCGCGCAACGTCGCCGCCGCATCCGCCGACCCGCCGCCGATGCCGGACGCAATGGGCAGGGCCTTGGTGAGCCGGATGTGCGCGCCGGCGTGCGCGTCCTTGCGCGCTTGCATCAGACGCGCAGCGCGCAAGACGAGATTGTCCGGCTCCGGCGCAAGCGCCGCCGCGAATGGCCCGTCGATCTCGAGCGTCAGTTCGCCGCCGCGCGTGGGCGTCACTACGAGCGTGTCGCCTACGTCGGCGAACGCGACGAGGCTGTCGAGCGGATGACGCCCATCGGCCATCGGTCGGCCAACATGCAGCGTGAGGTTGATCTTCGCCGGGGCGAAGACGGTGACCGTCCCGGAGCTTGTCATGACGCCGTCACGGCGCCTTGGCGAGCGGCGCGGTCTTGGGCGCGTCCGGCAATCCGGAGGCGACTTTCGCCTTCAGTCGCGCGGCCATCGCCGCATCGGGATCGAGCGCAAGCGCGCGCGTCCACTGGAAGCCGGCTTCGCGTTTGCGCCCCAGGCGCCAATACAGATCGCCGAGATGGTCGTTCACTTCGGCATTGTTGGGTTCGAGTTCGACGGCGCGCTCCAGATGCACGAGCGCAAGATCGTACTCCCCGCGCCGGAAATGCGCCCAACCAAGGCTATCGATGATGTGCCCGGAGTCCGGACTGAGCGCGACGGCTTCGTTGAGCAACGAGAGCGCTTCGTCCAACCGCTCGCCACGCTCGACCCACGCATACGCCAGGTAGTTCATCACTTCCGGCTGGCGCGGCGACAGATCGAGCGCATGCTGCAGATCCTTTTCCGCGTCTTCCCAGCGGCCGAGCCGCTCGCGCATCGCGGCGCGGGCGAACACGAGGCGCCAATCCGGAGTTTCGGGCGCGGCCGCGATGAGGCGGTCATAGACGTCCTCGGCTTCGGCAAACCGGTCTCTGCGCCGGTAGAGATCGCCGAGCGCGCGCTGTGCGGCGGGATCGCCGCCGCTTGCGGCCGCGCGCGCGGCGGCGAGCGCGTCGTCTTCCCGGCCGAGATCGAGGAGAATGTAGGCGCGCTGCACCTGCGCGACCGCGGCATAGGGAGACCCGGGCGCAACGTCGTCGAGCACGCGCAAGGCGGTGTCACGCGTCGTCTCGCGCACCTCCTCGTCGCCCTGCAGCGCCTCCGCGTACGCGACGCGCGCGGCGTCGAGCCCAGGATCGAGCGCAAGGGCCAGCGTGAGATAGGGCGTCGCCAGATCGGCCGGCGCCTGGCCGATCAGCAACGCCGCGAGCGTGTAGAACCCGAGCGCTGCGCCCTGCTCCGGTGTGGTTGCGGCGCGGGTGGAGCGGCCCTGCTCGATCCGGGCGCGTTCAGCGCGCTCGAGCCCGCTTGCGGCGGCGCCGCGCGACAGCAGAGCAAGCGCATCCGCGCGCCGCCCCGCCCGCTCGAGCACACGGGCTTGCATGACGCGGGTCTGCGTCGTGCGAAGCCCGCCGGTTTCGGCCTCCTCGAACGCGGCGAGGGCGTCGCTCGTGCGCCCGGCGCGATCGAGAATGAGCGCGCGCTGCAGCGACATGTAGCCCTTCAACGGCGAGGCGGGATCGGTGTCGAGCAGCGCCAACGCGGCGTCTGTCTTGCCGCGCGCAGCGGCGGTCCAGGCGCCGAGCGTGTCACGCGCCGCTCGCGTCAAAGGTGAGCCGTGCACCTCGCCGAGATGCGCTTCGGCGATCGCGAATTTGCGCCGCGTCAGCGCGTCCACCGCCAGCGTGAGTTGTCCCTCGGGCGTCGCAAGGCCGAGTGCGTCTGCGTACTGGGCAGCCTCCAGCGCGCGTCGGAAATCCCCGGCCTGAAGGGAGGCCCGCAGTGCGCTCGTGACGATGACGGGATTGCCCGTGTCGGTGCGTGCGGCGTCAAGAAAGGAGGCCGCGGCGCCGGCGCTGTCGCCGCGCAGGTCGGCGACGCGGCCGATCAGAAACTGCGCTTCGGGCGCCATGTAGGGCGCGACCGGCGGCGGCGGCGGGGTCGTGGCGCACCCGGCCAGAGCAAGACCCGCTGCAATCACCGCCAGAAAGGGAGAGGTTCGCCACATGGAGCCATGATGCGGGCCCGACGCAGCGCCGGCAAGCGGTTCCCCCCGAGGGCTGATTTGGGCGCGGATACGCCCGAAAACGTGGCGCCAGCGCCACGCTGAACGCCGTCCGACGAATCGTGATCGTTTTCGGCTCTCGAAAGTCTTTCTCAGTCGCCAGCGATATGGTCGACTTCGTCCAGCAGGCTGAGGACGCACGCGACGTCAGCCGCTCTCCGCCCCGGAGATGCGGCTGACGGGCCCCGCGACGGCGTCTTCTGGTGGTGGACTTTGCGATCGCATTCGGCGGCCGTGCACGGGGCATGTCCCGCGCCAGGGCGCACGTACGCCTCTCGCGCGCCCTACATGTTGGGATAGTTCGGCCCGCCGCCGCCTTCCGGCGTCGTCCAGGTGATGTTCTGGTTCGGGTCCTTGATGTCGCACGTCTTGCAGTGGACGCAGTTCTGCGCGTTGATCTGGAACCGTTTTCCGTCCGACGAGGACGCGTCGTCCAGCCACTCGTAGACGCCCGCCGGGCAATAGCGGTTCGACGGCCCCGCGAACTCCGCCAATTCGCTGGCGTGCTGCAGGCGCAGATCGTTCACCCGCAGGTGGATCGGCTGATCCTCCTCGTGGTTGGTGTTCGACAGGAACACAGAGGACAGCTTGTCGAACGTCAGCACACCGTCCGGTTTCGGGTAGACCTTCGGCTTGTGCTTCGAAGCGGGCTCGGTGGAGGCGGCGTCCGTCTTGCCATGCTTGAGCGTGCCGAGCGGCGAGAAGCCGCCGAGCAGCGTGCGCATCCACATGTCCATCGCGCCGAGGCCGACGCCCATGATCGTTCCGAAGCGCGTCCAGAGCGGCTTCACGTTCTGCACGAGATTGAGTTCGCGGCGGACGTCGCTGGCCTTGTAGGCTTCGTCGTAGGCGGTCAGTTCGTCGCGCTGGCGCCCGGCGCCGACGGCCTCGAACACGGCCTCGGCCGCCATCATGCCGGTCTTCACCGCATTGTGACTGCCCTTGATCCGCGGCACGTTCACGAAACCCGCGGAGCAGCCGATCAGCGCGCCGCCGGGGAACGCCAGTTGCGGCACAGATTGCGCGCCGCCTTCGGTGATCGCGCGCGCTCCGTAGCCGATGCGCTTGCCGCCTTCGAGGAACGGACGGATCTCCGGATGAGTCTTGTAGCGCTGGAATTCCTCGAAGGGCGCGAGGTACGGGTTCTTGTAGTTGAGGTGCACCACGAAGCCGATCGACACGAGTCGATCGCCGAAATGGTACATCCACGAGCCGCCGTTGCCGTCCTTGTCTTCGAGCGGCCAGCCGAACGTGTGCTGTACGAGACCGGGCTGGTGCTTGTCGGCCGGAACTTCCCACAGCTCCTTGATGCCGATGCCGAACTTTTGCGGCTCGCGGCCATCGTCGAGCTTGAACTTCTTGATCAGCTGCTTGGCCAGCGACCCGCGCACGCCTTCGGCGATCAGCGTGTACTTCGCGTGGATCTCGATGCCCGGCGTGAAATCGCCTTTGGGTTCGCCGTCGCGGCCGACGCCCATGTCGCCGACCTGCACGCCCTTCACCGCGCCGTTCTCGTCATAGACGACGGCAGCCGCCGCAAAGCCCGGATAAATCTCGACGCCAAGCGCCTCGGCTTCGCGGCCAAGCCAGCGCGCCACGTTGCTGAGCGACACGATGTACGCGCCGTGATTGCTCATCAGCGGCGGCATCAGGAAGTTCGGGATGCGCAGCGAACCGGCCGGCCCGAGGATCAGGAAGCGGTCTTCCTTCACTTCCGTTTCGATCGGCGCGCCGCGTTCCTTCCAGTCGGGGAACAGGCGGCTGATGCCGGACATGTCGATCACCGCGCCGGACAGCACGTGCGCGCCGACCTCCGAGCCCTTCTCGAGCACGGCGACGGATATGTCCGTGCCCGCCGCGGCGGCGAGCTGTTTCAGGCGGATCGCGGCCGAAAGCCCGGCAGGGCCAGCCCCGACGATCACCACGTCATATTCCATCGACTCGCGTTCGATCGCCTCGGCCATCGTCGTTCGATCCTCGTTCCCGGCGTGGCGCCCCGAAGGAAACCGCGCGTCGTCATTCCTGTTCGGTGCGCCTTATCGAAGCTAAACGCCGGAGCCGCAAGGCCAAGGGCGCGTCCGAGATCGGCCGATCCGCCCTTCGCGCATAGGTCGCCGGCCTGAAAGCGTGGTAAACGCGGCCCGTGACCGCGACCCAGCCTCTCGATCCGTCTTTCGAGTCCGTCCTCGCTTTCTGGGAGGACGCCGGGGTCGACGTGGCCACCGCGCGGGCGCTGGCGCGCGCCGCAACGCGCGTCGCCCGGTCTGGCGGCGGGGCGCCGGACGCCGCCCCCACCCCAAACGCGGCGCGTATCTCCGCCCCGGGCCAGAAGCGGGCCGCCCGCAGTCCGGTCGACGACGCCCGCGCCCGGGCCGCCGCCGCGACCACCCTGGACGAACTGGCCGCCGCGATCGCGGCGTTCGACGGCTGCCCCCTCAAAGCCTCCGCCAAGCGGGCCGTGTTCGCCGACGGCGTCCCCGGCGCGCCGATCATGGCGATCGGCGAGGCCCCCGGCCGGGACGAGGACGCCGAGGGCCGCCCCTTCGTGGGCCGCGCGGGCCAGCTGCTGGATCGCATGTTCGCCGCCATTGGCGTTTCGCGCGCGACGAACCTCTTCATCACCAACGCGGTGTTCTGGCGCCCGCCGGGCAACCGCACGCCCGACGCCGGCGAACTGGCCGTGTGCCGCCCGTTCGTGGAGCGCGCCATCGAGCTCGGCCGGCCCAAGGCGCTGATCCTCATCGGCGGCACCGCGGGACAGGCCATTCTGAAGCGGCCGGAGGGCGTGATGCGCCTGCGCGGCCGCCGGTTCGCCTATGGTGAATCCGGATTAACCCAACCGCTCAACGCGATGGTTATTCTCCATCCGGCATATTTGCTGCGGAGGCCGCAGGAGAAAGGCCTTGCCTGGACGGATCTCCAGGCGATCGCGGCATGGCTCGACGAGCTGGGGATCGCGCGCGCCGGAGCCGTCTAGATCGAGCGGAGAACCGCATGATCCGGATGCTGACGATGGCGCTCGCGCTTGCGGCCGCGCCCCTGCCGGCCATCGCCGCCACCGGCGTGATCGTGCTGTCCGACGACGACGAAGCCGCCTACCGCGCCGCTTACGACGCGACGGACCGCGGCGACCTCGCCGCCGCGGACGCCGCCCTGGCGCGCGTGGGGGATCAGACGCTCGTTGGCCATGTGCTCGCGCGGCGCTACCTCGCGCCCGGCGCGGACCCCGCCCCCGAGGACCTGCGCGACTGGCTCGCCGCGTTCCGCGACGAGGCGTCCGCGCCGGCCATCGCCAAACTTGCGCGCGCGCGCGGCCTCGACGCGCAGGCCGCCGCCGCGGGCTCGCG
>JAGWZE010000058.1 GCA_018969015.1 Alphaproteobacteria bacterium
GACGTCCAGCGTCGGCCCCTCCGCGGACGCCGCGTCGGCCAAGGACGGCTCGGGCAGACGGGGCCCGTCGATCCAGCGGGCGGCGATGCAGGCGGCGATCCGTGCGGGCCCGCCCGGCGCGGCGGCGGCCTGGGCCGCGCGGGCGACGTCCTCTTCGACATGCAGGGCAAGGTCTTCCGCGGCGGCGCCGCGGGGCGCCGCGCCCGGACCGACCAGGGCGACGGCGTCCAGGCCCGCGCTGGCGAGCCGATCCTGCAGGGCCCTGGCCCGGCGCGGATCGCTGGATCGGATGACGATGCGCACGCCGTTCCCCAACGTGACGGCCTTGCGGGCCAAGTCGGGGACCAGTATCGCCGGTTCGGCGAGAGAGCGAAAGGGCGGTCATGTCTGGGGTGCAAGGACGCAAGGTGCTGGTCACCGGGGCCTCGAGCGGGCTTGGGGCGCAGTTCGCCCGCACGTTCGCGAAGGCCGGCGCGGCGGTGGTCGTGGCGGCCCGGCGGACCGACCGGCTGGCGGCGCTGGTGGACGAACTCCGCGCCGGCGGCGCGACGGCCCATGCGGTCGCCCTCGACGTCGAGCAGGAAGCGAGCGTGATCGCCGCCTATGACGAGGCCGAGCGGCTGATCGGCGGCATCGACACCGTCTTGAACAACGCCGGCATGAACGCGGTGGGCCTTTCGGTCGAGATCCCGATCGAGGAGTTCGACAAGGTGTTCGCCGTCAATTCGCGCGGCGTGTTCCTCGTCGCCCGCGAGGCCGCGCGCCGCGCGCTGAAGGCCGGCCGCGCCGCCGACCTGCGCATCATCAACATCGCCTCGATGGCGGCCTTCCACGTCATTCCCGGCGCCGTCGCCTACAACGGCTCCAAGGCGGCGGTGGCCATGATGACGAAATCGCTCGCCCGCGAGTGGGCGAAATCCGGCATCAACGTCAATGCGATCTGCCCCGGCTACATCGAGACCGAGATCAATTCCGACTGGCTGGCGGAAGAGGGCGGCAAGAAGATGGTGGCGCGGTTCCCGCGCAAGCGCGTCATGCCCATCGACGCGCTCGACGGCATCGCGCTCTATCTCGCCTCGCCGGCTTCGGCGAGCGTCACCGGCGGGATCTTCCCGATCGACGACGGCCAGCCGCTCTGACCAGCGACCCACACGACAACGACGACAACGACGACAACGACGAATTCAAGGGAGAGACGACCATGGCGACGGGCCCGCTGAGCGGTGTGAAAGTGGTGGAGTTCCAGGGCATCGGGCCGGGGCCGTTCACGGCGATGCTGCTGTCCGACATGGGCGCGGACGTCGTGCGCATCGACCGCAAAGGCGGCGCGGGCGGCGCCAAGTTCGACATCACGAGCCGCGGCCGCCGCTCCGTCGCGCTCGACCTGAAGAACCCGGCCGACGTCGAGACCGCGCTGGCGCTGATCTCCAAGGCCGACGCGCTGATCGAGGGCTTCCGGCCCGGCGTGATGGAGCGCCTCGGGCTCGGGCCGGACGTCGCGCTCGCGCGCAATCCCAAGCTCGTCTATGGCCGCATGACCGGCTGGGGCCAGACCGGCCCGCTCGCCCTCGCGGCCGGCCATGACATCAACTACATCGCCCTCACCGGCGCTCTGCACGCGATGGGGCGCAAGGATGACACGCCCGCCCCGCCGCTCAACCTCGTGGGCGATTTCGGCGGCGGCGCGCTCTATCTCGCGATGGGCATCTGCGCCGCGCTCGTCGAGGCCGGCAAATCCGGCAAGGGTCAGGTTATCGACTGCGCGATGACGGACGGCGCGGCCTCGCTGATGGCGATGTTCTACGGCATGCGCGGCGCCGGCATCTGGACGGATGCGCGCGATTCCAACCTGCTCGACGGCGGCGCGCACTTCTACGACACCTACGCCACGAAGGACGGCAAGTGGGTGGCGCTCGGCTCGATCGAGCCGCAGTTCTACGCGCTGTTGCTGGAAAAAGCGGGCCTCGCCGCCGATCCGGCCTTCCGCGCGCAGATGGACCGCAGCGCGTGGCCGGATCTCTCCAAGAAGCTCGCCGCCGTGATCGCCACCAAGACGCGTGACGAATGGTGCGCGCTGATGGAGGGCACGGACGTGTGCTTCGCGCCGGTGCTCTCGATGGAGGAGGCGCCCAAGCATCCCCACAACGCCGCGCGCGAGACGTTCGTCGAGGTCGCGGGCGTGGTTCAGCCGAACGCGGCGCCGCGCTTCTCGCGCACGCCCGGCGCGGTGCAGGGCCCGGCCCCGGCCGTCGGCGCACACACGGACGAAGTGCTGAAAGAGTGGGGCGTGGCGTGACCGCCAACCGCTACGGCCGCCGCCGCATCGTGCTGATGCGGCACGGGCACGTCGACTATTTCAGCGACGAAGTGCTGCGGGCGCGCGATCACACGATCGCGCGCCTCACGCCGCTGGGCCGCAGCCAGGCCGAAGCGGCGGGCGCAGCCCTCGCCGAAGTCCCGTTCGATCTCGCGATGTCCTCGGGCTATCCGCGCACGCGCGAAACGGCCGAACTCGTGCTGGCGCAATCCAAGGTCGGCGCGCCCGAGCTTGGCGCGGAGCCGGCCCTGGTCGAGATCAAGGGCGGCACGCTGCGCTTCGCCAGCCGCAGCGAAGCCGCCGCCGCGATGCGCGCGCAGTTCGAAAACGCCGCCGCGCCCGGGGCCCAGATGTTCGGCGGCGAGGTGTTCGCCGACGCGCAGGCCCGTGCGGTCGCGGCTCTGGAGGCGCTCCTGACCGGGCCGCTCTGGCGCACGGCGCTGGTGGTTGCGCACGAGGGGACGAACCGCCTCGTTCTCAGTTGGGCGGTCGGCGCAGGGCTGCTTGCCGCGCCCGGCTTCGAGCAGGACACCGCCTGCGTGAACGTCATCGACTTCGACCTCGAGCCCGGCCCGGACGGCGCGCCCGTGATCGCGCGGCGCATCGTCAAGCTCGTGAACGCCACGCCCTACAACTGGCTCAAGCACGGCATGTCCCGCACCAGCCTCGAGGCCATTTTCGCGGCGGACCCGTGACTGTATGCTTCCCGCGCATCAACGGCCGCTGAGACGGCCGGCAGGGAGGCTGCCATGACCAAAGACGCCCCGCCGCCGATCCGCGGCGTCCACCACACCGCCTTCCGCTGCAAGGACGCGGAGGAGACCCGGCGCTTCTACCAGGACGTGCTCGGCCTGCCACTCAAGGCCTCGCTCGTGTTCGAGGAAGAGCCCGGCACGGGCCGCCCGCTGCCCTACATGCACCTGTTCTTCCAGCTCGGGGACGGCAACTACGTGGCCTTCTTCGACGTGCCCGGCGGCGTGAAGCCCGAAAAGTTCAAGATGAAGTGGGGCATGGTCCTGCACTTCGCGATGGAAGTGGCCACGCTCGAGGACGTCATGGCCTTCAAGGCCCGCCTCGACGCGCACGGTATTCCGGCCTTCGGCCCGATCGACCATCACTTCGTGCACTCGATCTATTTCTACGATCCCAACGGCATCAACGTGGAGATCACCACGCGCGACGCCCGCCACGACGCCATCATGGCCGAGGAGGCGCAGAGCGCCGCGGAGGTCATTCGCGCCTGGACCGAACGCACCGCGGCCGACAAGAAGGCGGCGGGGGTGCTGGCGTAGCGGGGAGGCCTTCGAAGGTTTGGCGCAAGCGTGTCCGTTCCCCTCCCCAGCGGGGAGGGGTGAGCGGTGGGGAGAGCGTGCGCTCCCAAGTTGCGGCGCGCAGCAGCGCCCTTCTCCCCCTCCCAACCCTCCGTCGCTGGGGGAGGGCTTTCGTGAGGTCCACGCGTGCAGCTCCCGTTCAGCCGCCGTTCAGCCGCTGCGCGCCACGCTCACGCCCGATCGAACGCGAACCTCGCACGCCGCCGATCATACCCCCGAACGCCGATCGGCTCGCGCCGGTCGGCGTTTCCATGTTGCGGCGCCGCGCACGTCCCGCAGCGGCCCGCCGTTAACCCTTCTTTCATTGCGGCCCAAGGTTCCGCAGCGTAGACATGCGCTCGCGCGAGACGCGAGAAAGACGCCATGGGCACGAAAGTTCACGCAAATGCGAAGGGCGCTCTCGAAGGCCTGACCTTCGACGGCATGACCGTGATGTCCGGGGGCTTCGGCCTGTGCGGAATTCCCGAAAATCTCATCCTCGCGCTGCGCGACAGCGGCGTGAAGGCGATCACCGTGATCTCCAACAACGCCGGCGTCGATGACTTCGGCCTCGGCCTGCTGCTCAAGACGCGCCAGATCAAGAAGATGATCTCGTCCTATGTCGGCGAGAACAAGGAGTTCGAGCGCCAGTATCTCGCCGGCGAGCTCGAGCTCGAGTTCAACCCGCAGGGCACGCTGGCCGAGCGCATCCGCGCCGGCGGCGCCGGGATCGCGGGCTTCTACACCAAGACGGGCGTCGGCACGCTGGTGGCGGAAGGCAAGGAGCTCAAGGTCTTCAACGGCGAAACCTACGTGCTCGAAACCGGCCTGAAAGCGGATCTCTCCATCGTCAAAGCCTGGAAGGGCGACGCCGAGGGCAACCTCGTGTTCCGCAAGACGGCGCGCAACTTTAACCCGATGATGGCCACGGCCGGGAAGGTGTGCGTGGCGGAGGTCGAGGAGATCGTGCCGGTCGGCGCGCTCGATCCCGATCACATCCACACGCCCGGCATCTATGTGGACCGCATCGTCCAATCCACCTTCGAGAAGCGCATCGAACAGCGCACCGTGCGCAAGCGGGAGGCCGCGTAATCCCATGCCCTGGACCCGCGAACAGCTCGCCGAACGCGCCGCCAAGGAGCTGCAGGACGGCTTCTACGTGAACCTCGGCATCGGCATCCCGACGCTCGTGGCGAACTACATCCCGGCCGGGATGGAAGTGACGCTGCAATCCGAGAACGGCATGCTCGGCATGGGCCCGTTCCCGTATGACGACGAGGTCGATCCCGATCTCATCAACGCCGGCAAGCAGACAATCACGCAGCTGGCCAAGACCGCCTATTTCTCCTCCGCCGACAGCTTCGCCATGATCCGCGGCGGCCACATCGATCTCTCCATCCTCGGCGCCATGGAGGTCTCCACCCAGGGCGATCTCGCCAACTGGATGGTGCCGGGCAAGATGGTCAAAGGCATGGGCGGGGCGATGGACCTCGTCGCCGGCGTGAAGCGCGTCGTCGTCGTGATGGAGCACACCGCCAAGGACGGCGCGCCGAAGATCCTGGAGCGCTGCAAGCTGCCGCTCACGGGCGTGCGCGTGGTCGATCGCATCATCACCGAACTCGGCGTGTTCGACGTCGACAAGAAAGGCGGGCCGCTGACGCTCATCGAACTCGCGCCCGACGTGACGCTCGAGGAAGTCCGCGCCAAGACGGAAGCGCCCTTCAAGACCGCGCTCGTGGCGCGCCGCAACGTGCGCGAGCTCGAGGCCGTGTCCGGCGGAGCGGGACAGGTCGAAGCGCTCGCCGCGCTCGGTCGCTCGCTGGGCCTGAAGACGCTCGGCTTCGACCATCTGCGTCTCGCGCCCGGCGCCGACGCCCTGCTCGACGGCGTCGATCCGAGCGAGGAGGGCGTGCTGTTCGTGCTCGACGGCGCCGTCGTCCTCACGATCGAGGGGCGCGCCCACACGCTCGGCGCCGGCGATGCGATCGTGATCCCTGCGACGATCTACGAAGTCCGCGCGCAGGGCGACGCCGAAGCCCGCCTGATCCTCGCCGCCGGCCCCAAAGGCGAAGCCGCCATGGCCGCGACGCTGTCGGGCATGAAGCGCCTCGTCGGCTGAGGCGGGGCGTCCGGGCGACGCCCACGATCGGGCTCGCGCCCATGGCGCAACCCGCCGCGCTCTGCTAGCAGGCGCACCCTGGAGCGGTGGCCGAGTGGTTTAAGGCAGCGGTCTTGAAAACCGCCGTGGGGGTAACTCCACCGTGGGTTCGAATCCCACCTGCTCCGCCAGGGCTGCCTCCGCAGCCGTCTGCCCCCGAGACTCCGATCCGCCCGATCCCTTGTGCGGCAAGGTCTTCACCCCTAAATCTCTCCACTGCCGTCCGCCATAGTGCGCCTCCAAGGAGGCCCTTGGTGGGGGCAATTCGGGGGCACAAGAACGGCGCCCCCGTTGGAGAACGGATCGGGAAGGGGCATTCGATGCTGACTGACCGCGAACTGAGGCAGGCGAAACCGCCCGCGACCCTGCTCGACCCGCACGGCTTGCGCCTCAAGGTTCAGCTTCTGCGCTCCGGTACGGTCTCGAAACGGTGGTCCGTCCGGCTCTCCGGCCCTGATGGCGTCCGCCGCGAGATCGGACTGGGGAGCTACCCGGAGGTCTCCTTGCAGGAAGCCCGCACCCGCGCTGCCGAGGCGAGGCTCAAGGCACGGGCAGGGGGCGACCCGCTCGCGGAGAAGAAACAGCTCCGGACCCTCAAAACCGTCAAAACCGTCAAAACCGGCCTGACCTTCAGGCAGGCCCTCGACCTCTTCCTTGAGCAGCACCGCGTCGAGTGGTCGAACCCGAAGCACCAGCAGCAATGGCGCAACAGCCTCGAGCAGCACGCCGCGAGCCTCCTCGACCTGCCGATCGCGGAGATCGGCACGAAGGACGTCCTCGCGGTCCTCGATCCGATTTGGCTGACGAAGCAGGAGACCGCGAGCCGGGTGCGCCAGCGGATCGAGCGCCTGATCGACTGGGCGGTCGCGCGCCAGCACCGTCCCGAGGGCGCCAACCCGGCGCGCCTGAAGGGGCACTTGGCGCTGGCCCTGCCTCGCCGCCCGAAGACGGTCGAACATCACGCCGCGATCCCT
>JAGWZE010000059.1 GCA_018969015.1 Alphaproteobacteria bacterium
GCCGACGACGAAAATCGGAACCAGGATGTCTTCCATCGCGACCTCCCTCAGGACTTCGTGGCGCCGAGCGCGGCCACCGGGGCGCCGAACACGGCAAGTACGGCAAGAATGACAAGAACTTCGAGGGACATCGTTAACTCTCCTGCTGTTCGAAGCCTGATCGCTCCGTTTGCAGGTGTGATGCGCCTGCCCCGCCGATCGGATGCGGCCCGCCACGAAGTTTTCGCAATCAGGGGGAACGCGCCGCCAGGGGGCGATGGCCGGCGTCCACGCCTCAGCGCTCGAATCACAACCTGGTGAGCCGCCTTGGACCGCCCCGCCCGGTAAAGCGCCGTTTACCCAAATCGCTCACCCGGTTCAGGCTCATGGGAGAGTGACGATGAAGCTGAAGAATGCCGGCCTGGCCTTCCTTGGCGCCACCGCGGCGGTCACGACCGCGTTCGCCGGCGCGAACGTCCATCAGGCCTGGACCAGCCGGGAGCACGCGCTCGAGCTGCGCGACTGGATCGAGACGCGCACCCTGCTCACCCGCAGCACCATCGCCATGTCGCTCGAGCGCTCGATCACCCAGGTCGGCCTCAGCCTGCCGAGCGCGTTGCCGAGCGAGTTTCGCACCCTTCTCGACGCCCAGCGCGGCAAGGTCGACGATGGCCTGCGCGCCCTGGCCGACCGCACCGAGCAGGCCGGCCGCCTACCGCAGCAGGCCGCCTTCGAGGCGCGCCTCGTCGCCCTGCGCGGCGACCTCGCGGCCCTGCGCGCCGAAGCCGACGCCGATCTCGGCCGGACGATGGCGGCCCGCTCCGCCGGCGCGGCGGACCTGCCCGATCGCTTCAAGGCGCATATCGAACGCTGGCAGTCCGCCTCGCTGCTGCTCGAATCCGACGACGCCGCCGCACCGCCGGCCGCCGCGATCGAGGCGCGCTTGCAGGACCTCTCCTGGGAGATCCGCGAATTCGCCGGCCGCGACCGCACCTACCTCGCCATCGCCGCGGCGAACGGCGCGCCGGTTCCGGCGGCGCAACTGCGCGAGATGGTCGTGCTCGACACCGCCGCACGTCGTGCCTGGGATCAGGTCTCGACGCTGATGAGCACGGGCATCGAGGTGTCGCCCGAACTCAAGGCGGCGACGGCCGCCGTGGGCGACGAGACGTTCGGCTCCTATGCCGATGTCCGTACACGGATGATCGCCGGCGCGCAGACGGCCGCCTACCCGCTGACGTTCCCGGAGTTCTTCTCGACCTCGTCCGCCGCGCTCGATCGCGTCGAGGCGCTCAACTTCGCCGCGGGCGACGGCGCCTCCGCCTCGATCGACGCGCTGGAAGCGCAGGCGACGCGCACGCTCGCGTTCAATCTCGTGCTCGCTCTGCTCCTCGGGCTGGGTCTTGCGGCCGCGGCGCGCTACGTGATCACCCGCGTGTCGGGCCGCATCGCCGGGCTCTCCACGGCGATGGAGTCGATCGCGGACGGGCGTCTCGACGTCGACATCACGCCGTTCACCGGCGCCGACGAGATCGGCGACATGGCGCGCGCGACGCAGGTCTTCAAGGAAAACGCCGCGCAGATCGAAGCGCTGCGCCGCGAACAGGCCGAGGCCGAAAGCCGCGCCGCCGAAGAGAAGCGCGCCGCGCTCGCCGCCCTCGCGGATTCGTTCGAGGCCCAGGTGCTCGCCGTGGCCGACCGCGTGGCGCAATCCTCCGCCGCACTGCAGGCGAGCGCCGCCGCGCTCACCCGCACGGCCCGCGAATCCGCAACGCAGATCGGCGGCGTGTCGTCCGTGGCCCAATCCTCCGCCGCCAACGTGCAGATGGTCGCCGCCGCCGCCGAAGAGATGGCCGCCTCCGCCGGCGAGATCGCCACGCAGGTCGCGCAGGCGCGCGAGGTCTCGCAAGCCGCAAGCGCCCGCGCGCGCGACGCCGACGAAACCATGCGCGCGCTGCAGGCCGCGGCGGCCCGCATCGGCGAGGTCGTCACCATGATCAGCGACATCGCCGGCCAGACGAACCTGCTCGCGCTCAACGCCACGATCGAGGCCGCACGCGCCGGCGAGGCCGGCCGCGGCTTCGCCGTCGTCGCCTCCGAGGTGAAGGTGCTCGCCGATCAGACCGCGAAGGCGACGCAGGACATCGCCGCACAGATCGCGCGCATCCAGGACGCCACGGGCGGCGCCGCGCAAGCGCTCAGCGGCGTCGTCGCCACGATCGATGACATCGGCCGCATCTCCGAGACCATCGCGGCGAGCACCGACCAGCAGAGCTCGGCCGTGCGCGAAATCTCGCAGAACGCCGCCGAGGTGGCCGACGCCACCCACCGCGTCACCGGCGCGATCGACGGCGTGCGTGACCTCGGCGCGTCCACCGGCGAAGCCGCCGAACGCGCGCTCGCGGCCGCCGACACGCTCGGCGCCGAAGCGACGCGCCTGAAGGACGAGGTGTCCGCCTTCGTCCGCCGCATCCGGACGGCCTGACCCGCACGACGCCTCACCGCCGCTCCCGCGGCGCACGATCCGTACGCCGCCCAAGTCGGGCGATCGGGAAATTGCGCCTCGCGGACCAGCCGATACCGTCATCCCGTCTTGGGGGGCGAGGATGCGGCAGGGTGTCGTTTACGCGAGGGCGATTTTCGTAGCAGCGATGCTGGTCGTCGTCGGGCTCTTCGCGCCCGGCGTCGCGCACGCCGCGCCGCCCGCGACGAGCTTCACGACCTTCACGCCGAGCGCCGAGGCCACGAAGGTCCTGCTGCTCGATCCGCAGGTCGACATCCAGTTCCTGACGACGTCCGGCCCGGAGAAGCGGGCCGACTGGAACGAGATGGCCAAAGCCAACATGATCAAGGCGGTCACCGCCGAACTGCAGGCGACGAAAGAAACCGTCGTGCGCCCCGCCTTGTCGGCGGACCAGGCCGACGCGGCGCAGCAGATCATCCTCCTGCAACAGGCCGTTACGGCGGCGATGCCGATGCTCCAACCGCTCTTGCCCCACCAGCGCAAGCACAAAGAAACGTACACCATTGGGCCGGGCGCGGCGCTGCTCGCCGGTGACACCGGCGCCGACTACGCCGTGCTCGTCGACGTGCGCGCCGTCATCGAAAGCAGCGGCGTGTTCCTTACGCAGATGATGATCAGCATGGCGACGGGCGTCACGCCGGCGTCCCAGAACTTCCGCGGAACCAGCGTCTCGGTCTTCGATCTCAAGTCCGGCGAACTCGTCTGGAAGAAGCTGGTGGTGTACGGCGACGCGCGGACCGAGGCCGAGTCCGCCGACATCGCGCGACGCATCTTCGACAATGGTCCATTCGCCGGCGCGCCGGCGGCGCCCGCCAGCGAACGCACTCCAGCCGTCGGGGCGACGCCGACGTCATGAGCCGGCGCGCCCGCATCGCCGCCGCGATCGCTGCAGCGGCCTGCCTCGTCGCAACGCCGGCCGTCGCGGCCGATCCGCCGCCAGGGGCGCCGGGCCTCGCGCCTGCGTCCGTCGCCGCGTCGAACACCGATGCGCCGGGCCGTCCGTCGGACAAGCTGGAGGCCGATCTCCGCTATCAGGCCGACGAACTGGAGAAGGCGTTGCGCCAGGCGGCGCGTCTGGTCCGCGATCCTGACCTCACCGCCTTCGTGCGCGGCCTTGGCTGCGTCGCCGCCGGCGCGCGCTGCGGCGACGTGCGCTTCTACGTGGTGCGCGAACCGAGCTTCAACGCGAGCATGTTTCCGAACGGGATGTCGGTCGTGCACACGGGCCTTCTGCTGCGCGTCGAGAGCGAAGCCGAACTCGCCTTCATCCTCGGCCACGAATACACGCACTACGCCCATCGCCATTCCCTCAAGGAGGCGGCGCGCCTCAAAGGCGGCCTGTTCGCCGCCAACATCTTCTCGATCGCGATGGTGATCGGCGGCGTGGGCAGCATGTCGTCCGCCGCCTACCTGCCCGTCGCGGCCGACGCCGCCGCCTTCTCGCAGGACATGGAGCGCGAGGCGGACCTGACCGCCCTGGCCGCGCTCAAGGCCGCCAATCTCGACGCGCGCGTGGCGATCACGTCCTTCGTCAACATTCAGGCCGAGGACCTCGCCTCCAGCGATCCGAAACGTCGCAAGGCCGCCAGAACCGTGGACCTTTTCGCCTCACACCCGCTGACCAAAGACCGCATCGCCTATCTCACCGCCGCGGTGGGCGCAGCTCCCAACGGGCCGACGGGCGCCGCTCCGCCCGGCGCCCGCGAGAAATCCGCCTACCGCGCGCGCATCCGGCCGATGCTCGTCGACTGGCTCAACGACGAACTCGCCCGGCGCGACGCCGGCGCGATGCTGCAGGTGCTCGATCGCCTGGCGACGCTCGGGGAGGACCAGGGCGTGCTCGCGTTCTACCGCGGCGAAACCTTCCGCGCACGCGGCGGCGCCGGGGATCTCGATCTTGCCCTGGCGCAGTATCAGGCCGCCGTCGCGGCGCCGGATGCGCCGGTCACGGCTTGGCGCCAACTCGGCGCCGCCGCGGCCCGGCTGGGCAAACGCGCCGAGGCCCGCGCCGCCTTCGCGACCTATCTCGCGCGCGCGCCGGACGCGCCCGACGCCGCGCTGATCGCCCACACCCTCGACGGTTTGAAAGAGGAGCCGCGCCCATGAGCGCTGTGATCAAACGCCTGGTCTTCGCCGCCCTTGCCGCCGCGCTCGCCGGCTGCGCCGCCCTCACCGCCGTTGAACCGGGCCCGCTGAAAACGGACGCCGGGTTCAGCGTCGATCTGCAGAACGCCTGGACGCGCTTCCCCGTCGGCGCCGGCGGGCTCGTCAAGGGCACGGTGATCACGCGCCATGGCCTGCCGCTCAACCGCATCGACATGGTCACGGTTGCGCCCGGCGGCACCCTGGTCTCAGCGAACAAGACGGCGCAGGTCCCGCGCTTCCGCGCCGACCAGGGCGACATCGAACTCGTGGAGTTCGTCACCGCGACGCTCACGCGCCTGGGCCTCGCGAACGTCAGTGCGCGGAATGTCCGCCCGGCGAAATTCGTTGGCGCGCCGGGCCTGCGTTTCGAAGTGACGGGCGCCTATGAGAGCGGTCTGCGCCTGCGCGGGGACGTCGCGCTCGCCAAGGTCGACGGCAAGCTGCACGTCATGTGGCTGATCGCGCCGGAGATCCACTATTTCGACGCCAGCAAAGCCGAGTTCGACGCGATGGTGGCCTCGTCCAGGCTGAACGGCTGAAGGGGAGAGGCGTCGTCCCCGCGCGCGCCGGCGCCCGTCGGCGCGTCGATGTCGGTGAGCGACCATTTCGGCACGAGATACACGTGCGGACGCACGGTGTTGCAGTCCCCGCAGGGATGCGGATATCGCTTCGCCGCGATCGCGGCGCGCAAGGCGCGATACGCTTCGCCATTCCAGATGTCGATCAGGCGCGACGTTCGCACGTTTCCCATCGGCATCTGCGAGGTCAGATCGTAGCAGCAGGGAACGACCACGCCGTTAGCGCGCACCGTGATCGTGTTTTCGACATGGTCGCAGGCGGAGAGATCCTCGCCCTCCGCCTGGACGAGATCGAACTGCTCGGGCGCGACGCGCATGTGCGGCCATCTCATCGCGAACGTGGCCTTGTAGGTGACGGCGTCCCCGAACAGGTCCGTGATCCAGCGCGGCGCCGTCGCGCCCTGCGCAAGCGTGCGGACGAGGTCGTCGCCACGGCGGATGAATTGCACCGTGGCGAGGGATACACGCGGGCCACGGCCAGCGCGGGCGCTGTCGTCGATCAGCGCCAGAAGGTTCGCGACGATCCGCGACGTTTCGCTGTTGGCGCGCACGTGCGCGCTTTCCGCGGGCGAGAGGCCATCCAGCGAGATTTCGATCTCGTCGAGGTCCGAAGCGATCACTTTGGCGCGCACGGCCGGCGCGAGCGCCATGCCGTTCGTCACCGTCTTGATGCGGGCGTCTGGGTGGACGGCCCGAATGCGCTGAACCTGATCGAAGAAGCGGCGATGCAACAGGGGCTCGCCGCCGTGGTACATGACGATCACCTTGATCGCATCGCGGTGGCGGCGAACCTCGTCGAGCACGGCGTCGAACACGGCGGCGTCCATCAGGCCGCGCGGCACCGCCACCGTCCCCGTCGGGCAATGCGTGCAGGCCAGATTGCATTGGCTCGCGGGCTCGATCCGCAGCACGCGCGGGAAAGGTCTGTCAGCCACCGGAAGGTTCCCCCGATCAACGAGTGGAACCTTCCCCTATGTTCTTCACGACCCGAGTCGCCACGCGCTTACCGCGCAGTTTAGGCGCGGCTCATTCCCACTCGATCGTGCCGGGCGGCTTGGACGTGACGTCGTACACGACGCGATTGACGCCCTTCACCTCGTTGACGATGCGCGTCGCGACGCGGCCGAGGAAGGCCATGTCGAAGGGATAGAAGTCCGCCGTCATGCCGTCCGTGCTCGTCACGGCGCGCAGCGCGAGGACGTGCTCGTAGGTGCGGCCGTCGCCCATGACGCCGACGGTCCGGACCGGGAGCAGCACCGCGAACGCTTGCCAGATCACGTCGTAGAGGCCCGCGTTGCGGATCTCGTCGAGATAGATCACGTCGGCCGCGCGCAGGATGTCGAGCTTGTCGCGCGTGATGGCGCCGGGCACGCGGATCGCGAGGCCAGGGCCCGGGAAGGGATGGCGACCGACGAACGCTTCCGGCAATCCGAGCTCGCGACCGAGCGCGCGCACCTCGTCCTTGAAGAGCTCGCGCAGCGGCTCGACGAGCTTCATGTTCAT
>JAGWZE010000009.1 GCA_018969015.1 Alphaproteobacteria bacterium
CGAAAGAGTTGCGGTCAGGACCCGGGAAAACCTGCCTCGAGAGCAGGGTCGCCCCCGTGTGGGTGTGCGCGCCTATCTCAAGCCGGGTGAGGGCGAGCTCCGGCCTCGGGTCTCAAGGAGGATGCGAACGCTGACGTACGCGCCGAAAACGTAGGCGACCAAATCAGCCAGTAGCCCCTCGCCGGGTTGACCAAACCGGCGCGCCGAACGCGGCGGAGAGGCGAAAAGCCAATCTCCCCAACAAAGCATGCAAACCAGGGTCGGCCGACCCAGGCTCACGCCTCTCCGCCGCGTCCCTTTTTTCGAGCGAACCCGCAGGCGCAGGCGCGCCGTGCGGCCAAAGGCGCTTAGGCCGCCGCCTTCACGCCGAGGCTGCGCGCGCTGTCGATCCACACGCGCACCTGGTCCGGACTCGGCGAGCGGCCGGAGCGCAACAGGCTTTGCCCCTCGGGGCTGACCGCGAACGTCTGCACCTGCGCGGCCAGCGTGGCCGGATCGGCGCCGGCCAGCGCCTCCGCCGTGCGCACCTCGCACGCCACGAGAATCTGCGCCGCCGTCCCGGAGAGGTTCGGCACCGTGCAGGCGAGCAGCGCCTGATCCTGCCAGTCGCGCACGATCTGCGGGCTGATGTGGCGCGTCTCGAGGCGCTTCGCGATCTCCTCCGGCGTCAGGGACAAGAGATCCGCCACCGTCTTCATGCCGGCCTTGTAGAAGCGTTCCGCCGTCTTCGGCCCGATCGAAGGCGCGTCGACCACGTCGGCCTCGCGCGCCAGACGCGGCGATGCGCGCACGGCCGCCACCGGCGCGGGATCGCTCGCGAGCGGCGCCGTCGCCGAGGCCACCGCCGCCAGCGCGGGCGCCGGTTCTACGGCGGCGACGGGCGCCACGGCGGCGGGCGCGGGAGCCGCCGGCGCGCGCGGCGTCTTGCGCACCGGTCGCGGCGTCGCGCCGGTCCCGTGCGCCGTGCCGATCTCGCGCGGCCACTGGCAATCGAGCGTGGAGAGCGGAATCTTGGCGATCTCGTCCGCATACATGCGCCGCACAGCTGCGTCGTCGTCGCCCAGCGTCGCGCGCACCTTGCCGGTCTTCACGAACTCCTCGTACTGCGCCGCCACTTCCGCGCGCGCCTTCGCATCGTCCAATGCGCCGATCACCGCCTTCGCGGGGATTTTCAGCGCGGTGAAGATCGTGTCGAGCGTGAGGTTCACCGCCGGCGGCGCCACCGCCGCGTCGGCGACGCACTTCTCCAGCACGCGCGCGAACAACGACGTCGCGTAGCCGATCAGGCCGGCCACGATGTCCTTCAGCTCCTGATCGAGCCCCGCCGGCGGATTTTTGGCGCCGCGCGCGAAATCATAGTGATCGATCACCGCGTCGTAGAACGGGTTGGACCGCTCCGCGCCGGCGCGCACCATCTCGCGCAGCCAGTCCGGTCCCGTCGCCACCGGCACGTCCGGATAGCCGCCGAGATCGCCGAGCAGGATCGCGCGCAGTGTCTTGTAGGATTTGGAGAAGCTCTGCTCGACGGCGCGGTGGATGACGTTTTCCGTTTCGGTCTGCGCCGTGTGGAAGGGCTGCACCGGATCGACGACGTAATGGCTCAGCACGCCGGCGGAATAGGCCGCCAGCGCCCAGTCCTTCGCCTGCAGCGCGCGCACCGTGCGCCGGTGCCATTCGACGGCCGCGTCCGGCGCGCCGCCCCAATAGCCGTCCTTCACGTGCAGGACGTGGTTCTTGAAGTCCTTGAAGCGCTCGTCCGGCGCCTTCGCGCCCTCGAGCAGCGCGGGATGGTGGTGCAGGAACACCGCCCGCCACGCCGCCGCATCGGCGCCGCGCAGCTGGCCGAGCGCGTCGACCGCGATGCGATGGTGGTTGCTGCGGCACACGCCGAACAGCACGAGATCCGAATACACCTGTGCGATCGTCATAGCGCGAGACCGCGCCGCTTCGGTTAATCAAACCTTACCCGCGGCCTCACGCGGGCGGCGCATCGAGCTCCAACGCCAGCGCGTGCAGGCCGGCGTCGAACTCCGCCGCGAGCGCCGCGTTCACCGCCCGCTGCCGCGCCACGCGGGTCGCGCCCGCGAAGGCTGCGCTCGTCATCCGCACGCGCACGTGCGTCACCTCGCCGGGACGGGCGCCGGAGTGGCCCGCATGGGCGCCGCTTTCGTCGATCACCGCCAGCGCCACCGGCGCGAACTGCGCTTCGAGCGTCGCGCGGATGCGATCGATGCGCGTCATGGGCGATTTCCCGCCTGTCAATTCCTTGTTCGCGTCGCCGGTCACACACATACTCCCGCCAATGCCCACCGCGTTCGAGTACCGCCCCAAGTTCGTCGACATCCGCGTCAACAAGCCTGACGCGGCCGCCGAGACCGCACGCGCGCCGGGTGACCGCGCCTGCGACCATGTGGGGTGCACGCGCGGCGGCGCCCACCGCGCCCCGAAGTCGCGTGGCCAGGACAATGGGTTCTGGTGGTTCTGCCTGGAGCACGCCAGCGACTACAACCGCCGCTGGAACTATTTCGCCGGCATGAGCGACGCCGAGCTCGCCGCCTATGACCGCGCCGAGGCCGCCGGCCACCGACCGACATGGACGTTCCGCGCCGCCAAGGGCGATCGCCTCTCCGCCGCCTACCGCAACTTCCAGGCCGGCAAGCGCCGCGATCCGTTCGGGATGTTCTCGGGCGACTCCGGGCCGGCCGGGGGCGGGGCCCGCGCCGAGCGGGACGATGCGCCGCACCTGTCGCGCCTGCAGCTGCTCGCGCTCGAGACGCTCGACCTTCAGCCCGGCGTCGACGCCGCGGCGATCCGCATTCGCTACGCCGAGCTGGTCAAACGCTACCACCCGGACAGCAATGGCGGCGACCGTACGATGGAGTCCCAGCTCCACAAGGTGATCCGCGCCTTCCAGACCCTGAAATCGAGCGGTCTCGTCGCGTAAGCCTTGGACGGCGGCGGAAAAGTCGCCAGATTGTCCCCGCCTGATCTTTCCCGCCTAAACTCGTTCCCGGAAAGCCGACCATGACCGCCGCCGACGATCTCCTCGCCATGAAGCCCGATACGGAGCTGAACGCCCGGGACTTCGGCGTGCCGGTCGATATGAAAATCCCGGCCTTCAAGACCCGCACCGAATACGTGCCCGAGCCGGACGAGGCCTACCGCTTCGACCCGCAGACCACGCTCGCGATCCTCGCGGGGTTCGCCTTCAATCGCCGCGTGATGGTCCAGGGCTATCACGGCACGGGCAAGTCCACGCACGTCGAGCAGGTCGCGGCCCGCCTCAACTGGCCGATGATCCGCGTGAACCTGGACAGCCACGTCTCCCGGATCGACCTCGTCGGCAAGGACGCCATCGTCCTCAAGGAAGGCAAGCAGATCACCGAGTTCCGCGAAGGCATCCTGCCGTGGGCGCTGCAGCGCCCGGTGGCGATCTGCTTCGACGAGTACGACGCCGGCCGTCCGGACGTCATGTTCGTCATCCAGCGCGTGCTTGAAGCCTCGGGCAAACTCACGCTGCTCGATCAGAACCGCGTCATCGCGCCGAACAAGCACTTCCGCCTGTTTGCAACGACCAACACCGTCGGCCTCGGCGACACCACGGGCCTCTATCACGGCACCCAGCAGATCAACCAAGGCCAGATGGACCGCTGGTCCATCGTCACCACGCTCAACTATCTCGACCACGACGCGGAAGCCGCGATCATCCTCGCCAAGGCCGGCAAGGCCTACGACACGGCGGAGGGCAAGAAGCGCATCGCCGCCATGGTCCGCGTCGCCGACATGACGCGCAACGCCTTCATGAACGGAGACATTTCCACCGTCATGAGCCCGCGTACCGTGATCACCTGGGCCGAAAACGCCGCCATCTTCGGCGATGTCGGCCTCGCGTTCCGCATGACGTTTCTCAACAAGTGCGATGAGCTCGAGCGCCCCACCGTGGCCGAATTCTACCAGCGCGCCTTCGGCCAGGACCTGCCCGAGGCCGCCACGCGGGTGAAGGTGGCCTAGCGCGGTCGCGCCATTAGCAGTCGCCGTGACGGGCGCGCCTTGCGCTCGTTCCGGCGCGCGGCTTTAAGACGTTCCGGCCCGCTCATTCCAGCCGCCCGGGAGCGCCGCTCGTGAACATTCTCGCGCGCCGCGTTTCGGCGCTCGCCGCGCGCGCGATCTTCCTGTCCGGCCTGTTCGTCGCCGTCGTTCTGGCGCAGGTCGCGATCACGACGGCCTTCATGCATGTGGGCTTCGGCGGCGGGGTCGCGCTGCTTGCCTCCGGAACCGTCATCTGGGCGGCCGTCGCCCTCACGGTCATCGTGCTGAACCGCCGCCTGCGCGCACGCGTCTCCGCGCTCGAAGCCGAGCGCGTCCGTCTCGGTCTTCCGGACGGGCCGTGCTGCGTCGTCTGGCGCGGCGCCGCCGACGTCGCCATGCCCTGGACGCTCGCCGCGCCGATCGAGGCGCGCTTTCCGCCTGCCGCCCGCAGCCTCGGCGTGGAGGGGGTGGCGGTCGTCGAGTTCGAGATCGGCGCCGATGGCGTTCCCAAGGCCATCCATTGCGTCGACGTCTGGCCTTCGCCGGTGTTCTACGAGGCCGCCGCCGCGGCGCTCGCCGCCGCCCGCTTCGTGCCGATCCCGGGGGCGGCGCCCCGCTTCGGCGCGAGCTACCAGGTCCCGTTCGTGTTCCGCATCCGCGGCGCCGCCGCCGTCCGCGATCGCGGCGAACAGGCCCGCCCGGCCTGACGAAAAGGTTCATGAAAAATTAACGGCGGCGACGCAGCTGTGAGTTGTCGGCGAGCGCCCACGCTCTGGCGTTCCCAAGAGGCCCGCCGTCTGGGAGATTCCCCAGGGACGACACTGCGATTCGAGGGGCGTTGCGTGGATTTGGGGGCGACATATCTGCTGGTCGCGGGCGGCGCCGCTGCGACAGCTGTCGCAGCCGTCCTGTGGGCGCTGCGCGTTTCGGACGGCGCCCGTGGCGCCGAAGGCCGCTGGCGCTCCAAGGCCAACGCCGCCGAAGACAAGCTGCAGCGCTGGGATTCGCTCATGGGCGCGTTCCCGGGCGTCGCGCTGGTGTGGGAGCCCGATCCCGCCGCCGTCCTCGTGCCGCCCGCCGCGCCGGGCGCGACGGAGCAGCCCTGGGGCGAGCCGAAGATCTACGGCTCCCCGTTCGCCCTCGCGAGCCTGCTGCGCTTCGCCGACGCCGGGGTAGGCGACAATCCGGCCGTGCGGATCCTGCAGGGTCTCGCCGGCTTCAAGGGCCGCGACTCCGCCGGCGCCGACGCCTACATCGCCCCCGCGCTCACGCGCCTGCGTCGCGAAGGCGAGCCGTTCTCGCTCACCTTTTCGTCGTCGTCGGGCATGTTCGTCGAAGTCGACGGCCGCACCGCCGGGCCGCGCGCCGTCGTCTGGATTCTCGACTCCTCCGCCAAGGGCGCCGCCGATGGCGCCGCGCAGCTCGGCCGCAGCGAAGACGTGCGCCGCGCCATCGCGCGCGATCCCGCGGCCTTCCTGGAAATGCTCACGCGCGCGCCGTTCCTGGCGTGGCGCGTGTCGGCGCAGGGCCGGCTCGAGTGGGCGAACGACGCCTACATCACCGCGCTCGACGCCAAGTCGCTCGAGCAGGCCGTCAGCCGCAACCTGCTGATCGACTCGCGCACCGCCGATCAGGCCCGCCGCGCCATCGAGTCCGGCGGCGAGACGGAAGAGATCCGCCACATCGTCGTCCAGGGCGATCGCCGCGCGTTCCGCGTGCTGATGTTCCCCGTCGCCGGCGCCGTCGGCGCCATGGCGTTCGACGTCACCGACGTGGAGACCGCGCGTGACGAGCGCGACCGCATCGTTCAGGCGCACGACGCCACGCTCGACGCGCTCACCGAAGCCGTCGTCGTGTTCGGCCCGGATCGGCGCGTGATGTTCCACAACCGCGCCTTCTCTTCGCTGTTCAATCTGGATCCGGCCTTCCTTGCCGAGAAGCCGACGCATGCCGCCTGGCTCGATCTCCTGAAGGAGCGGCGCCGGCTGCCGGCGCACGCCAACTATCCCGAGTGGCGCGCCAACGAGCTGCTCGCCTATCAGGAAATGGCGGACCTGCCCGAAACGCTCTGGCAGCTCCCGGAAGGCAAGACGCTGCGCGTTGCGCGTCGCCGCCACCCGCTCGGCGGGCTGCTGCTGATCTTCTCCGACATCACCACCGAGACCGTGCTGAAGAGCCGCTACGCCTCGCTGCACCAGGTGCAGCGCGCCGCGCTCGACAAGCTGCACGAGGGCGTCGTGGTGTTCGGCCTCGATGGCCGCATGCAGCTGCGCAACGCCGCGTTCGACGCGATCTGGCGCATCGATCCGCTCGACATGGAAGGCGAGGTGGACATCGAACGCCTCATCGATCTGTGCACGCCGCTGTTCCACGAAACCGAAACCTGGGCGCGCCTGAAAGGCCGCATCACCGATCCCTCACCGGACGCGCGCCAGGAAGACCGCGGCGAAATGCGGCGTTCGGACGGTTCGATCGTCTCGTTCATCAGCCGCCCGTTGCCGGACGGCGCGACGCTCGTCGCGTTCCTCGACGTCACGGCCACGCGCCGCGTCGAGGAGGCGCTGCGCGACCGCGCCGAGGCCTTCGAGGCCGCCGATCGCCTGAAGACCGAGTTCGTCGAGAACGTCTCCTACCATCTGCGCACGCCGCTGCAGACGATCCAGGGCTACGCCGAAGTGCTCGCCAAGCTGATGGCCGGCCCGCTCAACGATCGCCAGCGCGACGTCATCCAGATGGTGCTCGCCGGCGCCGACAATCTCTCCCACCTCGTCGACTCCGTCCTCGAGGTTGCGATGATCGAGGCCGGCCGTCTCGAGCTCGATCTCACCGACGTGCCGGTGCAGGACCTCGTTACCGAAGCCGCGACGCTCGCCGCGCCGAAAGCCCGCGAACAGGACGTCCGCGTCGACATCGCCGTCGCGCCCGGCGTCGGCCGCATCAAGGCCGATGGCGCGCGCCTGCGTCAGGCGCTCGCGAACCTTCTCTCCAACGCGCTGCGCTTCACGGAGAAGGGCGACGTCGTCACCATCGGCGCCGAGCGCCGCGACGGCATGGTGCGCCTCTTCGTCGCCGACACCGGCCGCGGCATTCCCTACGAGGATCAGGCCGGCGCGTTCGATCATTTCGTCAGCCACGACCGCCGCGGCGCCGGTCTCGGCCTCGCGCTGGTGCGCTCGTTCGTCGAGCTGCACGACGGCTGGGTCTCACTCGAAAGCGAGCCCGGCCGCGGAACGACGGTGAACTGCTACATCCCGGCGCCGGATCTTCAGAAGGCGGCGTAGCCTGACGCGCGCCGAGGCCTTCCGTCATTCCGGGGCGGCCGAAGGCCGAACCCGGAACCCAGGGGCCCGTGCAACAAGCGCTAGACGACGAAACGTAGAGGGACCATCTCGCGCATCGCGTCCAGGCTAGTGCGCGATCTCCTGGGTTCCGGGTTCGCGCTTCGCGCGCCCCGGAATGACGAAAGCGCGGGGCAGACCAACTTGCGGAAAGCCGGCCCCGTTCACCCCTTCTGCTGCGCCGCCATCGCCACGCGCATCGCTTCGGCCTGCTCCTGATCGATCCCGAGCGCGTCGAGGAACGGCGAGGACGCCGTCTTGTCCCACGCATGCCGCGGGCCAATCGTGATGCCGCCGTCGACGATGATGTGCGTGCCGGTGATGAAGCCCGCATCGTCGCTCGCCAGGAACGCCACCGTCGCGGCGATGTCCATCGGCGCGCCGACGCGGCCGATCGGCTGCATCGGTCCGCCCTTTTCGGCGATCAGCGCCGCCATCTGGTCCGCCACCGGCCGCGCCATGCCGAGCGTCGCGCCGAAGATCGACGTGGCGATGAAGCCCGGGCAGATCGCGTTGATGCGGATCTTGTACTGCGAGAGATCCGCTGCCGCGCAGCGCGTGAAGTGGATCACCGCGCCCTTCGCCGTGGAGTAGGCGATCGGGCCCCAGCCCGCTTCCGTGCCCGCGATCGAGGCCGTGTTGATGATCGAGCCGCCGCCGCGCGCCTTCATGTGCGGCGTGGCGTATTTCGTGCCGGCCATCACCGAGACAAGCAGGAGATCGAGCGTGCGGCGGATGCCGTCGATCTCGGTCTCCTCGACGCCGCCCATCGCGCCGCCGGCGCCGGCGTTGTTGAAGAGGATGTCGAGCCCGCCGAACTCCGCGACCGCCGCGTCGATCGCCGCCTTGATCTGCGCCTCGTCCATCACGTCGCAATGGCGATAGATCACCGCGTCCTTGAACCGCGCGGCGAGCGCCTCGCCCTTCTCGTCCTGGATGTCGGCGGCGACCACGCGCGCGCCCTCCGCGACGAGCCGCTCCACCGTGCCGAGCCCGATGCCCGAGGCCGCGCCCGTCACCACCGCGACTTTGCCGTCCAACCGCGCCATGTCAGCCTCCGAACCGCTTGCGCTCGGCCGCGAGCGCATCCTGATAACCCTTCACCGCCTCTGCCGGGTCCATGCCGAGCGCCACCGCCATGCCCGACGACGTGCGCGCCTGCCGGCCGAGCGTGATCGCCCCGTCGACGACGAGCGCATGCCCCGTCACGAACGCCGCTTCGTCCGAACACAGATAAAGCGCCGCATCGGCGATATCTTCCGGCAGGCCCGCTTTCGGCAGCGGCTGCATGCCCACGCCCACATGCGCCATCATCGCCGCCATCTGGTCCGCCGCCTCGGGCGAGGTGTCCGGACGGAACTGGCCCCAGATCGGCGTGGCGATCACGCCGGGGCACAACGCATTGACGCGGATCTTGTCCGGCGCGGTCTCCATCGCCGCCGCCTTCGTGAAATGCACCACCGCCGCCTTGCACACCGCGTAGGTGAAGGGCGTGCCGCCGACGAGGATCGCCGCCGCCGATGCGGTGTTGACGATCGCGCCGCCGCCGCGCTTGCGCATGTGCGGGATCGCGTATTTCGTGCCGAACACCACGGAGCGCAGCAGCAACTGCATCGTCCATTCGTAGGCGCCGACATCGACGTCCTCGACCATCGCCACCGAGCCGCCGGCGCCGGCATTGTTGACCATGATGTCGAGCCCGCCAAAGGCCGCGACGGCCTCGTCCACGGCGGCCTTGATCTGCGCCACGTCCGTCACGTCGCAATGGCGATAGACGACCTTGCCTTTGTAGCGCGTCGCCAGCGCCTCGCCCTTGGCGTCCTGAATGTCAGCCGCGAGCACGAGCCCGCCTTCGGCCACGAACTTCTCGACGATCGCCAGGCCGATGCCCGACGCCGCGCCGGTGACGACGGCCACCTTGCCGTCCAATCGCCCGCTCATCCTGTCCTCCCGTATGGTTTTCTTTGCCCGCACGTTAGCCGGGCGACGTCACGGAAGGCGAGGGGGATTTGACGACGGCGCGCTCTGCGCGCCGTCGTCATCCTCGGCGGGAGTCGGCGAGTGCCGCGCCATCACCCCTCATCCGTCTCGCACGCTGGCGCGTGCGATCCACCTTCTCCCACAAGGGGAGAAGGTCGTCGCAGTGGTCCTTCTCCCCTTGTGGGAGAAGGTGGCGCGAAGCGCCGGATGAGGGGTGAACCGCTGCGGGCCCCAGGTTTCGCAAGACCGCGCGTTGATGCCGCCCAGATCGGTGGACTCGCCGGGCCGTTCAGTCGCGCGCGGCGGCGTTCCGCGCTATGATGGGTCCATGAACTTGCTCGACCGCATCACCCTCGAGCCCGGAAAGATGGGTGGACGCCCCTGCATCCGCGGGTTGCGCACCCGCGTGGTCGACGTCCTCGATCTCCTTGCAGCGGGCCTTTCGCCTGCGGAGATTTGCGAAGAGCTTCCGGATCTCGAGCCCGACGACGTCAAGGCGGCGGTTTTGTATGCCCGGTCACGTCTCGATCATCCGGTTCTCGCTGCAGAATGAAACTATGGTTCGACGCCCATTTGTCGCCGGCGGTGGCGAGATGGGTGATCGACCGGTTCTCCGTCGAAGCCGCGTTACTCTCGGCGCTCGGCCTTAGCCAGGCTGATGATGTCGAAATCTTCGACGCCGCGCGCGTGGCCGACGCGATCGTCGTGACGAAGGATTCGGATTTTGCACGCTTGAGCGATGCGCGCGGAGGGCCGCCGCCAGCCGTGCTCTGGCTCACGTTCGGGAACACCTCCAACGCGGTCCTCAGGGCAAAGTTCGCCGTACATCTCGACGAGGCGCTCGCGCTCTTTCGAGAGGGCGCGCGCCTTGTCGAGCTTCGTTGATGCGTCCGCCGCGCCTCAGCCCACCGTCACGACCACCTTCCCCTGCGCCTTGCGGTCGGCGAGGTGGCGGATCGCTTCGGCGCCGCGCTCGAGCGGGAAGTGCGCCGAGACGCGCGGCTTGATCTTGCCGGCTTCGTACATGGCGAACAGCTCGGCGATGTTGGCCTCGTTGTCGGCCGGCTGGCGCGCGGTGAATGCGCCCCAGAACACGCCGACGATCTGGCAGCTCTTGAGCAGCGTGAGGTTCAGCGGGATTTTCGGGATGCCGGCGGGGAAGCCGATCACCAGGAAACGGCCGTCCCAGTTCATCGCGCGCAAGGCCGGCTCGGCATAGGCGCCGCCGACGCCGTCATACACGACGTCGATGCCGCCGCCGCCGGCCTTCTTGAACGCCTCGGACAGCGCCTTCGTCGCGGCCTTGTCGTCCTCGTCGAGCTTGGCCGGATAGACGATGCCCTCGTCGGCGCCGCAGGCGATCGCGAAATCCACCTTCTCCTGGCTCGACGCGGCGGCGATCACCTTCGCGCCCATCGCCTTGCCAAGCTCCACCGCCGCGATGCCGACGCCGCCGGCCGCGCCGAGCACGAGCAGGCTCTCGCCTGGCTTGATATGCGCGCGGTCCTTCAGGCCGTAGTGCGAGGTGCCATAGGTCATCAGAAACGCGGCCGCTTCGTCGAACGGCATCGAGTCCGGGATCTTCCGCACGCGCGAGTGCCCGGCCTGCATGACGACTTCCTCGGCCATGCCGCCCCAGCCCGTGGAGCCGAGCACGCGGTCGCCCGGCTTCAGATTGGTCACGCCCTCGCCGACGGCCTTCACCACGCCGGCGATCTCGCCGCCCGGGGAGAAGGGGCGGTTCGGCTTGAACTGATACATGTCCTGGATGATCAGCACGTCGGGATAGTTCACGCCCACGGCCTTGACCGAGATCAGCACCTCGCCGGGGCCCGGCGTCGGGCTCGGAACATCCTCGAGCACCAGCGCTTCCGGTTGGCCGGGGACTTTGCTCAGCAAGGCCTTCATGGGTCGGTTCCTCGGTTTATGATGTGATGGTCGGCGCGCACCGTATGGGCGGGCGCGGCCCCCCGCAAGACAGACGGGCAAGACGGAGACGGGCATGAGCGGGCAGGCATGACGCGGACCGGCTTTTTCGTCCGGCTCGGGCTCAGCCTCGTGCTCGACCTGCTGGACTTCACCGTCGGGCGGGCGCTGTTCGCCGTGCCGTGGGAGGAGGGCGCGGGCGCCGCCATCGCCACGATGATGTGGGGTCCGGCCGGCATCTTGTATCTGCTGGAGCTGATCGACGTCACCGAACAGGTCGACGCCTTCATTCCCGTCGCGACGCTCATCGGCCTCTGGGTGGGCTGGCGCCGCGGCTTCCTGTTCGCCCGACCCGGCGCGGCGACGACGCCTGCGCCGCCAGAAAAAGGACCACCTCGATGATCTGGAGTTTCGCGCTGCATGGCGGCGCCGGGCCCACGCGCGACCGCACCTACGAGCGCGAAGAGGCGCACATGCGCGCGCTGCTCGATGAAGGCGCCGCCATGCTCGAGGGCGGCGCCGCCGCGCTCGACGTCGCCGAGGCGATGGTGCGCGCGCTGGAGGCCAGCGGCCACCACATCGCAGGCAAGGGCGCGCCGGCGAACGCCGAAGGCGTCGTCGAACTGGACGCCTCGATCATGGACGGCGCCACGCGCAAGGCCGGCGCCGTCGCGGCGCTCGTCGGCTTCGAAAGCCCCGTCGGCGTGGCGCGCGCGGTGATGGAGAAGACGCGTCACGTGCTCCTCGTCGGGGCCGGCGCGGCGGCCTTCGCGCGCGCACACGCCTTCGCAACGGTGACGCCTGACTACTATACCCCCGCCGTGACGCGCCCAGTGGCGCCGGGCGAGCTTGCGCATGGCACCGTCGGCGCCGTGGTGCGCGACACCGCGGGCCGCCTCGCCGCCGCGACCTCCACCGGTGGGCTCCTCACCAAGACGCCCGGCCGCGTCGGCGACAGCCCGCTGATCGGCGCCGGGACCTGGGCCGATACGCGCGTCGCCGTCAGCTGTACGGGCCAAGGCGAGTATTTCATCCGCGCCAACGTCGCGGCGGACGTCTCCGCGCGCATGGCCTATGCGCATCAGAGCGTGCACGCCGCCGCGGCCGCCGCGCTCGCCGACATGGCGGCGCTCGGCGGCGACGGCGGGCTGATCGCCGTCGACGCCGCGGGCGAGGTCGCCACGCCGTTCGTCAGCGAAGGCATGAAGCGCGGGATCGCCACCAGCCGCGGCGTCCGGGACGTGCGCACGTTCCGATAAGCGCCCATCGACCGGGGCCGGATCATTGCGCGCGCCGCGGGACAAACGGGTTTGCCCGGTCTAGACGGGACGCGCGCCTTCGGGGGAGGGCCGACAAGGGGGCGTCATGTCGAACCGGTCTCGCGGGCCGCGGTGGGGACTTTTGGGCGCAGCCGTGGCGATCGTCGCGGCGGTGGCGGCATTGGCAGCGGCGACATTGCGCGGGACGGACGCGGCGGCGGGTGCGTCCGTGGCGCCGGGCCTGTCCCTGTACGACGTGCTGGAGATCGTCTCGATCATCGGCATTCTCGCTTGCGCGTTCGTCGTGCCGATCATGGTGGTCGCCGCGTTCCTCCTGCCGCCGCGGCGCGACGCCGATCCCACGTGGCGACGCCACCTGGACCTCTACAAGACGCAGCCGGCGCTGGCGCGCCGCACGCCCGGCCCTGCGGCGGCGCGCGTCTGCGCCAAGCTCTCGGACGACACCCTGCGCGTCGCCGCGATCCTGCCGGCGCACAGCGCCGAAGGGCAGGCCGTCGCCGCGGCGGAGCTGCAGGCGCGCGGGCGCCCGCTCGAGCCGATCCCCGACGTTCGCGTGCCGAGCTTCTATGCGGTCGAAGACCTCCCGCAGGCGCGCCGCTCCGTCACCGTCGCGCACCGGATCCGGATGATCTGCGGCGCCGGCGGGGCGCTCCTGCTCGTCACCGCGTTCGTGCTGATCGGCGTCAACAAGTTCGCCGTCGAGCCGCTCATGGCGCGCGCGACCGAAGCCGGACTCGATGCGGGCGTCGCCGCCGCGCTCAACGATCTGCGTTTCGAAGACCTCCCCGAGCGGGTGCGCGCCTGGCCCGAGATGGCGAACATCCTGGTGCGCGACGTGATCGCGAAAGCGTCCGTCGCGTTGATGATCCCGTTCGCGCTGATCTATTTCTTCGCGTCATGGCTGCGCGCGCGGCCGGTGCGCGTGCTCATGCTGCGCAAGTTCAACGATCGCCGCCTGGGCAAGGTCTACAACCGCCTGATCTCGAGCGAGCTGCAGCACTTCGGGCACGTCATCGCGCTGGCGGACAAACACGTCCGCCGCAGCACGTTCGCCTGGCTCGGCGGCATCCTGATGCGCAGCATCCAGTCGATCCCGAACTTCTTTCTCACGGTCGCGACGCTGCCCGTGCTTCTTCTTCTGCGCGCAACAGATCGCACGCGCTGGGGCCCCGCCTTCGTGGCCGCCCCGCGCGATTTCCGGCTCCTCGCGAAGCGGCTGTTCGATCGCCTCGAACTCAACACCGAGACCACGTTCGTCTCGAAGGGCTATCTCGTGCGCACCACGGACGCCTGGTGGCGCCTCGTCGTGCGGCTGATGATGGACTCGGCCGACGTCATCGTCCTCGACGCGTCCTACGTCACCGAGGGCACGGCGTGGGAGATCGAGACGCTGCTGCGCCTCGATCTGTGGGGGCGGGTGGTGCGGCTCTCGCTCGAGTCCGAGCAGGAGGCCGCGCAGGCCGCCTTGGCCAACGCGCCGCCGGGGCCGATCTTCGCCTATGACGGCACGGGCGCCGTCCTCGACAGGCCCGCCTTCACCGAGGCCGTGTTCGCCGCCCTCGAACACTCCGTGCATGCGCGCGCCGGCTGAGCTAGTCAGACCCGGACGAACGAGACGGGCCGGACGGCCCCGGGACCAGTGACGATGCGCGGCTATTTCGGGATCGGATGCGAAGAGATCAGCAAGCCCATGAACATGGGCGCGCTGATGCGCACGGCGCACGCCTTCGGCGCGAGCTTCTTCTTCTCCATCAACGCCCACGCGAAGGTGCGCGAGGTCTACAACGCCGACACCTCCCGCAGCATGGATCATCTGCCGTACTATCCCTACGACCGCGGCGAGGATCTGCTGCTGCCGAAAGGCTGCGTGCTGGTGGGGATCGAGCTCACGGACGACGCCGTCGATCTGCCGAGCTTCAAGCATCCTCCGGCGGCGGCCTATGTGCTGGGCCGCGAGCGCGGTTCGATCTCGCCGGGCCTGCTGGCGAAATGCGCGCACGTCGTGAAGATCCCGACGAAGTTCTGCGTCAATGTCGGCCTCGCCGGCGCGCTGGTCATGTACGACCGCGTGCTCAGCCTCGGCGGCTATCCCGCGCGCCCGGTGCGACCGGGCGGGCCGCCGCCGGAGATGCTGGTGAAGCCGCGCGGGCGGGTGTGAGCGGGCGCGTCGCAACCCGGCTCAATCCGTTTTCGCATCGCTCGAAATGAGCAACGAACACTACCTGCTCATGCAAAATAAACGTGTTTACAATGTTGGGCGCGTACAACGTCCCCATCGCGCAGAGACGCGGGCGGCCTCACGGCCGAAACCTAGAATGGGGTGTATTCCAGATGATTGGCTCGACCAATGTCGGCGCAGCCGCTGCGCTGCAAACTCTTCGCTCTACCCAGAATGATCTGTCGATGACGGCACGGCGGGTCGGTTCAGGCCTCAAGGTCGAAACGGCGCTCGACAGCCCGATCGTGTTCAACATCGCGAACGACTTGCGCACGCGCGTCGCCGCGCAAAGCACGATCCGCGAGGGGATCGATCGCGCCAATTCGGTCGCCGAACTCGGGCTCAATCAAGCGGAAAGTCTGCGGACACTCCTGACGAAGATGCGGGACAAGGCTCAGGAAGCGACCGGCTCCGGGCTGACGACCGAGAATTCGGATGCGCTCAACGCCGAGTTCACCGCGTTGCGCAGCCAAATCGCCGGCATTGTCGACGGCGCGACGGTGAATGGCGCGAACCTCATCAACAATTCGACGACGGTCCTCTCGATCCGCCTCAACGACACCGATACCACGACGCTCACCTACTCCGCCCAGGACCTGACGGCCGCAACGCTCGGGCTGGCCGCCACGACTGTCAGCACGCAGGCGAACGCAGGGAATGCCGTCGCGTCGGTGTCGGCGGCGATCGCCACGGTGAACACCGCCATCGCCAACCTGGCGTCGCGTGTGCGCGCTTCGACGGCCGCCAAAGATGCCAGTCAGTCATTGTCCAACGGGCTGGAGAAGTCGGTCTCGTCGCTGGTCGACGCTGATCTGCCGGGCGAGTCAGCGCGGTTGCAGGCGTTGCAGACGAAACAGCAGCTCGGCATCCAGGCGCTTGCCATTGCCAATCAGCAGCCTGCGACGCTGCTGCAGCTGTTCCGCTAACGCGCGGCGCGGGAGGGCGCACGCGCGTCCTCCCGCGCGCTCGTCGCCCGCAATGGGCGATAAAGGCGATATGGTTTGTGCGCGTAAACCATTTGCGCAAACCCCGGCCGTAAACCCGTTCACATCGCGCATGTCGCGCGCCGCCTGCAAAAGCGCGGGCGTCAAACCTGAGAACGGGACACAGTGTTATGGCCGGTATCAATTTCAATGCGGGCGCCGTGGCGGCGCTTTCGGCGATGCGGCAGGCGGCTGCAGGGCTTCAAGATTCTTCGGAGCGCGTCGGCAGCGGTCTGAAGGTCGGGAAAGCAACTGACAATCGAGCGATATGCGAACGCGGGTCGCTTCGCATACCGCCATTCGCGACGGCATCGATCGCGCAACCGAAACCGCCGATCTGGCGCTCAATCAGGCAGAAAGCCTGCGCAACATCCTTGGGAAAATGCGGGAGAAAGCGCAGGAAGGCACGAACACGGGTTTGACCGCGGCGAACCTGACCGCGTTGAACGCCGAGTTCATCGCGTTGCGGGATCAGATCGCGGGCGTCGTCGCCGGCGCTGGCGTGAACGGCGCCAACCTGATCAACGGCTCGGGCTCGAACCTTACCGTGCGCGTCAATGACAGCGACACCACGGCGATTACGTTCAATGGAACGGACCTCACGGCCTCTACGCTGGGGTTCACCTCGTCCATTCTCATCGATTCGCAGGCCAACGCGGCGGGGGCCGTGTCGACGGTTTCGGCGGCGATCGTCACCGTCAACAACGCCATCGCAACCCTCGCGTCGCGCGTGCGTTCCGCAGATTTGGCGAAGGAGTACAGCCAGCAACTGACGGATGGCCTCGAGAAGGCGATCTCCTCGATGGTCGACGCCGATCTTGCCTCCGAGTCCGCTCGCCTGCAGGCCTTGCAGACCAAGCAGCAGCTCGGCGTCCAGGTTCTCGGGATCGCCAATCAGCAGCCCCAGATGCTGCTATCCCTATTCAGGTGACGCGCCCTCTCGGAAACGCGAAAGCCCGGCTTCGGCCGGGCTTTTTGCGTTTCAAGGTGGGGCGCGCGGAAGAGCCGCGTGCTGGGCTAGTGGCGCCAGATCTTCTGCAGCAGGCCCAGCGGGCCGGTGAAGGCGAGAGGGCCTTCGGTCACCGCCAGCGCGTAGCACACGGCGCCGGGCGACGCCGTCGGACGGTGGGTGACGCCGGGGCCGGCGACGGCGATATCGCCAATGCCGTAGAGGCCGCGTTCGTCCTCGAAGGCGCCGGTCATGACCAGCGTGAACTCCGCGCCGCCATGATCATGGCGCGGCGCGCGCCAGCCGGGCTCGATCCGCATGATCTCGGCTTTGACGTTCGACCCCAGATCGAGCGCCAGGGTGCGCAGGCCGGGGCCGCCGAACGACCAGCCGCCACGGCCGATGGCGGCGAGGGCGGCGTCCTGGATCGGCTTGGGAAGGTGAAGGATTTCGTCGATCACGGCGCCAGCCCGGCGGGCGGCCTCGCGGCGGGGATCGGCGTCCTGGTCATTGGCGATCCGCAAAAAGACGGATTCCAGGGCGTCGGGCCGGAGGGCGGCAGGGCCTTCCATCTCGAACAGCGCGCCGGCCAAGGCCTCCGCGTGTCCAAGGTCTTCGACGCCCCCGGGCGTCAAGCAGGCTTGAGTTTCGACGAGGAGACGCAGGCCGGCGTCGAGCGCACCCGAGGCATAGGCGGACGTCAGGCGCTCGCGCAGATCTAATTGCGACAGACGGGCTTGCGCGGACGCCAGCATTAACAGCCCTCAGACCATGTTTGTTGGAGGATATTGATCGCGCGCGGCGTGCGTCAAGAAAGCGCAACCTATATCTGCACCGTCCTTACACGTCGCCCGTCAACCGGGCGCGCATCTTTCCGAAGGCGAGACGGATGCGGGATTTGACGGTGCCGAGCGGCAGGCCGAACTTTTCCGCGATCTCGCGGTGGGAAAGTCCGTCATAGAAAGCGGCGCGCAACAGGTTCACCTGCTCCTCCGGAAGTTCGCCAAGTACTTGGCGCACAAGGTCTTCCCGCTCGGCCAGCTCCATCTGGTCGTCGGCGGGGCGGTCGGCTTCGGGGGCGAGGCCGGGCTCGTTGGGATCGAAATCGGGGCGGGACCGGCGGGCGGCGTCGATCCGCCGGTTCCGGGCGATGCGGAAGATCCAGGTGGACACCGACGCCTGTCGCCGATCGAACAGCGCGGCTTTCCGCCACACCGTGATCATCACTTCCTGCGCGATCTCCTCGGCCAGGCCGTCCCCGGCGCCGAGGCGCAGGAGGTAGCCTTTCACGCGGGGGGCGTAGAAGGCGAAGATCTCGGCGAACGCGTCCCGGTCCTGGCGGCGGGCAATGGCCTCCATCAGGTCCGCGAAACGCTCGCGGTCCGCTCCGGGGGCCCGGTCGCCGTCGTCGGGTAGGGTGCGCAAACTCACGATTTGCTCTATCTAGGGCGGCAAGACAGTCACGCCCGCACTGTCGAACGATCATCAACCGACAGTCGATCATACGATCGACTTATACTCGCACAGGATGCGTCCGCTTGCCAGTCACAACCGGCCGCGGCGCGCGCAAACAGGCCCATGACCCACGCCCTCGACGTCGCCAAACGCAATCCCAATGCGCCGACCGTGGCCGCGGAGTCCGCGTCCGCATCGACGCCCGTCGGCGCGCCGGCCGCGCGGCCGTCGCTGATCGGTCTCACCAAGGCTGAGCTTCAAGCCGCGCTGGCGGGGATCGGCGTCGCGCCGAAGGCGACGCGCATGCGCGCCGAGCAGCTCTGGCGCTGGATGTACCACTACGGCGTCACCGATTTCGCCGCGATGTCCAACGTCGCCAAGGAGTTGCGCGCCGATCTCGACCGCGCCTTCACGCTGGATCGGCCGCGGCTGTCGGCGGCGCAGGTCTCGGTCGACGGCACGCGCAAATGGCTGATCGATCTGGGCCCCGGCGTCGAGGTCGAGAGCGTCTATATCCCCGATGTCGGCCGGGCGGGGGCGCTGTGCGTGTCGAGCCAGGTCGGCTGCACGCTGACCTGCTCCTTCTGCCACACCGGCACGCAGAAGCTCGTCCGCAACCTGACCGCGCGCGAGATCGTGGCCCAGGTGATAATCGCCCGCGATGCGCTCGGCGAGTGGCCGACGCCCGAGCGCCCGCTGAACGACGGCGACCGCCGCCTCACGAACATCGTGTTCATGGGCATGGGCGAGCCGCTCTACAACCTGGACGAGGTCGCGAACGCGATCGACGTCATCTCCGATGGCGACGGCATCTCCATCGGCCGGCGCCGCATCACGGTGTCGACGGCCGGCGTCGCGCCCAAGATCCCCGAGCTCGGCGCGCGCACCGGCGCGATGCTGGCGATCTCGCTGCACGCCACGAACGATCCGCTGCGCAACGAGCTCGTGCCGCTCAACAAGAAGTACCCGCTCGAGGAGCTGTTCGCCGCGATCCGCGCCTATCCGGGCCTGGGCAACGCCAAGCGGGTGACGTTCGAATACGTGATGCTCGCCGGCGTGAACGACAGCCTCGCCGAGGCGCGCGCGCTGGTGAAGCTGCTCGCGGGCGTGCCGGCGAAGATCAACCTGATCCCCTTCAACCCCTGGCCCGGCACGGCCTACCAGTGCTCCGACTGGGCCACGATCGAGGCCTTCGCCGCGGTGCTGAACAAGGCCGGCTACGCCTCGCCGATCCGCACGCCCCGGGGGCGCGACATCCTCGCCGCCTGCGGCCAACTGCGCAGCGAGAGCGTGAAGGAGCGGGCGAGCGCGCGTCTGGCGCGGGAACGGGCGCAGGCAGGGACGCCGGGAGCGCCGGGCGAGCCATGACGACCCCCGTTCTGGAGGCGGGCGCGGTCCGGTTGAGGCCGCTCGCGCTCGACGACGCGTCCGCTCTGTTCGAGGGCTTCGCGGATCCCGAACTCATGACCTACTGGTCCGCGCCGGCGCACGCCGCGCTTGCCGAGACCGAGGCCGACATCACGTGGTGGATCACCAACAACGCCGATGCGGCTTGGGCGATCGAGGCCGAAGGCGCTGTCGTCGGGCGAATTGGGCTCTACGCGGTGCGGGCGCATGTGCGCGAAGTGGGCGTCTTCCTGCTGCGCGCCGCGCAGGGGCGGGGCATCGCCGCCAAAGCGCTGGAGCTTGTCGTGCAGGACGGGTTCGCGCGGCTCGGTCTGCAGCGCATCGCCGCCGACATCGATCCCGACAACCGCGCCTCCATCCGCCTCTTCGAGCGCGCGGGCTTCACCTATGAAGGCCTGTTGCGCGCCAACTGGCGCACGCATCTCGGCGTGCGCGACTCGCTGATCTACGCGCGGCTGCCGTAACGCCGGCATCCGCTCCGGGCTGTTGCGCGTAGTATACGCATGACCCGCACGATCCGTACGCTCGCCGCCGCGTTCATCCTTGCGCTGGCCGCCTTGGCCGTCTCGGGAGCGCCCGCCATGGCCGTTGAAGAACCTCCGCACGCCGTGCTCGCCCGGGACGGCAAGTTCGAACTCCGCCGGTACGCGCCGATGGTGGTGGCGGAGGTCGTCACCACGGGCGCGCGGTATCAGGCGGTGAACGCCGGCTTCCGCCCGCTGGCGCGCTACATCTTCGGCGGCAACACGCCGGGCGCGAAGATCGCCATGACGTCGCCGGTCACGCAGACGGGCGCGCCCGCGGGGCGTGACGGCAAGGGCGAGAAGATCGCGATGACCGCACCGGTCGCGCAGACGAAACAGGGCGACGCCTGGACCATCCGGTTCGTGATGCCCGCCGGCTCGACGCTGGCCACGATGCCCGCGCCGAACGATCCCAGCGTGAAGCTCCTCGAAGAGCCCGCCCGCACCGTCGCCACGCTGCGCTTCTCGGGCCTCGCCACCGACAAGGACCTCGCCCGCAAGACCGACGAGCTGATGGGCATCGCCCGCGCCCGCCGCCTGGAGCCGGTCGGCCCCGTGACCTTCGCCTATTACGACCCGCCATGGACGCCGCCCTTCATGCGCCGGAACGAGGTGATGGTGGAGGTCCGCGCGCCGTCCTGAGCGTTCGAGGGGCGACGGGGGCCAGAATCGCCCTAGGGTCTGCGGATGGAACAGCTCGGCCAGGGCGTAGCCCTCGTGGTCGCCGGCATGACGCTCGGCTGGACCGCGTTTTTCTCCTTCGTCATCGCGCCCCAGGCGTACCGCGACCTCGACACCGGCCGCGCCGGGCGGTTCGTGCGCAACGCCATGAAGAATGGCCACCCTGCGGTTGCGACGTTCGCCTTCGTCTCGGCGGGGTTCGCGGTGTTGGGCAGCGCCATGGCCGGGGCTTCGGTCATGGGCGTGTGCGGCGTGCTCTATCTGCTCGCGCTTTGGGCGCTCGCCCCGCGGGACGATGAGCGGCCCCCGCCGGGCGGCAAGCGCAAGCTCAGCACCGCCCGGATCGTGGCCGCCGGCCTCACGGCGATGATCATGATCGCCGTGTGCGTCGGGATCGTCCTGATCGCCCTCAAGATCTGAACCGCGCGCCGCGCGCCGCGTGGGGCCGACGGGGCAGGCGTCCGTTAATGTTTAGCTCATCTGATGGAGAGGGGTGAGGCGCCGTCGATGTACGCGGCGTCTCTCTTCGTCTATGAATAGGCCTTCTGACGCTTACGCCAGCGGGGCGGGGCACCAAGGGTGGGACGACGGCATGAGCAAGCTCCGGTTCGGGATCATCGGGACGGGCATGATGGGCATCGAGCACATCATGAACCTGCGGCTGATGCCCGAGGTCGAGATCACCGCCATCGCCGATCCCACGCCGACCTCGATCGAGTGGGCCAAGAGCGCCCTCGGCGGCAAAGAGGTTGCGGTGTTTTCGGACGCGCAGAGCCTCGTGCGCTCCGGCCTCGTGGATGCGGTCGTGATCGCCTCGCCGAACCACACCCACCGCCAGGCGCTCGACGCGGTGTTCGACACGGGCGTCCATGTCTTGTGCGAAAAGCCGCTCTGCTCCGATCCGGAAGACGCCGCCAAGATCGCGGCCCGCGCCGCCAAGCACGCGGGCGTGTTCTGGGTCGGCATGGAATATCGCTTCATGCCGCCGGCGACGCGCTTCGTGGCCGACGTGCATGCCGGCCGCGCCGGGCGCCTCGTGATGCTGGCCATGCGCGAGCACCGCTTCCCGTTCCTGCACAAGGTCGGCAACTGGAACCGCTTCGCCCGCAACACCGGCGGCACGATGGTGGAGAAGTGCTGCCACTTCTTCGATCTCATGCGCCACATCGTCCGCGCCGAGCCCGTCCGCGTGTACTGCTCCGGCGGCATGGACGTGAACCACCTCGACGAGCGCTATGACGGCGAACGTCCGGACATTCTCGACAACAGCTACACCACCGTCGATTTCGACAACGGCGTGCGCGCGCTGCTCGATCTGTCGATGTTCGCCGACGGCTCGGAAGAGCAGGAAGAGCTCTGCGCGGTGGGCGACACCGCCAAGCTCGAAGTTTTCATTCCGAGCTCGGAGCTGGTGTTCAGCCCGCGTGTCGGCTTCGGGGCGCCCAAGCGCGTCGAACGCGAGACGATCGGCGTCGACGAAGCGGCGCTGCGGGCCGGCAGCCACCACGGCGCAACCTACTACCAGCACCGCGCCTTCCTTGCCGCGATCCTCGAGGGCGCGCCGGTGCAGGTCACCGCGTTCGACGGCTGGATGGCGGTGGCCATGGGCGCCGCCGCCGAGCGCAGCGCGCGCGAAAAGCGGGTCGTCGAGATGGCCGAAATCCTTGCGCCGGCGCGGGCCTATTTCAACGCCGCCGCCGGCTGAGCCCGGCCGGGTGGGGGAGGCCGTGGTCCGTGCCGCACGGGTGAGGGCGCGAACCGAAGGCGCGGCGCGGCGTTTGCATCGGCGAGGGGCGCGGCGTTCGGGCCGCCCAACGCCGGTTAACCATGTCGATTGCTCCCCAAAAGCTCGCGATGCCTGACGATCGCCTGCCTGACGATCGTCCGTTCGAGATCGCGCTCGGCCGCCGCCTTGCGCTCTGGGCCGTGCTGCTGGCGCTGGCCGCTCGCGCGGTCGCGATCCTCATCTTCGCGGATTTCGATCCGGCCACGGCGCAATTGTGGGAGTACGGGCTCCAGGGCGCCTGCGCCACTTTGAGCCAGGGCCCGCTCTGCCTCTACAAGTTCACGGACGGGTTCGCACAGGCCTACCCGTCGGCCTTCATGCCGCCGCTGCTCTCCTATGCGTGGTGGGGCCTCTTTCAGGTCTTCGGGGTGACCGCCACGGCGGTGGGCGTCTTCTACGCCCTCAACGCCCTGATCGGCGCGGCCTGCGTGGCGCTGACGCACCGCCTCGCGCGCCAGCTCGCCTTCGGCGACATGGCCGCCGGCGCCGCGGCGCTGATGATCGCGCTCTATCCCAGCTTCGTGATGGTCTCGGCCACCACCCACAACACCAATGTCGCCGTCGCGCTGTTCCTGGCGCTGACGTCGCTCGCCGTCGAACTTGCGCGCAAGCCGGCGATCGGCGGGGCGCTGCTGTTCGGCCTGCTCGCCGGGTTTGCGGTGCTGAACCGCTCCGAGGCGCTGATCATCGCGCCTGCGCTCGTGGTGGCGGCCGGCGTGCTTGGCCGCTCGATCGCGACCCCGCTCATCGCGCTTGCCGTGATGGCCGCGGTCATCGCGCCCTGGGCGGCGCGCAACGATGCGCTGTTCGGCAAGCCGATCCCGACGGCGCAGAGCGCGGGCTACAATTTCTGGAAGGGCTTCTATCCGGGTTCGAACGGCTCGGGCGATCTCACCGAAACCGATCCTGCCTTCGTCGCCGAGCGTGACGCCGTGCGCGCCGCGATCCCGGTCGGCCCGCGCTACGAGTCCGAAGTCGACGCCGCCTACATGGCCAAGGCGCGCGAAGCGATGGCGCAGATGACGCTGCTCGATCATGCGCGGCTCGCGGCCCTGAAAGCTGCGAAACTCTGGGCGTTCGACTGGTCCGATCCGCTCGCGCGTAGCCCGGCCTATCTCGCGGCCTGGAGCATCGCGACGATGCTCGCCGCGGCCGGTCTTGCGAGCCTGTGGCGCGCGCGTCGCCGCGTGCGCTGGGACGCGGTGGCGATGGTGGTGCTCGTCTGCGGCGGCATCACGGCCGCGCACATGGCGACCTTCGTGCACGCGCGCTACCGCATGCATCTCGAGCCCTATCTCTTCATCCTGGCCGGCGCCGCGCTCGCGGACATGTGGCGCGCGCTGACGGTGCGCCGCGCGCGCCAGGTTCCGCTCTGACCGAGACGAAAAAACTCCGCCCCCGGACGTAACCCTCCCACACCATGGGAGGGTTGGGGAGGGGGAGATGAGCGCTGCATTGCCTTCATTTAAAGGACATTGCGCACTCTCCCCGCCCCTGGCCCCTCCCCGCTGGGGAGGGGAATCGCGCCTGACGCGGCAGCTCGTTGGGAGCTTTGGGGCGGCGAGACGGCGCGCGCTTCAGCGGCTCGCCAGCGCGGGTCGCGGCGGCGGGCGATCGAACAGCGCCTGGTAGATCGGCGCGCTCCAGGTGTCGGTCTTCAGATCGTACATGTGCCCCGAAACCACGAACTGCCAGATGCACCAGGACATCCCGTGCTGCTCGGCGGCGCGGCGCACCGTGCGGATCCAGGGCGCACGCTCCGTGTCCGGAATGGTGTTGATCACGCCGAACTCGCCCAGGAACACCGGCATGCCGAGCGGCTGCGCCCGCGATGCGGCGAGCGCGATGTCGGCTTTCACTTTTGCGACATCGGCCGCCGTGCCCCATTTCACGCCCATCTTCGGCGACTGGTTCTTGTCCCACCATGCGCCCTGATGGGTGAAGTTGCCGGGCGCGTAGTAATGGAAGGTCGCAATCACGTACGGGTCGTCCATGCCCATCAGGGCAGGGAGGCCGATGCTGTTGCCCCAGCGATCGCCGGACAGGATCACGGGGCGCGTCGGGTTGAGCGGCCGGATCTCGGCCAGCACGGCGCGGTACATCTTGCGCAGGCGCTCGCCGATCAGCAGGCCGCGCGGCTCGTTGATGACTTCGAACACGATCGAGTTCGGCAGATGCGCATAGCGCGACGCCACTTGCCGCCAGATCGCGATGAGACGCGGTTCGTGTATATCCGGCCGCTCGCTGATGTTGTCGAAATGGTGAACGTCGATGATGCAGATCAGGCCGATCTCGATCATCCAGCGCAGGATTTCGTCCAGGCGCAGCATGAATTTCGGATCGATCGTGAAGGGCGGCGCCGCCTCGAGATGGCCGGAGAACTTAACCGGCAGCCGCACGTGATCGAAGCCGGCGCGCTTGATGGCCTCGAGGTGGCGGCGCTGGATCGTGTAACCCCACTCGCCTTCGTAGCTGGCTTCGAGCGCATTACCGATGGCGATGCCGCGGCGGAACTTCATGACGGGGCTCGCGGGCAGGCGCACGCCGCGGCCGGGGGCCGGCTGGCCGCCCCCCGGGATCTGCGCGCCGGCCGGATCGCCCCCCAGGGCCCCCGCGCCGAGCAGGGCCGCGGCGCCGGCGGCGAAGGTCCGTCTGTCTACGGTCACGCTCGTCACTCCTTAACGCCCTTGTCGTACAGCGGATGTCCTAAAGCCGTGCGACCGGCGAGGCGCCCGTTTTGCACCGCTTCCGCTGGGGTCGACCTCATCCAGAACGCGCAGGATCGGCGCCAGGGTTCCCGCGTTAAGACCAGGACGCGCGCGGGCAGGAGACGAGCATGGTGAATCGCCGCCAGCTGATGGACGGGTTGGACCTCGCCATGATGGTGTTCTGGTTCTTCGCCGCCTCGTCGCAATTCTCCTATACGCCCCAGCTCCTGTTGGGCGGCCTCGGCTATTTCGTCCTGCGCATCGCGTTCCATTGGCGCACGGTGTTGCGCACGTTCTTTTCCTCGTTCGCGATCTGGCTCATTCCCGCTTTGGCGCTGGTGTCGGTGCTGTGGTCCACGGAGAGCGCGCTCACGTTGCGCGCTGCGGCGCAGCTTGCGGTCTCGGCGCTGATCGCCTGCTACTTCGCCACCCGCATGAAGGTCTCGCACGTGATCGCCGGCTTCGGCATCGCCGCGGCGATCATCCTGATGATGAACATCCAGGGCGTGCTGACGGCTGGGGAAGGGCAGATGTTCCGCGGCGGCTTCGACCAGAAGAACTTCTTCGCCTCGCGCGTCACGCCGGCGGTGATCGTCGCCGCCGCGTTCCTGGCCTATCTGCGCGGGCCGCTCTGGCTGCGCGCGATCGCCGCGCCGGTTCTGGCGATCGTCGCCGGGCTCGGCGCCTTCGCCATCATCCGCGCCGAAAGCGCGACCGCCATGATCGCCGCCGGCGCCGCCGTCGCGACGATCATCGCGGCCTGGGTCTTCGCCACGCGCTCCATGGCGGTGCGCGGTCTGCTCGTCTCGGCCGCCGTCGCCACGGCGGCGCTGGGCGCGGTGGGGTACGTCACGGTCGTCCGCCAGGATCCGGTGGATCTGGTGCTCGACGCGTTCGGCAAGGACCGCTCGCTCACCGGCCGCACGCAAATCTGGGCCGCCGCGCAAACGGCCATCGAGGAGCGCCCCGTCCTGGGGCACGGCTACCAGGCGTTCTGGTGGACGCGGGAAGGCGTGCTCGTAAAGCAGCGGCAATTCGTCCGGCCGGACCAGCCCTTCTACTTCCACAACACGTTCCTGGAGCACACGGTCTCGCTCGGCGTGCTGGGGCTCATCGCCGTGCTCGCCAGCATGGCGGCGACGATCCTGATCATTGCCCGCGCCGTGCTTGCGAAGGCCGATGTCGCCACCGCCTTCTTCCTGGGGCTGACGGTCTATGTCGCGCTGCGGGCCCTTGTGGAGGTCGATCTCTACCGGCCGTTCGAGCCGCTGCAGACGATGTTCTGGGTCGCGGCGGCGGCGCTGCCGGCCTACGCGGTGAAGCTGCGACGGACCACGCCGGCGGCGGCGCCGTCCGCGCCCGCCGCGCCTCCGGCGCCGGCCTGACCCGCGCGGGCCCGGCCACCTGCCGGGCGATCCGCCGCCGTCGCGAAAACCGTTTGAAAATTTCCGCCGGACAGGCAAAAAAGCGCCCCGTCGCAGCGCCCAAGCCACCCGCTGCGGATGAACGGCCCCCCGGAGAGGTGCTGGAGTGGCTGAACAGGCCGGTCTCGAAAACCGGAATACTCGCAAGGGTATCGAGGGTTCGAATCCCTCCCTCTCCGCCAGGGTCTTCACGCTTCGCGATGTCGCTGCGCCCGCTGCCTGACGCGTCCGGCGTTGCTCTGTAGCGTGCTTGCCTGTTAACGTTCGTCCAGGTGACGGCGTAAGCCGGCTCGGAGGTCGTGATGCGGGGCGTTCCAGCTACGAAGCGCAGGTTCGGAGGGCGGCAGGCCGCCGCCGCCGTCGCGCTCGCCGCCGCCGTGGCCCTGGCCGGGTGCGCGCAGGAAACCCAGAAGGCCGACGTGCTGGCCCCGGAAAACCCGCTGTGCCAGCTGATGCGGGCGGAGTTCGTCGATCTGGCGAAGTCGGCCGCGCTTGACGATGCGCTCGCCTCGACCGAGCCGGAGCAGGGCGCGGAGAACAATCACCTCGTGCGGGTGACGAACACGCTCGTCCGGCGCCAGACGCTCTTCAACCAGATGCAGCAGATGGAATGCCGGCCAGCGCCGTACATCCCGGTCGATGCGTTCGCCCGCGAGGCGCTCGCCTGCAAGATCGCCATGAAGAGCAAGGACCGGCCGGCCGATCAGCCGATCGACGCGTGCCGCCTGTCCGATTGGCGCGTGCCCACGTCCTGACGTTGCGCGGTTCGGGGCGCGCGTCGGGCGCGGCTGGCCCCGCCGAGGTGCGGACGCTAGGATCGCCGTAAAGGGGCGATCATGGCGCAGTTCATTCCCGTTCCCGCTTTCGATCTCGTGATCGTGGGCGCCACTGGCGACCTCGCACGGCGCAAACTGCTGCCCGCCTTGTTCCACCGCTTCCTGGATGGGCAGATCGAGGCCGGCGCGCGCATCATCGGCGCCGCACGATCGGAGATGTCGCGGGACGCGTTCCGCGCGTTCGCGCAGGACGCCTGTCGCGCCGGCGCGCGCGAGGCGTTCGACGAAGCGACGTTCGCCCGCTTCGCCGCGCTGCTCGACTATGTGCAGATCGACGCCGCCGGCGGGGGCGAGGGCTTCGCCCGGCTCGCCGAAGTGCTGGGCGCGGCGACGGGCGTGCGCATCTTCTATCTGGCGACGTCGCCGTCGCTCTATGTGCGCATCTGCGAGGGGCTCGGCGCGGCCGGCCTCGCGGCGGATGCGCGCGTCGTGCTGGAAAAGCCGATCGGGACCGATCTCGCCTCGGCGCAGGCGATCAATGCCGGCGTCGGACGCATCTTCCCGGAGCCGGCGATCTTCCGCATCGATCACTATCTCGGCAAAGAGACGGTGCAGAACCTGCTCGTGTTGCGGTTCGCGAACACGCTGTTCGAGCCGCTGTGGTCGCGCACCATGATCGATCACGTGCAGATCACGGTGGCTGAGACGCTCGGCGTGGAAGGGCGCGCCAGCTACTATGACCAGGCCGGCGCGCTGCGCGACATGGTGCAGAACCATCTGCTGCAGCTCTTGTGTCTCACCGCGATGGAGCCGCCCAACTCGTTGAGCGCGGACCATGTGCGCACCGAAAAGATCAAGGTGCTCGAGGCGCTGCGCCCGTTCGATGCGAAATCCGCGCGCGCAGATACGGTGCGCGCCCAGTACCGCGCCGGCGTGGTGGGCGGCGCGCCCGTTCCCGGTTACGTCGAGGAGGTGGGCCAGCCGACGCGCACCGAAACCTACGTTGCGATCCGCGCCGAGATCGACAATTGGCGCTGGGCCGGCGTGCCGTTCTATCTGCGCACGGGCAAACGGCTCGGCGCGCGCCGCTCGCACATCGTCGTCACCTTCAAGCCGGTGCCGCACGCCTTGTTCGGCCCGGTGACGCAGACGCCGAACCGTCTCGTGATGCGGCTGCAGCCCGACGAGGGCGTGCAACTCTCCATGCAGTTCAAGGAGCCGGGGCCGGGCGGCCTGCGCATCAAATCCGCGCCGCTGAACCTCTCTTATGCGGACACGTTCACACTGCGTTATCCCGACGCCTACGAGCGGCTTCTGATGGACGTCGTGCGCGGCAATCTTTCGCTGTTCATGCGCCGCGACGAGGTGGAGACCGCGTGGGCCTGGGTGGATGGCCTTATCGACGCGTGGGCGCAGGGGGATGCGCCGGTCGAAAGCTATGCGGCCGGTTCGGAGGGCCCGCTCGCGGCCGCGCTGCTGCTCGCGCGCCATGATCGGGGCTGGCTGGAGGATCTGGAATGAGCGCGCCTCTTCATCCCGTCCTCGGCGAGGTCACGGCGCGCATTGCGGCGCGCTCGGCGGACACGCGCGCGGCCTATCTCGAGCTCGTCGCGAGCCGCCGCCCGCCGAGCTTCGCCCGCAAGCGGATGGCGGATTCCAATCTCGCGCACGTCGCGGCGGCGTGTCCCGCGCACGACAAGGCGATGATGCTCGGCGGCGGCTGGCCGAACATCGGCATCGTCACCGCCTACAACGACATGCTCTCCGCGCATCAGCCGTTCGAGCGGTTTCCCGAGCTGATCCGCGCGGCGGCGCGCACGGCCGGCGCCACGGCGCAGGTCGCGGGCGGCGTGCCGGCGATGTGCGACGGCGTCACGCAGGGCGCGCAGGGCATGGAGCTTTCGCTGCTCTCACGGGACGTGATCGCGATGGGCGCGGCGGTGGCGCTGAGCCACGACGCGTTCGATGCGGCGCTCTATCTTGGCGTCTGCGACAAGATCGTGCCGGGGCTCGTGATCGCGGCGCTGCGGTTCGGCTGGCTGCCGGCGCTGTTCACGCCCGCGGGGCCGATGCCGTCCGGCCTGCCGAACCCGGAGAAGGCGCGCATCCGCCAGTTGTTCGCGGAAGGGAAGGTGGATCGCGCTGCGCTCTTGCAGGCGGAATCCGAGAGCTACCACGCGCCGGGCACCTGCACGTTCTACGGCACGGCCAACTCCAACCAGATGCTGATGGAGATGCTCGGCCTGCATCTGCCGGGCGCAGCGTTCGTGCCGCCGAACACGCCGCTGCGGGATGCGCTCACGCGCGCGGCGACGGTGCGGGCGGCGGCGATCCATGCACAGGGCTCGGACTATCGCCCCGTCGGGCCGATGATCGACGCGCGCGCGATCGTCAACGCGATCGTCGGCCTGATGGCGACGGGCGGCTCCACCAACCACGCGCTGCACATTCCGGCGATGGCGAATGCGGCCGGCCTCGTCGTCACGTGGGACGATTTCGCCGACCTGTCGCGCGTGACGCCGCTAATGTGCCGCGTCTATCCCAACGGCGCGGCGGACGTGAACCACTTCCACGCTGCCGGCGGGATGGCGTTCGTGGTGCGCGAACTGATCGCGGCGGGGCTGGTCCATGCCGACGTGGAGACCGTCGCGGGGCCCGGGCTGGCTCGCTACGCGCAGGAGCCGGGGCTCGACGGCGAGACGCTCGTGTGGCGGCCCGGCGCGACGCAGAGCGGCGACCGCGAGATCGTCCGCGAGGTCGCCGATCCGTTCGACGCCGAGGGCGGCCTGAAGCTTCTGTCCGGGCCGCTTGGCAGGGCGATCGTCAAGACGTCCGCCGTCAAGCCGCAGCACCGGACGGTGGAGGCGCCGGCGCGGGTGTTCGACTCGCAGGACGATCTGCTCGCGGCCTTCAAGACGGGCGAACTCGATCGCGACGTGGTGTGCGTGGTGCGGTTCCAGGGGCCGCGAGCGAACGGCATGCCGGAGCTGCACAAGATGACGCCGGCGCTGGCCTCGCTGCAGGACCGCGGCTTCAAGGTCGCGCTGGTGACGGATGGGCGCATGTCCGGCGCTTCGGGCAAGATCCCCGCGGCGATTCACGTCACGCCGGAAGCCGTCTGCGGCGGCGCGCTCGCGCGCCTGCAGGACGGCGACGTGATCCGACTCGACTGCGCCGCGGGGGGTCTGGAAGTGAAGGTCGATCCGGCTGCGTTCGCCGCGCGTGCGCCGGCTGCACCCGGCCCGGCGCCGACGCGCGGTCTCGGGCGCGAGATGTTCTCGATGCTGCGGCTGCATGCGACGGACGCAGAGGCCGGCGGCTCCGTGTTCGGAGCGTTCGACTGATGCGGGTCCTGGTCGGCGACATTGGCGGCACGAACGTGCGGTTCGCCTCGGCACGGCGGGATGCGGCGGGCGCGTGGGCCTTGGAGGACGTCGCGCGCTTTCCGGGCGATGATTTCGCGCGCTTCGAGAACGCGCTCGCGCTCTATCTGCGGCGCGCGTTGCATCCGCCCGAAGCGGCGCTGCTCGGCGTGGCGGGTCCGGTCGAGGACAACGCGGCGACGCTCACCAATCGCGGCTGGCGCATCGACGGCTGGGACATCGCCCACCAGTTCGATCTCGCGCGCGTGGTCGTGCGCAACGATTTCGAGGTGATGGCGCGCGCTGCGCCCGAGTTGCCGGAGACCAGTTTCCGCGCGCTGCGACCTGGGCGGCGGCGCGAGAGCGCGCCGATCCTCGTGGCGGGGCCCGGCACCGGGTTCGGCCTCGCGGTGCTCGCGCCCGATCCGCCGCGCTGGCGCGTGATCGGTGGCGAGGGGGGGCATCAGGCCTATGCCGCGCAGACGCCGTTCGAATGGGCGGTGGCGCAGCGGCTTGCCGCGACCGGGTACGTCTCGGTGGAGCGCGTGGCGGCGGGCGTCGGCTATGCGGAGGTGGTGGCGGCGGTGCGGGCCGAGATGGGCCTTGCGCCGATCGAGACGCCGCCGCCCGCCGCGCTGATCGCCGCGGCGGGCGAGGGCGACTCCGCGGCGCTCGCGATCTGCCGCCTGCGGGCGGCGGCCACGCTCGATACTTGCGCCGACGGCGCGCTGGCGGCTGGCGCGCGCGGCGGCGTGGTGATCGCCGGCGGCGTGGCGGAACGGCTCGCGGCCTTTCTGCAGGAACCCGCCGCGCTCGCGCGCTTCGACGCACATGGTCCGATGTCGGACTATCTGGCGGAAATCGACATCCGCCTGCTCGTCGATCCCGACGCCGCCTTGATCGGCGCGGCCGCGCTCTACGCGGATCTGACGCGCTGACTTGACCTCCGGAGTGAAGGGCGTCGCCAAGACGGTCGCGTTTGCGCGGGTCGCCCTGGCGAAGCCTCCAGTCCTTTGTCGGCTTACTTCGGCGCCGCGCGCCGCACTTCGACCGGCATGCCGATCTTGGCAAGCTGCGGCTCGACCACCTTGGCGTCGCCCACGACGACCCAGATCAGCTGATCCGGATTGAGGCGGGCCTTGGCTTCGGCCGTCACGTCGGCCTGGCCGAGCGCGCGCAGGCGCGTCGGGTACGTCGTCCAGTAGTCGTCCGGGCGGCCAAGATTGGCGTTGCCCAGGAGCGCCGTGAGGACCGAACCCGCCGTCTCGAACGTGCCCGGCAGGGACAGCGTGCTCGAAGCGATCGCGCGCGAGAGCTCTTCGCTCGTCACCGGCTTGGGGCCGACGAAGTCGGTGATCTGCTGCTTGATCGCGAGGATCGAGTCGCCCGTGCGATCCGCCTGCACGGGCGCGTTGACCGTGTACGCCACGTCTTCGCGCGACTGGATCGAAACGCCGGAGCCCGCGCCGTAGGACCAGCCCTTCGTTTCGCGCAGGTCGTAGTTGATGCGCGAGGTGAAGCTGCCGCCGAGCGTGTAGTTGGCGAGATCCAGCGTGATCGGATTGTCGCGTCCCTTCACGCCCACCGGCGCCGCTGCGACGATCACCGATTGCGGCGAGTTCGGGCGGTCAATCAGCAGCACCTTGCCCTGCGCTTGCGGCGCGGGCGCGGTGAAGGTCTTGGCGCCCTTGGCCACGCCGGCCGGCGCGGTCCAGGAGCCGAACGCGCGCTCGAGCACGGGCGTGATCTCCGCGAGCGTCGTGTCGCCGACGACGAAGATCTGCATGTTGTCCGGGCGAATCCACTTGGCGTGGAAGCCGGCTAGGTCCGCGCGCGTGTAGCCCGCGACGGTCTCGCGCACGCCGAGGGCGGAGACGAGGCCATAGGGGTGATCCGCGCCGTACAGCAGCGGACGCAGCGCGCGCTGCGCGATGCCGTTGGGCGTGTTCTCTTCCTGCGCGATAGCCGAAAGCTGGATCGCGCGCAGGCGCTCGACTTCCTTCGTGTCGAAGGCTGGCGTGCGCATGATGTCGGCCATCAACCCGACCGACGCCGCGAGGTTCGGCTTCAGCGCGGAAAGCGTGATCTGCGTCGTGTCCGCGCCGAACCCGGTGGCGAGATTGGCGCCGAGGCGCTCCAGCTCCTCCGAGATCTGGCGGCCCGTGCGGCCGCCGGCGCCTTCGCGCATGGCGTTGAGCGTCAGGCGCTGCAGGCCGGTCTTGTCTTTCGTGTCGGCGGCGGAGCCCGCATCGAACACGGCGGAGATCGACACGGTTGGGATCGCGGCGCGGCGCGCGAACGTCACCTTCACGCCGTTCGAGAGCGTCGCGCGCTCGATGGCCGGGAAGACGAGCGTCGTTTCCGGATTGACCTTCGGCAGCTTGGAGCGATCCGGCGCGGCGGTCTCGCCCTTCTGTTCCGGCGCCGGGCGCTGCGACGCCACGCCCGCGAGCGCGAGCTCCTTTTCGCCGCGTTCGCCGGGGGCGGTCACGACGACGACGGCGCCCTTGGAGAGCCACGCCTGCGCGGCCTTCTGCACGTCCGCGGGCTTGGCGCCGGCGTACCAGGAAAGCTGCTTCTTGTAGAAGGCCGAATCGCCCGCATAGAGCGCGCCTTCCGCGAGCGTGACGGCCTTGCCGCCGAAGCCGCCGATTTGCTCGAGACCGCGGATGTTCGCGGCCGTCGTGCGCGTCGCCGCGCGCGTCACTTCGTCCGCCGTCGGGCCTTCGGCGAGGAACTTCGTGATCAGTTCGCGGGCGCGCGCTTCGGCCTTGGCGGCGTCGACGCCCGGCTTCACGTCGACCGAGATCGAGATCATGTTCGCCTGCACGAAGTCGAGCGAGCGGCCCGACACCGAGACCGCCAGCTGCTCGTCGCGCACCAGCGCGTTGTGCAGGCGCGAGCTCGACCCGTCCGCGAGGACCGTGGTCGCGACGTCGAGAAGCACGGAGTCTTTCTTGAGCAGGCCGGGCGTGGCCCAGGTCATCGTGATGCGCGTGGTCGGCACGCGGTCCTTGAGCTCGACGCGCGTATCCGTCGTGCGCTCCGGGATGCCGCCAGCGGGGCGCTTGACCTCGGGGCCCCGCGGGATCGCGCCGAAATACTTCTCGACGAGTGGCCGCGCCGTCTTGGCGTCGATGTCGCCGGCGAGGACGAGCACCGCGTTGTTCGGGCCGTAGTACTGCTTGAACCACGCGCGCACGTCGTCGAGCGAGGCGGCGTCGAGATCGGCCATCGAGCCGATCGTGGAGTGGTGATAGGGGTGGCCTTCGGGGAAGAGCGTGCCCTGGATCGCGTAGTTCGCGAGGCCGTAGGGCTGGTTGTCGCTCAGGCGCTTCTCGTTCTGCACGACGCCGCGCTGGTTATCGAGTTTGTCTTGAGTCACCGCGGGCAGGAGATTGCCCATGCGGTCCGCTTCCAGGAACAGCGCGAGCTCGAGCGCCGGCGTGGGGACGTTCTGGAAGTAGTTCGTGCGATCGAGCCAGGTGGTGCCGTTCTCGTTCGTGGAGCCCACTTCCTCGAGCGGCAGGAAGAACTCGCCGTCATAGTTGCCCGAGCCGTTGAACATCAGGTGCTCGAACAGGTGCGCGAAGCCCGTGCGGCCCTTCGGCTCGTGGCCGGAGCCAACGCCGTACCACACGCTCGTGGCGACGACGGGCGTCTTGCGGTCGGTGTGCACGATCACGCGCAGGCCGTTCTTCAGCGTGAACTGCTCGAACGGGATGTTGACGTCCTTCACCAGCGTGGAGAGCGGCGCGGGCGCGATGGCCGCAGGGGCGGCGGGCTGCGCGGCGGGCGCGGCGACGGCGGTCGGCGCGGTCGCGGCGGCAAGAGCAAGCACGGCCACGGCCGCGGCCGCGAACAGACGAGATTTGTTCATCAAGGTCCCCAAGAAATCTGGATGCCGCTCCGGTAGCGGCTCTTCCGCGCGCGTGCAATCGCGTCGGCGCGATCGTGACTTGCGCGTTCGTTCTGCGGTGAGGCGCAGGGTTGATGGTCGTCAACCACGGCGCCGCAGAAGGGCGCTCAACGCTCACGCGCCCGTGACGGCCGCGCCGTTGGGCGAGCAGGTTTACATCGCGCCGGCGCGCGCCCCGAACTTTTTTCGGCTCTCGATGTAAGAAATCCCGGCCGGCCGCGACTGTAGGACCATCAACATCGGAGGGGTCCTTCATGGGCAAGTGGATCGGTCTTTACGTCATCGCGTTCCTGGCGCTCACCGGGGCGGATATGGCCTCGACGCATTGGGCGACGGCGGCGGGCCAGGGGCAGGAGTTCAACGCGGTCGTGGCGACCGAGGACGGCGCTCTGCACACGGACCGTTTTCTCCTGGTCAACGGCCTCTTCCTCGCGTTCTCGGTGGCGATGCTGGCCTGGGCGTTCCCGCGCCGGGCCAAGATCGATCCGCGCTACATCGAGCGCCCGTCGCGCGCCCTGTTCAATTATTTCTACCTCAACCCGTTCTCCAAAAAGATCGCGCCGAAATCGGTGTTCCACTTCCTTGCGCTGGCGCCGGCCGTGCTTCTGATGAAGGCGTTCGCCGCCTTCAACAATTCGCTGATCGCCGCGGGCGCGCCGGATATCGTGACGCCGCTCGCCAAAGCCGTCTTTGGCCTCGGGGCGTCTGAGCTGCTCACCTATTGGACCGTCATTATCGTGATCTTCCACCCGATCTGGTATCTCGCGCTGGTCGCGACGGCGCGCCTCTTGCGCGGAACGCCGGCCGCCGCCACGCCGCAGCCCGCGGCGGTCTGAGGGGGACATGGGCCAAACCGTCTTCGATCTCGCTTTGGACGCGCACGGCGGTCTCATCGATCGCATCGTGGCGACGTTCGAGCGCGATCGGACGGGGCGGGAGGATCTGCGTCAGGAGGTGGCGCTGGCGCTGTGGCGCGCGGCGCCGTCCTGGCGCGAGGACTGCAGCCTGCGCACCTTCGTCGCGCGCGTTGCGCACAATGTGTGCGTGAGCCACGTGCGGCGGGTCACACGCGAACCGAAACACGCCGAGCTCGACGTGGCGCTGCCCGCCGAGTCCGAGCGTCCCGACGAGGCGGCGCTGCGGGCCGACATGGGTCGACGCCTCGCGCGCGCCGTCGCGGATCTGCCGCCCGCGCTGCGGGACGTCGCGGTCCTCATGCTGGAAGGATTTTCGCCGCGCGAGATCGCCGACACGCTCGGCGTCGCGGAGGGGGCCGTCGCCACACGCGCGACCCGCGCCAAGGCCGCGCTGCGCGCCATGATGGAGCCGACATGAGCCGCGACGACGACGACTGGAGCGACCTTCAGGCCGCATGGCGCCAGGACCGTCCGGACCCGGACGACGCCTTCGCCGACCGTCTGCGCGACCAGGTGCGCCGCGAGCGGGCGCGGTCGCGGTGGGAGGCGATCGCGGAGATCGCCGTGAGCGTGTTCTGCGCGGTCGTCTTCCTGTGGTGGGCGGCGGGCGCCGAAGGCGGCGGTCGGATGCTGTTCACCGCGCTGGCGTTGGGTACGGGCGCCACGCTGCTCTTGTCGATCGTGCTGCGGCGGAGCCTCTGGAGGGCCCATGGCGCCACGGTCGCGGCCTATCGGCAGGTGCTGCGGCGGCGGGCGCGGATGGGGCTTCTCTTCGCGCGTCTCGGCTATGTGGGCGGGCCGGTCGGCGTGGCGGCGGGGCTTCTGATCGCGCAGGCCGTCGACACCCGCTCCATCTCGAACGCGCCCGGCCTCAACGACGTCATCGGCGTCGTGGCCCTGGCGGCGCTGGCGGCCGGATGGGTCTGGGCGCTGCGCGAGGCGGGGCGCCACAAGCGCGCGCTCGCGGCGCTGGAGACCGACGCCGAATAGCGCCGGCGCGCGGGGATTTTCCCTTTGTCACGGACAGCTTTGGCGGCAAGCTCCGTGGATGACCGAAGCCGCCCCCGCCACAGCGCCGACCACCGCCTCCGCCGCCGGGCCGCGCGGCCTGACGCCCGGTGTGATCGCCCTCATCGTGCTGGTCGTGGGCGCCTCGTCGCTGAACTATGTCGATCGGCAGGTGCTGGCGCTGTTGAAGCCGACGCTGGAGGCGGAGTTCGGCTGGTCGAACGCGGAGTTCGCGCATCTCGGCTCGGTGTTCCAGCTCGCCACCGCCTTTTCCTATCTGGGCGTCGGCTGGTTCGTGGACCGCGCCGGCGTGCGGTGGTCCTATGCGATCGGGGTCGCGGTCTGGAGCCTCGCGGGCATGGCGCACGCGGCCGCGACGACGGTGCAGCAGTTCGTCGCGGCGCGGATCGCGCTGGCGGTGGGCGAGTCGGTCAACACGCCCGCGGGCCTCAAGTCCGTCGCCACCTATGTCCCGCGGTCGCAGCGCGCGGTCGCCCTCGGCATCGTCAACTCGGCGCCCAACATCGGCGCGATCGTCACGCCGCTCGTGATCCCGCCGCTGGCGCTTGCGTTCGGCTGGCACGCGGCGTTCGTCGTCACGGGCGCGCTCGGCTTCCTCTGGCTCGCCTTCTGGCTGCCGGCGACGCGCCGGCTCGCGCCGCAGGAAAGCGAGCCGCTCACCGGCGTCGAAAAGATCGCCCTCGCCGACGTGCTCAAGGACCGCGGCACGTGGACGATCGTCGGCGCGAAGGCGATCTTCGATCAGGTCTGGTGGTTCCTGCTGTTCTGGACGCCGTCGTTTTTCGCCAGCGAATTCGGCATGACGCAGAAGACGCTCGGCGGGCCGATCGCGCTGATCTACGCCATGGCGGCGCTCGGCGCGCTCTCGAGCGGCTTCGCCTATGAGGGCCTCGTGGCGCGCGGCCGATCCCGCCTCGCGGCGCGGAAGATTTCGCTGCTGGTCTATGCCGTGCTGATCCTGCCGATCGCGCTGGCGCTGACGGTGGACAGCCCCTGGCTGGCGGCGGGCCTGATCGGTCTGGCGCTGTTCGCTCACCAGGGCTTCTCCACGAACGTCTTCGGCCTGACGACGGACCTCGTCGCGGCGCGCTCGGTGGGGAAGGTGATCTCGCTCGCCGCGTTCGCGGGCAACCTCTCCGGCATGGCGATCATCGAGTTCACCGGCTGGTCCCTCGACAAGGGCTATGGGTACACGCCGATGTTTGCGATCTGCAGTCTTGCCTATCTCGTGGCGTTCGCCTGGATCGCGATCGTGGCGCCGCGTCCGCGGCAGGCCTGAACCGCGCGGCGCGCCGGCGCCTGCGCAGGGTCACGAAGGGGTGTCCAAGCGGCACGTTGCCAGCGCGCCCAGACGCTGCGATCGTTCGTCCTTCGACGCCCCCGTCAGAGGGGCGACGGGGAGGAACATGGCCGAGCTCTCGCAGGACCCGGCGCACGCCGTGGCTTCCACCGCGCCCCCGCAGGGCGGCGCCATCCCGCAGAACGGCGCGCGGCGGCCGATCGGGCGCGGCGCCCGTCTCGCCTACGGATTCGGGGCCGTCGCCTATGGCGTGAAGGACAACGGCTTTTCCTATTTCCTGTTGCTGTTCTACAGCCAGGTCGTCGGGCTCGACGCGCGCCTCGTGGGGCTGGCGATCACGCTGTGCCTGATCATCGACGCGTTGTCGGATCCTATCGTCGGGTACTGGTCGGACAATTTCCGCTCCCGCTGGGGGCGGCGCCACCCGTTCATGTACGCGGCCGCGCTGCCCGTGGCGGCGAGCTATTTCCTGCTGTGGTCGCCGCCGGCGGGGTGGTCCGACATGGCGCTGTTCTGGTATCTGCTCGGCTTCGCGGTTCTCATCCGGCTTGCGATCACCTTCTACGAGGTGCCCAGCTCCGCGCTCGCGCCAGAACTGACGCAGGACTATGACCAGCGCTCGGGGTTGCTGGCCTATCGCCTGTTCTTCGGCTGGACGGGCGGGAACATGATGTCCGTGCTGATGTTCACGGCGATCTTCCCGGCCTTCGTCACGGCGACGATTCCGAACGGGCAATTCAACCGCGAGGCCTATGCGCTGTATGGAACGATCGCGTCGGTGCTGATCTTTGCGGGCATCATGGTGTCCGCGCTCGGCACGCATGCGGCGATTCCGCATCTGCCGCCGGCGCCGCCAGCGCGACGGCTCTCGCCCGGCGCCGTCATGCGCGAGATTTTCGAGACGCTCGCCGATCGTTCCTTCACCGCGCTCTTCATCGCGACCCTGTTCGGCGCGATCGCGACGGGGCTGGCGGCGGCGCTTTCCTTCTATCTGAGCATCTTCTTCTGGGGATTTTCATCGGCGCAGATCGGCATCCTGACGATCGGCGTGTTCTTCTCCGCGATCTTCGGGGCGGGGCTCGCGCCGATCGTGACGCGTCGCCTCGGCAAAAAGCGCGGCGCGATGATCATCGGCCTCGTGGCGGTGCTCGGCGCGCCGGCGCCGATCATTCTGCGCCTCCTGGGCGTCATCCCGGCGCCGGCCGAGGCAGAATGGGTGTTCTGGGCGTATGCGGTGGCGACGGTCATCGATGTGGGGCTGATCATCTGCTTCCAGACGCTGGCGACCGCGATGATCGCCGATCTCGTCGAGCAGTCCGAGCTGAAGACGGGGCGGCGCTCGGAAGGCGTGTTCTTTGCGGCCAACAGCTTCATCCGCAAGCTCGTCACCGGCATTGGCGTGAGCGCGGCGGCGTTCGTGCTGGGCGCGGCGGGAATCGTCGCGGGCGCGACGCCGCAGGAAACGCCGCCCGAAGCGGCGATGCGCCTGGGCGCGATCTACGTGCCCGTCATTCTCTCGCTGTGGCTCGCCATGATGACCGCGATCGCGTTCTACCGCATCGATCGCGCGGATCACGAAGCCAACCTGCGCGCGTTGGCGGCGCGGCGCGCCGGAGGCTAGGGCGGCGTTCGCGCGTTCAGCCGGATGACGCCGGGAACCGGGTGAGGAGCTCGGCGCTGCGCGTCGGGCGGGCCTGCAGGTCGCCGCCGCAATTGGGGCAGCGCCCGTCCATCGCCGTGCTGCACGCGGCGCAGAACGTGCACTCGAACGAGCAGATCATCGCGCCGGGCGTGCTGGCCGGCAGATCGCTGCGGCAGCGCTCGCAGGCGGGTTTCATGGCGAGCATGGGCGACGCTCCTCTCGTGCGGTCACTCGATGATCTGCGCGATCGTAGGACGGAGCGCACCGCCGCGTCACGCGGTCAGCCGCCCGGGGGCGGCGACATGCACCAGGGGCTTGCGGGCAGATACCACCCCGGGGTATATATACGCCCACGGGGTATGACCATGCAGCACGACGCATCACGCAAGGCGCTGACCGCGCTGAAGCGCATCGAAGGCCAAGTGCGCGGCGTCGCGCGCATGGTCGAGGACGACCGCTACTGCATCGACATCGTCACGCAGATCGAGGCGATCCGCGCCGCGCTCGCGCGGGTCGAGAGCGATCTCGTGCGCCAGCATCTCGGGCATTGCGTGCGCAAGGCCATGACGAGCCCGGACGAAACCGAACAGGCGCGGGTGATCGACGAACTCGTTCAGGTGTTCAAGCGATGAGGCGCGCGCTGGCGGTTCTGGCCCCGGCCGCGCTGGCGGCCTGCGCGACGGCGCCGGTCGAGACCGGGCGCGCCATCTCGGCGCGCGTCGAGGCCGGGATCGGCGCCCCGGCGCCGTGGCCGCGCTCGGAGGAAGCCCGCGCGCAGCAGGCCGCCGCGGTGGCTGCGCTGCTCGCCGAGCCGCTCTCGCCCGACGCGGCCGTGCGGGTCGCGCTTCTGCAAAACACGCGCGTCGTGGCGGCCTTCGAGGCGCTGGGCGTGGCGCAGGCCGACTATCTCGAAGCGCTCCTGCCGCCCAATCCCGTGCTCTCCGCGACGCGCCTGACCGGCGGCGGTGCGCCGGCGAAGCTGAGCGTCTCGGGCGCGATCGACGCCATCGATCTGCTCGCCACGCCGCTGCGCGCGCGCGCTGGCGGCGCCACCCGCAACGCCGCCGTCGCGACCGCCACGGGCGAGGTGCTGCGCGTGGCCGGCGCCGCCCGCGCCGCCATGATCGCCTACATCGCCGCGCGTCAGGAGGCCGATCTCCTCGCGCAGGCCGCCGACGTCGCCGACGCGGCGGTCGACGCCGCTGACGCGCTCTATGCCGCCGGAAACACCGCGAAGGTCGACCGCGATCGCGAACGGCTGTTCGCCGAGGAGATCGCCGTCCAGCGCGATCTCGCCGTGGCGGCCGTGGCGGCGGCGCGCGAGCGCGTCAACGCGGCGCTCGGCCTGCAAGGGTCGGCCGCGCAGTCCTGGAGCGCGGCGGCGCGTCTTCCCGCTGCGCCCGCCGAGCCTCTCGACGTCGCAGCCGTCGACGCGCGTGCGCTGGCGTCGAGCGTCGACGTGGCCGTCGCCGTCGGCGCGGTGGAGGCCTCGCGCGCGGTCGCACGAAAGAGTTGGATCGCGGGTTTGCTTCCCGGTTTGGAGATCGGGGTCGAGCGCGAGCGGGACGGCGGCGAGTGGACGTCCGGGCCCAGCCTGTCGCTTGCCGCGCCGCTGTTCGATCTCGGCGGACGTGCGCGGTTGCGCGCCGCCTCCGCCCTAAGGCGCGACGCCGCGCTGGCGCAGGCGGTCTCCGCCGAAGTCGCCGCGGAGGCGCGGGCGCGCGGCGCCGAGGCCGAAGCGGCGCGGGCCGCCGCCGTGCGCCGCCGCGCCGTGATGGCGCCGTTGTCGGCCGACGTGTTCGACGGCGCGCAGCGTGATTTCGGCGCGATGCAGATCAGCCTCACACAGCTTTTGGAGGCCAAGCGCCAGCGGCTTGAACAAGGTCGGGCGCTCGTGCGCGCCACGCGGGACTATTGGATGGCGCAGGCGCAGCTCGATCTCCTTCTGGCGGGCGTCCGCGGCGCAACGGCCGGGGCCGACACCGCCGCGGCGCCGGCGCGCGCACCCGAGGGACACTGACCATGGACGTCAATCGGCGACTCTTGATGGCGGGCGCAGGTCTCGCGGCGGGCGCAGCGGCAGTCGCGGCGACGCCCGAGGCGCGCGCGGCGCAGGCCACCACGGTCGATCCGTCTCGGCGCTATCCGCCGGGCCGTCCGGGTGCGGACTATCGCCCCGTCACCGTCCCGAATGGCGTGCAGATTCCCTTCGCCACGCGCGGCGACGTGAAGATCGCCCATATCGTCATCGGCGAGGCGACGCAGCGGTTCGCGCCTGGCCTGGACGCGCAGATCTGGGGCTTCAACGGCGTGGGCGCCGGCGCCTATCTGGAAGCGGTGGAGGGCGATCGCGTCCGCCTTTACGTCACGAACCGCCTCAAGGCGCCGACCTCCGTGCATTGGCACGGGTTGATCCTCCCGTCGGGGATGGATGGCGTCGGCGGCCTCACGCAGCGCAACATCGAGCCCGGGGAGACGTTCGTCTACGAGTTCCCGCTGGTGCAGCACGGCACCTTCATGTTCCACGCGCACCACGATGAAATGGCGCAGATGGGCCTCGGCATGACGGGGCTTTTCATCGTGCATCCGCGGCGCCCTCGCGCCTCCGTTGATCGCGACTTCGCGTTCCTCATCCACGAATGGAAGATCCGCCCCGGCGCGCGCCGTCCCGATCCGAACGAGATGACGGACTTCAACGTCTTCACGCTCAATGGCCGCGTGTTCCCCGCAATCGATCCGATGGCGGCGCGCGTGGGCGAGCGCGTGCGCATCCGGTTCGCCAATCTCAGCCAACAGAACCATCATTCGATGCACATCCACGGCCACGTGTGGACCGTGACGGAGACGGACGGAGGCGTCATTCCCGAGACCGCGCGCTGGCCGGAAACCACCGTGCTCGTGCCGGTGGGCACCACGCGCACGGTGGAGTTCGTGGCGGCCTATCCGGGGGATTGGGCGTTGCACTGCCACATGCTGCATCACGTGATGAACCAGATGGGCCACGGCGCCGGGAACATGATCGGCGTCGACGATCGGGCGCTGCAGGCGCGCGTCGCCGATCTCATCCCCGATGCGATGGTGATGGGCGGCGCCGGCATGGGCGATCACGGCGCGCACATCGAAGCCGGGCACATGGCCGCGCCGGAAAACTCCATCCCGATGGTGGGCCTGCGCGGCCCGCGCGGCTACATTCCCATGGGCGGGCTCGTGCAGCTGTTGCAGGTGCGCGCGGCGCTCCCGGCCGATGGCAAGCCCGGCTGGTATGACAACCCGCCCGGAACCGAAGCACGGCCCGCGACGCCCGCCGAACTGGCGCGCGACGGCGTCGTCGTCGATCCACGGAGAGACCCTCGATGAAGACGATCCCTGCCACCCGTATGCTGCTCGCCACGCTTGGCGCCGTGGGGCTTGCCGCCGTGGCCCTCCCGGCCGGCGCCGCCGACGCCGCAAAGACGGCGCCCGCGAAAACGCACGCGACGGCCCATGCCGGGATGGCCGGCATGCATGACATGTCCATCCGCCTGTCGGTCGCTGACGGCGCCGTGCTCACGACCCGCCCGACATCGGTGCGGTTCGAGTTCGTTCCGGCCATGCGCCTGCGCACCGTCGCGCTCAGCAATGCGGCTGGCGAGCGCATCCCCGTGACCTTCGACGGCAAGGCCAAGGCCGCCGCGGTCGTCGTGACCTTCGCCGCCCTGGAGCCAGACTCCTATACGCTCGCCTTCAGCGCGGACGCCGGCGACCACGACATGCCGGGTCGCGTCCGCTTTACGGTGAAGTGACAACTTCCGACGTGTCCGGATGAAGTGCGCCGGATCCGGATTACGTGTCGAATACTGGAAAAAATACGGCTGTTAATGGCTGTAAGCTGTTCCAAATGTGCATATCCGTCGGTTTTTGCCCCTTACCTTCACTTTAGTTCAAGGTATTGGCGTGCAACTGGCGGAATGGCCCGCCCTAGGTTCGATTTCGCCAGCATCCGTCTTGCGCTCGTCGCCTTCGCGGTGACGTGCGTCTCGGAATTCTTGTTGATGTCGGCGATCGACGCGCTCGGCTATGTCCGGGGCGGCGGCGTGTTCGGCGGGCTGGTGGACGGGCTCCTGATGGGGGTGATCGTCGGCGGCTTCTATCTGCTGGCGAAGTCGTTCTCAGGTCGCGAGGACGCGCGCCCCGGCCCGGCGCTCTTCATGAACGCGGCGGTGCTGGGCATCGTCACGCTGTGCTTCGAGACGGCGCTTCACGTGGCGATCGAAGAGGCCGGGGCCGGCAAGGAGGCGGTGCTCGTCGCTCTCGCCAACGCGGCCGCGCTCGGCGCCATCGTGGCGGCGGCGGCGGCGTGGCTCGACCTGATCGAGCGGGACGTGGCCGACCATGGCGGCGTGCGCCCGGCCGAAAGATCCGCGCACGGCGTGTTGATCCTTTCCGGCGCCGTGCTGATGGCGGTGTGCGTCTCGGTGGTGCCGCTCGTGCTGATCGGGACGACGGCGCGGACGCTCGAGCGCACCGAAGGCATCGCCGAGCTGGTGCAGCTGACGGGGCGCCAGCGCACGTTGAGCCAGAGAGTGGTGCTCGTCACGCACCAGCCCTCGCCGGCGCGTCACGAGGAACTTCACGCGAACGTCGACACGATGGTCGCCGAACTGGGCCGGATCGAGACCCTGTCGCGACGTCTTCTCCGCTCCGAAGCGGAGCGGCGCGACCGGGGCGTCTCCGGCGCCTCGTTGGCGGAACTCGCGAGCCTGAGGACGCGGCTGCTCGCCGACGCCGAGGCGGTGTTTGCGGCCAAGACACCGAGGGCGCAGGCGCGCGCGCTCGAGCGTTTCGACGATTCGGCGCGGGCGTATCTCCCCGTTCTGAATGCGGCCGCGGGGCGGATCGAGCGGCTCGCCGAGCAGAAGCTTGCGGACCAGAGCGCGACCACGGCGGCGCTGGCGATCATCACGCCCATCATGATCTTCGGACTTGCGCTGGCGATGCTGTGGCCGATCCTTCGGCTGGTCGCGGCGCAGCGGAGCGGCCTGGAGGCCAACGCCCGCGTCGTCGAGTTCAGCCGCAACCCGATCGTGCGCACGGACCGGCGCTTGAACGTCACCTGGGCGAACAGCGCGTTCTGCGATCTGACGGGATACACGCTTGACGATGTCCGCGGCCGGCGGCTTGGCGGCATCATCTTCCAGGGCGCCGAGCCGGGGACGGTCGAACAGATGCGAGCCCACCTCGTCGCGGGAAGGCCCGCGCGCGGCGCGGTTCAGATCCGGACGAAATCCAACGGCCTCGTCTGGCTCGATGTCGACGTGCAGCCGCAGCCCGACGCTCAGGGCCGTGTCGGCGGTTTCCAGATCGTGGCGACGGACGTTTCGGAGCTGCAGGTCGCGCGTCAGCGCGCCGACGCGGCGGTGGTCACGTCGCGACGCCAGGAACTCGTGCTGGCCACGATGTCGCGCCTCGCAGGCGTCGGCGCCTGGGAGTACGACATCGCCACGCGCCGTTTGAGCTGGAGCGAAGAAACGCGCCGGCTTCACCAGGTCGATCCGCAGACGCAGGTCTCTTGGGATCTCCTCACCGAGCTCTATCCGCCCGAGGCGCAGGCGGAGATGACAAGGGTCATCAGCAACGCGCTCGCCACGGGTGAGGGGTGGGAGTTCGAGCTGCCGGTCGTGACGCAGCGCGGCCGCCACATCTGGGTGCGGTGTATCGGCGAACTCGTGCGGGAGGGCGCGCGCCCAACACGGATCGTCGGCGCCGTGCACGACATCACGACCGAACGGTTGCGGCGCGAGGCCGACGCGCGCGAGCAGAAGCGCGCGGAGGCCATCGCGCGGATCAAGACGGCGTTCCTCGACGACGACGCCGCGCCGGCGTTCACGACGGCGCTCGAAAGCGTGATCGACCTCACGCACAGCGCGTATGGCTTCATCGCCGAGGTGATGACCGAGCCAGACGGCGCGCGCTTCCTTCGCACCAACGCGATCACCGACATTACCTGGAACGACGAGACCCGCGCGGTGCTGGCGCGCCATGGCGGGCAAGCGCTCGAACTTCGCAATCCGAATTCGCTGTTCGGCGCGGCGCTGCGCACGGATGCGGCGGTGATCGCCAATGATCCGGCCAACGACCCGCGGTCGGGCGGGCTGCCGCCGGGCCATCCGCCCCTGGACGCATTCCTCGGCGCTCCGATCATCGTCGAAGACAAGATGATCGGCCTCGTCGGCCTCGCCAATCGCCCCGGCGGGTATGACCAAAGCGTCCTCGACGAGCTGGCGCCGCTGCTCGAAGCGCTGGGGCGTCTCATCGTGGTCCGGGGCGAGCGCGACGCGCGCCGCGAGGCCGAGGCGCGCACGCGCGAAGCGCTGCGCAAGGCCGACAAGGCCCTGCGCGACCTCTCCGCCTATCAGACCGCGCTCGATCAGCACGCGATCGTGGCCATCACCGATCCGCGCGGCGTGATCGAGTTCGTCAACGACCGATTCTGCACGATCAGCGGCTATTCGCGCGAAGAGCTCATCGGCGCGACGCACGCGATGCTCAATTCGCGGTCGCATCCCAAGGCGTTCTTCGTCGACATGTGGCGCACGATCGGGCGCGGCGACATCTGGCACGGCGAGATCTGCAACCGGTCCAAGACGGGCGCGACCTACTGGGTCGACACCACGATCGTGCCGATGCTCGACGACGAGGGCCGGCCGATGCGCTACGTGTCGGTGCGCTACGACATCACTGAGCGCAAGGTCGCGGACGAGCGCCTCGCCAACGCGCTGGCGCAGTTGTCCGGCTTCTTCGACATCTCGCTCGATCTGTTGTGCATCGCGGACGTGGATGGCCGGTTCGTGCGGGCCAGCAAGGCGTTCGAAGCGGTGCTCGGCTATCCGTCGTCGGTGCTCGAGGGGCAGGACTTCCTGCCTTTGGTCCATCCGGACGATCAGGCCTCGACCATGGAGGCGATGGGGCAGCTTGGCGACGGCGCCAAGGTGATCGATTTCGTCAATCGCTTCCGTACGACCGACGGCGCGTACCGCTCGATCGAGTGGCGCGCCACGCCCACCAACGGCCTCATCTACGCCGCCGCGCGCGACATCACCGAGCGCGTGGCGCACGAGCGCGAGCTGATCCAGGCGCGGCGCGACGCCGAAGCGGCGAGCACCGCGAAAAGCGCCTTCCTCGCGAACATGAGCCACGAGATCCGCACGCCGCTGAATGGCCTGACGGGTCTTCTTGGCGTGCTCGCCACGTCGCCGCTCGACACGCGCCAGAAGGAGATCGTCGATCTGCTCACGGCGTCGAGCCAATCGCTCGAGCGCCTGCTTTCGGACATCCTGGACCACTCCAAAATCGAGGCCGGCAAGCTCGAACTGGAGATCGCGACATTCGATCTCGTGCAGACGGTCGAAACCGCGGCGCAGCTGATGCGCGTGCGCGCGGACGACAAGGGGCTCGAGTTCGAGATCCACTACGGCGACTCGGCGCGTGGCACGTTCGAGGGCGACGCGGTGCGCGTGCGCCAGGTCATCGCCAACCTGACGTCCAACGCCATCAAGTTCACCGATGCGGGCCGCGTGCATATCGGCATCGACGTCGTCGACGCGGCGGCGGATGCGCCGAGCATGGTGACGATCGTCGTCGAGGACACGGGCGTCGGCTTCGACGAGGAGGCCGCGTCGCGCCTGTTCGGCCGTTTCGAGCAGGCCGATCAGACGATCGCCCGCCGTTTCGGCGGCACCGGCCTTGGCCTAGCGATCTCCCGCGCGCTCGTGGAGATGATGGGCGGCGAGATCAGCGCCACGTCGCGCGTGGGCGTGGGCAGCCGTTTCGAAGTGCGTCTTCCCATGCGCCGTACGATGCCGCTGTGCGAGTTCGACACGCGCCTCGTCGACGCGCGGCCGGAGCCGCAGCCGGAGGCCGTCGAGGACGAGGGCGGGCTGCGCATCCTCGTCGCCGAGGATCACCCCACCAATCGCCGCGTCGTCGAGCTGATCCTGGGGCCGATGGGCGCCAGTCTCACCTTCGCGGAGAATGGCCGCGAGGCCGTCGAGGCGTTCCAGGCGGCGACGTTCGATCTCGTGCTGATGGACATGCAGATGCCGGTCATGGATGGCCTCGCGGCGACGCGCGAGATCCGGCGTCTGGAGGCGGAGCGCGGCGCGCCGCGCACGCCGATCGCGATGCTGAGCGCGAACGCGATGCGCGAGCACGTCGAGCTCGGGCGCGCTGCGGGCTGCGACGACTACATCGCCAAGCCCGTCACGCCGACGATCCTCATCCAGGGCATCACGCGCCTTCTGACGGCGCAGCGCGAGGCGCCAGACACGAGCGAAGCGGGCGAGGGCGTGCAGAAGGCCGGCTGATCCTTGCGGATCACTTGCGCGCCAGCGCGCGCATCCAGGCGCGTCCCGCCACCGCCACGGCGAAGAACGCGACCACGGCCGCGGCCACGGCGAGCCAGGCGCCAAGGCCGGCGCCGTTGAGGCCGGCGATCGCCGCGGAGCCCGCGAACGCGATCAACGCCATTTTCGGCACGCTGCCGAGCGCCGTGCCGGCAATGAAATCGCGGAACCGGATGGGTGTGCAGCCCGCGGCGACATTGACGACGACGGACGGCACCGTCGGCACCATGCGGATCGCAGCGCTTGCGGCGAAACCGTGCTTCGCCAGCTGCGTCATCGTTGCGGTCAGTTTCGGGCCGGCGTGGCGCGCGAGCGCTGCGGCGCCGAACCGGCGCCCGACGGCGAAGCCCAGGCTGCAGTGTAAGAGCTTGCCGACCCAGCTGTAGAAAAAGCCGGCCCACGGCCCGAACGCGGCGACGAGAGCGGGGATGAGAACGATCTGCGGCGCGCCGATCGAGGCGAGGCCCGCGAAGCCGAGAATGGCGGCGGGCGCCGCCCACGGGCTGTGCCGTGCGAGGTCGAGCCACCGGCCGAGCGTGGCGCCCGAGTCGAACGGCAGGACCATGGCCGTGACGCTCACGAGCGCAAATACCGCGGTCACGCCGATGGCGAGGACGAGCGGCCGCTTCGTCGTCGGCGGCTGAGGCGCTTCGGCCGGAGCCGGATCGTCCGGAGGCGCGGCCGTCACCGCGACGCCGCGGGCGGCCGGGCCGCATAGATGGTCAGCTCGAGGTAATCGCCGTTCGAATAGTTCACGCCGGCGACGGCGCCGATGGGCTGGACCGCGAGTCCGAGCGCGGCGGTGCGCGCGAGGAAAGCTTCGCGCTCCTCGACGCCGATCAGCGCGAGGGCACAGGCGGGATCGGCGGCGAGCACGTCGGCGGCCTGCAGCGGCGTCACGCGCTTCGTCAGGTCAGGGCCATACAGGAAGACGAGGCTCGGCTCCTGGTAGGGCGAGGTGGCGAGCGTCGCGTTCGGGCAGGCGCGCACGGACTGGACGGCGGCGGCGACGCGCGGCGCTAGCCAGATGTGGTCGAGGCGCGGCACGGCGGCCGCGAACGTCACCGGCCAGACGACGACGGCCGCGACGGCGGCGGCGATCAGCGCACGCACGGCCTCGCCGCGCGCCGCAAACCACAGAAGCGCGCCCGCGGCCAGCAGGCCCAGCGTCGCGGTGGCGACGAGCAGCGGATCGATGACCTTCTCGAAGTGCTGCACGAGCGCCGGTCCGAGCGCGACGGCCAGGAGCGTCACCGCGAGCCACAGCACGGCGAAGACGGCGCCGGCGATCCTCCACCGCCCGAGCGGGGCGCCTGCGGGGGCAAACGCGGCGGCGGCGGCGAGGATCGCGAGGGCCGGATACGTCGGCAGGACGTAGTGGGGCAGCTTGGTCGCGACGAACTCGAAAATGAGCCATGTCGGCACGATCCACGCGATCAGGAACCTGATCGCCGGCTCGGTGCGGCCGCGCCACACGAACGGCGCGGCGAACCCCGCGAGCAGCGAGCCCGGCCAGAACGTCAGCACGAACAGCAGAAGATAGTAGCCCGGCGGGCCGGCGTGGGACTGCTGCGCGTCGCCCACCTTGCCGAGCAGGTTGCGGCCGACGGAGTGGGCGAAGAAGTCGCCGTTGCTCACCACGCTGATCGCGACGTACCAGGGCAGCGCGATCGCAAGGAACAAGGGCGCGCCCCATCCGGCGTGCAGGCCGCGCAGCCACGCGAATTTCCGATCCCACGCCAGCAGCACGGCGATGGTCGAGCCGCACACCATCAGGATGATGGGGCCCTTCAGCATCATGCCGACGCCGAGCGCCGCCCAGAACGCCGCCGCGCGCCAGCGCGGGCCATCGGGCTTGAGATAGATGGTGAGCAGCGCCGCCTGCGCCGCGACGATGGAGAAGAGCAGCGCGGCGTCGGTCTTGGCGGTGCGGGCCTCGAAGCCCACCATGAAGCTCATGGCCAAGAGCGCGCCGGCCGCGAGCCCGGCGTTGCGTCCGAACAGGGCGGCGCCAAGAAGCCCGGTGATCAGCACGGCGCCGATGCAGGCAAGCAGCGACGGCACGCGATAGGCCCAGATCTCGCGCGCTTCGGGCGAACTCAGCGCCGTGACGGCGGCCGATTGCAGCCAGTAGATGCCGGCCGGCTGCAGGTAGCGCGGCTCCTCCTGGAAGCGGATGTCGATCAAATCGCCGCTCGTCATCATCTGCGTGCTGGCGACAGCGTAGCGGGACTCGTCGCGATCCGTCGGCGGGACCTGCGCGAGGCCCGGGACCAGCAGCACGAGGGCGAACGCCAGCAGCGCGAGCAGGTCGCGCCAGGACAGGGACCGCGCTTCGCTCACCGCGGCGCCTCCGGCAGGATCGTCGGCGCCTGCGTGCGGCGCACCAGCCAGATCACGCCGACCAGATCGAACACGCCGACCACGGCGCGGCCGAGATTGGTGTACTTCGACGTTCCCGCCCGGCGCGCGCGGTGGCGCACCTCATGGTTCAGAAGCGGGTGGCCGTAGCGCTGGAACAGCGCCGGCAGGAAGCGATGCATGCCCTCGAAGCAGGGCAGGAGCAGGAAGCGGTCGCGCGGGAACACCTTCACCCCGCAGCCGGTGTCGGGGCAATGGTCCCCGAGGACGGCGGCCCGGAAGCCGTTCGCGATCCGGGTGGCGATCAGGCGGGAGACGGGGTCGTCCCGGCGCACCCGTACGCCCGCAACGATCGGACCGGGCGCGCCGGCGGCCCAGGCGCGGCCGAGCATGTCCGGCAGGTCGGCGGGATCGTTCTGGCCGTCGCCGTCCAGCGTCGCGATCCAGGCCGCCCGCGCGGCCAGGACGCCGGTGCGGACCGCCTGCGACTTGCCGCAGCGCTTGGCGTGCCGCACCAGCCGCACCCGCGGGTCGGCCGCAGCCATGCGGGCGAGGATGTCGGGCGTGCCGTCCGTCGAGCCGTCGTCCACGAACACGACCTCGAACGGGGCCACAGGCCCCATCTTCTCAATGACTTCGGCGCACACGGCCTCGACGTTCTCGGCCTCGTTCAGCACCGCGATGACGACGCTGGCGCGCGGCTCACTGCTCACGGGAGCCTCCGGGCGCCACGGCGCGTGTGTGCTGGTCGTTCACGTAAATGCCCTCTTGGCCGCAACCTATCCGCGTCCATGCCCCAGGGGTAGACCGGATGGCCAGCCTGCTGCTGCCGGCGGTTGCTAGCGAGGCCGCGGGGCCCGGTCAAAGGCCGAAGCGTTTGGGCTCCGCCTTGATGAGGGCTTCGAGCTTCGGCATGCCCGCGGCCAGGGAGTTGCGCAGCTGGCCCGTGATCAGGCCGCCGAGCGGGAAGATGGCGCTCGCCTTGCCGGACCAGAGGAGCTCGCAGCCGTCGACCGTGGGGACGACGGTGTAGTCCTCCGCGCCGGCGGAGACGGGCAGGCTCGACTCCTCGAACCGGAACGCCATGCGGCGGCCCTCGTCCCAGGCGTAGAAGTATTCGTGCACCACCTGGTCGCCGATCTCGACGGTGCGGGTGGTGCCGACGCCGAACGGCTCCGGGCTCGTCCACGTCACCTTGGTGATCGGCAGCCACTGGGCCCAGGTCGGCCCGTCGCGCAGCGCCGCCCACACGGCCGAAGCCGGAACCTTGAAGGCGTGACGCGCCAGCGGCTTCTCGACGGCCGACGTCAGGAACTCTGGGCCTACGGGTTTGTGGCGGCGGGTCGGTTTCGGCATCGGTGCGGCTCCTGTGCGCGAGGCAGTGTGTCGCGTAAGCGCTAGGAGCGCCCGCGCGGCGGCGCAAGGGCGACGTGTCTCTCCGTACACAGACCAATCCCTGCGCGTCGCACGACGGCGCGAGGTTCCGTGACGGCGCCCGCGCCGGCATCTGGACGCCCTCGATCCTGTGGTGTCGTATATGCGCCGCCAGCGCCGCGCGCATCTCGCGAGGCGTGGCGCCGCACCTGCGAACGCTCGAAGCGGACGCGTGCGGCGATTGCGAAGTTTCGGATCAGCGCGCGCCGACGCGTGCGGTCCTGCCGAGGAGCCGACGCATGAACCTCGATTTCTCCGACGATCAGAAAGCGCTGCAGGATCAGGTGCGGCGTTTCCTGGCGGCGCGCTGCACGTCTGCTGCAGTGCGCGCCGTGGCGGAAGGTCCGCAGCTGTTCGACCGGGCGCTCTATGCGGGCCTCGCGGAGATGGGCGTGCTCGGCGTCGCGATCCCGGAAGCCTATGGCGGGCTCGGGCTCACGCATCTGGAGCTGTGTCTCGTCGCGGAAGAGCTCGGCCGCGCGATCGCGCCGACGCCCGTCGCGTCCTCCATCTATCTCGCCGCGGAGTTCCTGCTGCAGGCGGGGACCGAGGCGCAGAAGCAGGCCTGGCTGCCGAAACTCGCCGCCGGCACGGCGGTGGGCGCGTTCGCGTTCGCCGAGGGCCAGGGCGAAACCACGCCGGCGCGGATCAAGACCGTGGCGCGCGGCGGAAAGCTCACCGGCGAAAAGGCCGCGGTGCTGGACGGCGACGTCGCCGACGTCGCGATCGTCGCGGCGCGCACGGGCGAGGGCGATGGTCCCGAAGCGATCTCGCTGTTCCTCGTCGATCTCGCCGCCGAAGGCGTCACGCGCGAGGCCGTGACGACGATCGACCCCACGCGCAGCTATGCGCGCATCGCGTTCAAGAATGCGCCGGCCGAGCCGCTCGGCGGCGCGGGCGAGGGATGGCACATCGCCTCGCAGGTGCTCGATCGCGCAGCGATCCTGATGGCGTTCGAGCAGGTCGGCGGCGCCGATCGCGCGCTCGAGATGGCCCGCGACTACGCACTCGACCGCATGGCGTTCGGTCGGCCGATCGGCTCGTTCCAGGCGATCAAGCACATGCTCGCGGACATGTACGTCTCGGCGACGCTTGCGCGCTCGAACTGCTACTATGCCGCGTGGGCGCTTTCGGCTGGTGCAGCCGAGTTGCCCGTCGCCGCCGCGACCGCGCGCGTCTCGGCCACGCAGGCCTTCCTGCACTGCGCGAAGAACAACATCCAGGTGCATGGCGGCATGGGCTTCACCTGGGCCTTCGACTGCCACCTGTTCTATCGCCGCGCGAATGCGCTCGCGCTGGCGCTCGGGTCTCAATCGGTTTGGGAAGATCATCTCATCGCGCGCATGCGCGCCGGCAACGCCGCCGAAGCCGCCTGAAGGGAGGGCGACATGGATTTCAACGACACCCCGCAGGAAGCCGCGTTCCGCGCCGAAGCGCGCGCCTGGATCGCCGCCAACGCGCCGAAGCACCTCGAAGCCGAGCTGAAGCGCGCGAGCTTCGGCTCCAACGGCATCGCCAGCGAAGATCCGCTCAAGGCCGCGAAGGCCTGGCAGAAGAAGAAGGCCGACGCCGGCTGGGCCTGCCTGCACTGGCCGAAGGAATATGGCGGCGGCGCGCGCTCGGCGATCGAGCGCGTGATCTGGGGCCAGGAGGAGGGCGTCTATGGCGCGCTTTCCGGGCCGTTCGTCATCGGGCACGGCATGTGCGGCCCGACGGTGATGAGCTGGGCGAGCGAGGAGCACAAGCGCCGCCTGCTGCCACCGCTCGCCAGCGGCGAGGAGATCTGGTGTCAGCTTTTCTCCGAGCCAGCCGGCGGCTCCGATCTCGCGGGCCTGCGCACGCGCGCGGTCAAGGCCGAAGACGGCTCGGGCGACTGGATCATCAACGGCCAGAAGATCTGGACGAGCGGCGCCCAGCATTCCGACTGGGGCCTGCTCATTACCCGGACCGACCCGAACGTGCCCAAGCACAAGGGTCTGACGATGTTCTTCCTGTCCATGAAGACGCCGGGCGTCGAGGTCCGGCCGATCAAGCAGGCGAACGGCAAATCCGAGTTCAACGAGGTGTACTTCACCGACGTGCGCATCCCGGACTCGCAGCGCCTCGGCGCCGTCGGCCAGGGCTGGGAAGTGTCGCTGACGACGCTGATGAACGAGCGTCTTTCGATCGGCTCGGGCATGTCGACCGGTTTCCCGGAGCTCTTCCGGCTCTGCATGGAGATGGAGATCGACGGCCGCGCCGCCGTCGATGATCGCGCCGTGCGCTCCAAGCTCGCGCAGTTCGCGGTGCGCCAGTCCGGCCTGAAATACACGGGCATGCGGGCGATCACCGCGCTCAGCAAAGGCGAGACGCCGGGCCCGGAAAACTCGATCGGCAAGCTCGTCGCGGGCGCGACGATGCAGGAACTGGCGATGTTCGCGCTGGATCTGCAGGGCCAGTCCGGCGTGGTCTGGGACGAGACGAGCCCGCAGAACGGGCGCTTCCAGGCGATGCTGATGCGCTCGCCGGCCACGCGCATCGAAGGCGGCTCGGACGAGATCCTGCGCAACATCATCGCCGAGCGCGTGCTCGGCCTGCCGGCGGACGTGCGCGTCGACAAGAACGTGCCGTTCAAGGACATCCCGACGAGCGGGAGGACGAAATCGTGAGCTATCCGCTGCCGAACGTCTCCACCGATCTCAGCGACCAGACGGCGCTCGTCACCGGCGCCTCTTCGGGGCTTGGCCTGCGCTTCGCGAAGGTGCTCGCCAAATGTGGCGCGAAGGTTGCGCTTGCGGCCCGTCGCGTCGACCGCCTCGAGGAAATCGCCGCGGAGATCCGGGCCGCCGGCGGCGTCGCCGAGCCGATCGCGATGGACGCCACCAACGCGGACGATCTCATCTCCGCGGTGGCGGAGGCGGAGAAGCGGCTTGGCCTCGTGACGATCCTCGTCAACAACGCCGGCATCCCGGACGCCCAGCGCGCGCACAAAATGCCGCTCGATCTGATCGACCGCGTGCTCGACGTGAACGTCCGCGCGCCGTTCATCCTCAGCTGCGAGGTGGCGCGGCGCCTGATGGCGGCGAATGCGCCGGGGCGGATCGTCAACATCGCGTCGGAAGCGGCGTTCGGCTATGGGGGCAACGGCGCGGCGCTCTATTCGGTGAGCAAGGCCGCGGTGGTGCGCATCACCGAGACGCTCGCGGTGGAGTGGTCGCGCTTCCACATCAACGTCAACGCCATCGCGCCGGGCGCTTTCGCCTCGGAGATGATGGACGGCATGCTGAGCCGCATGGGCGACATCAGCCAGCATTTCCCGCGCAAGCGGATCGGCGATCCGGCCCAGCTCGATTCGACGCTTCTGTTCCTCGTCAGCCCCGCCTCGGATGCGGTGACGGGCACGGTGGTGCGGGTCGATGACGGGCAGGGCGCGCGCTGAAACGGCGACGCGGGCGACACATTCGGGGAGCGACACCGTGCACTATGCGCAACTGGACCAGGCTTGGGCCGAACTGACGGCGCCGGGCGCGCCGTTCGAGATCGGCGAGATCGAGCTGCGCGGCGCGCGCATCCGCGCGTTCAAGGCCGCGCCGCCGGACGTCCGCAGCGTGTGGCTTTCCACGGCGCCCTTCGCCGAGCGCGAATACATCATCTATGGCGACGAACGCCTCAGCTACGCGCAGGCTCATGCGCAGGTGGCCTCCATCGCGGCCTGGCTCACGGCCAAAGGGCTGAAGCCGGGCGATCGCGTCGCCATCGCCATGCGCAATTTCCCCGAATGGATGCTGATCTACTGGGCCTGCGCATGCACCGGGCTCGTCGTCGTCGGCATGAACGCGTGGTGGACGTCGACCGAGATGGCCTATGGCCTGAAGGACGCCGCGCCGCGCGTGATCTTCGCCGACGCCGAGCGTCTGGAGCGGATCGCCACGCAGCCCGACATGATCGGCGCCGCGACGCTGGTGGCGGTCCGTGCGCCGGCGCCGGCGGGCGCCGTCGCGTGGAGCGAGGTCGTCTCCGCGCCGGCCGTGATGCCGGACGTCGCAATCGATCCGGACGCGGATTTCTGCATCTTCTACACCTCCGGCACGACCGGCTTCCCGAAGGGCGCGCAGCTCACCCAGCGCAGCTGCGTCTCCAACCTGATGAACATGCTGTTCGCCGGGCAGGTGCAGGGGCTCGCGACGCAGCGCGCGACGGGCGTCGAACCGCCAGCGACGCCGCCGATTCCCATCGCGCTCGTGACCACGCCGCTGTTCCACGTCACCGCGAACAACTGCGTCGCCTATGCCGCCACGGCCGGCGGCGGCAAGCTCGTGCTGATGTACAAATGGGAGGCGGGCGAGGCGCTGCGCCTGATCGAACGCGAGCGCTGCACGACGATGTCGGGCGTGCCGGTGATGTCGCGCGAACTGATCGCGCATCCGGACTTCGCCACGCGGGACACCTCGAGCCTGCTCACGCTCGGCGGCGGCGGCGCGCAGCTGCAGCCGGATCTGGTGCTCAAGATCGACGCGGCCGCCGCGACCGCGCGGCCCAACACCGGCTACGGCATGACCGAGACATCCGGCATCATCACGTCGATCGCCGGAGATTTTTTCGTCGACAAGCCGGCGAGCTGCGGGCGCGCGATGCCGACGTTCGAGGCCAAGGTCGTCGACGATGAAGGCCGCACGCTCCCCTCGGGCCAGCCCGGCGAATTGTGGGTTAAGGGATCGTCCGTCATCGCGGGCTACATCAATCGGCCGGACGCCACGGCGGAGACGATCGTCGACGGGTGGCTGCGCACGGGCGACGTCGCCTATCTCGACGACGACGGCTTCATCTTCCTCGTCGATCGCAAGAAGGACATGGTCCTGCGCGGGGGCGAGAACATCTACTGCGCTGAGGTGGAATCGACGCTGTACCAGCACCCGGACGTCGCCGAGTGCACCGTGTTCGGCGTGCCGGACGACCGCCTCGGCGAGGAGGTGGGCGCCGCCGTCGTGCCGCGACCGGGCGCAACGCTAGATCCCGCCGCCCTGCGCGCGTTGTGCCTGTCGCTCATTGCAAAACACAAGGCGCCGCGCTATATTTGGGTCATGGACCAGCCGTTGCCGCGCAACGCGAACGGCAAGTTCCTCAAGCGCGAGCTTCGCGCCTCCCTCGACATCAAAGACGCGCGATAGTCTTCGCGCCCGCCGTGTTGGCGCTGCGCCTCCGCGCGCGGCCCGAGCGGCCCCCTGATCCCCAATCCGGCTCCCCCGGCGTCGCCTTGCGCGTCGCCGGGACCGGCGGCCCGCGCCGCCGACGAGGCCCCACGTTCACGCCCGCGCGCCGGGCGGAGGCGACGCCGCACGCCTGTCTTTCGCGGCTCGGAAGGAGAACGAAAGCATGAAGGAAGGTCAGTACACGGAGCGTTTGGATGAGGCGCTCGTCCTCGCGCACAGGCTGCACCGCGCGCAGACGCGCAAGGCCAAGCCCGTCCCCTATATCGGCCACCTGCTCGGGGTGGCGTCGATCGTCATCACCGAGGGCGGGGACGAGGATCAGGTGATCGCGGCCCTGCTGCACGACGCGATCGAGGACCAGGGCGACAAGATCGCGCTGGCCGACATCGAGGCGCGCTTCGGTCCGCGCGTCGCGACGATCGTGGCGGCCTGCACGGACGCCTGGGAAAAGCCCAAGCCGCCCTGGCGGGCGCGCAAGGAGGCCTATCTCGCCGCGCTGCCGTCCAAGCCGGAGGCGGTGCGGCTCGTCGCGCTCGCGGACAAGATCCACAATCTGGAGGAGATCCTCGAGGATCACGCGCGCGTCGGCGCGGCGGTGTGGACGCGCTTCAACGCGCCGCCCGCGGAGCTCGCCTGGTACTATCGCGGGCTCGCCGACGCGTTCCTCACGCTGCGTCCCGGCCCGCTCGCGGATCGGTTCGCGGTCGGCGTCGCACGGCTTGAGGCGGTGGTCTGAGGCGCGCTAGCGTGCTCCGCATTGCGGAGCCAACCATGATCAAGCTCACCTTCTGCCTCGTCCGCGCGCCGCACCTGTCGCGTGCGGAGTTTCAGGACTATTGGCTCAACCAGCATGGGCCGCTGGTGGCGCGCGTCGCCGACGTGCTCCGCATCCGGCGCTACGTGCAGCTGCACAGCCTGCCGCCGGACGCGAGCGAAGGCCTGCGCGCCAGCCGCGACGCCCCGGCCGACTATGACGGCGTGGCCCAGCTCTGGTTCGACAGTCTGGAGGACGTGCTCTCGAACGGACGCCGCCCGGAAGCGCAGGCCGCCGGCCTGATGCTGCTCGAGGACGAGCGCAAGTTCATCGATCTCGCCCGCTCGCCGATCTGGTGGGGGGAGGAGAAGGTGATCGTCGGCTAGGCCCGCGTGCGGGTGAGCCGATCGCAGGCCGCGTGCGTATGAGCGGCGGGAGCTCCCGTCGATGATCGAGGTGGTCTGGTTCAAGCGTGATCTGCGGGTGCATGACCATGCCCCGCTCGCGGCGGCGTGCGCAGGCGGGCGCCCCGTGGCGCCGCTCTACATCATCGAGCCCGAGCTGTGGCGCCAGGCGGAGATGGCGGGCCGGCATTACGCCTTCCTCGCCGAAAGCCTCGCGGATCTGGACGCGGCGCTCCGCGCGCGGGGGGGCCGGCTGATCGTGCGCGTGGGCGAGGCGGTCGACGTGCTGGCGGAGCTGCACGCCGCGCAGGGCATCGCCGCGCTGCATGCGCACGAAGAGACGGGGCTTTTCTGGACCTACGAGCGTGATCGCGCGGTGCGGCGCTGGGCCCGGCGGGCCGGCGTGCCCGTGTTCGAGTCGCGCCAGCACGGCGTCGCGCGCGCGCATGACGGCCGCGACGGCTGGGCGGCGCGGTGGGAGGCGCAGATGCGGGCGCCGCGCATCCCCGCGCCGGAAACGATCCGGATGGCCGAATTGGACTCGCACGAGGCGCCGGACGCCGCCGCTCTCAGCCTCGCGATCGATCCGTGCCCGGAGCGCCAATGGGGCGGGCGGGCCGAGGGCGTGGCGTTGCTGCGATCCTTCCTCGACGCGCGCGGGCGGACGTATCGGCGGGCGATGGCGTCGCCGCTGGAGGGCGCGCAGGCGTGCTCGCGCGTCTCGGCGCATCTGGCGCTCGGGTGCCTGTCGATGCGCGAGACGTATCAAGCGGCGCTGCGGGCGAAGGCGCGTTGGCGCGACGCTGGCGACGAGATGTTCGCGCAGTCCGTCGCGTCCTTTGCTTCGCGCCTCCATTGGCATTGCCACTTCATCCAGAAGCTGGAGGACGAGCCCGATCTGGAGCGCCGCGCGCTGCATCCGGCCTATGAGGGCTTGCGGCCGGCGCGGGCGGACGATGCGGCCGTCGTCGCCGCGTGGGCGGAGGGGCGCACAGGGTTCCCGTTTGTCGATGCCTGCATGCGCGCGCTCGCCGCGACGGGGTGGTTGAACTTCCGCATGCGGAGCATGGTCACCGCGTTCTCGGCATATCATCTGTGGCGCGACTGGCGGGCCCCGGCGCAGACGCTGGCGCGCATGTTCACGGACTTCGAGCCCGGCATCCATTATCCGCAGGTGCAGATGCAATCGGGCGTGACGGGCGTGAACACCGCGCGCATCTACAATCCGGTGAAGCAGTCGCACGATCAGGATCCCACGGGCGCCTTCATCCGCTGCTGGGTTCCCGAGCTTGCGGCGCTCCCGGACGAATGGCTGCACGAACCCTGGCGCGCGCCGCGCGACACGCTGACCGCGCGCGGCGTCGCGCTGGGCCGCACCTATCCGGAGCGGCTCGTCGACCACGAACAGGCCGCGCGCGCGGCGCGGGAGCGCGTCTATGCCGTGCGCGGGGAGGCGGGGTTCCGCCGGACGGCGCTGGCGATCCAGGAGAAGCACGGCAGCCGGAAATCAGGTCTGCCGCCGACGGGGTCGGCGTCGTCGCGTCGCGGCGTGGCGCGGCGCACGCGGACGCCGTCGCCGCAGCTGCCGCTCGACTTCGCGCCGCGGGGAGAGGGTGAGCGCTAGGGCCGGACCTCCTCGGCGGCGATCGTCCGCCCACGGACAAGGCGCTCCCCCAGCGGGGGAGGGTTGGGAGGGGGAGATGAGCCCTGTGAACCGTCGGTGTTGCTTCGCTTCGAAGATAAGTGCGCGCTCTCCCCACCCCTGGCCCCTCCCCGCTGGGGAGGGGAATCGCGCCTTGAGCGGTATGTAGCAGGTGTCGCCGTCGCGAGAGTGGGGTGCGTTTGCTCCGGCTACGGCGTCAGCACCAGCTTCAGCGCGCCTTCGGTCTTGGCGTCGGACATGGCGTAGGCCTTTGCGCCGTCGCTAAGCGGCATGACGTGGCTGATGTAGCGCTCGGGTTTGAGCCGGCCGGCCTGGATCAGGGGCACGAGTTCGGGCCAGGTTTCGGGCACCGAGCACGTGCCGATCCGGAAGGTGAGGCCGGCGCCGAAGGCCCGCGACATGGGGAAGTCGAAGCGCTTGTCCTGCGCGACGCCGATGACCGACACCGCGCCACGCCGCCCCGCGAGGCGCAGTGCGAGTTTGATTGTGGGCGTAAGGCCAACGGCCTCGACGACGGACTCGCACATGCGGCCGCGTGTGGCTTCCTGGATGAGGTCCGGCGCCTCGTCGGGGTGGAGCGCGATCGCGCCATTGGCCTGCGCCAGCGCGCGACGCTCCGGAACCGGATCGATCGCGAACACGCGGGCGGCGCCCATCACGAAGGCGGAATCGACGGCCATCAACCCGATCGGGCCAAGCCCGACGACGGCGACGGTCTTGCCGGAGGCGATGTCGGCGTTGCGCGCGCCGAACCACGCCGTCGCCATCGCATCGGTGAGCATGAGGGCCTGATCGGCGCTGACGCCCTCGGGGATCTTGACGGCGTTGATGTCGGCGGCGGGCACGCGCATCGCCTCGGCCTGGCAGCCCTGGAGTTTGGCGCTGAGGCCGTAGCAGGCGCCGGAGTTCGTCTCGCAGCGGTTGATGTCTCCGGCGAGGCAGGAGCGGCAGGCGCCGCACCCGACGGCGGCGGACATCATCACCTTGTCGCCGGGCTTGAGGCGCGTCACCGCGCGGCCGACTTCCACCACCTCGCCCACGGCCTCGTGGCCGACGCAGAAGCCGATGTCCTCGGAGAAGCCGTGGCCGTGATAGATGTGCAGATCGCTGCCGCAGATCGAGCAGCGCTCGACCTTGATGACGGCGTCACGCGGGCTCTGCAGGACAGGATCGTCCATCGCTTCGCAGCGGATGTCGCGGGCGCCGAAATAGCGCAGGGCCTTCATCGCCATGGGGCGTCCTTCCGTCTTCGGCGTCAGCCGATCCAATCCAACGCGCGCTCGAACAGGCTCACCGTGTGCGCATGCAGCTTGTCGCCCGTCTCCTTCGGCGCGCGGCCGGCGCAGGCGCGGGCGTGCGTGCCTTCCAGGATGATGCCGAGCTTGTAGCAGGCGAGCACGCCGTACCATTGGATCGCGGAAAGATCGCGGCGGCTGCGCGCGGCGTAGTGGGCCACGAGTTCGTCCGCGGTCGGAAAGCCCGTCCAGGGCTGGACGGCGACGCCGATCTCGTTGGCGCGGTTCTCGCGCGGCCACGTGGCGAGGAGCCAGCCGAGATCGAGCAGCGGATCGCCGATCGTCGTCAGCTCCCAGTCGACGATGGCGGCGAGTTCGCCGCTGTCGGGCCGATAGAGCACGTTGGCGAGGTGGTAGTCGCCGTGGATGATGCCGGGCTCGAACGTGGCGGGACGCCAGCGGTCGAGATAGGCGGCGACCTTGTCGACGCCGGGAATGCCGGCGGGGCCAGGCCATTCGGCGAATTCCGCATAGCTCGCGAGCTGCGCGGCCCAGCGCGCGGTCTGGCGTTCGAGGAAATTGTCCGGCTTGCCGAAATCGGCGAGGCCGAGCGCGCGGTGATCCAGCGCGCCGAGCGCGGCGATGCCTTCGACGAGCGCGAAGCCCATGCGGCGGCGGACGTCGGGCGAGCCGGCGTGCAGGGGCGGAAGGCCCGTCGTCGGGTTGAAGCCGTCGATCGGCTGCATGAGGTAGAAACTCGCGCCGAGCACGTCCTCTTCGGGGCAGGCGGCGATCAGGCGGGGATGCGGCACGTCCGTGCCGGCGAGCGCCGCAAGCATGCGCGCCTCGCGGCGCATCGTTTCGTTGGAGTTGGCGCGCAGTTGCGGCGGTGGGCGGCGCAGCACGTAGGTCGCGTCGTCACGGCGGAAGCGCACAAGGATGTTCTGCGTGCCGCCGCCGAGGCGGACGGCGTCCTCGATCGGGCCGCGCCCGAGGCCGCGCCGGTCCATCCACGCGGCCAGCGCCGCGAGATCCACGCCGAGATCCACGCCGACGTTCCTCCCTAGACCTGTCGTTCTTCTGGTGTCGTTGGCGCGATCATGCGCGTGCGGCCGCTGGGCCGCAACGGCGCCCCGGCGTCACGCCCGATTGCATGCAGGGATTACATCTTCGCGCGGATCTCGCGGCGGAAGACGTCGATCGGCACCGGCGCGGCGTCGCTGCGCTCAAGGTGCCAGTAGGTCCAGCCGTTGCAGGCGGTCGCGCCCATGGCGAGCGCGCCGATGCGGTGGATCGAGCCGGTGGCGTCGCCATAGGCGAGGCTGCCGTCGGCGCGGACCTTGGCGCGGCGGCGACCGTCCGGGGAGACGAGCACGTCGCCCGGGCGCAGGAAGCCGGCCTCGATCACCTGGCCGAACGGGACGCGCGGCTCCTCGCGCTTGGAGCGCGTGACGGCCATGTCGCCGGCCGAGACCGGGCCCACTTCCGCCAGCCGCTTCGTCGCGGCGGCGATGTAGCTCTCTTCGCGCTCGATGCCGATGTAGTGGCGGCCGAGGCGCTTGGCGGCGGCGCCCGTGGTGCCGGTGCCGAAGAAGGGATCGAGCACGAGGTCGCCCGGCCGCGTCGTCGAGAGGATCACGCGGTGCAGCAGCGCTTCCGGCTTCTGCGTGGCGTGGACCTTGCGGCCATGCTCGTCGCGCAGGCGCTCCTGCCCGGTGCAGAGCGGGAACGTCCAGTCCGAGCGCATCTGCAGGTCGTCGTTCGCCATCTTCATGGCGTCGTAGTTGAACACGTAGCGCGCGTCCTTGGAGCGCGCGGCCCAGATCAGCGTCTCGTGCGCGTTGGTGAACCGCGTGCCCTTGAAGTTGGGCATCGGGTTCGTCTTGCGCCACACGACGTCGTTGAGGATCCAGAAGCCGAGATCCTGCAGCGCCGCGCCGACGCGGAACACGTTGTGGTAGGCGCCGATCACCCAGAGCGCGCCATCGGGCTTCAGGATCCGGCGAGCCTCGGTGAGCCAGGCGCGGGTGAAGCGGTCATAGGCGGCGAAGTCTTCGAACTTGTCCCAGGCGTCGTCGACGCCGTCGACCACGGATTGGTCGGGCCGGGTGAGGCCGCCGCCAAGCTGCATGTTGTAGGGCGGGTCGGCGAAGACGAGATCGACGCAGCCGTCCGGCAGCGAACGCATCGCTTCGACGCAGTCCCCGGCGATGATGCGATCCTTCTCCACGGCCCGGCGTGTCCCTCTGCCCTAAAGCGCGCACCCTCGCGCCCCAGCGTAAACAAAAGATTCACGGCAGGGAATCGGGAGGCCAATCGGGGGGCGTCAGGATCGACCCGAAGTGGTTCACCCCTCATCCGGCGCTTCGCGCCACCTTCTCCCACAAGGGGAGAAGGTCGCCGCACTCGCCCTTCTCCCCTTGTGGGAGAAGGTGGATCGCGAACGAAGTTCGCGAGACGGATGAGGGGTGTCGGAATTGACCGACGCGGTTGCGCAGCGCCCTCAACGCGCCGCGAGCGCCTCGCGCACCGGCTTGAAGCTGCGGCGGTGGATCGGGCACGGGCCGAGGCGCGTGAGGGCGGCCATGTGGTCGGGCGTGCCGTAGCCTTTGTGCTTGGAAAAGCCGTAGCCGGGGTGGGCGGCGCAGGCTTCGATCATCATCGCGTCGCGGACGGTCTTGGCGATGATGGAGGCCGCGGAGATGACGGGGACGTGCGCGTCGCCGTCGATGATGGCTTCGGCCGGGCAGGGGAGCTCCGGCAGCGCGTTGCCATCGACGAGCGCGGCGGCGGGCGCCTGCGCCAGGGCTTCGACGGCGCGGCGCATCGCGAGGTGCGTCGCGACATAGATGTTGAGCGTGTCGATTTCCTCGACGCTGGCGATCCCGACGCCGACGACGCCGATGGCGCGGATGGCGGCGGCGAGCTCCACGCGCGCCGCCTCCGTCAGCACCTTGGAGTCGCCCAGGCCTTTGGGACGGCCGCGGGCCGGCAGGATCACCGCCGCCGCCACGACCGGCCCCGCCAAGGGGCCGCGCCCCGCCTCGTCGACCCCGCAAATCGCCATGGGAGTCGGGTAGCGTGATTTTCGTCCGGTTGCGAACGGCGCGTGGACGGCTGCGCCTCGCGGACCCGCACCGCCGTCATTCCGGGGCGGCCGAAGGCCGAACCCGGAACCCAGGGGCCGAATGGCAAGGCGTCTCCCCCGTCACCTGGGTTCCGGGTTCGCGCGTGCCGCGCGCCCCGGAATGACGGAGGCGTTGGAGCCCGCTTGCCGTTGCGGTCAGAGGTTCGGCGCCGAGAACGTGTCGCAGGCTTTCGGATCGCCGCTTTCGTAGCCGGTCTTGAACCACTTCATGCGCTGTTCGCTGGAGCCGTGCGTGAAGCTGTCGGGCACCACATAGCCCTGCGCCTGCTTCTGCAGCGTGTCGTCGCCGATCGCGTTTGCGGCGTTCAGCGCTTCCTCGAGATCGCCGCTCTCGATCTGGCCCTTCCACTCGCCGGCATAGTGGCCCCACACGCCGGCGTAGCAGTCGGCCTGGAGCTCCATCATCACGGACGCCTTGTTGAAGTCCTCCTTGGAGAGCGTGCGACGCTGCTCCATCAGCCACTCGGAGCGGCCGGCGAGGTTCTGGATGTGGTGGCCGACCTCGTGCGCGATCACGTAGGCCTGCGCGAAATCGCCAGGCGCGCCGAAGCGGCTCTTGAGCTCGGTGAAGAACGACGTGTCGAGATACACCTTGGAATCGGCGGGGCAGTAGAACGGGCCGGCCGCTGCGGTGGCGCCGCCGCACGCGGACTGCACCTGCCCCGAAAACAGGACAAGGGTGGCGGGCGGGTAGGTCGTGCCCTCGACGATGCCGGCCAGTTTGCCCTCGGCGAAGATGCGGCCCCAGACGTCCTCGATCGAGCCCAGATACTTCGCGACTTCCTGGCCTGCGGTGTCCGTCGGCGCGCCTTCCTTCCCGGCCTGCTGCGTGACCGGGGCCGGGCCCTGCATGCCGAGCAGGCCGGCGAGCAGCGGGCGCGCGCCGGGGAAGAAGAAAAAGATCAGGCCGATGATGATCAGGCCCGGCAGGCCGAAGCGACCGGCGATGCCGAGGCCGCCCATCCCGCCGCCACCGCCGCCCCGCATGCCGCGCCGGTCTTCGATGTTCTCGCTGGGCCGCTGGTCGTCGAGGCGCATCGCCGTTCTCCGCTCATTTTGGGCGGACCTTAACCGACGTGCGGGCGCGGGGCGAGGGGCGTCGCGGCATACGTCCAAGAACGCACATGCACGACCGCGCCTGCGCCGTTCGTCCCATGCGTCAAACACGTCAAACGGGTGTGCGCGTCATTGCCGCCTGACAGGGGCGGCGCGACAGTCGGCGCCGTTCTGGACGCCTTGGAGGGCGCACGCCATGACCGAAGTTCCGCACGCCGCCGTCGGCCGCCCCGCGACGCCACTCGCGCCGGAGACGGCGGCGGGCGGAACAGGCGCGCGCGACGTGCGCGGGCCGCGTATCCTGCTCGTGCATCCGAACTACCATTCCGGCGGCGCCGAGATCGCGGGCAACTGGCCGCCGGCGTGGGCGGCGTATCTTGCGGGATCGCTGAAGGCCGCGGGCTACACCGACATCCACTTCATCGATGCGATGACGCACCACATCGATGACGATGCGTTGCGCGCGCAGATCGCGGCGCTTGCGCCCGACATCGTCGGCGCCACGGCGATCACGCCGGCGATCTACAAGGCGGAGCGCACGCTCGAGATTGCGAAAGATGTCGCGCCCGGCTGCATCACGATCCTTGGCGGCGTGCACGCGACCTTCATGTACAAGCAGGTGCTCAGCGAGGCGCCCTGGATCGACGTGATCGTGCGCGGCGAGGGCGAGGAAATCCTCGTCAATCTGGTGCGCGCGATCGAGGAGAAGCGCTGGCCCGCCGAGCGCGGAACGATCGCCGGGCTCGCCTATCGCGACGAGGCCGAGATCGTGGCGACGCCCGCGGCGCCGACGGTGAAAAACCTCGACGGCATCACGCCCGACTGGGGCATCCTCGAGTGGAAGAACTACATCTACACGCCGCTCGGCGTGCGGGTGGCGATCCCAAACATGGCGCGCGGCTGCCCCTTCACGTGCAGCTTCTGCAGTCAGTGGAAATTCTGGCGGGACTATCGCATCCGCGATCCAAAAAAGGTGGCCGACGAGATCGAGACGCTGGTGCGCGATCATGGCGTCGGCTTCTTCATCCTGGCGGACGAGGAGCCCACCATCAACCGCAAGAAGTTCGTGCAGTTCTGCGAGGAGCTGATCCGCCGCGGCCTGCCGGACAAGGTGAAGTGGGGCATCAATACGCGGGTCACGGACATTCTGCGCGACGAGGAGCTGTTGCCGCTCTACCGCAAGGCGGGGCTCGTGCATGTGAGCCTCGGCACGGAGGCCGCGGCGCAGCTGCGGCTCGATCTCTTCAACAAGGAGACGAAGATTGCCGACAACAAGCGCGCGATCGCGCTGTTGCGGAAGGCGGACATTTTCACCGAGGCGCAGTTCATCGTCGGGCTCGACAACGAGACGCCGGAGACGCTCGAGGAAACCTACCGCATGGCGTGGGACTGGCAGCCGGACCTCGCCAACTGGTCGATGTACACGCCCTGGCCGTTCTCGCCGCTGTTCGCGGAGCTGCAGGACAAGGTCGAGGTGTTCGACTACGAGAAGTACAATTTCGTCACGCCGATCATGAAGCCGGCGGCGATGGATCGCGGCGAACTGCTCGATCGGGTGATGAACAATTATCGCCGTTTCTACATGCAGAAGGCGTTCTTCCACTATCCGTGGCGCGGCACGGGCTTCCGGCGGCGCTATCTGCTGGGCTGCCTGAAAGCGTTCCTGAAGGCCGGCTTCCAGCGCACGTTCTACGATCTCGGCAAGGTCAACTACTGGGGCCCGCAATCGAAGAAGAAGGTGGATTTCCACTTCGACGAGACGCGCACGGCCGCGCCGGCGCAGGTGGAGGATTGGCGCGCCGCCGCCGAGACGACGCGCCGGGCGCGCGAGCGCGCCGCCGCCAACGCAGCGCTGGCGGCGGCGGAGGCGAAAGCCTGCGGCGGCTCCACCGAGCAGTATGAAGAGCACGGCAGGGAGACGGACGCGTGAGCGGCGCCGCCACGCTGGCGCGCGCCGCCGCCGAGCCGCGTATCGGGCCGAACGCGGTGACGCAACTCGCCGCGGTGCTGGAGAATGCGTGGGGGCGTGAAACGGCGGATGCGGTGTTCGCCGATGCGAACCTGCTTGCGTATCGCACCACGCCGCCTTCGCAGATGGTGCCGCAGTCGCACGCGGCGGCCCTGCATCGCGCGCTGTATCAGGCCTTGCCGCAGGGCGAGGCCGAGGCGCTTGCGTTCGAAGCGGGCGCGCGCACGGCGGACTATCTCCTCGCGCATCGCATTCCGAAGCCGGCGCAAGCGCTGATGCGTCTGGCGCCGCCGCGTTTGGCCGCGGCGATGCTGTTGCAGCTGATGGCGGCGCATGCGTGGACGTTCGCGGGCTCGGGCGAGGTGCGCGTGCGCGCCGGGAAGGTGTGCCGGCTGGAGATCGTCGCTAATCCGCTGGCGACGGCGCCGTGCGAATGGCATCGCGGCGTGTTTCAGCGCCTGTTCGGCGAGCTGGTCCGGGCGCCGATCCGCGTGCGCGAGACGGCGTGCACGGGGGCGGGCGCGCCAGCCTGTGTGTTCGAGATGGCGATCGGCTGATCGGGGCGGCCGACCGCGCCGGCCCCATGTCGCCCGCTTGCTCCCTGCGGGCGCGGATGGTGTAGGGTCATGGCGTGCGCCGACGGACCAAAGCCCGGCGCGAGGGGATGATCCATGACCGGAACGACACACCGCCGCATCTCGGCGCAGATCGCGCGTCTCACGGGGGCGCTGGCCGGCCTGGCGACGGCGGTCGTGGCCCTGGCCATGCCCGCCACCGCGCTGCCGATCGCGACGCGGGAGGTCTATGTCCGCAGCGACGCGGTGCGCGACAAGGTCGTGGCGTGGCGGCGGGACATCCATTCCCATCCCGAGCTCGGGTTCCAGGAAGTTCGCACCTCCAAGATCGTCGCCGACCACATGCGCATGCTGGGCCTCGAGGTGCGCACCGGGATCGCGGGCACGGGCGTCGTCGGCGTCCTGCGCGGCGGCAAGCCCGGACCGGTCGTTGCGCTGCGCGCCGACATGGACGCGCTGCCGGTGAAGGAGATGAGCGGTCTTCCGTTCGCGTCGACCGTGACGACGACGTACAACGGCCAGGAGACGCCGGTCGCGCATGCGTGCGGTCACGATACCCATGTGGCGATGCTGATGGGCGCGGCCGAAGTGCTGGCGGGGCTGCGCGTACAGATTCCGGGCACGATCCTGTTCGTGTTCCAGCCGGCGGAAGAGGGCGGCCCGCCCGGGCGGGAAGCGGGCGGCGCGGTGGAGATGCTGCAGGCCGGCGCGCTTTCGAACCCGAAGCCGGGCGCGATCTTCGGCCTGCACGTCGTGCCAGGGGAGCCGGGCACGGTGTTCTACCGCCCGCAAGGCTTCATGGCCGCCGCGGACCAGATGTACATCACGCTCAAGGGCAAGCAGACGCACGCGGCCTGGCCCTGGCAGGGCATCGACGTGATCTCGCTGTCGTCGGCGATCGTCAGCGAGCTGAACACGCTCGCGGCGCGCACCGTGGACGTGACCGCGACGCCGACGGTGCTTTCGGTGGCGTCGATCAATGGCGGCGTGCGCTGGAACATCATTCCGGAAGAGGTGAAGATGTCCGGCACGCTGCGCACGTTCGATCCCAAGCAGCGGATCGAGATGCAGAAGAAGGTCACCACGACGGTGAACAACCTCGCCGCGAGCTATGGCGCGAAGGCGGAGGTGCGATTTGCGGCTTCGGGCGCCGTGACCTGGAACGATCCCAAGCTCTCGTCGTGGATCGCTGCACCGCTCGTCGAAGCGGCGGGCGCCGATCGCGTCGACGGCGCGCGGCGGCCAACGATGGTGTCGGAGGACTTCTCCTATTTCCAGGAGCAGATTCCGGGCGTGTTCTACCATCTCGGCGGCACGCCGAAGGGGACCGATCCGGCGACGGCCGCGCCGAACCACTCGCCCTATTTCATGGTCGACGAGAGCATCCTGACGCTCGGCGTGCGCACGCACGCGCTGACGGCGCTGCGCTGGCTGGAGGCGAATGCGGCGCCGGCGGCGACCGCGGCGCCGGCTGCGCCGTAAGGGCGGCGCATCGCGGGCCGCCCTCCGTCATCCTCGACCGAGCGTTGCGAGGTCGGGGATCCAGGAGTGTGACGACGACCGCTGGATCCCCGGCACGCCTACGGCGCGCCGAGGATGACGGAATGACTGTGGCGGACGCTCAGGTGTCGAAAAGGCCGAGCTGATCGCCCGGCTTCGGCGGCACACGGAACTGCGAAACGTCGAGGCGCGTGCGCGGACGATCGAGCCCATGCCGTTTTGCGGCGGCGCGGAACCGCTGCGCCATGAGCTGCGCGTAGGGGCCCGTGCCGCGCTGGCGCACGCCCCAGGCGGGGTCATAGTCGCGCCCGCCGCGCATCTCGCGCACGAGCTTCATGACGCGCTGGGCGCGGTCGGGCGCGTTCGCCGCGAGCCATTCCTGGAACAGCTGCGCGATCTCCAGCGGCAGGCGCAACGCCACGTAGCCGGCGGACACCGCGCCCGCGGCGGCGGCGGCTTCGAGCAACGCGTCGATCTCGTGATCGTTCAGCGCGGGGATGAGCGGCGCCGTCATGACGCCCGTCGGCACGCCGGCTTCGGTGAGGGCGCGGATGGTGTCGAGCCGCCGGTGCGGCGCGGCGGCGCGCGGCTCCATCGCGCGCGCGAGTTTCGGATCGAGCGTCGTCACGGAGACGGCGACCTTCGCCAGCCCCGCCGCCGCCATCGGCGCGAGGATATCGAGATCGCGCAGGACCAGCGCCGATTTGGTGACGAGCGCGACCGGGTGCCTGTGCGCGGCGAGCACTTCGAGCACCGCGCGCGTGACTTTCCACGTGCGTTCGAGCGGCTGGTACACGTCCGTCACGCCGCCGAGCACGATCGTTTTCGGAACGTAGCCGGGCCGGGCGAGTTCGCGCGCGAGCAGCTCGGCGGCGTTGGCCTTCACGAACAGGCGGCTCTCGAAATCGAGCCCGGGGGAGAGGCCGGCATAGGCGTGATTGGGGCGCGCGTAGCAGTAGACGCAGCCGTGCTCGCAGCCGCGATAGGTGTTGATCGTCTGGTCGAACGAGATGTCCGGGCTGTCGTTCGTGCTGATGATCGTGCGCGCGGTTTCGATCGTGACTTCGGTGCGCAGAGGCGGTGGCTCGGGATCGGCGAAAGACCAGCCGTCATCCTCGGCGGAGCGGGCGTGCGTTTCGTAGCGGCCGGACACGTTGGACTGCGCGCCGCGACCTTTGCGGGCGGCGTTCGCCCGGGCGCCGGGCGGGGGGAGGACGGAGGGGCTCGCCGTGGACGTCACGCCGCGATCCTAGCGTACGATGAGAACATTTCAAGAACATGATGCGGGCGAGGGGCGGTTCGGCGTCGCGTTCGGTTGACGGCCCAGTCGAACCGCGCGCTGATGCGTTTGATGAACAGACGCACCGGCCTGCCCCACCATGGATGAAGCTTTCGCCGCCCGCTGGTACGCGGCCTGGAACGCCCGCGATCTCGACGCGATCCTCGCGCTCTATCATGAGGACGTGGAGTTCTCGTCGCCGTTCGTGTCCGCGCTCGGGTTCGGGCCGATGGGCGTCCTTCACGGCATCGGCATGCTGCGGGCCTATATCGAGGCGGCGCTCTCCCGCGTCACCGATCTGCGGTTCGAGCCGATCGCGCTGTGCGCCGGTGCGCGCGGCCACACCGTGATCTACCGCAATCATTCCGGCGTGATCGTCGCCGAAACGCACGAGATGGACGGCGGCCGCATCGTTCGCGCCGACGCCTTCTACGAGACCAATCCGGCCGGCCCGGCACGGCCGCTTTGACCGTTCCCCGCCCTGGAGCTCGATCGGCGCCATGAACGCACCTTCGGCCGGAGCCGTCTTTTTCCTCTGTCTGGTGATTGGCATCGTGTTCGATCAGGTCGCGCTGGGGATCATCGCCGGGCTCATTCTCGGCGGCGTGGCCGGCAAAGCGACCGCCCCCAAGCGGAGCGGGGACGCCGCGGCGCCACCCGGTGGCGATTCCGCCGCCTGAGCCGTCGTCCGCGCGCGCCCGGTCTTGACGAACGGCGCGGACGGATGAACTGCTGCACTGCATATCGACGACGCGCCCAGCCGAGGGACCCATGGAAGCCATCGATCCGATCATCTACCGCCTGGCGATCTTCGTGCTGGCGATTTTCGTCGGCTACTACGTGGTCTGGTCGGTGACGCCGGCGCTGCACACACCGCTGATGGCCGTCACGAACGCGATCTCCTCGGTGATCATCGTCGGCGCGCTGATCGCCGCCGCCGCCGCCGCGCCCGCCTCGGGCGCCGACAGCGCGGCGAGCGGGGCCGCCTGGCTGGCCAAGGGATCGGGGGCGCTGGCGGTCGCGCTCGCCTCCGTCAACATTTTCGGCGGTTTCCTCGTCACGCGCCGGATGCTCGCCATGTATAAGAAGAAGGAACGGCCTGCCGCTGCGAAAGCCCATTAAGGGCTTTTTCCCCGGCGGCGCCGTCCGGTTGTCGCCAGGGGGCGCAAGATGGGGTCGTCCGAGTGGCGCGCGCTGCTGACGGCGTTCCTTGAAGGACGCCTGAGCGCTGCCACGTTCGCGAAGCGGTTTTCGGAGGCGTTCGACGTCGTCGTGAAGACGCGTCAGCCCGTGCCGCCGCGCATCCAGGACCTGTATTTCGTCGTCGAGGCCTATGCCGGCGATCCGATGGGTCGCGGCCACGACGTGACCGACGATCAGGATCTGCGCGCCGCCGCCGCCGCCGCGCTCGCCGCCTTGCCCGAGGCGGAGCCCGCCTACGCGGACGAAGCCGCCCCGGGCGGCTGGGCGCCCGGCGCCGAAGCCCCCCGCCCGGATGCGGCGGGCGGCCCGACCATCTACGGCCCCGATCCGCGCCGCGAAGACATGCGCAAAGAGGTGCGCCGCGCGGCCTTCACGCTTGGCGCGTTCGGCGCGGCGGGCTGCCTCGTGATCCTGGCGTGGCTGACGGTCGGCATTCTTCAGTTTTTCGCCGCCAGCGCCCAGATCGATGCGCTGTTGAAGCTTGGCCCGGCGCCGAGCGCGATCCTCGGCCTGTTCGTCGCGTTCACGCCGGTTCTGGGCTCGATCGTCGCGTTTTTCGGGGCGAAAGACGTGTGGCAGTGGCCGACATGGGGGGCGGCCCTGGTGTTCCTCGTCGCCCCGACTTTGACCCTTCTCGGCGGCGCCGACCGCTGGCGCCGGTGGCGCGGCCGTTGAGCACGTGTCGGTAAAATCTTGACGTGGAAGGGGCGAATAAGGTCAGGTCGCGCGCGAATTCGCCAATATCGGCGCGCTTCGGGGCATGACCGCCTCGCGGCGCGCTTCTGGGGGCCTGGCACAGCATGACCGAAGAACCCGTCGCCGCCGCGTCGCTGATCGATCCGAACCTCGCGGCGCTGCTCTATCTCGTCTCGGGCGTGCTCTTCATTCTGGCGCTGCGTGGCCTGTCGAGCCCGGAGACGAGCCGCCAGGGCAACATGTACGGCATGGTCGGCATGGGCATCGCCGTCGTCACGACGCTGGCGACGATCCCGCTCGACACCACGACGCTCGGCCTGATCTTCGCGGGCGCCGTCGTCGGCGGCGTGGCGGGCGGCTACATCGCCAACCGCATCCAGATGACGCAGATGCCGCAACTGGTCGCGGCCTTCCACTCGCTCGTCGGTCTCGCGGCGGTGTGCGTCGCGGCGGCGGCGTACTACGCGCCCGTGAGCTTCCACATCGCGCTGCCGGACGGCGGCATCAAAGCCGCCTCGCTGATCGAACTCGCGCTCGGCACGGCGATCGGCGCGATCACCTTTACCGGCTCCGTGATCGCGTTCGCCAAGCTCAACGGCAACATGTCGGGCGCGCCGATCCTTCTGCCTGCGCGCCACCTGATCAACATCGCGCTCGGCGTCGCGATCCTCGGCCTCGTCGTCTACATGGTGCAGGACGGCGGCCGGGAAGCATGGCCGTTCTGGGCGATCCTCGTGCTGTCGCTCGTCGTAGGCATCACGCTCATCATCCCGATCGGCGGCGCGGACATGCCCGTCGTCGTGTCGATGCTGAACTCCTATTCGGGCTGGGCCGCCGCGGCGCTCGGCTTCACGCTGGAGAACACCGCGCTGATCATCACCGGCGCGCTCGTCGGCTCGTCCGGTGCAATCCTCAGCTACATCATGTGCAAAGGCATGAACCGCAGCTTCATCTCGGTCATCCTCGGCGGCTTCGGCGCCGCGGACGGCGCGGGCCCGGCGGGCGGCGTGAAAGAGACGCGCCCGGTGAAGCAGGGCAGCGCCGACGATGCGGCCTTCATCATGAAAAACGCCTCGAAGGTCATCATCGTGCCGGGCTACGGCATGGCGGTCGCGCAGGCGCAGCACAGCCTCAAGGAAATGGCCGACAAGCTGAAGGCCGAAGGCGTCGAAGTGAAGTACGCGATCCACCCGGTCGCTGGCCGCATGCCGGGCCACATGAACGTGCTGCTCGCGGAAGCGCAGGTGCCGTACGATGAGGTGTTCGAACTCGAGGACATCAACAACGAGTTCGCGCAGGCCGACGTCGCCTACGTGATCGGCGCCAACGACGTGACGAACCCGGCCGCGAAGACCGATCCGCAATCGCCGATCTTCGGCATGCCGATTCTCGAAGTGGAGCGCGCCAAGACCGTGCTGTTCATCAAGCGCGGCATGGGCTCGGGCTACGCCGGCGTCGAGAACGAACTGTTCTTCAAGGACAACACGATGATGCTCTTCGCCGACGCGAAGAAGATGACGGAAGAGATCGTCAAGTCGTTGTGAGGGCTCAAGACCCCGCCGCGGCGCTTGCCGCGGTGGGCTTCGTCAGCCGATAGATCAGGGCGTCTTCGACATAGACGCCGTTCAAATAGTTGCCAGACATGCGAACGGTCGAGAGCCCCTCGACGCGTACAGCATCAGAAAGCTTCGCCACCAGATGATACACCGGAGCGACGAAGGCGACGTTGACGCTGTCGATCGGTAATCCGGATCGGAGCAGGTCGAGATAGAGCGGATGGGCGCCTTTCTCTGCCGACGGCGTCGCGACAATCAGGCGCCACCAGTTCTGATCGCTGAAATAGAACCAGAACGCGGACGTAATCGCGTGTCCGCGATCCTCCATGAACCGGACGATCGCAGCGCCATTGGCGATATCCGCGTCGGTCAAAACCCCTTGAGCCACGGCATCACTCCACTGGGCTCGATCCCCACAGCCCGCACCATGTCGTGCGCGGTGATCGGGTCAATCATCTCATATCGGGCATCGACCGACCAACCGCTGACGATCGTCCAGTTCGTGGCGAACTCGAGATCGCTGCGGCGTTTCTCTTCGAGATGGACCGATAGATCGGCATGCCGGACCAGATCGCGCAGGGCGTGTGTGTGAACGTCGCGGACGAATCTCGGGTCGGGGAATTCCGCGTGTCGAAATCGCCAAGCGATCTTTGCCTTCAGCGCGCACTCCACCGCATACCCGGCGAGATAGTACGCCGCGCCATACCGGTGCGCGGCGAGCAGAAGCTGCGCGTCCGTGAGCCGGGCGTCCGCCAGCGACAGGAAGGTGTCGCGTGTCGTCACGTCCCATCCTAACGCCGCCGTGAACATGGCCGCGGTGGACGGCGCCCAAGTCAGGCGGTAACGCTCGGCTTCCCAGTTTGAGGAGGGCTCCATGACCACGCGCCGCACGCTGACGATCGGCCTCACCGCCGCGCTCGCCGCGCTCACGCTCACGATCGACGCCGCCGATGCGCGCACGCGCAAGAAGGCGCCGCCCGTCGACGCCGCCATCACCGCCACGCAGGCGCTCGATCCCGCCACGGCCGCCGCGCTCGACGCCGCGATCGCCGGCGCGCATCGCTCGGACGCCAACAAGGCGCGCGACCAGTTCCGCCACCCGAAAGAGACGCTCGCCTTCTTCGGCCTGAAGTCCGACATGCAGGTGCTGGAAGTGAACCCCGGCGCCGGCTGGTTCACCGAAGTGCTCGCGCCGACACTGCGCGAGAAAGGCCAGCTCTACGTCACGGGCGGCAACCCGAACGCGGTCGGCGGCCGCCAGGGCCTGTCGAACCTGCTCGGCAAGTTCGCGAAGGATCCGGGCGTCTATGACAAGGTGAAGTTCTCGGGCGCGTGGCAGGCGCAGGAGCAGCGCATCCAGCCGGGCTCGCTCGACATGGTCGTGACGTTCCGCAACATCCACAACTTCGTCTACGGCAAGGTCGCCGAGCAGCAGTTCAAAGACTGGTACACGTTCCTGAAGCCGGGCGGCGTGCTCGGCGTCGAGGAGCACCGCTGGCCCGAGGGCAAACCCAATCCGCTCAACGCCGACGGGCGCGGCAACGGGTACATGACGGAAAGCGAAGTGATCGCGCTCGCCAACGCGGCGGGCTTCCAGCTCGTGGGCAAGTCCGAGATCAACGCCAACCCGAAGGACACCAAGGACTACGCGAACGGCGTGTGGGCCCTGCCGCCGACACTGGCGGGCGGCGAGACCGACAAGGCGAAGTATCAGGCGATCGGCGAAAGCGACCGCATGGTGCTGAAGTTCGTGAAGCCGGCGACGTAACGACGCCGGCCCTCACGATCCGTATGCTGACGATGTGAAGCCCTCCCCCAGTGGGGGAGGGTTGGGAGGGGGAGAGGAGCGCGGCCTGCGGCGCAAGGCGTCACGTTCGGTGACGTTCGGGCGTGCTCTCCCCACCCCTGACCCCTCCCTCCTGGTGAGGGGGATTCGCTGCGCAACCTAAAGCGAAACGCGCGCCGCGGTCACACCACGACATCCAGGCGCGCCAGCCCGCGGAAGAACGGCAGCGTGCGCCACTCCGCTTCGGCGCGCGCCAGGCGAAGGTTCGGCCACCGTGCGAAGATTCCTTTGAGGGCGGCGGCGGCCTCGATGCGCGCGAGCGGTGCGCCGATGCAGATGTGTGCGCCGCCGCCGAACGCCACGTGCGGCGCGGTGTGGGCGCGGCGGATGTCGAACACGTCCGGTTCCGGAAAGACCGCGGGATCGCGGTTGGCGGCGCGCAGCGACGTCATCACGTGCTGGCGCGCCTTCACGGGGCAGCCGGCGAGCGTGCGGTCCTCCATCACCACGCGGCCGGTGATGTCGATCGGCGGATCATAGCGCAGCGTCTCCTCGACGAGCGCGCCGGCAAGCCCCGGATCGGCCTTGAACGCGGCCAATTGCGCCGGATGCGTCAGAAGCAGGCGCACGGCCATCGAAATGAGATCGGTCGTGGTCAGATTGCCGCCGATCAGGAGCGAGGCGAGATTGATGCTGATCTCGGCGTCGGAAAGCGGCGCGCCCTCCGCCTGCAGACGCACCATGTCGGAGATCAGATCGTCCTGCGGCGCGATCCGGCGCGCGGCCATCAGCTCGAGGAAATAGTCGTCGAGCGCGTTGGACGCCGCGACCTGGATGCGCGTCTGCTCTTCCGACTTCAGCGGGAACAAGCCGAGGATCGCGCCTTCGGACCATTCGCGGAATTCGCCGAGCCGGTGCTCCTCGACACCGAGAATGCGCGCGATGACGAGGATCGGGATCGGGATCGCCACGTCGGCGACGAGATCGAACGCGGGCGCGGTGACGCTCGCGAGCGCCTCGTCCACCACGCCTTCGATGCGCGTCTTCATGGCGGCGACGCGCGCATAGAAAGCGCGGGCGAGCGGCTCGCGCACGCGCTGGTGGTCGGGATCGTCCATGAACAGGATCGAGCCCGCCTCCTGGAAGCTTTTGCTGAGGCCCGGCGGGCGCACGGTGAGGAAGTGGGAGTGCGAGCCTTCCTCCACGTTGGAGGGGTGGCGGGCGAGGGTGCGGTCGTTGACGACGGCGCGAACGTCGGCGTGCCGCGTGAAGAACCAGGTCTTGGCCACCTCGTCGCGGAAATGCGGACAGCTCTCGCGCAGCGCCGCCAGACGCGTATGCGGGTTGTCGCGCGCGGCGGGATCGAATGCGGTGGTCTCGAGCGCCATCGTGATCGGCGCGCGTGCGACGGGCGGTGCAGGGGACTGGTCGTCGGCCATTTATCGGCTCCTCGGTCGGCGCGTGAGGCTGTCCGTTGCGCGGGCGGGCGTCAACAGGCGGGCCGTCACTTCCGGGCGAGGCGCTGCCTGCGCGCTGTGCGCGGCGCAGGCAGTGGGACGCCATCCAGGCGCACGCGGTTGACCGGTCCGCCGCCGCTGCGCCTTATGCCGGCATGGCTGACGCCGCCACCCCCGCCGCGCCTGCGCAGAAGAAGCAGGCCGTCGTCCTGATCCACGGGATCGGGGAGCAGCGGCCGATGGCGACGCTGTGGAAGCTCGTCGATCTCGTCTGGACCCACGCGCCGCGTAAGCCCGGCGCGCCGCCGCGGGCGGTGTATTCCGAGCCGGACGAGATGTCCGGCGTGTTCGAGTTGCGGCGGCTTTCGACGAACCAGAACGCGTTCGGCAAGCGCACGGACTTTTTCGAGTACTATTGGGCCCACCTGATGCACGGCAACGAGTGGCGCGACGTGCTCGGCTGGCTGTCGGCGCTCGCGGCGCGCCGGCGCGGGCAGGTGCCGCCGCAGCTCCACAAGGCCTGGATGACGATCCGCACGCTGGTGTTCGTCATGCCGTTCTTCCTGTTCGTGTTCTCCGGCGGGGCGATTTTTTCCGGCGCGACGGGCCACGACGTGTCGTTTGCGGTGCTGGCGACGCTGCTCGCGATCGCGTTCGCCGCGCTGGTCGCTCTCGATCAGGTTTTCGTCTCGCCGGTGCTCGGTGATGCGGCGCGCTATCTGCGGCCGACGCCGAAGAACATTTCGTGCCGGCAGGAGATCCGCGCCCGCGGTCTCGCGCTGCTGGAGGCGCTGCACGACAGCGGCAAATACGATCGCATCGTGATCGTGGGCCATTCGCTCGGCGGCGTCATCGCCTACGAACTCGTGTGCCATCTGTGGGGGCGGCGGCATCGCGATCTCGGCCAGAGCGGCGAGGTGGCGGCGGCGCTCGCGCGGGTGGAGCAGGCCGGGCTGGCGCTGATGGGCGATCCGGCGTCCGAGGCCGCACAGGATGATTGGCGCGCGGCGCAGGGCGCGTACGCCGAGGCGCTGCGGGTCGCGTCGGGCGGGCGCTGGCTGATCAGCGATCTCGTCACGCTCGGCTCGCCGATCGCGCACGCCGACACGGTGATCGCGACGGACCCGGACGATTTCCGTCTGCTGGCGGCGCGGCGCGAGCTGCTGACGTCGCCGCCCTGGTACGAGACGTTCCCGGATGGCCGTCGCCGCTTCTCCTATTGCCGGGCGTCGGGGCTCGCCGACGACGCGGGCGCGGAGCCGCGCGCGCCCCACAACTCCGCCGCGTTCGCCGCGGTGCGGTGGACCAACATCTATTTCCCGATGCAGGGGATCATGCGCGGCGATCTCATCGGCGGCCCCGCCGCCCGCATTTTCGGGGCCGGGGTGAAGGACGTCGCGGCGCGGGCGCCCCGTGTCGGCGGCTGGTTCCCGCATTCGGACTATTTCCGTCTCGACGACGAGGGCCCCTGGGGCGAAGCCGCCTGGGCCGATCACCGCGTCGCGCTGCGGGACGCCCTGGGCCTTGAAACCGCCCCAGAAACTCTGCCCGTTAGCCAATCTGCCTGAGCCGGCCGCCGCCGGCGTTCGGAGCCGGGCCGCCGCGGCACGGATCTTGGAACCCTCCATGACGATGGATCTCGACGTTTCCGGATTGACCAAACTGTACGGCGCGCACCGCGCCGTCGATGACGTGTCGTTCGCGGCGCCCGCCGGCTCGATCTGCGGCATTCTCGGCCCCAATGGCGCGGGCAAATCCTCCACGATCCGCATGATCGTGGGGATTTCGACGCCGAGCGCCGGGACGGTGACGCTGGGCGGCGCCCCGATCACGCGGCGCGTGCTGCGCTCCGTGGGCTATCTGCCCGAGGAGCGGGGCCTGTACCGAAACATGACGCCGCTGGCGACGCTGATCTATTTTGCGCGCCTCAAGGGCATGGGCATGCGGGCGGCGAAGACGCGCGCGCTGGAGCTGCTCGCCAGCCAGGGGCTGGACGGATTCGCCCGCAAGAAGATCAAGACCCTCTCGAAGGGGATGGCCCAGAAGGTCCAGCTGATGGCGGCGATCGCGCATCGCCCGCGGCTGGTGATCCTCGACGAACCGTTCTCGGGCCTCGATCCCGTCAACCAGGCGGGCGTGGAGGCGATGATCCGCGGCCTCGCGGCCGAAGGCTGCACGGTGCTGTTCTCGACCCACATCATGGAGCACGCCGAGCGCATGTGCGATCGCGTGGTGCTCATCGCCCAGGGCCGCAAGGCGTTCGAGGGCGCCGTCTCGGCCGCGCTGGCGGCGGCGCCGCGCGTGGCGCATCTCGAGACCGAAGGCGCGTTCGATCTCGCGGCCGCGCTGTCGACGTCCGGTTTCAAGCTCGAACGCGAGTCCGAGAGCCCCGACCATATCCGCTGGCGCGCGCCGCTCGACGGGCCGGAGGCGCCGCGGCGCCTGCTGGCGGCCTGTGTCGCGGCGGGCGCGCCCTTGTCCCTGTTCGAACCGTCGCGGGCGACGTTGCACGACGCGTTCGTGCGGCTCGTCGGCGATCAGGCCGCGCCGCCGCGCCCCGAGGCGCAGACGGGCTGGCGCGCCGTCGCCCCGGAGGCCCGCCATGCGTGAGATCCTGCTCGTCGCCCGCCGCGAATATCTCGCCTATGTCGGCGCATGGGGCTTCTGGCTGTCGCTCATCACGACGCCGCTTCTGCTCGCGGTGATGATCGGCGCGCCCCTTCTCCTGCGTCAGGCCGAGCCCGAGCGGCGCATCGCCGTGATCGCGTCGCCCGCGGACCAGGCGCTGCTGGAAAAGGCGTTCGCCGCGCCCGCGCCCGGGCGGCCGGACACCGGCGTGGGCGCGCGCTACAAGCTCGTGCGGGCCGATGTCCAAGACCCCAAGGCGCTCACGCCCGCGCTCACCGGGCAGGGCGAAGAGCCGCTGTTCGGCGCGCTCGTCGTGACGCGCGCGGCGGGTGATGTCGATCTTCAATACTGGAGCACGAACCTGACCGATCGCGCGCCGCTGCGCGTGGCGCAGGACGCGCTCTCGGCCTCGATGCGCCGCAGCGTGCTGGCGTCGCGGGGCGTCGCCGCGGCCGACATGGCGTGGATCGAGACGCTCCAGCCCAAGGTCTCGCAGTTCGATCCGCGCGCCGCGCCGGGGGCGGGGGCCGTCTCCGCAAAGGACCGCGCGCCGCTGGTGGCGGCGTTGATGGCCGCTTTCGCTTTGTGGACGGCGGTGTTCTCGATCGCGAACATGCTGCTTTCCGGCGTGATCGAAGAGAAATCCAGCCGCGTGCTCGACACGCTGTTGTCGAGCGCGGCGCCCGTGCAGATCCTCGCCGGCAAGCTTCTGGGCGTGGCGGCGCTCAGCTTCACGCTCTTCACCGTGTGGGGCGGGGCGGGCGCGGGCATCGCGTCGCTTGCGGCGGCGGCCGCGCCGTCGACGACGCTCGAGGCGTTCCGCTCTGTCGCGACGCCGGAGCTGATCGCGCTGTTCGGCTTCTGCTTCCTGGCCGGGTATCTGATGTTCGGCGCCGCGTTCCTCGCGATCGGTTCGCTGTGCGAGTCGCTGCAGGAAGCGCAGACGCTGATCGGCCCGTTGATCCTCGTGCTCGTGCTTCCTGTGCTGCTGTTCGCGCCGGCCTTCGAAAACCCGGCCTCGCCGATCGTGCGCGCGGCGTCGTGGGTGCCGTTGTTCACGCCATTCCTCACGCCGATCCGCGCCGCGGCGGGCATGCCGCCGCTCGAGGCGATCGGGCTGTGCGTGATGCTGGTGGTGACGATCTTCGCGATCTTGTTCGGCGCGGCCCGCGTGTTCCAGGCCGGCGTCAGCGGCTCGGCCTCGGCGGCGGACGTGCGCCGCCGGTTCGCGCCGAAGCTCAAGATGGGCGGCTGAAGCGCAAGTTCGGGCTTCAGAAACGACGAAAGCCGGTCGACGGGCGACCGGCTTGCGAGAGTGTGCTTGGGAGCCGCGCGGACGCGGCAGAGGGCGTCGCGGGCCGATCCGAGCGGCCCGGCAGCACGGGGCGGCCCGGCGGACCGCCCAGCCCCTTATTTCTTCGGCAGCAGGCCTTCGCGTTGGGCCCGCTTGCGCGCCAGCTTCCGCGCCCGGCGCACCGCTTCGGCGGCCTCACGCGCCCGCTTCTCGGACGGCTTTTCGTAATGGTTGCGACGCTTCATCTCGCGGAAAGTGCCTTCCCGCTGCATCTTCTTTTTGAGGGCCTTCAACGCCTGATCGACGTTGTTGTCCCGAACGAAAATCTGAACCAGGGCCCGTCCTCCTGAAACCGAAAGCCGCCAACGGCCACGAAGGCAGAGGGCGTTCGCCCCCCGCCGTTCCGCCGTCGCCGAACTGCGCGAGCGCGCGAGATAGCAAAAGGCGGGCGCTGAGTCCACGGGGGCGGGGGTGGATTGCGCCGTTGAGCGACGGCGCTGCAGGCGGATGAGCCGCCGCGAGGCGGAGCCGGGCAAGTCCCCTGGGGCGCTTGGCCGCTTGGGCGGGGATCGTTCGGGCGCTAAGTTGCGCGCATGACCACTGCGCCGCCGCCCTCCGCCGCCCTTCGTGACCGTCTCCTGGAAGCCATGCGCGAGGAGGCGGCGCGCCTGGGCTGGACCCGCGCGGCGGTGCGCGCCGCGGCCAAAGCCGCGGGCCTGACCGAAGCCGAGGCGCATCTGGCCGCCCCGGGCGGGCCGCTGGAGCTTCTGGAGGCTTTTGCCGCCTGGGCGGACGAGGAGATGGCGCAGCGGCTCGCGGCGCTCGACCTCCCGCGCATGAAAATCCGGGAGAAGGTCACGGCGGCGATCCGCCTGCGCCTGGAGATCATCGATCCGTACCGGCACGCGGCGCGCCGGGGCGCGCGGGTTCTGGCGGTCCGGCGGCTTGCGCCGCTCGCGGCCCGGATGGGCTGGGCGACGGCCGACCGCATCTGGCGCGCGCTCGGCGACACCAGCACGGACGGCAACTACTACTCCAAGCGGGCCATTCTCGCGGCGGTGCATGGCGCGGTGTTCGCCCGCTGGCTGCTCGATACGAGCCCCGGCTACGTGGACACGTGGTCGTTCCTCGATCGGCGGATCGAGAACGTCATGCAGTTCGAGAAGCTGAAAGCCCGGACGGCGATGGCGGCGCTGGCGCCCCGCCTGGCGCTCGCCCGGCTGGCGCGTTGGCGGTACGGGGCGTCTGCGGGGGCGTAAGCCGCACGGCGCGCGCGCGTGATCGCGGGCGTACATGCGAAATCGGCCCGTCCCTTGCGGGCGGGCCGTCGCCTGAGGTCAAGATGCGGCGATCCCGGAGGATCGCGACGCGAAGTTTCAGTCCGCCGCGGCGGCGAAGTTGGCGTTCTCGTTCAAGAACCGTTCGAGATCCTTGACGGTGATCCGCCATTCACGCCCGAACTTGATCGCCCGCAACTTGCCGTGGCGGATCCAAGCCCGGATCGTGCTTTCCTTGACCTTCAGATGTTCGGCCGTCTCATGGACGGTCAACAGCGGCCTGTTCATCATCGGCCAACCCCTGGCTACAACATCTGCAGCTTAGACCCCTGCCCGCTGATTGGACAGAGAAATCGTCCGCATCGTGGACGGTGCGACGATCGGGCCGGAAACGCGCTAGACGCGTTCGTCAACCGCCGTTTGACGACCGCAGGTTGGACAAAAGGGTCACATGGCCCATTTTTCGGCCCGGTCGGGCCTCGCGCTTCCCGTAAAGGTGCACGGCGGCGCCGGGGGTTGCGGCATGCGCGCGCCAATCTGCCGCAGCGTCACCGATCAGGTTCAACATGCGAACGTCGGCAAACCGCGTGACGTCGCCGAGCGGCCAACCCGCCACCGCGCGGATCTGATTCTCGAACTGGCAGGCGATGCAGGCGTCCTGCGTCCAGTGGCCGGAATTGTGGACGCGCGGGGCCATTTCGTTCGCCAGCACGGCGCCGTCCGGCATCACGAAGAACTCGATGGCGAGCACGCCCACATAGTCGAGGGCGGCGAGCACGGCGCGGGTGGCGGCCACCGCCGCGGCGGTCGTGGCCGACGGCGCCTGCGCGGGAACGCGGGTTTCGGCCAGGATGCCGTCGGCATGGCGGTTCTCGCAGACGTCATAGACGGCGATCGCGCCATCCGCCCCGCGCGCGGCGATGACGGAGATTTCGCGCTCGAACCGGGCCGCGGCTTCGAGGATCGCCGGCGCCGCGCCGATGGACGCCCACGCGGTCGCGGCGTCTGCGGGGCTGCGCACCCACGCCTGACCCTTGCCGTCATAGCCGAGCCGCCGCGTCTTCAGCAGGGCCGGCGCGCCGAGCGCGCCGAGGGCGGCGGGGATGTCATCGGGGCCATCGATGCGGCGGTGCGCGACGGTCGGCGCGCCGGCTTCGGTGAGGAACGCCTTCTCGAGAAGCCGGTCCTGCGCGACGGCGAGCGCGCGCGCGCCGGGGCGGACCACGGCGCCGGCCGCGACGAGCGCCTCGACGGTGGCGGCCGGCACGTTCTCGAATTCGAAGGTCACGACGTCCACGGCGCGCGCGAACGCGGCCAGCGCGGCGGTGTCGTCATAGGCGGCGCGCGTGCACCGGGCGGCGACGCGCGCGGCGGGGCTGTCATCCTCCGGCGTGAAGACGTGGACGTCGAAGCCGAGCTCGGCGGCGGCGAGCGCGAGCATGCGGCCGAGCTGACCACCGCCGAGAATCCCGATCGTCGCGCCCGGCGAAAGGACGGTCACGGATGATCCTCGGTCGGATCGAGCCCGACCGATTCGGTTTGCGCCGCGCGGAACGCGTCGAGCCGCGCCGCCAACGCCGAATCGGAGAGGGCGAGAATCGCCGCCGCGAGGAGCGCCGCATTGCCCGCGCCGGCGGCGCCGATGGCGAGCGTTCCCACAGGCACGCCCTTCGGCATCTGAACGATCGAAAGCAGGCTGTCGACGCCCGCGAGGACGGCGCTCTTCACCGGCACGCCCAGCACCGGCAAAGGCGTCATCGCCGCCGCCATGCCGGGCAGATGCGCGGCGCCGCCGGCCCCCGCAATGATCACTTTCAGGCCGCGATCGCGCGCCGTTTTTGCATAGGAAACAAGTCGATCCGGCGTGCGGTGCGCAGAGACGACCTGGCTTTCATAGGCGATGCCGAGCGCGTCGAGCGTCTCCGCAGCGTGGCGCATCGTCTCCCAGTCGGAGCGGCTGCCCATGATGAGCCCCACGACGGGAGCGGCAGGCGTCGACATCGGAAATCCAGCCTCGCGAAACGAAGCGCCGCACTATAGAGCGGCGTCCCGGCCCGGCAAGCGCAGGGGGATTCACTCGGCGTTTACCACGGACGCGCAGGGTCATCGGATGACCCCCGCCCGCCATTCCGTCGAGGAAGATCTGGCCGACCTGGCCGAGCACTTCCGTTTCGACATGGCCGCGCTGCCGGAAAACGTGCAGGCCGCGATGCGCGCGGTCGTGGAGGCGCTGCACGACGCCGAAGACCTCGCCGATCGCGATCCGTTGGCGCCGGTGCTCAACCGCCGCGCCTTCCAGCGCACGCTGCAGCGGGCGTTGTCACACGTCGAGCGCTACGGGCGGCAATCGGCCGTGCTGTACATCGACCTCGACCAGTTCAAGGCCGTGAATGACCAGTTCGGCCATGCTGCGGGTGATGCGGTGCTGCGCCACGTCGCGCGCGTGCTGCTCGACAATGTCCGCGACAGCGACACCGTCGGCCGCCTCGGCGGCGACGAGTTCGGCGTGCTTCTCGTGGAGGCCGGTCCGGCGGAAGCCGCGGCGAAGGCCGCCGTTCTGCGCCGCCTGATCGCCGAGACGCCGGCCCAATATGAGGGCGTGGCGCACCGCGTCAGCGCGTCGATCGGCTGGCACGTGCTGCAGGCGCCGGACGACGTGGAAGGCGCGATCGCCCGCGCCGACGAGGCGATGTACGCCTCCAAGCCGAAACTCGCCCGCGCCGGCTGAGCCGCGCGGCCCGCGCCTAGGCGATGATGTCAGGCATCAGTTGGTCTTCGATCCACTGGATCTGATCGCGCAGCGTGAGCTTGCGCTTCTTGAGGCGCGCGATCTGCAGACCGTCGCCGCCGGCGTCCTGCAGCGCCAGGATCGCGCTGTCGAGGGCGCGGTGCTCTTCCCGCAGTTCGCCCAGCCGCGCGCGCAATTCGCGGACTTCCGGCGGGTCGTCGAAGCCTTCACTGTCGGCGGCCATGCGGGCTCATCTCTCGAATTCGGGAGCGTCCAAATCTCACGGGACGGGCGCGGAGCGCAAGGTCAACGCCTACGAACCATGTAACACGAAGTGAGCGGACAGCCGCCCGGGACGATGATTGACTGGCCTTCGTCCGACCCGAAGGGAGGCCCAAATGGCGCTTGAATCGCGGATTCGCGAGCTGGACAACCGTCACCGTGATCTCGACGTTGCGATCCAACAAGAGACGAAGCGACCCGCAACGGATGACGCTCGAATAGCTGCCCTCAAGCGCCAGAAGCTTCGAATCAAGGAAGAGCTCGAGACCCTTCGCGCCAAGCTGCGCCGTTAGCAGGGCGATCGATCGCGCGCCTCACGGCCCCGTGAGGCGAGGGGCTTGGCCCCCCCCGCGCCGGCTGACGCCTGCGTCGGGCGATGGCCCCCTCGTGCGCGCCGCTGCTGGACGTGACGGCGCGCCGTGCGTGGTGCGGATGTTCAATACAGATCGCGCATTGCGGCGAAGGCGGCGTCGAGCTCGTCGATGCGGTCTTGCATGTCGTCGCGCAGATGGGCGTGCGTCGGGATGTAGAACAGCCCGCGCTCGAGCCCGGAGATCGCGCGCGCGGCGCAGGCTTCCGGCGTGATGAGTTGCGCTTCGAACGCGGCTTTGCGCGCCGGGTCCATGCCCTGTCCGAACCGGCCGCTGTCCATGGCGGCCCGGAACGGCTCGGTCAGCACGGGGCCCGGAAACAGGAGGGCGGGCGCGAGGGGGCCACCGCGGAACTCTTCGCGCATCCACTCCACGAGGATCAGCAGCGCGTGCTTCGTCGCGGCGTATGGGCCGAGCCGCATCTCGCGCACGGCGTCCGGCAGGCTCAGGCTGTTTTCCGAGGCGGTGAAAAGGATCCGCCCGGCATGGTTTTGGGCGGCGAGCTGCGCCGCGTAGGTCTGCGCGACGCTGAGCGCGCTCCGGAAGTTCACGGCGAACAGCAGTTCGAGATTGGCGTCGGTCGTCGCGAGGACGGCCTTGTTGCGCCCGATTCCGGCATTGGAGCAGACAAGGTCGATCGGGCCGTGGGTCGCCGCGGCGGCGGCGAACATCGCCTCGACCTGGCCGCGGTCGGCCACGTCGCAGGTCACCGGCGTTGCGCCGAGGGCCCCGGCGACGGCCGCCAAGCCCTCGGCGTTGACGTCCGCGATGGTGAGGCGGGCGCCGCGATCGGTAAAAGCGGCGGCGAGAGCCCGGCCGATGCCGGAGGCCGCGCCGGTGACGAGCACGTGTTTGTCGGTCCACATGGGCCGAGCATGCGCGCGTTCTCAGCGTGGTGGAAGCGGCCCCGTGCGACGGCGTGGCGCGAGCGGCAGTGACCGCGCGCGAGCCCCGCCGGTCCCGCGTGCAGGAATCGGCTCAGGCCGGGGTCGCGACCGCGGGCGTTGACCGCGCGCGCGACGGCGTTCTTACGCGTCCTCGGGCTGCATCATGCCTTTGGCGAGCGCGGCGTCCCGCATCGCCTTCTGCAGCTTCTCGAACGCGCGGACCTCGATCTGGCGCACCCGCTCGCGGCTGACGCCATACTCTTTCGAGAGATCCTCGAGCGTGGCGGGTTCGTCCTTCAGGCGCCGCTCCCGGATGATGTGGCGCTCGCGCTCGGAGAGCGTCGCCATCGCCGCGTTGAGCAGGCCCATGCGGGCGTCGAACTCTTCCGAGTTCGCGACGGAGGTTTCCTGGCTTTCGCTGGTGTCGTCCGTCAGCCAGTCCTGCCATTCGGCGTCGCCTTCCACGCCGACGGGCGCGTTGAGGCTGGCGTCCGGGCCGGCGAGGCGGCGGTTCATTTGCACGACGTCGTCGTCGGTCACGGCGAGCTTGTGCGCGATCGCCTTCACCTGCTCGGGGCGCAGATCGCCTTCCTCGAGGGCGGCCATCTCGCCCTTGAGGCGACGGAGATTGAAGAACAGCTTCTTCTGCGCCGCCGTGGTGCCCATTTTCACGAGCGACCAGGAGCGGAGGATGTACTCCTGGATGGCCGCGCGGATCCACCACATCGCATAGGTCGCGAGGCGGAAGCCCTTTTCCGGCTCGAACTTCTTCACGGCCTGCATGAGGCCGACATTGCCCTCGCTGATGACCTCGCCGATCGGCAGGCCATAGCCGCGATAGCCCATGGCGATCTTCGCCACGAGGCGCAGGTGCGAGGTGACCAGCTTATGGGCGGCCTGGGTGTCGCCATGCTCGCGCCAGCGCTTGGCGAGCATGTATTCCTCGTCCTTGGCGAGCATGGGGAATTTGCGGATCTCCTGGAGATACCGCTGCAGCCCGTGTTCGGGCGAGAGAGCGACCGTGAGCGCCGTGGAGGCCATGTTCTTCATCCCCTCGAGCCCGCCCGCGCGAGGCCCGACAGCCGTTACTACGCGCCATCGGACCGCCCGGTTGCGAGCGGCTCGCATCCTTATATGGCGCGCCGTCAAGACCCGCTGGCCAGAGGCCGCGGTGCGCGCTGAGCCGGATGCGAACGTAAAGAGAACATACACGGCGGCTTTGGCGGAAACAAGGCGAGGGGCGTCCACCAATCTGGGTTCGGCGTGTTGGCGGCGACGCGCTCGGCGCCTATGGTTTGGGGTATGCCCCGGTCTCCTGTCAGCCGATCCAGCGACATCATGGGCGGCGAGCCCGTGTTCACCGGCACGCGTGTGCCGGTCCAGATCCTGTTCGAGCATTTGGACGCTGGCGACACGATCGACGACTTCCTGGAAGGTTTTCCATCCGTCGATCGGGACGACGTCCTTGCCGTGCTCGCCATCCGCGCGGCATCACCGGCGTCGTGAGGGTCTATCTCGATGAGTGCATCGACTGGCGGTTTGCGCGCGCGCTGAGAGGCCATCAGGTTGAAACGGCGCGAAGTCTTGGCTGGACCGGGCTTCGCAACGGGGTGTTGCTGGCTCGCGCCGCCGCGGTGTTCGACGTGTTCATTACCGTCGACCAGAACATTCAGCACCAGCACGATCTGCAAACATTCGCTGTCGCGGTGATCGTGGTCCGCGCGCGCACCAATCGTTTGGCGGACATGCTTGCGCTGGCGCCCGATGTGCTCGCGGCATTGCCGAACGCGCCCCAGGGCGCGGTGACATTGGTGGCCAGCCTCTAGCTCAAACCCGCCGCAGCGCCGCCAATAACCCCTGAATGTCGGCCGGCAGCGGGCTTTCGAAGCGGTGCGCCGCGCCGGTGACGGGGTGGGTGAAGCCGAGCACGGCGGCGTGGAGCGCCTGGCGGGGGAAGGCGGCGGCGGCCTCTTTCGCGGCGTCGACCGCGGGGCCGGCGCCCTCGATCTTGAGCCCGCGGAACTTGCCGTAGAGCGGATCGCCCAGAAGCGGCGCGCCGAGATGGGCGAGGTGGGCGCGGATCTGGTGCGTGCGGCCGGTTTCGAGGCGGCATTCCACCAGGGCCGCGGCCGGGTGGCCGATCGGCGCGCCGGCGAGATGGCCGAAGGTCTCGACGAGCCAATAGTGCGTGACGGCGCGCTTGCCCGCCTCGCTGCGCGGATCGCGCACGACGGCCATCTTGCGCCGGTCGTCGCCGGAGCGGGCGAGGCGCGTCTCGATCGTGCCCGAGCGCGCGGGCGGCGCGCCGCGGGTGACGGCGAAATAGGCGCGCTCGATGGTGTGTTTGGCGAACTGTGCGGCGAGACCCGTGTGTGTGACGTCGTCTTTGGCGACGACGACGAGCCCGGTCGTGTCCTTGTCGATGCGGTGGACGATGCCGGGGCGCGCAACGCCGCCGACGCCGGAGAGCCCGCCGCGACAATGGTGCAGCAGCGCATGCACGAGCGTGCCGCGCATGGCGCCGGGGGCTGGATGCATCGCCATGCCCGCGGCCTTGTCGATGACGACGAGGTGCGCGTCCTCGAACACGATGGCGAGCGGGATGTTCTCCGGCTCCGGCGCGGCCGGCTCGGGCGGCGGCAGGCGTAGGGCGTAGAGGCCCGGGCGGGTCTTTTCGGAGGCGGCGGTGACGGGCGCGCCGTCACGCGTGAGGCGGCCCTGGCCGATCAGCCCCTGGATGCGCGCGCGGGACAGATCAGGGAAGGCGCGGGCGAGGAAGGCGTCGATGCGCGTCCCGGCTTCCGCGGCGTCGCACGCGGCGGTGCGCACGTCGCCGGCGGCGGATGGCGCGCCGCGCCCGGCCTCGTCATCGGGCGGTGCGTCATCGAGGAGGTCGTCGTCGGCGTCCATCGCGACGGGCTACGCGGGCGCGGCGGGAAAATCCAGCGCGGCGCGCGGGCTTCGGCGCAAGCGATGTCTTCAAGGCGACACCGCGAACGCGTAGAACCTCCGGAAACGCCGTCGCCAGACCCAAGGGGGCGGCTCGAAATTTCGGGGAGGCTCCATGTTCAAGACGGATTTGACGCGCCGCGGCGCATTCGGCGCCGCGCTCGCGGCCGGCACGGCGGCGGCCTGCGCGCCCACGCGCGCCACCGCCTATGAAGGCTCGGCGCGCTTCGTCCATGGCGTCGCCTCCGGCGATCCGCGCCGCGACGCCGTCGTGATCTGGACGCGCGTCACGCCGGAGACGGCCGGGCCGGCCCCGGTGCGCTGGATCGTGGCGAGCGACCCCAAGCTGCGGCGCGTGGTGGCGAGCGGGGAGGTCGTGACCGACGACTCCCGCGACTACACGGTGAAGGTCGACGTCGCTGGCCTGAAGCCGGGACGCACGTACCACTACGGCTTCGTCGTCGGCAAAGAGCGCTCGCCGGTGGGCGTTGCGAAGACGCTGCCGGAAGGCGGTGTCGAAAGCGTCAAGTTCGCTGTCGTGTCGTGCTCGAACTATCCGTTCGGCTATTTCAACGGCTACAAGTCGATCGCCGAGACGCCGGGCCTCGACGCCGTGCTGCATCTCGGCGACTACATCTACGAGTACGGCATGGACGGCTATGGCGGCGACGTCGGCGCCAAGATCGGCCGCGTGTCCGAGCCGCCGCACGAGATCGTGTCGCTGGCGGACTATCGCGCCCGCTTCTCGCAGTACCGGCGCGATCCGGATCTGCAGGCCGCGCACGCCGCCGCGCCCTGGATCACGATCTGGGACGACCACGAGACCACGAACGACTCCTGGAAGAAGGGCGCGCAGAACCATCAGCCCTCGGAAGGCGACTGGGAGGAGCGCAAGCGCGCCGCACTGCAGGCCTATTTCGAATGGATGCCGATCCGTGATCCCGTCGCCGGCCGGCCGTGGGAAGCGATCAACCGCACGTTCCAGTACGCCGATCTCGTCACGCTCGTGATGATCGAGACGCGGCTGCTCGCGCGCGACGAGCAGCTCGACTACGCGAAGGATATGACGCTCGCGACGACGACGTGGGACGTCTCGGCGAAGCCGCCGAAACCCGTCGCCCCGGGCATGCCCGCGCCCGCAGGCGCGGTGACGCGGCCGACGCCGTTCGACGTCTCCTCGGGCCAGCCGACGCCGATCCTCGACTGGGCGAAAGTGCAGGCGATCGATCCCGCCAAGCCGCCGCCGGGCGTGATGTTCCTGCCCGATATCGCCGCCTTCAAGGCGCGGCTCGGCGATCCCATGCGGCAGATCCTCGGGGCGCAACAGGAAGCGTGGCTTTCGGAACAACTGGGCAAGTCCGCGGCGGCGAAGACGACGTGGCGGCTGATCGGCAACCAGGTGATCATGGCCCGCGTCGACGCGCCGGACATGAGCGGCTTGCCGGAGCCGGTGGTCGCGCAGGTCGAAAAGATCTTCCCGCCGATCCGCAAGTTCCTGCAGCTCACGAAGCTCGGCCTGCCGATGAATCTCGACGCCTGGGACGGCTATCCGGCGCAGCGCGATCGCGTGCTCGACGCGTTCGGCCGCCTGTCGCCGAATACGCTCGTGGTGACGGGCGACACGCACTCGGCCTGGGCCAACGAGCTGCAGGCGACGCCGGGCGGCAAACGCGTGGGCGTCGAGTTCGGCACGACGTCGATCACGTCGCCGGGCTTCGGCGACATCTTCGCCGGCGTCGATCTCGGCGGCGCCATCATGGCCAAGAACCCGGTCGTGAAATGGACCGATCAGCTCGCCCGCGGCTACCTGCTTCTGACGATCTCCAAGTCGGAGGCCCGCGCCGAGTTCATGAAGGTCTCCACGATCCTCTCGCGCGACTACAAGATCGAGAAGGAAGCGGCGTTCAAGGTCGCCGCGCAGGCCACCGGCACGGGCGCCATCGAGAAGGCGTGAGGGGAGCGGACCTGACGGTAGAACGCTTGAGCGGCGATCGCCCGCGCGTCGCGCCTTAGCGCGCGACGCGAAGGCCGATCATCCAGGCGCAGGCGACGAGCAGCGAGGCCAGCAGGAACGGCGCGCCCGGAAGGTCCGCGCCGAGCTTGCCCTCGACGCCGAGCGCGAACACGCTGGTGAAGATCAGCGGGCCGACCATGCCGGACACGCCCATCACGGCCGCGAGCGCGCCCTGCAGTTCGCCCTGCTCGCTGGGCGCGACCTTGCGTGTGGCGATCGCCTGCACGCCCGCGCCCGCCATCGCCCACAACGCTGCGAACGGGATGCCGACCCAGAACAGCTCGCCCCGCCACGCGAGGCCGTAGATGCAAAAGCCCGTCGCGCCGAACGCGAGCCCGGCGAGAAGGGCGCGCCGCTCCCCGAAGGCGGCCACGACACGCCGGACGACGAGCACGTTGACCACCACGGAGGCGACGCCGACGGTCGCGAGCGTGAGCCCGACCTGCTGTGTGTCCCAGCCGTAGCGGTGGGCGGCATAGAGCACGAACGTGCTCGGCAGCACGACCTGCGCCAGGCCCTCGAGGAAGCGCATCGCGGCGATGCCGCCGAGCGCCGGCTTTGAAAGGAAGAATTTCAACGTGCCGACGGGGTTCGCGCGGCTCCATGCGAAGGCGCGCCGGTTCTCCGGTTTCAGCGATTCCGGCAGCACGAACACGCCGTAGAGGCCGTTGGCGAAGCTGAAAATCGCGGCGGCATAGTAGGGCAGGCGCGGATCCTGCGCGCCCAAGAGCCCGCCCAGCGCCGGGCCAAGAACGAAGCCCGCGCCGAACGCGGCTCCGAGCAGGCCGAAGCGCGCGGCGCGCTTTTCGGGCGGCGTGACGTCGGCGATGTAGGCGTTGGCGGTCGAGACGCTCGCCGCCGCGGCGCCGGAGATCAGGCGCGCGAACGCGAGCCAGATCAGGTTCGGCGCGATGGCGACGAGCGCATACGAGAGCGCCATGCCGAAATTGGAGAGCAGGATCACCGGGCGACGACCGAAACGATCGCTCAGCGCGCCCATGATCGGCATGGAGATGAACTGCATCGTCGCCCACATGGCGCCGAGCGCGCCGACGACGTGCGCCGCCTGCGCGGCGTCGCCATTGACGAAGCCGAGCACGACCTGCGGCAGCACCGGCACGACCATGCCGAGCGCCACCATGTCGAGCAGGACGGTGATGAAGATGAACGAAAACGCCGCGCGGTCTTTCGGCGGCTTGGCAGGCGCGGGCTCTGCGATCGCGGCGGCGTCGCTCACGCGGGATCGGTGCGCGTGAGCGTGCCGTCCTCGGTGATGCGCCGGTAAAAGCAGTCCCCGGCGCCGGTGTGGCACGCGGGCCCGATCTGTTCGACGCGCAGAAGCAGGCAGTCCTGATCGCAATCGATGCGCGCTTCCACGACGCGCTGCGTGTGGCCGCTGGTTTCGCCCTTGCGCCAGAGCGCCTGGCGCGAACGCGACCAGTACGTCGCCTGGCCGGTTTCGAGCGTGAGGCGCAGCGCTTCGGCGTTCATCCAGGCGAGCATCAGCACGCGCCCGCTGGCCGCGTCCTGCGCAATGGCGGGAATGAGCCCGTTCGCATCGAAGCGGGGCTGCAGCGTGAGCGAGGTTTCGAGGTCGGCGCTCATGCGCGCTCCATTGGCGAGGACCGCCTTCCCCCGCCCGCGGGGGAAGTGGCCCGAAGGGCCGATGGGGGGCGTGGAGGCCAGGCCCGACGCCCCCCTCAGGCGCTTCGCGCCAGCTCCCCCGCAGGCGGGGGAGCATGCAGCGCGATGGTCGTCAGTATCCGCACAACCGCAGGAAGCGGTCGCGCATTTCACGGTCCGTCTTGAAGACGCCGGTGAACTGGGTCGTCACGGTGGTGACTTCCTTGTGGTGCACGCCGCGCGTCGTCATGCACTGGTGCTCGGCGTCGATCAGCACGGCCACGCCGGCCGGCTTCAGCGCCGTGGTGATGGCGTCGGCGATCTGCGCAGTCATCGTTTCCTGCGTCTGCAGGCGCTTGGCGTAGATCTCGACGACGCGCGCGATCTTGGAGATGCCCACGACGTTGTTCGTCGGCAGGTAGGCGACGAACGCCTTGCCGAGGAACGGCGCCATGTGGTGCTCACAGTGGCTTTCGACGTCCATGTTCTTGAGCAGGACGATGTCGTCATAGCCCTGGACGTCCTCGAAGGTGCGCGAGAGCTCCTTCACCGGATCCATGGCGTAGCCCTTGAACCACTCTTCGAACGCCTCGACCACGCGGCCGGGCGTATCGAGCAGCCCTTCGCGCTTCGGGTCGTCGCCGGCCCAGGCCAGAAGCGTGCGCACGGCCTCCATGGCCTCGTCGCGCGAAGGCTTCTGGGCCCCCTCCGGCTGAGGCGGCCGCGGCTTCACCATTCCATCCATGAAATTCGTTCCTCACTGAGGGGCAGGGAGTCGAGCCGGTCGAAACCGGACTTAACGCCCGCCCGCGTTGTACCCTCAGGGCGTTGCCTACAAACCGGCCCGCCTCAACATGGAGATCCCGACCACCCGGAAAAGGGGCAAGGGCGCCAGTTGCGTCGACCGCTCAGAAGCGTATCACGCTCCGGCTCCCTCTTACGCACTGATGCGCCGACCGGATTACGTATGCCGCTCCATCTGACGAACACGCTGACACGGACCAAGGAGGCGTTCAAGCCGCAAGATCCCACACGCGTCACGATGTATTTGTGCGGTCCCACCGTTTACGATTACGCGCATATCGGCAACGCGCGCCCTGCGGTGGTCTTCGACGTCCTTTTCCGTCTTCTTCGCCGCACCTATGGCGACGCCCACGTCGTCTATGCGCGCAACATCACCGACGTGGACGACAAGATCATCGTCGCCGCCGCCCAACGCGGCGAACCAATCTCGGCCGTCACGGACAAATTCACGCGCATCTACCGCGACGACACCGCGGGGCTGGGCGTGTTGCCGCCCACGATCGAGCCGCTGGCGACGGCTCATATCGGGCAGATGATCGCGCTGATCGAGCGGCTGATCGAGAAGGGCTACGCCTACGCGACGCCGACCGGGGTGAATTTCCACGTCCCGGCGATGGCGACGTACGGGAAGCTCTCAGGGCGCGCGCTCGAGGACCTCGAGGCCGGCGCGCGCGTCGAAGTCGATGCGACGAAGCGCAATCCCGCCGATTTCGCGCTCTGGAAGGCGGCCAAGCCGGACGAGCCGTACTGGGAGAGCCCCTGGGGGCCGGGGCGGCCGGGCTGGCACATCGAATGCTCCGCGATGGCGGGCGAACATCTCGGCGAGACGATCGACATCCATGCCGGCGGGCACGATCTCATTTTCCCGCACCACGAGAACGAAATCGCGCAATCGGAGTGCGCCACCGGCAAGCCGTTCGCGCGCTACTGGGTGCACAACGGCTTCCTGAACTTCGGCGACGAGAAGATGTCGAAGTCGCTCGGCAACGTCGCGCTGATCCACGAGCTGCGGGCGCGCTGGCCGGGCGAGGTGCTGCGCTGGGCGCTGCTTTCGGCGCATTACCGCGCGCCGCTGGAGTGGAACCCGGCGCTGCTGGAGCAGTCGAAGGCTGCGCTGGATCGCCTCTATCGCGCGGTGCAGCGCGTGGGCGCGGTCGCGCCGGCGGGCCGGGAGCCTTCGCCCGCGCTCATCGAGGCGCTGGAGGACGATCTCGCCACGCCGCGCGCGCTGGCCGAGCTGTTCGGTCTCGCTTCGGCGCTCAACAAGAGCGAGGACGCGGCCGAGCAGGCGGTGCTGAAGGGCCAGCTTCTGGCGGGCGCCGGCCTGATGGGGCTGTTGCAGGTCGAGCCGGACGCCTGGTTCCGCGGCGCCGAGGACGAAGCTGCCGAGATCGACGCCCTGGTGGCGGCGCGCACGGCCGCACGGGCGGCGAAGAACTGGGCGGAGGCCGATCGCATTCGCACGGAGCTCACGGCGCGCGGCGTCGAGATCATGGACGGCGCGGGCGGCTCGACCTGGCGGCGCATCGGATGAGCCGCCGCACATCCGCCGCGAAGCCCTGGTCAAGCACGGGCATGCCGCTCGTCCGTTCCCTGATGATCTCCGTTGCGGTCGCCATCGCCGCCGCAGCCGTCCTGTCGCCGCCGCCCGCCGCCGCGGCGCAGGAGCTCAAGACGCCCGGCGGCAAGGCGAAGACCGCGCTCGCGCCCCCGGCCCCCGCGCGCGATCCCGAGGCCCCGCCGGAAGGCAAGGGCGCCGGCGGGCTCGACTTCGGCCCGTGGCGCAGCCGCGCTCCGCAGATCACGGCCGGCGCGTTCACAGCCGAGGTGGGCCGTCTGGCCGCCGCGGGCGATCTGCGCGGCGCGCTCGGCGCCAACGGCTTCTCCTGTTTCGATCCGGCGCGGCCGGGCATCGCCGTCGTTTGCGTGCGCAGCGCGCTCGAAGGCGCCTGCGGCTACGACTGGACGGTCGAGATCCCCGTGGGCGCCGCCACTCCGCGCGCACGCTACGAGGCGCATTGCCTTCAGCCGCGCGGCCGGACGCCCTAGGCTGGCGCGATGATCCGCCATCTCGCCCCGTTGGCCGCCCTGGCCGCGCTTGCCGCCTGCGCCACGACGCCGCTGTCGACCTCCGCTCCCGGCAAGCCGCCGCCGGCCTCGGCGCCCGCGCGGGCCGCTACGATGCCGATGACGCCGATCGATCTCGGCGACCCCGGCAAAGCGAGCCCCGACGCGGCCGCCGCCCGCTTCTCCGGGCAGATCCTGCGTCGCTACCCGGACAAGGCTCCGCTCACGGCCGTCGAGGCCGATTTGCGCCGCAACGTGTTCGCCTGCGGCCCCTCCAAGGCCAAGCGCGGCGATCCGCCGGACCGCATCTGCCGGCGCACGCTGAAGGCCGGCGGCTGCACGCACACGTTCCAGGTCCATCTGTTCGTGGACGGCAAGGCGGCGGCGCTCGATCGCGTGCGCGCGCTCTATGACCGCCAGTGCGGCGGCGACGGCCTCCTGGGCGGCCCGGGCGCCTGAGCCGCGCCGCGCGCGACGTGACGACGACGGGGACGCACGCCATATAGGCCGCATGGACCTCTACCACGCCCGCGTCCTCGAACTCGCCGCCGACATCCCGAACCCGGGGCGTCTGGCCGCGCCGGACGGCTCGGCCACGAAAGTGAGCCGGGTGTGCGGATCGGTCGTTTCGGTGGACGTGCGGCTGGCCGACGGGCGCATCGCCGAAATCGGGCTCGACGCCCAGGCCTGCGCGCTCGGCCAGGCCTCGGCGGCGGTGTTCGCCGCCAATGCGGTCGGGGCGACGCCGGCGGAGGTGCGGGCGGCCCGGGACGGGCTCGCGGCCATGTTGCGCGCGGGCGCCGCGCCGCCGGACGGGCGCTTCTGGGAGCTGCGGCATCTCGAAGGCGTGCGCGAGTATCCGCCCCGCCATGCTTCCACCCTACTCGCGTTCGAGGCTGCCGTGGCGGCCCTGGATGAGGCCGAAACCAAGACGGCGCGCGCGTCCGCCTGAGCCGCACGCGCCGATCGGGAGGCGCACATGCGGCGTTCGGCGCAACGGTGGGTTCAAGCCTTGGGGGCAGGTCTCGCGCTCGCGGCGCTGGCGGCCTGCGTGACGCCGCCGACACCGGACCCTGCGCCCGCCTCCGCGCCGCCGCCCGCGGCCGAACCGCCGCGCGCCACCTCGGCCCTGCTCGATTTCACCGCCGACGAGCGCGACGTCGAGGCCATCGGCGCCCGGTTCGCCGGCAGCGTCACCGCGCGTTACGGTCCGCGCGCCGCCATCGACACCGTGCGCAAGGATCTTGAGGGGCAGGGCTTCCTCTGCCGGGACGTGCCGCCCGTCGAGCGCCGCACCGACTATCTCGTCGCCGCCTGCGAGAAGCCCAAGCCGCACGGCCTGTGCAGCGACCTGTTCGTGATCAGCCTGCGCTACGCCGGCGGCGGCGTCACGAACGGCCTGTTCGTGCGGTCGGATGGGTCATTCGAGCGCAGCTGCGTCACGCCCGGCGCGAACTGAGGGGCGGGTCGGCGGCACTGTGACCGCGGCGCTGTGACCGCGGTCACATGCATCCAAACCGGGGGGCGGTAGCGTCTTGTCATCGAGGCCGCGGCGAGCGCGGCCCCGAACTGAGGAGACCCGCCATGATCCGCTTTGCTTCCTTCGCCGTCGCCGCCGCCGTGTTCGCCGCGATCGCGATGCCGTTCCTGACGACCGCCGCGCAGATCGTCGCCTGACACGCCGACCGTTCGTTCCTCTCAGTCCAGGAAAGCCGCCGCCATGCTCCGCACCTTTTGCCTGCTCGTCGCGTCCGCCGCCTTTGCCGTGGTCGCCGTGCCGTTTCTCGTGACGGCCGCGCAGATGGTGGCCTGAGAGCGTCTGGGCTTTGGGCCTCAGCCCTTCTTTCCGGCGTAGTCGAACGGCGATGTCGCCGTGAGTCCGAACGAGCCTTTCGGGTTGTTGTAGTCGCCGAGCAGCAGTTCGTAGTGCAGGTGGATCGGGATGCGGTAGTCGGCCGTGTTGCCCATCAGCCCGATCCGCTGATTGAGTTTCACCTTCGCGCCGACGGCGATGGATCTGTCGAAGCTCGCGAGGTGCGCGTAGCGCGTATAGACCCCGCCGCCATGGTCGATCAGGATCATGTTGCCGTAGTCGGGGCGGTATTTCTTCTCGATCACCACGCCATCGCCGCCCGCGGCCACGTCGACGCTTTCCGGCGCGTAGTAGTCGACGCCGCGGTGGATCTTGCCGCCGCGCGGGCCGACGCCGGAGGCGAGGCAGGCGCCCTGCGTCGGGTTGAGCATCAGCGTGACGCCCTGAACGACGATGCGGCGCGTATCACCCACCAGAACGCCGTTGGGCTGCGTCGCCGGGCGGTTGCTGACCGTCATTTTCGGGCATAGCCGCACCTGGTCGAAGCGTGTGGGGTCGGTGGTGACGATTTCGGTTCCGGTCGCCGGGGTCGGGGTCGGCTTTGCGCCGGCCGGCGTCGATGGCGTCGACGGCGTCGCGACCGTCTTTTCCGGCACGGTCGAGGAGGCGAGCGTGAAGCCGGACTGGTCGTCGGTCTCGCCTGCGGCGTCGCGCTCGACGACGACGGCCTTGCCCGAGTCGGCGGCGATCGCGGCGGCGTTGTCCGTCACCTGGGCGAGCTCTTCCGGCGAGAGCTTGTCCTTCTGGGAGCGGAACTCCTGGGCGTTGATTCTCGCCAGGGTGATGAGGTCGCGCGCCTCCTGCCGCACCTTGTCGGTGAGCATCGTCGGCGCCGGATAGACCGATCCGAGGATCCAGCCGCCGGCGACGAGCGCCGCGGCGGACACGATGAGAATGATCATCCGGAGCATGGCGCTTCCCCACTGTCGTCGTTGGGCTCTTTGGTCGGAGCCGAATGCATTTAACCATGACTACAACGTGGTCGAACAGAGGGTCGGTACAGGCGGTCGGCGCAGAGGGTCGGGGAGGGGGGCGGGGAGCGGGTCGGGATGGGCGTGGGTCGGATCGGCCCCTACCGTCGCCGCCCGAAGTGCGGTATGGGAGCGCCATGCCTTTGCGCACGCGCCTTCGCGCCCCAGTCGTCGTCACGACCGCGGGCTTCACGACGACCACCGGCTGAAGCCGGCGGCGCGGATCGGGCGCGCCGCAGCGGCCGCGCAAATCCCGAGGTTCCGAACCGGTATTCCCGCCACGGACGTGTCTCGTCAGGCATGGCTCTGATGCCCAGTCTTCCCGCCCGGGCGCTGCTCGGGACGATCCAGGTCTACAAGTGGACGCTGTCGCCGCTCATCGGCCGCGACTGCCGCTACCTGCCGACCTGCTCGTCCTACACGGCGGACGCGATCCGCGCGCATGGCGCGTGGGCCGGGTCGTGGATGGGCGCCGCGCGCCTGTGCCGGTGCCACCCGTGGGGCGGTTCGGGCTATGACCCCGCGCCCACCGCACGCCCGCAGGCGCCGTGGTATGCGCCGTGGCGCTACGGCGATTGGCGCGGCGGCGTGCGCACGCCGCCTGCCGACGCGCACTGATCCGATTGCTCTCCCGTTTGCCGACAGAGGCTCCCATGCTTTCACTCTCGTTTCCCGATGGCGCCGTTCGTCAGTATCCGGACGGGTCGACGCCGCTCGCCATCGCCGAATCCATTTCCAAGGGTCTCGCCAAGAAGGCCGTCGCCGCGAAGGTCGATGGCCAGTGGTGGGATCTTGCGCGCCCGCTCGAGAAAGATGGCCGCCTCGAACTCGTTACGCGCGACAGCGCCGATGGTCTCGAAGTGCTGCGCCACGATGCGGCGCACGTGCTCGCGCAGGCCGTGCAGGAGCTTTTCCCCGGCACGCAGGTGACGATCGGGCCGACGGTCGAGGACGGGTTCTATTACGATTTCGCCCGCGCCGAGCCGTTCTCGACGGACGATTTCGAGAAGATCGAAAAGCGCATGCGCGAGATCGTGGATGCGGATCTGCCGATCACGCGCGAGGTGTGGAACCGCGAAGAGGCGATCGCGCACTTCAACGGCATCGGTGAGACGTTCAAGGCGCAGATCATCGACGACATCATCCCGCCGGGCGAGGCGATCACGGTGTATCGCCAGGGCAAGGACTGGAAGGATCTGTGCCGCGGCCCGCACCTGCCGTCCACAGGGCGGCTGGGCAAGGCGTTCAAGCTGATGAAGCTCGCCGGCGCCTACTGGCGCGGCGACGCGAAGAACCAGCAGCTGCAGCGCATCTACGGCACGGCCTGGGCCGACGAGAAGCAGCTCGAAGCGTATCTCACGCGCCTCGAGGAAGCCGAAAAGCGCGACCACCGCAAACTCGGCCGCCAGCTCGATCTCTTCCACATGCAGGAAGAGGGGCGCGGCATGGTGTTCTGGCACGACAAGGGCTGGGCGCTGTGGCGCACGATCGAGGCCTATGTGCGCCGCCGCCTCGACGCCGCCGGCTACATCGAAGTGAAGACGCCGCAGGTGCTCGATCGCACGTTCTGGGAAAAGTCCGGCCACTGGGACAAGTACCGCGAGAACATGTTCGTCTGCGAAACCGCGGAGGAGGAGACGCTCTCCCTCAAGCCGATGAACTGCCCGGGCCACGTGCAGATCTTCCGCTTCGGCCAGCGTTCCTACAAGGAACTGCCGTTGCGGATGGCCGAGTTCGGCGCGTGCCACCGCTACGAACCTTCGGGCTCGCTGCACGGCCTGATGCGCGTACGGGCGTTCACGCAGGACGACGCGCACATTTTCTGTCGCGAGGACCAGATCGAAGACGAGGTCGCCGACTTCATCCGCCTGGTGCGCGTCGTGCACGGCGATTTCGGCCTCACGGCGAGCCACGTGAATCTCGGCACGCGTCCCGAAAAGCGCGCCGGCACGGATGAATTCTGGGACAAGGCCGAAGGCATGATGGCCAACGCCGCGCGCAAAGCCGGCATCGAGCCCGTAATCGCCGAGGGCGACGGCGCCTTCTATGCGCCGAAGCTCGATTTCATCGTGAAGGACGCGATCGGCCGGGAATGGACGTGCGGCACGATCCAGCTCGACTACGTGCTGCCGGAGCGGTTGGATGCCGAATATGTCGGCGAGGACGGCGCCAAGCACCGCCCGGTGATGCTGCACCGGGCGATTCTCGGCTCGTTCGAGCGATTCATCGGGATCCTGATCGAAAATTTCGCAGGCGCGTTCCCGATGTGGCTCGCGCCGGTGCAGGTGGCCGTCGCGACGATCACCTCGGACGCCGAGCCCTATGCGCAAGAGGTCGCGGCGACGTTGCGGCGCGCGGGCCTGCGCGTGGAGACGGATCTGCGCAACGAGAAGATCAACCTGAAAATCCGCGAACTTTCGCTCGCCAAGACGCCGATCATCGCCGTCGTCGGGCGCAAGGAGGCGGAAGAAGGGAAGGTCGCGCTGCGGCGTTTGGGCGGCGAAACGCAGGTCGTTCTGTCGCTCGACGAGGCGGTGCGGACGCTCGCGGCGGAGGCCGCGCCGCCGGACTTGCGTGGATAGGCTGCGAATAAGCTGAACACAGGCGGATGCGGCGTCTTGTAGCCGCCGCATTCCGCGCTACGCTCTCTTGCATGGATCCCAAGGCCACGCGCTCCAAATCGGTCCACGCCGAAACCGACGTGCGCGTCACCGGCGTCGTCGTCGTGACGAGCGACGCCGTGTCGGCGTCGCTCGATCTGTGCCTGCGCAGCGTGCTCGCCGATCCGTGGGTCGACGAGCTGGTGCTGGTGGACGCGGGCGCGCCACCGGCGATCGCCTCCACGCTGCGCGCCCTCAAGGCCGACCGCCGGGACGTCACCTTGCTGCGCGTTCCCGTCGAGGTCGGGATCGCCGAGGCCCGCAATCGGGCCGTCGCCCAGGCTCAGGGGCGCTGGCTCCTGTTCGTCCAGCCCAACGTCGCGTTGCAGCGCGGCGCCGTCGCCCGGATGGTCGCGGCCGGCCGCTCCGCCGCTTCGCCCTGGATCGTGGGCGGGCGGGTGCTCGACGCCAAAGGCCGCGAGCGCCTCGATGCGCGCGGCCCGCTCCCGACGATCGGAAATTCGTTCGCCGCCGCGCTTGGCTGGCGGCGCAAGACGCCCGCCGCCGGCGCCCTGCCCACGCTCGTCCCGGCTGTGGGCGGCCAGATGATGATGACCCCGCGGGCCGATTTCGTGGCCCTCGGCGGCTTCGAAGGCGCCGATCTGGAGCCGGCCGAGGCGTTCGATCTGTGCCGCCGCGCCGTCGACGCCGGCGGGCAGGTGCGCTTCGCCCCCCGGGCGGAAGGCGTTGAGTTCCAAGCGCAAACGCGTGCGGGCGCGGCTGCGGCTGGCAAGGCCGCGCGCGGGCTTTCGCGGTATTTGGCCCGTGCGGCGCGCTCGCGGCGCGAGCGGGCGGCCGTCGCCGTCGCCGCGCCGGTCATCGGCGCGCTGATGGTTTTGCGGGGCATCGTCGAAGGATTAGTGCGTCGCCGCTAGGTGGACGTTCTCTATTCACGACGATTTAGCGAAAATTTTTTCCGTCCACTCCCTGGACTTCGTTCAAACGGGCGCCATTTCCGGCTGTGCCCGGGGCGAACGGTTCGCCTTCCGGTTATGTTGGAAAGGGTCGGGGAGCGACTATGCACGCTGTAAAATCGGAACCCGTACGTCCCATCCGCGCACTTCTGCGTGGCCTCCAGGCGCTTGCCGCGCTGACGGCCGGCGAAGGCCTGACCGTCACAGAGACGGCCCGGCGCGCGCGCCTCCCGCGGACGACGGCTTATCGCGTCCTCGAAACCCTGCGCCTCGGCGGCTATGTCGAGCGTGACTCGGACGATCGCTATCGCGCGACGGCGAAAGCCGCGGAACTTTCAATCTCCCAGCCTCAGCACACGAACGGCGCGGCGGCATCGCGTCAATCGTCGGCGGCTTGAGGCGCGCGCTCGACGCGACCCGGCGTCAAGGCCACGATCTCGCCGTTGGAATAGTTCCGTCCGGTCACGGGCGGGCCCAAGGGCGCAAATCGCAAGCCCCGCGCGCCAAGTCCCGCGTCGAGCGCGATACGTTGGCGCTGCTCAACGAGCAGCGCTGCGCCCGTCGGCGCCGTCGCGCCCGCCGTTGCGCCATCCGCGAGCCGCGCCCGTGTCTGCGTCATGAAGACGAGGCTCGGCTCCCGATATCCCACGATCCAGATCGGCTGTTCCGTCGTGCTCGGCGCGTCAGCTCTGCGTGGATGAAGCCCGGCGCGCTCGAGCGCCTGTGACGCTTCCCGACTGATCAGCAAACTCTGCATCGACGGCGCGAGCTTTTCGCGCGCCACGAACGTGAACGTCAGCGCCGCAGTCAGCGCCAGCGCGACGAGCGCGTCCGCGCGGCGCGCCATCGCGAGGGCGACGAGCCACGCCGCGATCACGGCGGCGCCGACGATGGCGGTCTGTCCGACGCGCTGCGACGCCGGCGCGCCATCCGGCGGCAGGAAGGCCGTCAACGCGGCGCACACGGCCACAAGTCCGCCCGCCGCGAAGGTCGCCACGCCGATCGACGTCCAGCGCGTCTTCGTCCAGCGCCCGTCCGTCATCGCCACGAGCCCGGCCCCCGCCAGAAGCGCGATCGCGGGATAGGCGGGCAGCGGATAGTGGGCGAGCTTCACCGGCGCGATCTCGAACGCGAGGAAGATCGGCACGGCCCAGGCCACCAGCACCCGCAGCGGAGCAAGCGTTTCGTCCTGTGGCGGCGACCGCATCGCGCGGGCCGCAAGACGCGCCGCCGGCGCGAGCGCGACGGCGAGCGGAAACGAAAGGAACGCGAGCAGCGCGAGATGCAGGCCAGGCGGGCGGAACGGATGCTCGCCGCCGCCGAACAGTTTCGTCGCGAGATCGCGCCGCACCGCTTCGTCGACGAACGCGCCCTGCGTGGCGAGCTCGATCGCCACGAACCACGGCGTGACGATCAGCGCCGCCGCGATCGGCCCCCACGGCGCGAGCAGCGGGCGCATCCAGTCGATCCGCCGTTCCCACACCGCGAGGGCGGCCAGCGACAACGCCGCCACGGCGGGCGTGACCGGCCCCTTGATCATTACGCCCGCCCCGAGGGCGGCCCATGCCAGAAAGGCGAGCCCGGCCCCCGTGCTCTCCGGCGGGCGCACCCGCAGGCGCGCCAGCGCCGCCATCATCAGCGTGGTGACGCCGCACAGCATGGAGTCGGTCTTGGCGATCATGCCTTCGGTCGAGAGCAGCACGCACACGCCCAGCATCGCTGCGCCGGCGAATGCGGCCCTTCGGCCGACGAGCGCGGTCCCGGCCCAGAACGCGGCGAGCGTCGCCAGTATGGCGCCCGCCATCGAGGGCAGGCGGTAGGCCCAGATTTCGCGCGCCTCCACGCCGGTCGTGGCCGCGACCGCCGCCGCCTGCAGCCAATGGATGCCGATCGGCTTCTTGTTGCGCGGGGCCTCCTGCACGGCGATGCGGACATAGTCGCCCGTCTCGAGCATCTGCGCCGTCGCCTGGGCGTAGCGGCTTTCGTCTCGATCGAGCGGCGGGATGGAGAAGAACCCGGGCGCCACCCCGCAGATCGTGATCAGCGCCAGCAGCACGTAGGCCCGCACGCCGCGGCTGAGGCGGTCGAGCAGGTCGGGAGCGGGGGGCTGCGCCATGACCGGCACGATAGGGCGCAGCCGAGGGCGGGACCAGCGGGTGACGGCGCAATCTCAACGGGGTAAGAGGACCCGCCCGCCATTTTTGCCGCGCCTGCGCGCCGCCCAAGGACCGCTTCGATCGTGCCCGAACCCGTCGAACTCAGCGTCGTCGTTCCCATGCACGACGAGGCCGGCAATGCGGGCGCGCTGGTGGCGGAGATCGCCGCCGCGCTCGAGGGGCGGTCGTTCGAGATCATCGCCGTGGACGACGCCAGCCGCGACGGCACCCGCGCCGAGCTCGCCAGCGCCCGCACCCGCACGCCCCAGCTGCGCATCCTCGCCCACCGCCGCAACGCCGGTCAGAGCCGGGCGATCCGGTCCGGCGTGCTCGCCGCGCGGGCCCCCGTGGTGCTCACGCTCGACGGCGACGGCCAGAACGATCCCGCCGATCTGCCCCGTCTGGCCGCGCGCCTCACGCGGCCGGACGCCCCGGCCGATCTGGCGATGGTCCAGGGCCAGCGGACCAAACGGCAGGACACGGCGGCCAAGCGCCTCGCCTCCCAGGTCGCCAATGGCGTGCGCAAGCGCGTGCTCGGGGACGGCGCGGAAGACTCCGGATGCGGCATCAAGGCGTTCCGCCGCGACGCCTTCGTCCGGCTCCCTTATTTCGACCACATGCACCGGTACATGTCGGCGCTGATGTTGCGCGAAGGCTATGCCGTCGAATTTTTGCCGGTAAACCATCGACCTCGCGGGGCAGGGCGGTCGAAATACACCAATGTGGGGCGACTCGTTGCAGCCTTGACGGACCTGACCGGGGTCCTTTGGCTGCGCAGCCGCTTTCGCAATCCTGGCGGGGCAGACGAGTTATGAGCCGTCAATCGAATGTGGAAACCGCCGCAATCGCCATCGAGGGGGCTCGACGGGCGCGGCGCGGTGCGCGGAGGGAAGATCCGATGGGGGCTGCGTTCAACGTTTTTCCGCTGATCCTGATACCGGTCATCATCTACAACCTGAACGCCTTCGTCGGCTCCGCGCTGGAGAGCGCGCAGGCCGTCCGCGAGCGCCTGCTCGAGAAGGTGTTCGCGGTGCCGATGGCGTCGAACGTGCAGTGGATCGTCACCTGGGGTGACCTCTTGCTGCTGATTTCGCTCGTTCTTTTGTTCATCGAGCTGCTCAAGAGCACGTCCACGGGCGCCTCGGCGATCTTCAACCACGCGCTGTCGATGCTGGTGTTCATCGTCTGCCTCGTGGAGTTCCTGCTGCATCCGGCCTTCGCCACGACCGTGTTCTTCCTGATCATGGTGATGTCGCTGCTGGACGTGCTGGCCGGCGTGATCGTCACGATCGTCTCGGCCCGGCGCGACGTGGATTTCGAGAAGCAATAGGGCGCGCTCGCCGCCCGCCTTGGGCGACGTTCCCCGTCATCCTCGGCGCGCCGAAGGCGCGGCCGGGGATCCAGGGCCGTGCTGCGGCCGTCTGGATCCCCGACCTCGCGTTGCTCGGTCGAGGATGACGTCAGCGGCGGTGTGACCTGCAGGGCGATCGGGGCGCGTCGCGCGGGCGATCGACCCCCTGCGCCTACCCCCCAAACCCCCAGCAGATCGCGAGCGCGATCAGGAAATCCAGCGTGCGCGGGGTGAGAAGGCGGGCCATGGGCCTGTGCCTGCAAGGCGCGGGCCGCGCTAGGATGGGGCGCCCCGTTTCTGGAGACCCGTCTTGGCCCTGTTTTTCGACAAAGCCTGGTTCGAGGCCGCCTTGGCCGCCCGCGGCCTCGACTGGGCGACGCTGGCCGCCGCCGCGGGCCTGACGGCGGAGGACATGGTCCGGATCGTCAAGGACGAGCGTGACGTCGCGCCCGCCGAGGCCACGGCCTTCGCCGCGTTGCTCGGCGCCGATCCGGCGGAGGTCGCGCGGCGCTGCGGCGTCACCACGCGGGCGGCCGCGCCGAAGGGCGACGCCGAAACGCTGGGCGCGCGGCTCGATCGGATCGAATCGAAGCTGGATCGCCTGCTGGCGGCGGTGGAGCGGCTCAGTCCCCGCTGACGGCCAGCGCGTCCCGCTCGCCGGTGCGGATGCGCATGACGGCGTCGAGATCGCTCACCCACACCTTGCCGTCGCCGATCTTGCCGGTGCGGGCGGAGGCCGCGAGAGCCTCGACGATGCGCTCGACCGCCTCGGGCGTGGCGACGATCTCGACCTTCACCTTGGGCAGAAGCTTCACCTCGTATTCGGCGCCGCGATAGACCTCGGTCTTGCCCTTCTGCCGCCCGTAGCCGCGCACTTCCGTCACCGTCATGCCGGTGACGCCCGCGTCCTTCATACCGTCGAGCACGGCGTCGAGGCGGGAAGGCTTGATGATGGCGGTGATCAACTTCATGGCGCGCCCCGGTCGTGTTGCACCGCACCATTGTGGGGCCGAAGCGTGGTCGGATGCAAGGGTGGGGAGGGGTGTTCAGCCGCTCGATTACGCGCCGCCGCGGCCGAACATCCGATCCAGGAAACTCGGTGGCTTGGGGGGCGGGCGCATGTCGCGCAAACGCGGCTGGAATGGGAAGCGTCTGAGAACCGAGTAACGCGCCGTTCGTGGCGGTCCTCGGAACCGGAAGTTCGTATCGGGTTCATCTTGCCGCATTGCCCAAGTAGGGCGGCCGCTGACCAACGACGTTACGGCGCGAACGATATGCGTCGTGTCGGGCTCGCAGACGGCATGCGGCGCGCCAAGGTCCTGCATCTCCGAAACCAAACGGGTCCGGTGCTTTTGATCCGTCTGATCGACAAAGAGAACGGGAAGGCCGTAGCCGATGGCGGCGAGTTGGATTTCCCAGGTCAGCCATTCCGCACTGGTCGTCGCAACGCGGCTCGGCGCGATCAAAATGTCAGATGTGAAAATGCGCGCGGCGATTTCGGCCTGGATCTTCAGCTGTGCGACGCTGCCGCCTCGGGGGCCCTTGACCGCCTGGTCCTTCGAGAGCGACATGTCCTGAACGATGAAGCCTTGCCGGTTCAGCGCATTGATCACCGAGCCGTAAAGGGACTCATCGTGATCCCATCGATGGCTGATGAAAAGCCGCAGCTGACGTTCCTCGGAACCCGGCTGCCAGTATTCGAACGGTTGCGTCGCCATACCCCACCTCGCTGCGTTTGCGCAGTCTCATGGCGTTAACGGAAGCGCGGGCTTCGGAAACGGTCAAGCCGGCGCGCCCAGAGCGAGGCGCCGCACGGCGTCACACCACCTCATCCCCCAGATACAGCGCCCGCGCGTACTTCATGGGCGGGGAGCCGAACGCCAGCACGCCGTTGTGGTAGGCCTTGAGGTTGAACGCGGCGCCCTGGCGGCGCATCGCTTCGGCGCGCGTCTCCATGTGTTCGAGGTAGCCCACGAAATAGGTCGAAAGCTGCGTCACGGAGAGTTGCGCGCGGCGCCATTTGCCGGCGGCTTCGCGCTCTTCCTGGAACGCGGTCTCGGTCAGAAGGCGCATCATCTCGTCGCGGGTCATGCCGTCGCAGTGGATGGCCTGATCGATCAGCGCGTTGGTGATCGTGCGCAGCTGCACCTTGAGCTGCGTGAGCTTGTAGAGCGGATCCTCGGCCTTGAAGCCCTGCTCGACCATCATCTGCTCGGCATAGACGGCCCAGCCCTCCACGAACGAGCCGGACGCCAGCACCGCGCGCAGAACCGAAGGGTAGCCATTGGCGTGGAAGATCTGCACGTAATGGCCGGGCATCGCCTCGTGCACGGCGATGTCCTGGATGCCGCGCGTGTTGTACTCGCGCAGGAAGGACGTGGCCTGCGCGTCGGTCCAATCGTCCGGAATCGGAGAGACGGCGTAGAAGGTGTCGAGATGGCGGTCGAGCGGGCCGGGGCTGTCGCAATAGGCGACGGCGAAGCCGCGCTGGAACTCCGGCATCAGGATCACGCGCACCGGGCCTTCCGGAAGGGTGATCAGGTCCTTGGCGATGACGAACTTGCGCGCGATCTCGGTGGCCTCTGTCGAGGTCTCGACGAGGCGGCCGCGTGCGGGGCGGTCCGCTGCGGCAAGTTCGATCGCGGCGCGGATCGCGGCCTGCTGCTCGGCGGGCGTGGGCGTTTCCGGAAGCGCCGGCGCATCGGCGCGCCCGGCCAGGACCTGCCGGGCGATCGCGTACATCTCGCCGCGCACGCTCGTGATCGCGGCTTCCGCGCGGGCGCGGATGTCGGCGCGCGTGAGATCGGACTGCAACGTGTATTTCAGCTGCGCGTCGAACACGGCGGCGCCGGCGCGGAAGTCGCCCTTGGCCGCGGGCAGGAGTGTCTTTTCGATCCAGGCCTGCTGCTCGTCGATCGCCTTGAGATAGATCGCCGTCGCGGCGTCGAGATTGGCGCGCGCCGCGGGTGTAAGCGCGCCCTTGTGCGGCTCGATCATTTCGCCGACGAGGCTTTTCAACCCGGCGTTCTGCGCCGCATAGGTCTCGGCGTGCGGCGCGGGCACGCGGGCGGGATCGAGCGCGGCGCGCACCTGCTCGAAAAACGTTGGCATCAGGGCCATGCGCGCAGCGGCGGCGTCGAGACGCACGGCGACGGGCGCGAAGTCGCGCGCCATCAGATTGTAGACGGCGCCGCCCGCGATGTTCTGGTAGCCGAGCGGATTCCACGCCCAGTCCTGCACCGTCTCGGCGCGCCAGATCTGCGCGGAGAGTTCGTTCTCCAAGAGCGCGGCGTCGACGCGATTGCCCTGCGAAAGATCCGCACGCGGAACCTTGCGCAGTTCGGTCAGCAGCATCTTGGCCTGCGCGACGGACGCCTGGCGCGCCCAGTTGCTGACGTCGTCGAGGCGGGCGTCGAAGCGATGGTCGCCGATCTGCGTCGCGTTCACCGGGCTTGCGCGCAGCATGGTGTCGAGCCACAGGCGCGCGATCACGCCGAACGTCTTGTTCGCCGCGCGCCGACCGCGCGGATAGGCGTGCGCCTCGCCCGCGACGATCGGCAATCCGGCGAACGCCACGCCGGCGGTCAGCGCGCCGAGGCGGGCGGCGGCGGCGCGGCGGGTGAGGCCGTCGCGGGCGGTGCGGCGGGGGGT
>JAGWZE010000060.1 GCA_018969015.1 Alphaproteobacteria bacterium
ACATCGTCGCCGCTATTCGGCGGCTTCGTACTCGGCGTCCAGGGTGTCGAGCGCCGCGCGGTCCGCGTCCGAGATCGGTTTGCCGATCGAGGGTTGCCGCTTCAACGCCGCAACCGCGGCTTCGTATCCGGCGGCGACGGCTTCGTCGAAACGGCGCCAGTCGCGCAGATCGACGTCGGGCATTTCGGGCGTGACGAGGAGGTCGGTGCGGTCGCGGCCTTGCCAGGGATCGACGGAGATGGTGGCCGCGCGCATCAGCAGCGACGCGATCGGCGGCGGCGACTGCAGCCCGTGCTGCGCGACCCAGCCGAAGAACTCCGGCGGCGCGACGAAATCCGAAGGATTGATCGAACCGCGCCGCGCGACGTCCACCCCGATGATCGGGCCGCGATGCAGCGCGCGCATGACGTCGACGGGGAAGTTCTTCAGCACCGCGCCGTCGACGAGCAGGCCGTGGTCGCCGTCGACGACCGGCGGCAGGATGCCCGGCAGCGAGATGCTCGCGCGCAGCGCCTTGCGCAACAGGCCGGCCTTGTGGACCTTCGGCGCGCCGGCGACGAGATTGGTGGAGATCGCGAAGAACGGCGTGTGCAGGTCCTCGATTAGCGTCTCGCCGAAATGCTCCTGCAGCCGGTCGTCGACGCGCCGCCCGCGCGACAGCGCCACCACGGGCAACACGTAATCGCCGAGCGGGTTGCTCTCGACGAACGCCTTGCGGATGCGCATCTCGATCTCGTCGTCGTCCCAGCCCATCGCGAGGCAGGCCGCGACGATCGCGCCCATGCTCGTGCCGCCGACCTGATCGATCGGCACCTGCGCCTCGCGCAGCGCCCGGATCACGCCGATATGCGCATAGGCCCGCGCGCCGCCGCCGGAGAGCACGAGGCCCACGGCCTGGCCGGCGATCTGGCGGGCGAGGCTGCGGCAGTCGTCGCTGTCCATCCCGCGCCAATGGAACACGCGCGAGGCGTCGCACGAGAGCCGCCACTCTTCCGTGCTCGCGGCCTGGCGATCGCCGCCATGGTGCAGGAGCACGACGTCCACGAGCCGAAGCTGACGCGCCGGAGACGGATCATCCGGGAGCAGAGGAACCGAGGGGCGCGCATCGGCGCGGGCCATCACCCACATCCGGTCGGCCTGGCGCAGGCAGGTGCGGAACCACGTGCTGTCGGCGATCGGCGTGAGCAGGAACACGACGTCGTGCGTCGACTCCACCGCATCCAGCCAGGCGCTTTCCTGATCCGGCGCCTCGTCTTCGGTAAGGATTGCGCAAGTTTTGCCGAGCGCGACGAGCGCATCCTGAAGCGCGCGCGCCCGCACCTTGAGATCGATCGTGGGCGAGGCCGCGATCAGCGAATAGACCCGCGGCTGCGTGCGCGGATTGCGCCGGCGGTCCTGGCGCGACCGCGAGAGCATCAGGCGCGCCATGTTCTGCATCAGCACGGGATGCGCGCGCACGAGGCGGTTGAAGGCGGAGCGCGACAGGCGCAGCAGTTCGGTGTCGCGCACGGCATAGACCGCCGCGCTGTGCCGCTCGCCCGTGATCAGCGCCATCTCGCCGACGGGCTCGCCCGCGCGAATATAGCCCAGAAGGCGCCGCTCGCCGCTCGCCAGCGTCCGGAACGCCCCCAGCGCGCCGGAGGTGACGAAATAGATCGAGTCCGCATCCTCCCCGACCTCGAACAGCGGCCAGCCGCCCGGCAGGGAGAACCATTCCACCTCGTGCTCGGCGTCCGCCAGCGCCTCCGGGGAGGCGTCACGCAGCAGGGGGATATCGGCCAGAGACGGGGTCATTCGGGGCGCCTCTCATGCGCAGGCCATTAAGGTAAGCGCGGACGGTTAAAGTCGCATGATGTCTTCGACGATTTCCGCCTGTCGGTTGCAGTTTTTGGGGCATTCAAGCCGCGCGAGTCCGTCATCCTCGGCCGAGCGTAGCGAGGGCGGGGATCCAGACGCGCGGCAACCTCCTGGATCCCCGGCACGCCTCCGGCGCGCCGAGGATGACTGAAGCCGTCGCTTAGTGTCGGGCAACCGCCGCCCCTATAACCGGCCAGCCCCCGGCTTGGCCTTCCGGTCGACTTCGGCCAAACAGACGGGAAGGAGACGCCCATGCCCGCCCTCAGGTCCGAGATCGACCCCGCCGCGCCCGAATTCGCCGCGCGCGCCGCCGGAATGCGGGCCCTTTCGGAGGAGTTAAGGGCGCGGGTCGCCGCCGCCGCCGCGGGCGGGCCGCAGGAGGCGCGCGCGCGCCACGTCGCCCGCGGCAAGCTGTTGCCCCGCGAGCGCGTCGAGCGCCTGCTCGATCCCGGCTCGCCGTTCCTCGAGATCGGCGCGCTCGCCGCCAACGGCATGTATGAAGGCGACGTTCACGCCGGCTCGCTGATCGCGGGGGTCGGGCGCGTCAGCGGCCGCCCGGTGATGATCGTCTGCAACGATCCCACCATCAAAGGCGGCGCCTATTATCCGATCACGGTTAAAAAGCATCTGCGCGCCCAGGAGATCGCGCGGGAGAACAAGCTCGCCTGCGTCTATCTCGTCGATTCCGGCGGCGCCAACCTGCCGCACCAAGCCGAGGTCTTTCCCGATCGCGAGCATTTCGGCCGCATTTTCTACAACCAGGCGCAGATGAGCGCGGAGGGGATCGCACAGATCGCCGTCGTCATGGGCTCGTGCACGGCCGGCGGCGCCTACGTGCCGGCGATGAGCGATGAAACGATCATCGTGCGCCGGCAGGGTACGATCTTCCTCGGCGGGCCGCCGCTCGTGAAGGCGGCGACGGGTGAGGTGATCTCGGCGGAGGATCTTGGCGGCGCCGACGTGCACGCCCGCCGCTCCGGCGTCGCCGATCACTATGCCCTCAACGACGACCACGCGCTCGCCATGGCCCGCGGGATCGTGGCGCACCTGCCGAAGCGCGCGCTCGCGCTCACGCCGGAGGCGGCGCGCGCGCCGCTGTATCCCGCCGACGAGATCTACGGCGTCGTCCCCGCGGACCTGCGCACGCCCTACGACGTGCGCGAAGTCATCGCCCGCCTCGTCGATGGCTCGGAGTTCGACGAGTTCAAGCGGCTCTACGGCGAAACGCTCGTCACAGGGTTCGCGCGCATCGAAGGCCTGCCCGTCGGCATCCTCGCCAACAACGGCGTGCTGTTCTCCGAAAGCGCGCTCAAGGGCGCGCACTTCGTCGAGCTCTGCTGCCAGCGCGGGATTCCGCTGCTGTTCCTGCAGAACATCACGGGCTTCATGGTGGGCTCGTCCTACGAGGCCGGCGGCATCGCCAAGGACGGCGCCAAACTCGTCACCGCGGTGTCGTGCGCGCGCGTGCCGAAGATCACGGTGGTGATCGGCGGCTCCTACGGCGCCGGCAATTACGGCATGTGCGGACGCGCCTACGGCCCGCGCTTCCTGTGGATGTGGCCGAACGCGCGCATCTCGGTCATGGGCGGCGAGCAGGCCGCCAGCGTGCTCGCCACCGTCAAGCGCGACGGCATCGAAGCGCGCGGCGGCGCGTGGTCGGCGGCGGAGGAGGAGGCGTTCAAGGCCCCGATCCGCGCCAAATACGAGGAAGAGGGCTCGCCCTATTTCGCGACCGCGCGCCTGTGGGACGATGGCGTGATCGATCCGATCGACACGCGCCGCGTCGTGGCGCTCTCTCTCGCCACCGCGCTCAACGCGCCGATCGAGCCGACGCGGTTTGGCGTGTTCCGGATGTGAGCAGGCTGCGCGCGGCAAGCGTCATCAGCGCCGCCGCGCCCCAGTGGACGCCGAGTTGCGGGCGCAGGCCGCGGATCAATGTCAGCACGACGCCGTCGAGCATCGGGCCGGCCGCGCCGATCGCGAACGCCGCGCCCGCCGCCTTGGTGTCGCGCCGCCACAGGAGCGTCGCCGCGATGAGGCCCAGCCCGAGATCGCGCACGGCCTTCGCCGCCAGGAAGCCGCGCTCCGTGCGCGTGATCGCCGGCAGGCCAAAGGCCGAGCGCGAGGCGCGCGTGGGCCCGGCGAGATAGGCCACGCCGAACGCCGCCACCGTCGCCGCCGCCGCCCATCCGATCACGTTGGGCGCCGCCCGCCGCGCCGCCGCGGCGAGCCCGCGCGCCGGACCAGGCCGGGCGTCATCGCCCCGAGCCTTGTCCGGTCCGCGCCACGCATAAGCCCGCGCCGCGGCGCCGGATGTCGCCATCGCCGCGCGGCGGGCGCGCTCCAACTCGGGTGTGGTCATGCGGAGGCTCCGTTCGCTGCAACCGGCAACGCGGCGAGGGCGCGCCAAGTTTCGCGCCGACGTCAGATCGCTGCGGCCAAAGCGGCGGGCGGTGCGGTGGCGAAGGGAGGAAGGCCGGAAGACACGCCGCGATCGGCGAAGCGCCGGACTTGAGGCGGGTGCGCGAAGGCGCGTGCGGGAAGGCAGGGGCGCGCAATCAGGGGCGCGAAATTCGGCGCGAAGTCAGGGAAGCGCTGCCGCGCAAGGCGCAGGCAGAGGGCCGGGCCGGAGGCGCCGGTGGGGCGGGCCGCGGTGCGGCGCGCGGCGGATCAGTTCAGGGCGGCGACGATCATGGCGCTCTGAACCACGTGCCCGCAGGCGCCGTATCCCAGAGCGATGACGGCGGCGATGAGGGCCAAGCCCATCGCGCATTCGCCGAAGCTGCGCACCTTCTCCATGCGTTTGCCTCTCTGTCCCGTGGCCGTCACGCTTGTGTCCGCGTGATCGAACGGCGTTCAGGCTGCACCACGATCTCTCGATGTTGCAATGCGAAATTCGCGTCGGGAGAACAGTTTCAGACGCAACCTCCGGCGCGCGGCCGCGTTGCCGCCCGCATGACCATTCACCACTGCGTTTTCCGCCCTGATCCGCAACGGGAAACGACGCCGAACCCTGGCGGCGAGGACACCGTGCGCGGGGCGCCGCGCAAGCTCCGCTGGGTCGGGCTCCTGGGCGAGATCGCGCCGCCCGCGCGCCTCGCCCGCGACGCGTTTTTCGTGTCGTACGCCCGCCGCGACGCCAAAGCGGTGCGCGCGATCCTGGCGGAGGGGCGCGCCGCCGGCCACGCGTTCTGGATGGACCGCACCGACATCGCGCCGGGGCGCAAATGGCCGAGTGCCGTCGTTTCGGCGATCCGCGCGGCGAAAGGCGCGATCGTGTTCTGCTCGCCCGCCGCCTACGCCTCGGACCACGTCCTGCGCGAGGTGGCGCTCGCGGCCCAGTTCAAGAAGCCGATCCTGCCGGTCATCATCGCGGGCGGGCGGGGCCCGGACGAGTTCCTCTACTATCTGTCGGCCCACCAATCCGTCGATGTCGGGGCGGACCCAGCCTGGCGGATCCACTTCCTCGAAGCGCTCGAAGGCCTGCGGCAGGGGCGATCTCGCCTTAGCTGAGCGTCGCCGATCCCCGCGCCTCTCCCCGGGCGCTGCGGATGCGCTATCTCGGACCCGACCAAACCTGGGGGTCCCGATGAAAAAGCCGAGCAAACCCGCGACGTCGACCAAGCCGGCGGCCAAGGCTGCGCCGAAAGCCGCAGCCAAGGCGACGCCGAAACCCAAACCCGCCGCCAAGGCGCCGGCCAAGGCGGCTCCCGCGAAAGCCGCGGCCGCCAAGCCCGAGAAGGCGCCGGCCGCCGCCGCGGTCACCGTCTGGCACAACCCGGCCTGCGGCTCCTCGAAGAACGCCGTCGCCTATCTGCAGGAAAAGGGCGTGGAGCCGGCGATCTACCTCTATCTGAAGGAGCGCCCGACAAAGGCGGCCCTCAAGGCCGTGCTCAAGCAGCTCAAGCTCAAGGCCGCCGATCTGCTTCGTCCGGGCGAGGCCAAGGGCGAGGCGCTGGGCGTCTATGGCGCCGGCGAAGAGGCGATCCTCGACGCCATGGCGTCCGAGCCGATCCTGATCCAGCGCCCGGTCGTGATCACCGCCAAGGGCGCCGTGATCGCCCGGCCCAAGACGAAGATCGACGACATCCTCTGACGATGGCGCGCCGGGCCGGGCGCGGCTAAACATCGGCCATGACCGTCTATGTCGTTCATGCGCCCGGCGACGTCGCCGTCGCCGAAAAGGTCGCGCGCGCGTTCGAACGCGACGGGGCGTTCGTCGAGACCGAGGACGGGGGACGCCCTTTCGCCCCGTTGATGGGACGCGATCTCGTCGCCCTGGTATGGACGCCCGCCGCGGCGGATGCGCCCGCCCTCGTGTCCCGCGCCATCGACGCTTGGGCGGTCGACCGGCTGCTTCTGGCCGCGGTGGACGGCGCCGCGCCGCCGCCGATCCTCGCTGACCTGCCGCGCCTCGAGGTGAGCGTCGCCGGCGCGGCGAACGCGATCGCCGAGGCCGCGCAGGCGCGCCTCGCCGCGCTCGCGCCGCTCGATCCCAAAGCGCCCGCGCCGCCGCCGCCGCCGGTCGCCGCCGGCGCGACGCGGCTCGATCGGCTCGCCGCCGCGCGCCGGGCGGCGATGGGCTCTGCGCTGGCCTTCGCCGTCGCCGCCGCCGTCGCGGCCGGATGGATCTGGGCCGGAGCGCCC
>JAGWZE010000061.1 GCA_018969015.1 Alphaproteobacteria bacterium
GCGGGCTTGGGGGAGGATCCATGTCGGACCAGGTGAAGGCGGCTGCGATCATTGGTGCGGCGATCGTGGTGGCTGCGATTGCAGCGTCGACAATCATTTCGCAAAACACGCCATTCAACCGCTGCGTAGCCGGTGAAAAAGCGAGGGCGGAGGCTCGCGGCCGGGACGGAGCGAGCGTCGAGTTTGATTGCGCGATAGCGACGAGGCCGACGAGTATCGACTATTGACCGATAACGACGTTAGCGGTCGCATTGTCTACCACATTTTGGCGCGGTTCGACGCCGGCCAGGGCTCCCACTATTGACGCACGGCCTTGTTCAGGCGGGCCTCTAGAGACCGAGTTCTCGCAGCTTCTTCGACAGTTGGCTGGGCTTCACGCCCTGATCCAGAAGCTCGATCGCTTTCGTCACGGATTGGCTGAAGGGATTCCCCGGCTCGTACATCTCCGCCTGCCGGTTCAGCCCGTTCAGAAAGCCCCTCATCTCCGCCGCGTCGTCTGTCGTAACCTGCGTCCTTGAAAGCTGCGCCACCAGCCTCGAAATTCGCACGGGGGACTTCTCGGGCGAGGACGTCGACGACGCCCTTGAAGCGAGCTTCGGCGAGTTAGCCTCTGATAAACTTCGCGCCCGGGATTCCACCAGAGAGCGTCTTAGCAATTCCGACTGTTCTTGGCGACTTAGCTTGGAGAAGTTCACCGTTTCCCGGGACTCTTGGGCTGCCCGCTTCGCCCGCTGGCGCTCGATCATCTTGTCGAGGGCCGGTCGATTGGCCTCGATCATTCTGTCGATCTCTTCCTCGCTGAGCCAAGTCTGCTTGGAGGCGGGCTGCGTTGCGGTATCCCTTGGATCCGACGAGTTCTGGTTCTCAGGGGGCGGTTTGGAGGTAGCCATTGGCAAATCGCTCTTGATTAGTCTCTGCAGTTTAGCCGATTTCGCCACTTTAGCAGAAGTCCGTCCAAATTCTCAGTTTTCGCCATTGCCGTTGCCTTCCTTCATCCCGGCGCGGCGTGCGCCCAGGTCTCGCACATTGTCGCCCGTCGCGGCCGTTGCCGGCGCGGTGAGATAGGCGGCCCAAGCGTCCATCAGCTTTCGGCGACGGTCGAACAGATCGGACCGCGCATAGGCGCGCTCCACCGCGTCGCCGACGACGTGCGCCAGCGCGGCCTCGGCCAGTTCGCGCGGGAAATTCGTGCGCTCGGCCGCCCACACGCGGAACGTCGAACGGAAACCATGCGTCGTCACGGTGAGGTCCATGCGGCGCAAAACGGCGCTCACGGTCATGTCGGACAAGCGCTTGCCGGTCTGATCGCTCGGGAACACGAACGCGTCGGGGTGGCGTTCGTTCGGCTTGGCGCGTTCCCGGAGCAACGCCACGGCCGGCGCGGACAGGGCGACGCGATGCGGCCGGCCGCCCTTCATGCGATCGCCGGGGATACTCCACACGCCCGCATCTAGGTCGATCTCGCGCCACGTCGCGCCGGCCGCCTCGCCGAACCGGCATGCGGTGAAGATGATGAAGCGCAGCGCGTCCGCGCCGGCGCCGGTGCGCTCGGCCAGCTTGCGCATGAATTCCGGCGCATCGCGGAAGTCCATCGCGGGGTGGTGTTGAACCTTCGCCAGCTTCGATTTCGCCGGCAGGGCGTTTTGAAGCCCGCCACGCCACCGGGCCGGGTTCTCGCCTTCGCGAAGGCCGCGCGCCGTCGCCCAGTCCAATACCTTTTCGATGCGTTGGCGAACCCGGTTCGCGGTGTCGGTGCGCGTGTGCCAGATCGCCTCGAGGGCGCGAAGCACCATGCCGCGATCGACGGCGCCCACAGGCACATCGCCAAAGAGCGGGTAGACGTAGCGCTTCAATGTCGACGGCCATTGCGCCGCGTGCTTCGCCGCCCAGGTCGCGCGGTGCGCGCTGATATAGGCCTCGGCCGCCTGCTTGAACGTCATGGCCTTCGCCTTGCGCTCGGCTTCCTCGGCGGCCTTGGCCTTCTCCTGGGCCTCGGCGTGCTCGAGGGGATCAATCCCGGCTGCGGCCATGCGCCGGCACTCGGCGCAGCGCTCGCGCGCGTCGGCGAGGGGCAAATCCTGAACCCGGCCCAGGCCCAGCTCGCGCCGAACGCCCTTCACCGTGATCCGGCACAACCACGAACGCCGGGGCTCGCCATCCTTGCCGGTGGTGACTTGCAGATAGAGCCCGTTCCCGTCCGCGTAGTAGCCGGGGGCGGTTTTCTTGAGGCTCGCATGGGTCAGCTTGTTGGTGGCGCGAGGCATGGCCCTACCCATTCTCAGGCGCGGGGCTGCCAAGCCCGCGACACGGCAGGGACGGAAAATCAGCCGGTTAGCCGATCGCGCGCTTTACCCATCGAAATGGACGGCGCGAGGTGAGGCCCTACCACCTCCCTACCACCTTTTTACCACCGATTTGGCTCGCGTCCATCCGAACCCGGACCGGTTCGGGATTTGTGATGGCCCGCGCAATATGCCTGTAAATCAGCCATTTTCCGGGGTCTGGATCGAACCGGCTCGCCTGGGTCCGAATTTGGAATTTGGCAGTCCTACGGGCTGCCAGGGTTTCTCCCTCTCATCCACTGCCTGCCCCGTGGAAAGCGCGCCCGAAACGGCCTGCGTCGCCCTTCGCGGCGTAACCGTCGCGGGGCGCCCGCCATAATGTGCTTATGACCCTCGTTCTCTAAACCGCGCCCGAGTCCACCGCGTCCCTCACGGAGGCGGCGCTTGCGGCGCTGGCGCTGCCCTACGAGCGGATCGTGCTCGACATCGATGCGGGAGACACACGCGCGGCGGCGTTCAAGGCGATTAACCCGAATGGTCGCGTGCCAGCCCTGGCGCACGACGGAGAGGTGCTGTGGGAGTCCGCGGCCATCCTGATGCATCTGGGCGAAACGTTCGGCGTCGACCGCGGGCTCTATCCACCGCCCGGCATGGCGCGCGCCCATGCAATGAAGTGGATCGTCTGGAGTGCGGCGACACTCGGGGAAGCGGCGGGGCGGCTTTCTGCGGCGCTGCCCGCGGGGCAGGCAGGCGCAGTGCAGGCTGGTTCCGTCGATTTCATCGGCGTTGCGGAGCATGACGCCGAACGCCGGGGCCGCGCCTTGGCCGATCTCGACGGTCTGCTTGCGATCATGAACGGGGCGCTCGCCGAAGCGGACTATCTCCTGGGAGCCTATTCTCTGGTCGACGTGCATCTGTCCGGATTGGTCGGCTGGATCGACGCCATGGGCGGTCCGGTCAATCGGCATCCGGCGGTCGGCGCGTGGCGTGTGCGCTGCGCCACTCACGGTTAGCTGTCCGCCCCCCGTCCGCTCCCGCCGCCGCCTTGCAATCGCCGCGAAACCCGCCTTCTCTCCGGCCGCACGAGGGACGACGATGACGGGACCGACAAGACGGGCGTTCGGGCGCTGGGCGCTGGGCGGCGGCGCGCTTGCAGCCATGGGCGCCTGCGGGGTTGCGGCGGATGCGCCGCGGGCGGCCGCGCGTCCGGCCGGGCGGCAGACCTGGTTCGGCCCGCAGGTCATCGACACCAGTTCGACCGAGTTCAATGACATCGAGATCGAGCGCCAGGGCGACATGATCTCGATGATCTTCAAGGTCGGCTCGTGTCGCTTCGTCGAGAGCATCTACGACGCCAGCGATCCCGCCGTGCTGCCCGTCGAATACACGCGCTACATCACGGCGGCGCTTGCCTATCCGCCGGCGCCGAAGCGGCTCCTGGAGATCGGTCTCGGCGGCGGTCGCACGATCTCCTATTTGCACCGCTTCATGCCCCAGCTCGACATCACCGGCGTGGAGATCGATCCCGGAGTCGTCGCCATGGCGAAAAAGCATTTCGGCGTGCGCGAGGATGCGCGCCTGCGCCTCGTCGTCGCCGACGGGCGGCGCGCCGTAAACGAAGCCAAGACGCCGTTCGACGTCATCATGGTCGACGCCTATCGAGGCACCTGGGTGCCGGAGACGCTGACCACGGTTGAGTTCTTCACCGAGGTGAAGGCCAAGCTCACCCCGGGCGGCGTGGTTGCCCAGAACGTCGAGCCGACGACGCTGTTCTACGATCACATGGTCGCCACGCTCGGCGCCGTGTTCGCCAATGTCGACGCCTATACCAGCGGGCCCTCGACCGAGTACGCCAACACCGTGCTGATCGCCTATGACGGCCCGGCCAAGACCGACGCCGCGATCCTCGCCGCCGCGCAGCGCCTGCAGGCGGCGCACAAATTCCGACACCCGCTGCCGGAGCTCGTCCGGGCACGGCGGATCGAGCCGCGGCCGTATCTGGCGGCGCCGTTCCGCGACGGGTTCGAAGAGGCCAACAAGGCCCTCATGATCGACAAGGCGAACGACAAGAACACGCCGCGCCAGCGCAAGGCGATGTGCCAGTGAGGGGCGCGCGCACGATGGCCGCCATCGGGGCCGCGCTCGCCGCGTTGGTCGTCACGACGGGGGCGACGTCGAAGGCGCTGGACACGCGCGCGTCCTATCCGGAAGGCCCGCTCTATGTGGGCGAAACGCTCTACTACGCCGAGATGGGCGCCGATCGCGTGTCGACGATCGAGAAGGGCCGCAAACGCGTCTTCTGGAGCGAGCCCGACTGCGGGCCCACGGCGCTTGCGCCCTATGGCGAGGGCCTCCTCGTGTTCTGCCACATCGGCGAGCGGTTCGCGCTCGTGGACCGCGCCGGGCGCACCGTCCGCCATTTCGGACGCGAGCCGGACGAAGTGTTTCCCGCGCGTCCCGTCGGCCATCCCAATGACGGCATCGCCGACGACAAAGGCGGCGTCTATTTTTCCGACCCCGGACCGTTTTCCAAGGATGCGCCGGCGCAGGGCGCCGTGAAGCGTCTCGGCCCGGACGGCGTCGTCACGACGGTGGCGAGCGACCTCTGGTACCCGAACGGAATCTGGTTCGACGCCGGCGCCCGCGCGCTGTTCGTCGACGAGCACCTCGCGCGTCGCGTGCTGCGCTTCGACGTCGCGGCGGATGGAACGCTCTCGAACAAGACCGTGTTTGCAGAGATCGACGCGATCGCGCCGCCTTCGACGGCCCCGTTCTTTCGCGAGGCGGGCGTGGACGGGCTCGAGCGCGCGCCCAACGGTGATCTGGTCGTGGCGATCTACGGCGAGTCCCGCCTCCTTCAGCTGACGCCGGAGGGCAAGCTGAGGCGCGTGATCCCGACGCCGTTCCAGTACGTCACCAACATCGCCTTCGCGCCTGACGGCTCGGCCGCGGTGGTCGGCTCGTTCATCAACGATCAGCCGCCGTTTCCGGGGCAGGTGATCCGGCTTCCGCCGGAGGCGTTCGCGATTCCGCGTTGATCGCGTTGGCGTCGTCCCGGCCCCTGGGCTAAGGTCCGCGCCCTCGGGGTGTAGCTCAGCCTGGTAGAGCGCCAGCTTTGGGAGCTGGATGTCGCGAGTTCGAATCCCGCCGCCCCGACCATAACCGCCCCGATGACAGACCGCCGGCCGCGTTCGGCCCGCGTCCGGGGCTGCCCGCCCTGCGGTAATCCGTCGCCGGGCGTGACGCCGGCGAAGTCCCCATTGTGGTTCAACGGGTCAGGCAGGGGCTTCACCGAACCGTGAATTGACGGTTGTCCACCCTGTGGCGAGCGTCATCCGGGGGATCGATCATGCCACACCGAGCTGCTGGAGCATCGCCGAGGGCCGCGCCGGTGGTGCACCTTTACGCAGCGTCACCGGAAGACGCGACGCTCGCGCTCGTCGCCGCGGCGGAAGCCTCGCCGCGCGCGCCGGTCCGCGTCCATGTCGAGGCGGCGGCCGGGCGTGGGGCGACGGCACGGCCCGTGCTGATGGCGATGCTGGCGGAAGCGGCGCCGGGCGACGTCGTCTGCGGCGACGCCGCACTTTTCACGTCTGCCCCGCCCCGGGCGCGCTCCAGGCTCGCCACCGTGGTGAAGACGCGGGGCGTCGGTCTCGCGTTGCTGGGCGATCCAGCCTCGATGGCGCAGCTGACCGACGGCGTCGCCACGGACGTTTCCCGTCACGCCGCCTTGCGCGTGACGGCGCCGCGCACCCCCGTCGCGCCGATGCTCGGCCGCGCCGCCGCCGCGGCTGCGGTATCCCCCGCGGACATGGAGATGCGCGTGCTGCAACTCCTCCATGGCGGCCGCTCCTGGCGCCAGGTCCAGACGCAGATCGGCGCGTCCCGCGCGGTGGTCGCCAAGTGCGCCCAGCGGCTGGCGGCGGTCGATTCCGCGCAGAGCCACGCGGCGTTCGCCGCGTCGCGTGTTGGCGGCCGCGCGCCCGGTGAGCGCACGGACGACGGCGACTCCGATCTCGCCAGCGTCGGCGTTTGACAGGCCCACCCCATCGAGGTCATGGCTGGCGCCGCGTGCGGACGTGGCGGAACTGGCAGACGCACAGGATTTAGGTTCCTGCGCCGCAAGGCGTGCGGGTTCGACCCCCGCCGTCCGCACCAGAGGCGGGGGCGCCGCTTTCTAAGGCGCCTTTGACACGCGTTCCGCGCCGGCG
>JAGWZE010000062.1 GCA_018969015.1 Alphaproteobacteria bacterium
GCGAACGCGACGACGCCAACATTGTAGAAGCCATAGAGCCACGCGATCTGCGCGAAAATCACGAAATAGAGGATCGACGCCAGCGCGCCGCCCGATGTCGCCATCTCGGTCAGCGACCACATGCGTGGGCCGAACCAGGCGATCGAGAGCGCCCAGGCCCCGAAGATGAAGGCGAACATCGCCGGCGATTTCGCCGCGGCGGCGCCCTGGGTCGTTTCGAACGCGGGACGTTCGAGGACCGCCGGTTTGGCCGGGCGGATCGGCTGCTCGAGAAGGGTCATCGGATCACCCGCGCGCAAGGCGGAAGGTCACGCCGACAAGTCCGATCGTGTAGCTTTGCAGCGGCGCATCCTCGTGGCGCACCTGGAAGTGGATCGACTGGTTCTTGAGCACGTTGAACGTGAGGCGCGCATTGGCCGAGACCACCTCACCGGACGCGGCCGGCGTCGCGGCGTCGATGTCGCCGTAGCCGGCGCCGATGCCGAGTTGCCATTTCGGCGAGGGCGTGTACTCCGCATAGCCCGCGAGGCGCCATTCGCGGTCCTCGGTGGCGCCGGTCTGGGCGACGAACAGCCCCGGCTCGACGCGCCAGTTCTTGCCCACCGCGAAGTTGTACTGGCCCCAGGCCACCGTGTCGGTGAAGTTGCCCGTGCGCGTGTCCGTCGGGCTCACCTGGGCGCCGAGCTTGATCGCCGAGCCCTGGCGGAAGATGACGGCCTCGCCCTTGTAGATCTTTTGATCGGCGCCGTTCGGAAGATCGCGCTTGCCAACCTCGCCCGAGAGCAGGAAGCGGCCGTCGAAGTCGTGGAGATAGGATACGAAGTACGCGTCCGCGTTCACGCCCTGCCGCGCCAGCGTGGGATTGTCGAGGCTGAGGCTGTTGTCATAGCGCAGGCCGATGCGGTCTTTTTTCGTCGGCCACAGGCCGACTTCGACGGACCGCAGTCCAACCGAGCTGGAGTCTGCAACCTCGTTGCCGCCCCAGACATGGAGTTCCGCCAGAGGCGGCCCGTCCGCCGCGGCGACGCCGCCGACACCGAGACCCAGAAGAATGGCGCCGAGCGCCGCCATTCGTCGCAGACTGTTCTTGAACGTTCCCATGATCCTGCACCCGCACATTTATTAACACCGGGTAAACTACGGGGCGCGAGGATCTTTATTCCGGATACGTTGCAATTCCCGCGGATTTCTCGCGCGACGGGGGAATTGCCCAAGAAACGAACGCAGGAATGGCGAATAATCAGGCGACCGGGCCCCACCACCACGCCGTCGCACGCGCTTTGCCCCTCCGATTTCGTCCGAGTTCGTACGATTTCGAGGGGCTCGCCCCTGGACGACCGGGCGCGTTCGAACGTCTTCGCGTCGTCGATGCGCGGCGTCCACGCGCTGCCGGATCGGGGATTTTCAATGTGGCGAATTGCCCTTGGCTGCCGTCGCACCAGAACCGGGTCCGACGCCTCGATGAACGCGGACGTCTCCGCCCTGACCGCCTGCACGCAGCCGGCCTGGCTCGCCGCGCGGGCGCGCGCCTACGGACGCCACGCCACCAATCCAGCGCGGGCGCGCGTGCTCGAGGTCCGGGAGGCAAAGCATTGCCGCGAACTTTGGGCCGTGCCAGTCAAGCTCAAAGCTGCACGGAGGAAACTGCGATGAAAGCCAATTTGGTCGCGAGCGCTGCGCTCGCCTTGTCTCTCCTCTTCGCGCCGGCGGCGCGCGCCCATGACGCCGCCGCGGCCAGCCCGCCTGCCGGCTCGAACGAACGTTTGCGCAGCCCGATCAGCGGCGTTCCCGGTGTCGAGGTCATCATTTCGGACGTGGTGATCCCGCCGAATGCAACGGTTCCGCGGCACACCCATCCGGGCGAAGAGTTCGTCTACGTCATCGAAGGATCCGCGCTCCACGTCGAGCAGGGCAAACCGGACCGTCTCTACGTCGCGGGCGAGAGCTTCGTGATCCCGCCGCTGACCGCCCACGCCCCGCGTGGCGGCCCCGCGGGCGCGCGCGCCATCGTGTTCCGCGTGCACAAGGCCGGCGAACCGGAACGCACGCTCGTTCCCGAGATCGCCGGCGCGCCCAAGCCCTGACGCTCCGGGGGACGCCCACGGTCCGTGACGACAACGACGGCAAGCGCGGCGGACGCCGTATTTACGCCTGTCGCGCCGATGTTGAGTTGCGGCGTCTCCTCGCGGCGGGGTAGCCTACGCGAGAATGTTCACGGCCCGCGCCGCAACAAGCGCGATGGTCGTGAGCGAGGCGGCCGATTGCAGCATCATCATGATCTTGACGCGCCGTGTGAGGGGCAACGCATCGGTCGGCGAGAATGCTGTCGCGTTGGTGAAGGAAAGGAATAGAAAGTCGATGAACCCTGGCCGCCACGAGGCCTTGCAGAACTCCATGGCTGTCATGTTCGCGAACAGGAAATCGGGCTTGCGTTCGCGCACCGTGCCACGCACCGCCGGGCCGCCGCGATCGATCTCCCAGTACCAGAGGGCGAAGCAGATCACGTTCGTCGTCCACAGGTTCGCGGCGTCATCGAGAAGATCCGCGCCGCTCGCCCGGCCGGCGTGAAGCAGCGAATCGAGGAGACGCCCGAGCGAGGCGAAGTTCGCGCACGTCGCCGCGGCGATCAGCGCGACCGCCACGACGCGCACGCCGCCATGACGCTCCAGATAGCGCTGCGCGGGTGACGGATGATTGCGGGCCGCGAAATGCTCGATCCATTTGTACCCGGTCAGCGTGACGAGCAGCGCAAGCTCCGCCACCGGCGCCGCCCATTGCGTCACCAGGCCGAAGCCGGCCGAAACCTTGGCGGCCAATCCCAGCTGGAGCACGATGATCGCCGAGATCGCCACCCGCGCCTGCCAATAGTCGGCTTTGACGGGGACGTGGGCGCGATTGGCCTCGGCCTGCTGCATCGCGGCGTCGGTGGTCATGCCTCTCACTCCGCGAGCCCCGGCGTCGGCATCGCGGCGGCCTTCAGGCGCGCCATGCGGGCGAGTTTCCCCCACTCCATGACGCCGCCCCGCGCCGCAGCAAGCAAGGCGCGCACGGCGGTGAAGTAAAGGAGCTGGCGGTAGCAGAAGCGCTGGACGATCACCAACGGCAGCAGTCGCCAGTCCTCGCCGGTGTCGAAGGCGAAGCTGAGTGCGCCGCCCGCCAGCTCGACCAGCTGAAACAGCGCATAGAACGCCAGCGCCTGTCCGAACCCGGAGGGCAGCGCGCCGCCGGGATGCATGGCGAGGCTGACGGCGGCGCCGAAGAGGCTTGCCGCCAGAAGCCCGTCCATCACGGGGGAGATCAGCGGAAACACGACCTGGAACACGAGCACGTTGGGCAACAGCGTCCAGCCGAGCCGGCGCGCGCCGGGCGTCGTGAGCGCGGCGCGGTGCTTGTAGGCGGCCTGCAGCGTGCCAAACATCCAGCGCAGCCGCTGCTTGAGGAACGCGCGCATCGTCTCCGGCGCCTCGGTGCGGGCGATGGCGCGGGGCTCGTACTCGACGCGCCACCCCCGACGCTGCAGCTCGATCGTGGCGTCCGCGTCCTCGGCGAGCGTATCGGTGGCGAACCCGCCGATCTCGCGCAACGCCTTCGCCCGCCACGCGCCGATCGCGCCAGGCACCACGCTGATCGCCTGGACCGTCTCGAACGCACGGCGATCGAGATTCTGGCTCGTGATGTACTCGAGCGCCTGGAACCGCGTCAGGAGATTGACCCGGTTCCCGACCTTCGCATTCCCGGCGACGGCGCCCACGCGCGTATCCGCGAAATGCGCCGCCAGGCGTTCGAGCGCGGCGGGTTCGAGGATGGTGTCGGCATCGATCACGACCACGATCTCGCCGCGCGCCTGAGCGACGCCGAAATTGATCGCGGAGGCCTTGCCGCCGTTCGGCTTCGTCATGACCCGGACGGCGTGGTCGCCTGCAAAGGCGGAGCGCGCGGCGTCGAGCGTGCCGTCCTTCGAGCCGTCGTCGACGACGATCACCTCGAACCCGGCCATGAGTCGCGCTCGGTCGCTGTGCAGGATGGACCGCACCGTCTCGACGACGACCTTTTCCTCGTTGTAGGCCGGCACGATCACACTGAGAGAGGGCAAGGCCGCACGCCCGATCGCCCGCGCGCTGCGCCGCCGCCGCATCACCTGCGCAACGGCCAGAAGGGCGATGATGGCGAAACGCAGGAGGCCGAGCGCGAGACCGGTCAAGAACGTCGCCGTTACCAGCGCCTCCGCGTCGCTCACGGCCCAGAACGCCGATCGCTCCAGAACCACGGCCGGCGACGCCAGGGGCGCGGTGGGCATGACGGCGTCGCGCGGAAGGCCGAGAAGATCATGCGCGGTGACGAACCGGTAGCCATCCGCCCGCAGCTTCCGAACGATCTGCGGAATCGCCGCGATCGTCTGGCTGCGATCCCCGCCCGAGTCGTGCAGCAGCACGACGTGGCCCTCGCCCTGCTCCACCTGCCTGACGGTCTCATCCACGATCGTGTCGACGCCGGGCGACCGCCAATCGCCAGGATCCACCCGCAGGCCAAGCGTGGTGTAGCCAAGCCGGCTTGCGAGATCGACGATGCGCGTGTCGTCGATCGTCTCGGGCTCGATGTCCTCCGCGTAAGGGGGGCGGAACAACAACGGGCGCAGGCCCGTGATCGATTCGAGCGCGCGCTCCGTCGTGTTCAGTTCGACCTCGGCCAACGCGTCGGGCAGCTCCGAGATGTTCGGGTGTGTAAAGCTGTGCGACCCGATGTCGTGCCCCTCGGCGACGATCCGGCGCACGAGCTCCGGATGCGCGACGGCGTTGCCGCCGATCAGGAAGAACGTCGCTGGCGCCTGAGCCGCCTTGAGCGCGTCCAGAACCGCAGGCGTCCATTCCGGATCCGGACCGTCATCGAACGTCAGGGCGACGGTCTTGTCGCGCGTGGCGCCCCAGCGCGTCAGCGTGGTCGCTTCGGGCAGGCGATCGATCGCCTCGGAGAGGATCAAGCCGTCGGCGGGGTCCTGGGTGAAGCGGCGCGCGCCGGGCTCCTCCGCGCCGGTCACGCGCAGCGCCTCGCCATCGCCGTCATAGACGAGGTCGTACCCGGCATGCATGTCCCGCATGCCGGCAAGCGCCGCCGCATCGGGGTGACGGCCGCGCGCAAAGAAGCTCCACACGCCGGGATCCTCCGATCCGAGGCGCCAGAGCGCGACGCCGGCGGGCTTCATGGCGAGCGCTGCGGCCGTCTGGTTGTAGGCGGTCGCCGCGTCGAGCGCCCAGACCTCGTGGCGCCGTCCGGAATCGTCGAGATAGGCAAACGTCGGCGCAAGCGCCTCGGCGTCGAACGCCACGCGCGAGTCGCTGTCACGTGCAGCCTGCCACGCCTCCTGCATCGTCAGCTCGACGCCGTGGCCCGAACCGCGCCAGTCGTAGGCATAGCTGCCGATCGCGACGATCAGCTTGCCGTCGGGCAGCGCGGCGAAGCGTCGGTCGAGCGTGCGCTCGAACCAGCCCTGGCTCGCCAGAGGGCCGGGATCCGCGTCGGTCGTGTGCTCGTCATAGGCCATCAGGACGAGGTGGTCAGCGCTGCGCGCCAGCCGCGCGAAGGGGATGCTCTCGTCATCGACCGGCACGCTGACGTCGAGCGTGCGGCCCTGCGTGTGAAGCGCGGCGCCGAGCTCGTCGATGAGACGCGCATAGTCGGGCATGGCGGCCTCGGGCACCTGCTCGAAATCCAGATGCACGCCGCGATCACGCGTCGTCGCGACGGAGGCGGTCACCGCCGCCACGAAGCGCGCGCGCGCAGCAGGATCGGCGGCAAGTCGTGCAACGCTCCGCCCATCCCACGACTGCGTGGCGCTGTCGTAGTTGTTCACCAGCGGCGTGATCGCAAGGCGGGGCGCGTGCGCGGCAAGCCAGGCGCGCACGCGCGCTTCCTTGATCGGATCGTCGGCGCGAATGGCGCCATCGGCGCCGGCGAGGTGCATCCATTCCGGCGCGAGAACGTCCAATCCCGTCGCGTTGCGCTTCAGAGAAACGAAGCTGTTGTCGTCCCAATTGACGAAGAAGGCGTAGCGCGCCGCATCTCCCGGATGCGACGAGATGGGCGCAACCCGTGGCTCAGCCACCGCACGCGGCGGCGGCGAGGGCTTGAGAGAACGCGCCACGAGGCGAAGCGGCGTTGGTTGCAGGTGCGGCGG
>JAGWZE010000063.1 GCA_018969015.1 Alphaproteobacteria bacterium
CTCGCCGGGTTGACCAAACCGGCGCGCCGAACGCGGCGGAGAGGCCGAAAGCCACTCCACCTCCAAAGCATGCAAACCAGGGTCGGCCGACCCAGGCTCACGCCTCTCCGCCGCGTCCCTTTTTCTGCTGAACCCGCAGGCGCGCGCAGCGCCGTGCGGTCAAACGCGCGCGCCCTACTCGTCCGCGTACGGATTGCGGTTCTGGCGCACGAACAAGCGGATCGGCGCGCCCGGCATGTCGAACGCCTCGCGAATGCCGTTGACGAGATAGCGCTTGTAGCTGTCGGGCAGCGCGGAGGCGCGCGAGCACATCAGCACGAAGGTCGGGGGGCGCGCTTTGATCTGGGTGATGTAGCGCGGCTTGATCCGCTTGCCGTCGACCGCCGGCGGCGGGTGGCGCTCGAGCGCGACCTTGAGCCAGCGGTTGAGGTCGTTGGTTTTGACGCGCGCGTTCCAATCGCCATAGGCGTCGAGGATCGCGCTGCGCAGATCACCAAGGCCCTGCTCAGCGATCGCCGACACCGGCACGAGCGCGGCGCCCTTGGCCTGCGGCAGCGCGTGGCCCATGCGGTAGCGCAACTCCGTGAGCCGCTCGCCCGGATCGTCCGCCTTGTCCCATTTCGCGAGCACGCACACGAGCGCGCGCCCCTCGCGGATGACGAGATCGCCGATCGTGAGGTCCTGCTTCTCGAGCGCCTCGGCGCAATCCATCACCAGCACGCACACGTCGGCGAAGCGGATGGAGCGGATCGTGTCGGCGACGGAGAGCTCCTCGAGCTTGCCCTCCACCTTCGCCTTGCGCCGCATGCCGGCGGTGTCGACGATGCGGAACTGGCGGCCGTCCCAGTCGAAATCGATCGAGATCGCGTCGCGCGTGATGCCCGCTTCCGGTCCGGTGAGCAGGCGGTCCTCGCCGAGGATGGCGTTGACGAGCGTCGACTTGCCCGCGTTCGGACGGCCGATCACAGCGATGCGGATCGGCTTCGCGTCGGGATCGTCCGCGTCCGGATCATCGACGTCCACAGACGGCGCCGCCGCGACGATGGCGGCGAACAGGTCCGACATCCCCTCGCCGTGCTCGGCCGAGATCGGGATCGGCTCGCCGAGGCCGAGCGCATAGGCCTCCATCACGCCGGGTTCGGAGGCGCGCCCCTCGGCCTTGTTTGCCGCGAGGATCACCGGTTTGTCGGCGCGGCGCAGAAGATCGGCGAAGCGCTCGTCCGCCGGGGTCAGGCCCACGCGCGCATCCGTCAACATCAGCACGATGTCGGCCTCGGCGACGGCGAGCTCCGTCTGCGCGCGCATGCGCGCTTCGAGCGATTCGTCTGTGATGTCCTCGAAGCCCGCCGTGTCGATCAGGTCGAGATCGAGGTCGCCGAGGCGCCCCGCCGCGTGGCGGCGGTCGCGCGTCACGCCGGGGCGATCGTCGACGATCGCGAGGCGCTTGCCGGCCAGGCGATTGAACAACGTGGATTTGCCGACGTTCGGCCGGCCGACGATCGCGAGCTTGAGCGCCATCAGCGCGTCTTCTTACCTTTGCGGCCCCCTTGCGGTCAGGCCAAAAACGTCCGGGGCCGTCACTTCATTGCGACGAGCCGCCCCTCGTCCGTGAGGAAATAGATCGTTCCGCCCGCCGCGACCGGCGGCACATAGACCGGGCCGCCGACTTCGAACGTCGAGGTCGTCTCGCCGGTTTCGGCGTCGAGAACGACACCGTCGCCCAGCGAATTGGCGAACACCAGCTTGCCGTTGGCCATCAGCGGGCCGACCCAGGCGATGCGGTTCTTCTTTTTGTCTTCGTTCTTGTAGCGGCGCAGTTCCTTCACCCAGAACGCCTTGCCGCTGCCGCGGTCGAGCGCGGCGGCCTCGCCGTCGACGGTGATCGTGTAGACCGCGTCGCCCGCCACCAGCGGCGTCTGCGTCGAGGCGACGCCGCGCGCCCACAGCCGCTGGCCCGTGCGCTGGTCGATCGCGGCGAACACGCCCGAATGGCTGACCGAATAGACCACGCCGTCGGCGACGACGGGACGGCCTGCGATGTCGTTGATGGCGGAGAGCGAGGTGAGGCGTCCGTTGCGCGACAGCGCGTCGACCCACAGGCGCCGGCCGTTCGCCGTGAGCAGCGCCACGACTTCGCCGGAGGGGAACGGCGAAATCACCGTGTCGCCCACCACCGCGGGGCTCGAGGCGGAGAGAATGCGCGCCGGTTCTGCGATGGCCTGGTGCGTCCACTGCACGCCGCCATCCGCCGCGCCGATCGCCATCAGTTCGCTGTCGTTGGTGACGGCGTAGACGCGCCCGCCGCTCGCCGTCGGGGCGCCGCTGAACGGCGCGCCGGCGTTCGTGCGCCACAGTTCCTTGCCGGTTTCGGCGTCGAGCGCGATCGCCTGGCCAAAGCCCGTCGTCGCGAAAATCTTGCCGTCGAAGAAGGCGACTCCGCCGCCGATCGCGGTCTTGTCCTTCACGCCTTTCGGACGCAGCTCCACGCGCCAGGCCTGCGCGCCGGTGTCAGCGGCGAAGGCGTGAACCGTCGCGTCCGCGGCGAGCACGTAGATCTTGCCGCCTGCGATCACCGGCGGCGCGACGAGACGTTCGCGGCGGCTCGACCCGGCGCCGACGTCCTTGCGCCAGGCGATCTTGTAGCTGCCCCCTGCGGCGACGTTCTGCGGCGCGTTGTCGGCGGGGCCGCCCGGCTGCGTCCAGTCGGCGCGCTCGGCCGCGAGCGGGATCAGCGGCTTGCGATCTTTCAGCGAGGCGTCGGCTTCGAGCTTCTGTTCGAAGCTGAGAATCGAGATCCGCCCTTCCTCGGGCGCTTTCTTCTTGCTGTCGCTGGACTGGCGCCCGTCGAACGGATTGAGGGCCGAACCGACGCGTTCGGCGGTGGCGCAGGCCGTGAGGGTCGTCGCCGCGAGAACGGCGATGAGCGGGCTCTTGAACGTCATTGAGGTCTCCCCTCGGAACGGATCACGGCTTGGCGGCCGGCTTGGGCGCTTCTGTGGCGGCGGGTGCGGGCGCAGCCGCGGGCGCGGCGGGGGCGGCGGCAGGCGCGGCCGGCCCGAGCAGCGCGAGCGCGCTTTGCGCCCGCTGGCGCACGCCTTCCGGCGCATCGAGCGCGAGCGTCAGGAATTCGAAATGTTCGCGCGCCTTCTTTGCGTCCCCGGCCTTCATGGCCTCGAACGCTAGAAGTTCGCGCGCGAGGAACGCGTACGGGCTGGACTTGTCGATCAACGGCTTGACCCGCGCCTCGACGGCCGCGAACGGCTCCTTCTCGGCGGCGAGATAGGCGGCGCGCAGGATCGCGGAATCCCGGACGGTGGGCTCCTTGGCGAGGCCGGCCGCGGCCTCGTAGGCCGCGATGGCGCCGGCGGTGTCGCCCTTGGCGACGAGCACGCCCGCTTCCTCCATGCGCGCCAGCGCCTTATAGCCCTGCGGCCCCTTGGCGGCGACGTCCCGGAACGCCTTCAGAGCCTCGTCCAGTTTGCCCTTCTCGAGCAGGTCGACGCCGGCGGACATCTCCATCGCGATCTCGCCGTTCTGCCGCGCGGTCCAGCCCTTGTAGCCCTCGTAGCCCAGGATCCCGAGCACGATGGCGGCGAAGATGGCGGCGCCGATCGGGCCGTATTTGCGGATGCCGTCGGCGAGCCGTTCGCGCCGGATGGTCTCTTCGACTTCTTCGAAAACGTCGCTCACACTCGCATCGGCCGGGGCCGCCTCTGGTTCTGTTCGCCCGTCTGGACCTCGTCCGGACGCCGGGCCGGCCCCGAAGGACCGCCGCTCGGCGGGCGGAAGCTACTCGGCGTCGCCCGCGCCGGCAACGCGCCGTTTCGCGCCGAGCGCATAGGTTTCGGCCGCCGCCGGGAAGGTCCGCGCCCGAACGTCGGCGGCGTAGCCCGCCGCGGCGGTCGAAACCGCGGTGCGGAGGTCGGCGTACCGGCGGACGAACTTGGGCGTCCAATCGAACAGACCCAACATGTCATCGGTGACGAGAATTTGGCCGTCGCAGGCGGCGGAGGCGCCGATTCCGATGGTGGGGGCGCGCACGGCCGTCGTGATTTCGGCCGCCAGGTCCTCGGCCACGCCCTCGACCACGATCGCGAACGCGCCAGCCGCATCGGTCGCGGCGGCTTCCGCGAGCACCCGCTCCCGCTCGGTCTGGGTGCGCCCCTTGGCGCGGAACCCGCCGTCGACGTTCACGGCCTGGGGCCGCAGGCCGACATGGCCCATCACGGGGATGCCCCGGCGCACGAGATACTCGACCGTCGCCGCCACTTCCGGGCCGCTCTCGACCTTCACCGCCTGGCAGCCGGTCTCTTTGAGGATGCGGGCGGCGTTGGCGTAGGCGGTCTCGGGGCCGGCCTCGTACGAGCCGAACGGCATGTCGACGACCACCATGGCGCGCTCGGCGCCGCGCATCACCGCCTGGCCGTGCAGGATCATCATGTCGAGCGTGACGCCGACCGTATTCGGCAGCCCGTGCACCACCATGCCGACGGAGTCGCCAACGAGCAGGAGATCACAGTGGGGGTCCAGCAGCGCCGCCATCGGCGCGGTATAGGCCGTTAGGCAGACGATCGGTTCGCCGCCTTTGCGGCTGGCGATATCGGGCGCGGCTAGGCGTTTGGCGGCGACGTGTTTGGACATGGGGTCGATCTAGACCACCCCCGGCCGCGGCGCCACCGCACGCCGCCGCAGGGCGATCATCTGACGGGAAAATTCCCGTTACGTCCGTTCCGCGTAGAGCCAGGCGCCGCCGGCCGCAGCCGCAGCCATCAGCAGGGACAGCCCGCCCGCGCCGATCGCCGGCGCATTCTGCAGGAGGGGAGCGGCCGCCTGACCGATCACGGCGCCGACCGGGCCGAGCAGCGGGTAGAACGCCGCCGCGCCGAACGCGATCAGGGCCGGCGCGGCAGCCGCACGCCACGCTTGCGCGGAGGACGCCTGCTTCTCGACGCGCGCCATCACGCCCTTCACGAACGTCTCGTCCCCATAGGGCGGACGATCGCCTTCGGCGAACATGGCCCGCAGCAGGGCGTCGTCGTCAGGGTCGCGGCCGTTGGTCATCCAGTGACTATTCATGCCCGGACCTCCCTGGGCGTCAAGGCCTGGAGCGCCTTCTCGCGCCCCCGCAATACATGGGATTTCACCGTGCCGAGCGGCAGGCCCAGCGCATCGGCCGCCTCCTGGTGGCTCATGCCTTCGCCATAGCAGAGCGCCATGGCGGCGCGCTGTTCCGGAGAGAGGAGCGCCAGAATCCGATCCAGATCCAGCTTGGCCTCCACGCCGGCGGCGTCGTTCTGAACGGTTTCGGCGTCCATCATGTAGGCCTCGTCACGGCGGGCGGCGCTCTGGCGGGAGCGACGCTCCTGAAGGAACTGGGTGTAGGCGATCCGGACGATCCACCCCTTGAAGGAGCCCTTCGCCTCGTAGGAGCCGATCCGGCGCCAGGCGAGCAGGAAGGTCTCCTGGGCGAGGTCGTCGGCCGCCGCGGCGCTGCCCGTGAGACGGCGCAGAAAGCCGCGCACGAGGCTCTGGTTGCGCCGCACGAGGCTCTCGAACGCCGCCGTCGAGCCTCGTTTGGCCTCTTTGGCCAGAGCCTCGTCGGTCCCCGGGGTCACGCCTTCCGATCGCGGCGCAGCCAAGCCGACACCAGCTGGCCCGCCCCGATCGCTCCGACGATGATCGCCGCGATGATGAAGCCTTGCGGCGATCCGCCGAAATCACCGGCGGAATTGACCGCCGCGGCGACGCCGAGGCCGATCGCCAATGCGGTCAGGATGATGCCCGAGCGCAGGTCCTGCTCCCAGGGACGCACCGGCTTCATGAGGCTGGCGATCGTCTCGGGCGAGAGCTGGTGGCCGGACTCGATGGCGCGGCGCATGGTCTCGTGCAGCTCGCGCTTGGCGCGCTGGTTGGCCACGATGCCGGAGATCGAGATCGCGGCGATCATCAGCCAGAGACCGCCGACGACGAAAATCGGAACCAGGATGTCTTCCATCGCGACCTCCCTCAGGACTTCGTGGCGCCGAGCGCGGCCACCGGGGCGCCGAACACGGCAAGTACGGCAAGAATGACAAGAACTTCGAGGGACATCGTTAACGCTC
>JAGWZE010000036.1 GCA_018969015.1 Alphaproteobacteria bacterium
TCTGAGGCGCCCCCCGTTTGGTCCCTCGTTTGAAAGGAGAGTCCTCCAGTAGCGGGAAGGCTCTCAGATGCGCAAAAGCCGTTTCACCGAAGAACAGATCATCGCGATCCTTGCGGAGCAGGAGCGCGGATTAACCACGGCGGAGGTGTGCCGCCGGCACGGGATTTCGAGCCCGACCTTCTACAAGTGGAAGGCCAAGTTCGGCGGGATGGAGGTCTCCGACGCCCGCAAGCTGAAGACGCTCGAGGACGAGAACCGGCGTCTGAAGAAGCTCCTGGCTGAGGCGATGCTGGACGTCGCGGTGCTCAAGGACGTTCTGGGAAAAAACTGACGTCGCCGGCGGCGCGCAAGGCGGCGGCGGTCAAGGCCGTCGCCGAGCACGGCCTCTCCCAGAGGCGGGCCTGCGCGCTGATCGGCGTCGATCCCAAGACCGTGCGTCGCCCCGACGCCAAGGACAATCCCGAGATCCGCGCGCGGATGCGCGAGATCGCCGAGCATCGCCGCCGGTTCGGCTATCGCCGCATCGGCGTACTGCTCGCGCGTGAAGGCATGGCTATGAACAAGAAGAAGCTCTACCGCCTCTACAGCGAGGAGCGGTTGACCGTCCGCAAGCGGAAGAAACGCAAACGCGCGATGGGATCACGCACGCCGATGCCGGCCGCAGGCGCGCCGAACATGCGTTGGAGTGTCGATTTCGTCAGCGACACCTTTGGCGCCTCGCGGCGATTTCGCACACTCGCCGTCGTGGACGACTGCACCCGCGAATGCATCGGGCTCGTGGCCGACACCTCGATCGGCGGGGCGCGTGTGACACGCGAGCTCGATGCGATGATGCGCGTCTACGGCGCGCCAGCCTGCATCGTCAGTGACAACGGGACCGAATTCACGAGCCGCGCCGCACTCGAATGGCAGGGCAAAACGGGGGTCGGCTGGCACTATATCGATCCGGGCAAGCCGCAGCAGAACGCCTATGTGGAAAGCTTCAACGGCCGCCTGCGCGACGAGTGCCTCAACGAGACCGCGTTCGAGTCCTTGACCCACGCGCGCCGCGTCCTGGCGCTATGGCGGCACGACTACAACCATGTCCGTCCGCACTCGGCATTGGACGGCGCAACACCGGCTGAAGCACGGGCCGCGGGCGGCTGGCCTGGCTCGCCCGACGGCCGATCCAGCCGCCCGCTACCCGCCGTGCTCAAAACCAGCTAGATCGGATTAACTCTCCAATCGGGCGCGGGACCCGATGGGGGCGCCTCAGTCGCGACGCCAAGTTTGGGGCGTGACCGGTATAGGGCGCGTACGTTCGTCGCAGCGATCGGGGCGCATGGACATGTACGGCCGGCGGATCGTCGCCGTTCCAGGACCGGTTGGTCTTTCTTCGTGCCTCCCCGATCGGGATCGGGGGAAGGGTTTCGTCGACTCATCAGCGCGCTGCGAGCGCGACCGACGTGAGGCGACGATCGATGGGCGAGAACCAGAATCGGCGAATGTCATCGATGTTTCATCAGACTGTTCGCGAACGGTGATTGAACGCGGGGCGCGCGACCCGTGAGATGCCTCCAAATGTCGTAATGGGGTCTGCATGTCACCGATCGCACTCCGTCGCGTAATCGCGGCGCTGGTTCTTGCTTCGTCGTGGCTGGCGACTCCCCCCCTGGCTGCCGCACATGAGGCCGGAAGGGCGCATGCGCATCAGGCTCATGCCGGGAAGGGGCGGCCAAATGCAAAAACGCATCAGCCCTCGATTGCCGGGCGCTTTTCGATCGATCCCGTCGCCAAATTGGCGATGAGCCACGATCGGTTCGCGAACGATCCCGACTCGTTCCAGTTCGTCATCGTGTCCGACAATACTGGCGGCGCACGCACCGGCGTGTTCGCGTCTGCGGTCGACAAAATCAATCTTCTGCAGCCCGAGTTTGTCATCAGCGTTGGCGATTTGATCGAGGGCTATTCGGAAAGCTCGGACATTCTTGCGGCGCAATGGGCTGAATTCGAGAGCATGGTCGGTCGCATCGAGGCGCCGTTCTTCTACACGCCGGGCAATCACGATTATTCGAATAACGTAATGGCTGATCTATGGGCCAAGAAGTTCGGACGGTCCTACTATCACTTTCTGTATAAGGACGTTCTCTTCGTCGTCCTGAACACCGAGCGCACGCGCCCGGGCGGCGGCGATCCGTCGATCGATCCGGAGCAGCGCCAATACCTCGCCGACGTTCTCGCGAAGACTCCGAATGCGCGCTGGACGTTGCTTTTCATGCATCAGCCGGTCTGGTCGGTTGGGCACGACAAGTCGTGGGCCGAAGTCGAAAAGGTGCTGGGAGAGCGTCCGTTCACGGCGATCGCCGGGCATATGCACACCTATGAATACGTGAGTCGCGGTGGGCGCGACCTCATCACGCTCGGCACGACCGGCGGCGGAAGCCAGTTGCGCGGCGAGGCCTACGGCGAATTCGATCACGTCACATGGGTGACGATGAAGAAATCCGGCCCCGTCATCGCTAATCTCCATCTGGACGGCATCACGGACAAAGTCGTCTCCGCGCCAGGCTTTTCGGCCAAACTGTCCAAGGTTCCCACCTTTGCGTTCGAGCCCTGGGCCATCGGACCCGATGGCAAGCCCGCGACAACCCTGAAGCTCGCGGTTGCGAACCCATTCGATGCGCCTCTCCGGTTCACCCTCGCCGCGCCGCAGAACGTGAGTGTGCAATTGCGCGGAGATCCGCCGGCCGGCGAAGTTGCGCCGCGGTCGACGAAGCTGGTCGATGTTCCGGTGTCCGTCGCCGCGTCCGGCGTGGCGCGCCCCCTCGAGGTGCGCGGCTCGGCGACGCTGAACGTCGGCGATCGCGACGTGTCATGGACGAGCGCTGTACGGGCCCGTCCGGTCAGTATTGAGCAGCTGGCTCGCGTCGCCGGGCCCGTCTCGTTCGATGGCGCGATCGGCGACTGGGCTGCATTGCGTTTCGCGGGTGCGCCCGCGACCCGCGGCGATGGTCCCGCCGCCGCGTCGGAAGCCGATGCGTCGTTCCGGTTCGACGCCGCCTATGACGACGCGTTCCTCTATGTCGCCGTCGACGTGCGCGACGATGAGGTCACTCCGGGCATACTGAGCGGCAAGCATGATGCGCAAGACCTCGCCATCCTGACGCTCGACGCCCGCCCGATGCGTCAGAGCGCAGCCAATGCGGCGCTCGTGACGGGCCTGAAGGCCGGCGACTGGATCGCCATCATGGGATCGCCCAACGATCGTGACGGCGAGAAGCTTTTCGGCTCGATCATTCCGGCGATGTTCGAGGTGAAGACGAAACGCACGGCGGGCGGCTATACGGCTGAGTTCCGAGTTCCGATCGCCTATGTGCAATCCAAGCACCCAAACGGTCCGTGGACGGATGTTCGTCTCAACGTGTCGGTCAATGACGCTGATCCGAAGACGAAGCCCGAGAGGGGGCCGCTGAACCTCAGCTGGCAACCGGATTGGCGCGAACAGATCGCCGGCACGGGAACGTTCGTTCGCAAATGAGCGCCGTGATCGATCAACGTTCGTCCGCTCACTGAATTGTAAAAAAATCGTCAGCCAATCTTCATTGGCGCATCCGTCGTCTGTCGCCTATCCGGTCAAGCCCTGGCTTCACCGGGACTGGTCGACGGCCGCCATTCAAGAGGGTTCCATGCGCAAATCTCTCCGCACTCTGCCGCTTGGCATGTTGGTCGCGCTTTGGGCGACTCCGTCGGTCGCGCAACAGGTTGCTGTATCAGGCGAGGCGCTCGACGAGATCGTCGTCACGACGCAGAAGCGGGAACAGAAGCTGATCGACGTTCCGATCAACATTTCGGTTCTCTCGCAATCGCGTATGGACATGCTCGGCGCGGACGATCTCGAAGAGATCGCCGATTTCGTCCCCGGGCTTGAAATTCAAGCGCAAAGCCTCAATGCGCCAAGCTTTGCGCTGCGCGGCATCACCTCCGATGGCGGACGTTCGCGGGTCGCGGTTTTTCAGAACGGCGTCGCGATCGGGAACCTGCGCTTCGGCCAGAGCCTCGCGCAGTTCGACATGGAGCGCATCGAGGTCGTGAAAGGCCCGCAGGCGACGCTGTTTGGACAGGGCGCACTCGTCGGCGGGATCAATTTCATCCAGAACCACGCGAGCACGAAAGGCAATTCGGGCGCGCTGCGGTTCGATCTCGGCAATTACGAGTACCAGCGCGCAGAGGGCCATTTCAACTGGGCGGTCTCGGATACGCTGGCCCTGCGGTTTGCGGGGCAGATCAAGAACCGTGACGGGTATGTGCCCAACAGCGGCAACTCGCCCGATCTCATGGGGCAGAAGACGAGTGCGGCGCGGGTGTCCGCCCGCTTCACGCCGACGCCGAGCTTCACGGCGGACCTCACCGTCAATGTGCAGCAGGACGACAGCACCGGCACGCAGTTCAAGTCGGGCACGTTCCCGCCGGCCGGCGGCGATCTGAGCCCGTACTCGACGACGGCGATGAACATCAATTCCGACCAGCTGCGCTCGAAGCTCGGCAATGATCGCGACGTGTTCTCGGTCACCGCGGAACTCAGCTATGCCTTCAATGACGCCTGGCGCCTCACGTCGATCACGGACTACCGCAACATCCAGTCGCTCGAGGCCTTCGATTCCGACGGCACGGCGCTGAACCTGCTGCAGTTCGGGCTCCACGACAAAGGCCACTCGGCAAGCCAGGAACTGCGCCTCAATTACGACGCCGGCGGCCGGATCGCCGCCTTTTTCGGCGCGAACTATTACGACGAAGGCTCGTCGCAGCTGTTGCGCTTTTCCACGGACGAGGCGCATCTGCAGGCGCTGTTCGCGCCGACGATCGCGGGCGCCGCGCGCCTGAGCGTCGCTCAGCTCGAAGGCGCCCTCGCGCTGGCTCGGATCCCCAACGCCGCCAATTTCGACAATGTGCTGAACCCGCTGCGCGTTTCAGCGCTCGGCGCGCTGCAGGGGCGCCCGATTCCGCTCAATCCGGCGCACCTTGAGCAGAACCTTGCGAAAACGACCACCAAGGCGACGGATGTGTTCGCCGACCTGACATTCCGGGCGACGGACAAGCTGTCGATCACGGGCGGTCTGCGCTACACGAAGGAAGAACTGAGCGCGTCGGCGATTTCGGCCCTGGTCCGCGGCAATCCGGCGCTGGGCGGCCAGCTGAATGGCATCTTCTTCAACCAGCTGCTGCTGTCCCGGCTTTCGCCGGGGGTCCTGCGCTCGCGCAGCCAAGACTCGGACGGTGCGCTGACCTGGCGCTTCAACGCGGCCTATAAGATCTCGCCTGACATCAACACGTGGGTGGCCGTCGGACGCGGCCGCCGTCCCGAGGCGGTCGTCGCCGACGCCGCCCAGCCGAGCGGCTTCACCATCGTCACGGAAGAGATCTACGATCACGTCGAGACGGGCGTGGCCGGGTACTTCTTCGATCGCGCGCTGCGTGTGACGAGCTCGATCTATTACGGCCAGTACAAAGATTTCCAGACGTCGCGCTTCAGCCCGACGGCCGGCACGTTCATCACGGAGAACTCCGGCAACGCCACGCAGTACGGCTTCGAGTTCGAGGGCGAGTGGGCGGTCAACCGCAATGTCGATCTCTTCGGCAGCTATGCCTATAACTTCTCGCAGTACGACGACACCGACGATGCAGGCAACCGCCTGCAGTTCGCGGGCAACTCGTTCCGGCTGAGCCCAGAAAACAACGTGTCCCTCGGCGCCGACCTTCGCTGGCCGCTGGCGAATGGCGGCAAGGTCTTCTTCGTCCCGACCTACATCTGGAAGGACGAACACTTCTTCGAAGACGACAACGATCCGCGTGAGTTCGAGAACGGATATGGCCTCCTGGACCTCAAGCTCGGCTACTCGAACGCGAGCGGGCGGTTCACGGGAAGCGTGTTCGTCGAGAATGCGGCCGACGAAGAATACCTGATCGATGGCGGAAATACCGGCGGCGCGTTTGGCATCCCGACATACATCCGTGGCGTCCCTCGGATGTATGGGGTGAGCCTGAACTTCTCGTTCTGATCCGCGGGGCCCCGTAAAGCGGCGCCCGCTCGTGTTTGAACCACGAGCGGGCGCCTCGCACCTACGGTCGCGGTCAGACCGCGCGATGTGGCGCTGTGGACGAACGATGGGCGCCATACGTCGGCCCGAGGCGCTTTCGAGTTGGCGCTCAGCCCCATGCATTGGCGCTCCCCCGACCATAGGGAGACGGACTACAACCGCGGTTTGCTGAGCGGCTGAGGTTCGGGGTTATCGGGCGGGCTTGGACGCGGGGACGGATCGCTTCCAGGCCGCCTCGCTAGCGGGGGTGGCGATCATCAGCGAGCGAAAATCCGCGCAGCACGAGCACGTGCACCCGCGCCCCGGCGGCGACATGCACCGTTGGTGGAATGGCGGCGCCGCGCTCGATCACGCGGTCGGCGACGTCCCGCGCGGTGCGCGAGACCCCGTCGCGGGCCGCGCGCTTCACGGGATCCTCGACCCGCAATTCCAGTGCGCCGAGCACGGCCGTCTCGTCGTCCTGCGTCGCTGCAGCGCCGATATTGATCGATGTTGCGAGCGCCGCGGCCGCGACGAGTTCGCCCCAATGATTGTCGACGCGGCCCGAAAGACCCGACGCGCCCGTTGCGTCGACCGCAGGCTCGGCCAGTGCGATCTGGCGGCCATCGCGCAGCACCAGTCGCTCCCAGACGATCTCGAGGCGCCGCTGCCCATACCGGCTGAGCGACGTGTAGGCGCCAACGAGGCGGGCGCCCTGGGGAATGATGATGTGTTCGCCGGTCTCGCTGTCATAGACGCTCTGCGTTACCTGCGCGATGACTGGACCGGGCGCTTGCGAGTTGATGGCTGTGATAAGGCTCGCCGGAATGATCGTGCCCGGATGAATCGACCGGCGCGTCGATGCGCGCGCCGCCTGCGTCTGCGCTGGGCCGACACCGGTTCTACCATCGGGCGTAAACGCCGAAGGCGCAGCCTCACCGGTAGATGCCCCGGCCGCCTCGGCGCGCGCGACCGCCTGTGATTGCGCCTGTGCCGGAGAACGGGACGAGGCCAATTTGAAGAACAGATCCGAGCGCCGCGCCGCCTCAGCCTCGTCCACGCTGTACGCGGCGCCTGAATAATGGGCCACGGAGGCGCCGTTTGTTAACGGTGCGTGGCGGTCCAAAAACCAGCCACATCTATGGTCGCCGCCTTGCCGGTCACGGGAGGCGGCGCCGGGATGAAGGACATGGACGTTTACGAATCTGTTCGCCGCTTCGTGATGATCGAGGGCGGCAGTCGGCGGGCGGCGGCGCGACTTTTTGGGATTGATCGCAAGACGGTGGACAAGTGCCTGGCGTTCTCGGCGCCGCCGGGCTACCGGCTGGGCGAGCCCCGACGCAGGCCAAAGATTGGTCCGTATCTCGGTGTGATCGAGGCCATTCTTGCGGCCGACGTGGATGCGCCCGTCAAGCAGCGCCACACGGCCAAGCGCATTTGGGAGCGGTTGCGCGACGAGCACGGCTTCACGGGCAGCTACGAGCGCGTCAAGGAGGTCGTCCGCGAGCATTTGCGTCGGCGCAAGGAGGCCTTCGTGCCGCTTGCGCACCCGCCGGGTCATGCACAGGTCGACTTTGGCGAAGCGCACGTGATCATCGCCGGCGTGCGCTGCAAGGCGCACTTCTTCTGCATGGATCTTCCGCATTCGGACGCTTGCTTCGTCAAAGCCTACCCGGCCGAGACGACGGAGGCCTTTCTCGATGGCCATGTCAGCGCGTTCGCGTTCTTCGGGGGCGTCCCGCGGTCGATCTTGTACGACAACACCAAGATCGCAGTGGCGCGCATCACCGGCGCCGGCGAGCGCGTGCCGACGCTCGCATTCACGGGGCTGAAGAGCCATTTCCTGTTCGAGTCACGCTTCGGCCGGCCGGGAAAGGGCAATGACAAGGGCAAGGTCGAGGGCCTCGTCAAGTTTGCTCGGCGCAACTTCATGACGCCGATCCAGGAAGCGAGTTCGTTCGAGGAGCTCAATGCCCGCCTCGCCGAGCATTGCCGACGTCGGCAGTCCGACAGCGTCGCAGGCGCCAAGGAGACGATCGGCGCGCGCATGGCCGCAGATCAGGCCGCGTTTCGCTCCATTCCAGCGGGTCTTTTCGAGCCCTGCGATAAGCGGCCCGGGCGCGTGTCATCGACATCGGTCGTGCGCTATCGCAGCAATGACTATTCCGTGCCGACGCGCTTTGCGCACTGCGAGGTCATGGTCAAAGGCTTCGTCGATCGCGTCGTCATCACATGCCAGGGCGAGATCGCGGCCGATCATCCGCGCTCCTACGAGAGCGGCGACTTCGTCGCAAATCCGCTGCACTATCTCGCGCTGATCGAGCAAAAGCCAGGCGCGCTGGATCAAGCCAAAGCCCTCCAGGGCTGGGACTTGCCCGCCTGCTTCACCGACATGCGCCGGCTCATGGAGGCGCGGATGAAGACCAAGGGGCGGCGCGAGTACATCCAGGTCCTGCGCCTGCTGGAGATCTTCCAGGCGCCAATCGTCGCCGCCGCCGTCGAGGATGCGATCCGGCTCAACGTCATTAGCTTCGACGCCGTCAAGCAGCTCGCTGTCGCCAAGGTCGAGAAGCGCGCGCCAGCGCTGAGCCTGGAGCAGTACCCGTTTCTGCCGCGCGCCGACGTGCGCACCACCAGGGCCTCCGACTACATGGCGCTGATCAATCGGAGCGCGGCATGACCAAGACAGCACCCACCTCCGACGTACCGCAGGTGCTGCTGGCGCATCATCTGCGTAAGTTGAAGCTGCCGACCTTTCAGCGCGAATACGACAAGGTCGCCAGAGAAGCCGCCAAAGAGGGGCTTGATCATCCGCGCTATCTTTTGCGGCTCGCCGAGCTCGAGCTGATCGACCGCGAGCGCCGCATGGTCGAGCGACGCATCCGAGCGGCGAGATTCCCCGCGGTCAAGTCGATCGACACGTTCGACTTCATGGCGCTGCCAACGCTCAACAAGCCGATGGTGCTCGAGCTGGCGCGTTGCGAATTCGTCGTCGCCCGCGAAAACGTCATCGCGCTCGGCAACAGCGGCACGGGCAAGACGCACATCGCGCTCGCTCTGGGACTGGCGGCGTGTCAGCGCGGCTTCTCGGTGGCGTTCATCACCGCGGCTTCGCTCGCTTCGCAGCTGATGGAGGCGCGCGACGAACGCCGTCTTCTGCGGCTCCAGCAAGCCCTCGCCGCCGTGCAACTGCTCATCGTCGACGAGCTTGGCTACGTGCCGCTGTCACAGACCGGCGCGGAATTGCTCTTCGACGTCTTCAGCCAGCGCTACGAGCGCGGCGCGACGATCGTCACGTCCAACTTGCCCTTCGAGGACTGGACGAGCGTCTTCGGCTCCGAGCGCCTCACCGGCGCGCTGCTCGACCGGCTCACCCACCACGTCCACATCCTCGAGATGAACGGCGAAAGCTATCGCCTCAAAGCCTCCTCAGCCCGCAAGCGTCGCCGTATCGACGCGGCGCCTGAACCCGCCGCAACCGTCGACCCCGACACAGGCGAAATCCTTAATGGCTAGACGCATTCACACTCACCGCCGCACGTGGAAAGGGCCCCCTCGGGGGCCCTTTCCACGTGCGCGCCACACCAACCGGTGGCGGATTTTTCGGGCACCGCGTGGCCCCTTTTTCGATCACCGCGTGGCCCCATTTTCGGGCGCCGTTGACACCCCGTTAAGGCGCGCGCCTTGCGCTCACATCCGCGTGTCGTAGCGGCAAATGCGGGGGCGCAAGGGCCTCCGCGCGATCACGGTGTCGTCAATTTGGCGGAGAGCCGAAAGTCCGGATCCACCGCATAGCGGCCTAGCCCAGCGTGCTCATGTCGATGACGAACCGGTAGCGGACGTCGTTGCGCAGCATGCGCTCGTAGGCGGCGTTGATGTCGCCCATCGCGATCACTTCGGTCTCGGGCGTGACGTCGTGTTCTGCGCAGAAATCCAGCATTTCCTGCGTTTCGCGGATGCCGCCGATCGGCGAGCCGGCGACGCTGCGCCGCCCGCCCAGAAGCAGCCAGGCGCCCGGCCCCTTGTGCGGTTCGGCAGGGGCGCCGACGAGGCACATCGTGCCGTTGCGCCGGAGCAGGCGCACATAGTGATCGAGATTGTGCGCGGCCGACACCGTGTTCAGGATGAAGTGGAACGAGTTGTTGTGCGCCTTCATCTGAGCGGGGTCTGTCGACAGGATCGCACTGTCCGCGCCGAGCTTGCGGGCCTCCTCGAACTTGGAGGGGGACGTCGTGAAGACCACCACTTCGGCGCCCATGGCGTGCGCGAGCTTGACGCCCATGTGGCCGAGCCCGCCCAGGCCCACGACGCCGACCTTCTTGCCCGGCCCCACGCCCCAGTGGCGCAGGGGCGAATAGGTCGTGATGCCGGCGCACAGAAGCGGCGCCGCCTTTGCGGGATCGAGGCCGGCGGGAATGCGCAGCACGAAGTGCTCGTCGACGACGACGCTTCGGGAATAGCCGCCGAACGTCTGGCGCTGCGTGCCCTTCTCGACGCCGCCATAGGTGCCGATCTGGTGCGCGCAGAACTGCTCCTCGCCCTCGGTGCAGGGCTCGCAGGTGCGGCACGAGTCCACCATGCATCCCACGCCCACCAGATCGCCCGGCTTGTGCCGCTTCACGCCCGAACCGACCTCACGGACGCGGCCGACGATTTCGTGCCCGGGCACGGCGGGATAGACGGTCCGCCCCCATTCGTTGCGCGCATAGTGCAGGTCGGAGTGGCAGACCCCGCACCAAAGAATGTCGATGGCGACGTCCTGGGGGCCGACTTCACGACGTTCGATGGCGAGCGGCGCAAGCGGCGTGTCGGCGGCGGCGGCGGCGAAAGCGGCGACGGATGAGGGCATGACGGATCTCCACCTGTGCCCGGCCGGAACGAGCGCCGGCGTGCATGGAGCGGTCATTGTCGAGCGTCCCTGGCCCCCGCGCAATGGCCCCCATCGACGAAGGCCCGGTCAACGGGCTCGGCGCTAGGGCGCGGCGGCGGCGTTGGCGCCGCGGCGGTCGCGCGTATCCACCGTCAAAGAGAAAACGTCCGGGCGCGCATAGTGGCCGGCGACGTCCAGATCGTAGCGGCCGCGCACGACGTCATCGAGGTCGATCGTGGCGGCCAGCACGCCCTCCTGCCCGAAAAGCGGGCCGGCGACGATCTCGCCCATCGGGTTCACGATGATGCTGCCGCCCTTGATGAGGGCGGTCGCGGGATCGTTTCCGAAGTCGGCGGCATAGGCGTCGGGGGCGTCGGCGCGCGTGAGGTATTGGCAGGCGCTGAGCACGAACATGCGCCCTTCGTAGGCAATGTGGCGCATCGAGACCCGCCACATCTCGCGCTCGTCCACCGTCGGCGCGCACCAGATGTCGACGCCTTGTGCGTACAAGGTCTGCCGCAGCAACGGCATGTAGTTCTCCCAGCAGATCGCGGCGCCCACCCGCCCCACGCTGGTCTCGACGACCGGGAGCGTCGAGCCGTCGCCCTGCGCCCAGACGAGGCGCTCGCTGGCCGTCGGCATCAGCTTGCGGCGTCGGCCGATCAGCGCGCCGTCCGGGCCGAAGAACAAGGCCGAGCAGAACAGCGACGCGCCGTCCCGCTCGATGACGCCGACGACGAGGGTCGCCTTCATGTCCGCGGCGAAACTGCCGATCGTGCGCACCTCCGGCCCGTCGAGGTCGATCGCGGCCCGCCAGTAGCGGAGATAATCCTCGCGCCCCTCGGGCGTGCGCATGCCGACGCGGGCGCCGAAATCGAGGCCCTTGGGATAGCCGCCGACATAGGCTTCCGGGAACACGGCGAGTTCGACGCCGTCCCGTCGCGCGGCTTCGCAATGTGCGGCCATGCGCTCCAGCGTGCGCGGCGTGTCGAAGAGGGTCGGTCCGGCCTGAACGACGGCGACGCGATGTTGGCGCATGGGGGCTCCTGGCGAGGGTTCGATACGCTAGCCCAGCTTGCGGGCCTCGCCCAAGTGCGCCGCGGCGACGTTCCGCCCGGGGGCGGCGGCCGCCTGCCGTAAAGGGAGCGTCGCCGCCTGCCGCGATCCATGCGAGGTTCGCCGCAACACCCCCGGCGCGAGGACCGCGCCCAACCCACACGAGGCGACGCCATGAATTTCGAACACAGCGAGAAGGTGAAACGGCTGCTGGCGGACCTCGAAGCCTTCATGGACGAACACATCTACCCGGCCGAGCAGGCCTATTACGACTTCGTCCACGACCCCGCGAACCTGTGGAAGGAGTGGCCCGGCATGGAGCCGCTCAAGGCGAAGGCGCGCGCGCGGGGCCTCTGGAACCTGTTCCTTCCGCACGAATACGGCGCCTTCTCGCCCGGTCTGACGAACCTCGAATACGCGCCGCTCGCCGAGGTGATGGGGCGCGTGCCGTGGTCGAGCCAGGTCTTCAACTGCTCCGCCCCCGACACCGGAAATATGGAAGTGCTCGCCAAGTTCGGCTCGCCGGCACAGCAGGAGACATGGCTCAAGCCGCTGCTCGAGGGCGACATCCGCTCCGCCTACGTCATGACGGAGCCGCAGGTCGCGTCCTCGGACGCCACCAATCTCGAGCTCTCGATCCTTCCCGATGGCGATCACTACGTCATCAACGGGCGGAAATGGTGGATCTCGAACGCGATGCACCCGCGGTGCAAGATCTGGATCGTCATGGGCAAGAGCCGGTTCGATGGGCCGCGCCACACCCAGCACTCGCAGATCCTCGTGGAGCCGGACACGCCCGGCATCACGATCGTCCGCCATCTGACGGTGTTCGGCTCGATGAATTCGCCCGGCGGCGAATGCGAGCTGCGCTTCGACAATGTGCGCGTGCCGAAGGAGAACCTGATCCTTGGCGAGGGGCGCGGCTTCGAGATTGCGCAGGGCCGCCTCGGGCCGGGACGCATCCATCACTGCATGCGCTCGATCGGCCAGGCCCAGCGCGCCCTCGAGATCATGGCGCGGCGCGCCGAGAACCGCGTCGCCTTCGGCAAGAAGCTCGCCGACCAGTCCAGCATCCGCCAGGACGTCGCGCGCAGTTTCTGCGAGATCGAGATGGCGCGGCTTCTCACGCTGAAAGCGGCGGACGCGATGGACCGTGTCGGCAACCGCGTCGCCAAGGATCTGATCGCGGCGATCAAGGTGATCGCGCCGCAAATGGCGCAGACCGTCGCGGACCGCGCGATCCAGGTGCATGGCGGCATGGGCGTCAGCGACGACACGCCGATCGCCTATTTCTTCACGCTGAACCGCTACTTGCGCATCGCCGACGGGCCGGACGAGGTGCACATGAGCCAGCTCGGCAAGCAGAAGATCGCCGAGTACGTCGCGTCCAACGCCCGCTAGGTCTGGCGCAGGCGCGCGATCAGGTCGGGCAGGTTCAGCTCGCCGTCGCGCGTCTGCCCGCCGAGCTCGAGGAACCGCGCCATGAGGGCGCGCGCCTCGGGGATGCGCACGCTGAGATCGAAGGCGTGCGCCTCGTCGATGAAGCCGGCCGCGAGCGGCTGGGCCGCCGCCTCCACTGCGACTTTCGCGAGCCGGATGGTCTCGGCGGGCGCGGCGGCGATCCTGCGGGCGAAGTCCGCCACCCACGGCCCGATCTCGCCTGCGTCGAAGATGCGGTTGAGATAGCCCCAGCGTTCGGCCGTCTCGGCGTCGAGATCGCCGCCGCCCATGATGATCTCCATCGCCCGCGCGCGGCCGACGAGGCGGGGCAGCATCTGCGTGCCCGTGCCCCCGGGAAGGATGCCGAGTGGCACTTCCATCTGGTTGGCGATCGTCCTGCCGCGCACCCCGAAGCGCATGTCGCAATTGGCGGCGAGTTCGCTGCCGCCGCCGCCGACGCGGCCTTCGATCTGCGCGATCGTGACCTTGTCCATCGTCCGGAACCGCTGGCACATGGCGTGGTAGGGGCCGATCTCGGGCCGCTTCCGCGCGGGCGCATCGACCGGAAACTGAAGGATGGCCGACACGTCGAAATGCGCGAGGAAGAAGTCCGGATCGGCGCTTTTGAGGACCACGACCGAGATGTCCCGATCCGCCTCCAGCGCGCTCGACAGCGCGGACAGTTCGGCGAACAGCGCCATGGTGATGAGGTTGATGGGCGGGTTGTCGATCGTCACCGTGGCGACGCGGTCCGCGATGTCGACGCGCAGATGCTCGTAGGCGTAGGACATGGCCGTTCTCCCTCGCGGCGCGCCGGGATTGTCGACCGCCCGTGCGCGCGCCGCCATTCGACCTCCCGCGTGGCCGGCCGGCAAGGGCGAATGACGCAGGCGGTTCAGCCGCGGACGAGGACCTCGCAGCCCGTGCCGGCGAGGATCGCATCGACCGCCGCACGATCCGCCTCGTCCAGGGCCGCGTAGCCGGCACGAATCCAGCCGAGGCATTTGGCCTGATAGGGGAATGTCGGCTGCGTCCAGGCCGCGCCGTCGATCTCCCCGCTCCAGCTTGCCGCGCCGGCCATCGCCGCGACCGCGTTCGCCAGAAGGAAGGGGGCATACACGCGCCCGATCTCGGCCAGCAGCGGGGCGAGGTGGTCGCGTGCGGCGTCGCGTGAAATCCACGCGTCCGGCGCCGGCGCGAGGCCGGACAGATCCTCCACGCGATCGACCCACGCGCGAACGCGCCGCGTGGTCGCGACGGTGATCGCCGCAGACGTTGGCTCGACGATCGCGAGCTGCGTGAGCTGGCCGAACAGGCCGAGATCTGACGTCGCCGGCCGGGCTCCGAACACGAACCCGCGCTTCTGGATCACGGCGTCGAGTGCGCCGAGGAGCCGTGCATAGGAGCGCTCGATCGTGGCGGCTGTCGTGGCGTTCGAGCCGACGACGTACAGCCGATCGATCTGCCGTTTCGAGATCTCCGCCGAGAGCTGGGCGGCCACCGCGTCCGGCAGCGTCGGATCGTTCCAGTGGATCAGCAGGGGCCCGGCGTTCTCTGCGTCCGCCGCATGCGCCCACCGGAAGTGGAACATGCATTTCGTCAGCCATTCGTCGGCGTAGTCCTCGATCAGCGCGTCGAGGAAGGCGAGCGCCGGATCGGTCGGGACGAGGCTGCGTCCCGGGACGTCACGCTCCAGGCGCCGCAGCAGGGGGCTGGAGTCCACGGCGGCTTCGACGCCACCGTCGTCCTTCGGGAAATAGAGCGTCGGCAGGAGCTTCACGGGCGGTTCGGGAAGGCCCGGCGGCGGATTGCGATGGCTGCCCCAATGAATGGCGTAGGGGATGCGCCGATAGCGCAACGCGGCGAGCACCTTGCGCGTGTAGGGCGAGCCCGGGGCGCCGAGAAGCTGCAAGGGCTGCGCGGTCGAAATCGTCGCCATGGCGAAGCTCCCGCGGCGCCAGCGCCGCATGTTCTGGCAGTCTGCGCGCCAATAAAGACGCCGGTCAAGCCGCCGCGGTTTCCGTCCGGGAAGGGCGTGGGCGCCACCACGGCGATTGGCGCGATCGCGCCGCGCTGGTAGCGTTCGCGCACACACCAACAAGAAGGGAAGACGCGCCATGCAGATCGATTCCACCACGTCCGCCGTCGTCACCGGCGCCGCCTCCGGCCTCGGCAAGGCCAGCGCCGTCGCGCTTGCGAAGGCCGGGGTCAAGGTCGCCGTGTTCGACGTCAACGAAGCCGCCGGCGAGGCCACCGCACGCGACATCGGCGGCGTCTTCTGCAAGGTCGACATCACCAAGGAAGACAGCGTGCTCGCGGGCTTCGAGAAGGCGCGCGCCGCGCACGGCCAGGAGCGGATCCTGGTGCATTGCGCCATGACGGCGAAAGGCGGCAAGACCCTCTCCTACGACAAGGAGAACGCCCGCTTCAAACGCACGCCCACCGAAGACTACGCCTACGGCGTCGAAGGCATCTTGACCTCGAGCTACCGCGTGGCCTCGATCTCGGCGCTCGGCATGTCGTCGCTTGAGCCGCTCGAAGACGGGGAGCGCGGCGTCATCACGCTGACCGCCTCGGTCGCAGCGCAGGACGCACAGATCGGGCAGGTGATCTACGGCTCGGCGAAGGCCGGCGTGAACGGGCTCGTTCTGCCCATGGCCCGCGACCTCATGGATCTCGGCATCCGCGTCAACTCGATCATGCCGGGAATTTTCGCGACGCCGCTGATGCTGGGTGCGCCGCAGAAAGTGCTCGACGCGCTCGGCGCGTCCGTGCCGTTCCCAAAGCGCCTCGGCAAGCCGGAGGAGTTCGGCAGCCTCGTCATGGAGCTGGTGCGCAACTCCTACTTCAACGGGCAGTGCCTGCGGCTCGACGGCGCCATCCGCATGGCGCCGCGCTGAGCTCGACACGCCGCCACGAGGACGAGCACGAGCACGGGCACGGGCGCCGCGGCGTCGCTAGGCGGCGTCGCGCTGCACGGCCTCGTCGCGGATCGTCAGCGTGAAGGTCGATCCGACGCCGGGGCGCGAGCGCACCGCGACGTCGCCGCCGAGCAGGCGCGCGAGGCGCTGCGTGATGGCGAGGCCGAGGCCGGTGCCGCCGAACCGCCGCGTCGTCGAGGCGTCGGCCTGCTCGAACGGCCGGAAGATGCGGCTGAGCTGCTCGTCCGTCATGCCGATGCCGGTGTCGGTGATGGCGAACGTCAGCACCGCGCCGTTGCGCGACGCGCGCAGGATCACGCTGCCGCTGTCAGTGAACTTCACCGCGTTCGACGTCAGGTTCAGAAGGCACTGGCGCAGGCGCGTGCCGTCTGTGATCGCCACGCCGAGCGGCGTCGGGGCCTGGATCAGGAACTCCAGGCCCTTCTTGGCCGTCGCCAGCTGGACGAAATCGCGCACATCCGTCAGCAGCGCGTCGATGTCGACGGCCTGCCGGTTTGTCGCGAGCTTGCCCGCCTCGATCTTGGAGAGATCGAGCACCTCGTCGATCAGGGAGAGAAGGTGGCGCGCGGCGCTCTGCACGCGTTGCACGTCCGACACCGAGGTGTCGAGGCCGCGCTGGGACATGTCCTCTTCGATCAGTTCGCTGTAGCCGATCACGGCGTTGAGCGGCGTGCGCAGCTCGTGGCTCATTGAGGCCAGGAAATCCGACTTCGCGCGGTTGGCCTCCTCGGCGATCTGCGCGGCCTGCACCGCGTTGTCGTGCGCGACGCGCACTTTCAGGACGTGCTCGTGAATGACGGCGTAGGCCGAGCGCACCGTCACGCCGAACAACACGACGGCGAAGGCCATGATCAGCACGTGGCGGATCGATTGGTCATATTGCCACACGCCCGCGACCGCGACGACCAGAAGCATCACCGCGTGGGGCGCGACGGAGGTCATCGTGATCAGGCGCAGCGGCTGAACGTACATCGCCACGTGCAGCAGCGCGCCGCCGACGAACAGCACCGCGAACACCGTGCCTGTCACCTGGCCCCAGAGGCACAGCACCGGCGCGATGGCCGAATAGGCGATCGTGGCGGCCAGGATCGCCGCCGCGCCCCGCCGTTCGATCCGATCGAGCTCTTTGGCGTCGGCCGCAGCGATGGCCGCCTTGTCGAACGCGCGGTGGCAGAGCCACTGCGTGAAGACCATGGCGACGAACCAGGCGGCGACCGCGATCCAGGCATGGGTCAAGAGACCGGCGGCCACGCCGATGAACGCGCCGATGCTAAGGCGCAGTTTCCATTGCGAGGATCGCTCGTGGGCGAGCTGCTCCAGGGCCGCGCGCTTCGTCAGCGCCATCTGGTCGCGAGGGTCTGAAGACCGTGACATGAACGGCCTTTGCCACGCGTCTCCAAATAATCAGTAAAGCTTGATACCTAGACTATCGATAACTGTCGGTAATTGAGTATCGGCGGCCGCGACCAAGCACCTAGCGGACGGGATACTGTGGCATGCGCGGTCGCCAGACGCCGAGCGCGATGTTGGCGATCGCGACGCCGATCAGGATCAAAGGCGTCGCACGGCGTCTCTCCGGATCGGGAGCATCGGGCCTTTCCGCCCGCCTCCGTGCCAGACCTGGAGGCTCGCATGCGTTTCGTCCAGCGCGTTCGCGCTCGCGACGCCGACGCGCTCATCCCTCGGTGCGCGCCGTCAGGCGCCGGAACGGGGGCGCGTCGCGATCGGGCGCGTCCCCGAAGCCCTCGGCAAACGCGCGGCCCGCAAACACCGCGTTGGCGATGAGGGACGGCGCACAGGCGTCGCCGATGAGGTCCAGGCTGGCCAGGCGCACGTCTCCCGCCGTGCGCAGGCGGGCGAGCGCATCGAACAGCGACCGGTTCGGCGCGCGTCCCGTCGCGAGGACGACGGTCGTCGCCGCGCGCTCCTCCACGGCCCCGGTGAGATCGTCGACGAGGGCCACGAAGCCGGGGGCGATCTCACGCGCCCGGACGCGCGTGCGCAGCGTGACGCCCGTTTCGATCAAGCGACGCTCGATCGCCGGCTGCTCGAGCGTCACCTGCGTCCAGTACGACACGAGCGGGGCGGGCGTGGCCAGCGTCACGCGGGCGCCCGCGCGCGCCAGATGCTCGGCGATCGCGCTGGGCAGGTGCCCGTGGTCGTCGTCATAGACCAGCACGTCGCCCGTCGGCGCGGCGCCGTCGAGCACGGCGTCGGGTGTGAGAATCGTAGCGTTCGGCGCAAGGCGCAGGCCCTGAGGATGCGCCCGCCCGAGGCCATCGCGCCGCCAGGTCGCGCCCGTGGCGATCACCACATGCGCCACCTCCAGAGCCACGATATCGTCCGGACCCATTAGGGAGCCCCGATACACCTCGACGGCCTCGAGCTTGGCGATCTGGCCTTCGCGCCAGTCCGCCACGCGCGCATAGCTCGACAGCCCCGGCAGGCGCGCTTCACGCCGGGCGCGGCCGCCCAGCGTGCGCGCGGCGTCGGCCAGCAGCACGTCATAGCCGCGCAGCCCGAGCCCGAGTGCGGCCTCCAGTCCGGCGGGCCCCGCGCCGACGACGAGAATCCGGGCCGCGCTCTTTTTCGGGCGCAGCGCTTCGGGCCGCCAGCCGCGGCGCCATTCCTCGCCCATGCTCGGATTCTGCGTGCAGCGGATCGGGATGGTCTGCACGTCGCTGGCCACGCAGATGTTGCAGCCGATGCACTCGCGAATGTCGTCGAACCGGCCTTCCGCGATCTTGTTCGGCAACAGCGGATCCGCGATCGAGGGGCGTGCGGCGCCGATGAAGTCGAGCACGCCGTCGCGTACCTGCGCCCGCATCGTCTCGGGCGAAGTGAAGCGCCCGACACCCACCACAGGCTTGCGGCTCAGCGCCTTGAGGCCGCGCACGACGTCGTCCTGATAGGCCTCCGGGGCGAAGCGCGCCGTTTGCGAATCCGCCGGCCAGGATGACATGCAGAAATCCCAGAGATCGACGAGAGGATCGAGCAGCCCGATCACGTCCTCGATCTCGGCGCGCTCCAACCCCGTGTCGCCTGCATCGACGGCGATGCGCACCGGCAAGGCGCAGGACGGCCCGATCGCCTCGCGCGTTGCTTCGATGAGTTCGCGCAGGAAGCGCGCCCTGTTCTCGAGGGAGCCGCCATAGGCGTCGGTACGGTCGTTCGTGTGCCGCGAGAGGAATTGCTGCGCGAGCGTCAGTCCGTGTCCGGCGTAGCAATAGACGAGGTCGTAACCGGCCTCGCGCGCGCGGCGCGCCGCGTTGGCGTGCCAGCGACGCACGTCGGCGATGTCGTGCGCGTCCATCGCCCGGCACCAGGTCGGTTCGAGCGTATCGGCGATGACCGGCCCGGCGCGCACCCCCGCCGGCGGAATGCGCGACACATGGTTGGGCCGCGGGGCGTTGTAGACGAGCTCGATGCCCGCCAACGCCCCATGGCTCTGGATGGCCTCGACCACGAGCGCGTGCGCGGGAATGTCCTGCGCGCTCCACAAGCGGCCCTCGATCGACGGCGAAACCTCGCTCGCCGGGTGCACCTCGACCTCCTCCGTGCACACCACCGCCCAGCCGCCTTCGGCCTTCGCGCCCCGCATCGCCGCGAGCGCGCGCGGCTCGCGATAGCCAAGCCCGTTGCAGTGGGGGACCTGATAGAACCGATTGCGCGCCACCTTCGGCCCGATCGGCATCGGCTCAAACAGGAGATCGAAACGAGGGTCGCGCATGTGGGCTCGCGGCGGCGTCTGGAGAGGCCGAGCCTATACCGGGCCTTGGCTGCGTGGAAAGCGGAGCGACTGCCTCGCGGCAGTCGGATAGGCCCGCATGGGGAGAGCTCCCGGGCCGAGCGGGGCGAATTCGGATGTCCTGTATGTAGAGAAACTTGGAGCGGGCGAGGCGATCCCGAACGCCCGAACCTAGGAAAGACGGGCGCAACGAGCGGAACGGCGCCGACTGGCATGCCGTTGGTGCTCGCTTACAAAGATCTTGACGACGTCATCGCCGGTTCCGCTCATGCTGTCGCACTGACGAGCACGTCGATTAGGCTGCGCACCGTGGTCACAACGTTCGACTTTGCCACGCCTCGGAGTGGGAGCCAGCCCTCCATCATCGAACTCAAGATCGAGCGCGTCGAAGCGTTGTTCGATGCTTTCGACCCGTTTCCGCTCGTGTCGCGCGACCTATCGCACGCCGTCGACGACTACGTCATCGGCTGGGCGCGCGAGCTGTCGCCAGCAGCCCCTTGGCTCATTCGTCTGCACATCCCTGTTGACCGTGCAGGCGACGCCGCCGGCATCGGGGAAGCCTTTCGAACCTACTTCACATCCCGCGCCAGGGTGGCCGATGGGGACCTGCGTGAACTCTTTCGGTTCGCCCGCCGATCCCTGGCGGTTGGCCTCGTGGTGCTCGCGGCGTGTATCGTAAGCGCCCGCGTCGGCGCGTCCATCTTCACCGAGCCGAGTGTCAGCCGCATCCTGAGCGAGAGCCTGCTGGTTCTTGGGTGGGTCTCGACCTGGCGACCTATCGAACTGCTTCTCTACGATTGGTGGCCGATCCGTCGCCGCCGCGAGCTTTGTCTCAAGCTCGCAGCGACGCCGATCGACGTCGTCTCCGGCGATGCGTCGACCGCCGTGTGACGCGCGTCGCCAACAGGGGATTGCCCAAGTCGACTTGATCTTGCTCAAATCTTCGGTGTCGCCCGCGTGCTTGATGATGTCATGGTCGACTCTCAGCTCACCGGCCGGACGGCCCTGGTCACCGGCGCGGCTTCAGGCATCGGAGCCGCAACGGTTCGCGCCTTTGCTGAAGCGGGCGCGTCGGTGCTCGCCTGCGACGTCCAGGTCGAGCTGGGCGAGCGGCTGGTGGCGGACCTGCGCGCGAAGGGCGCGTCGGTCAACTTCTTCAAGTGCGACGTACGCGACGAAGGCGATATCGCCGCCGCCATACATTGGGCAGTGGAGGAGTTCGGCGCCTTGCACGTCGCCTTCAACAACGCCGGCGTCGAGGGCGCGCAGGCGCCCACCGATCAGTGCACAAACGACAACTGGGACCAGGTGATCGAGATCAATCTTCGCGGCGTCTGGCTCTGCATGAAGTACGAGATTCCGGCCATGCGCGCGAGCGGCGGCGGCGCCATCATCAATTGCTCGTCCATTGCCGGTTTGGTGGGGTTCGCCAACATCCCCGCCTACGTGGCGAGCAAGCACGGCGTGATCGGACTCACCAAGGCTGCGGCTTTGGAGTGCGCCAAACACAACATCCGCGTCAACGCCGTCTGCCCAGGCGTGATCCAAACACCGATGATCGACCGCTTCGTCCATGGCGACGCGGCGGCGCGGGCGGCGCTCATGGAGGCCGAGCCGATCGGACGGTTCGGCGCGCCAATGGACATCGCGAACGCGGTAATGTGGCTCGCCAGCCCCGCCGCCGACTTCGTCCTGGGACACGCCTTGGCTGTCGATGGCGGATGGGTGGCGAAGTAGGCCATCGACGCTCCCGGCGACGAGACGAACGAAATGAGACCCGCCTTCTTGCTTTTCGCCTTCGTCATGGTGCTGGCCGCGTGCGTCGTCGAGCCGCCGGGGACGTCAACGACGACATCAACGCCGCAGCCTGAGTCGGCGTGGCGGTCGTCTTCGTTGGAGTCGCTTCTTTCCGCGGCGGAAGCCGCGCCTGCGCACGGCCTGCCGCCTTTGAATGCCGATCTGGACGTTCTCAAGCGCGCGATCGTGGCGGCGCAGCGGGCCCCGGAAGGGTTGGCGGAGCAAGACGCCAAGGCCGACGCCCTCTTTCGCACTCTGGCGCTCGCCTATTCACAAGGCGTGGTCGATCCTGCCGTCGCCGATCCCGCTTGGGCAATCCCGCGCGCGACTGCGGCGGATGTTGACTCGCTGCTCCCAACAGCGCGTCAAGGCGACGCGACCCAGCTGCTCTCGGCGCTGCTGCCGCAGGACGCGGAGTATGCCGCACTGGAACGCGCGTTGGCGATCGTGACGGGCGAGCCCGCCGGCGCGGTGGACGCCGACGGCGTGACCCGCGAGGTGCGTCTGGATCATTTGCGCAGCAGTCTCGAGCGTCGACGCTGGTTGCCACGGCCCTTGCCGCCATCTCGGCTCGAAGTGCGCGTTCCTCTCTTCGACGTGCGGTACTTCGGCGCGGCCAGTGCGGTCCACCGCGTCATCGTAGGGGCGCGTGCGACGCCGACGCCGTCCTTCCTGTCGGAGGTGACGTCGGTAACCGTCAATCCGGCTTGGACGCCGCCCATGCGCATCGTCAAAGACGAACTCTGGCCGCGCTTCCGCCGCGACCCGGCGCGCGCCGTCGCCGAAGGATTTGAGATCTTCGACGCGAACGGGCAGCGCATCGCTTGGGCCGATGTCGATTGGACGCGCCGCAAAGCCTACAGCTTGCGACAGTCGCCGGGGCCTCGCAATGCGCTGGGTCGCATTCGCTTCGACATGCCCAATCGCTACGCGATCTACATGCATGACACGCCCAGCCAAGGCCTCTTCGCGCGCGCCGACCGCGCGCTCAGCCACGGCTGTATTCGCACGGAGAACCCGTTCGACCTCGCGCGCGCGCTGCTTGCAGAAACGCCATCGGCCGCGGGCTCATTGGACGCGCGCATCGCGACGAATACGACGCAGACCCTCGATCTTCCGGCGCCGGTTCCCGTCTATGTCCTCTATCTGACCGCCGCGGACGCTGGCGGTGACGCCATCGAATATGGATCGGACATCTATGGACGTGACGCCAAGCTGATCGCCCGTCTCGATGGGCGTGCGGTTCGTGCGCAGACCGTGGCGCCGGCGGGGTGCGCCTAGGTTCTCTCCGCTCAGCAGAGACCAGCGCAGTTCCGCGGAACGGCGGGCTCGGTGCGCGGCTCGAAGGAAAACCGCGTCGTGGTGGGGCGCGCGATGGTCGTCATTAATCCGGACCGCGCAATACGTCCTTCAACTGCGCCAGGAGCGCCTCGCGTGCGGCGTCGGTCTCGGCAGCCGCGAGGCTGCGATTGAGAGCAGCCAGAAACTCCGCGCGCGCATTGTGCCAGTCGAGCCTGGACGTGCTCGCGGCCGGCAAGCGCGGCGCCGAATGCTCCGGCTTCGCCAGTCCACGGCGCAACTCGTATGTTGCGTCGAGCGCGGGAATCTCGATCGCTTCTCGGGCGAAGCCGGCGGCGGTCAATCGCTTGCCGAGCGCCTTGAGATTGTCCGGCTCCCCATGCGTCAGGAACACGCGCCCGTGAATCGGCTTGCGCGCCTCGACCCATTTCGCCAGTCCGGCGCCGTCGGCGTGCCCGGAATAGATGTCCAGGAAATCGACGTGCGCGCGCACCCGCACCTCGTCGCCCTGGATGCTGACGACCTTTCGACCGTCGAGAAGGAGCCGCCCCAGCGTGCCGATCGGCTGGTATCCGACGAGCAGCACCGTCGCTTCGGGGCGCCACAGAAGGCGCTTCAAATGGTGGCGCACGCGGCCGGCGTCGCACATGCCGCTGGCCGCGATGATGACATGCCATCCGCGCACCGTCTCGAGATGACGGCTCTCATTGGCGTTCTCGGTGAATTGAAGCGAGCCGCTCTCGCGCAGAACGCTGTACGGATTGTCGTGGGCTGGACCGCCGTGACGCAGGAAGACGTCGCTCGCTTTGATGGCGAGGGGGCTGTCGAGAAAAATCGGTCCGGGCGGCGCCAGCGTGCGCTCCATCAGATCGAGCAGATCGACGATCAATTCCTGCGTCCGTTCGACGGCGAAGGCAGGAATGAGCAGCGGGCCGCCGGCGGCGTGCGCCGCAAGAACGGCCTTGCGCAAGCGCTCGCGTCTCTGGTCGGGCGAGATGATCGGGCGGTCCGCGCCGCCATACGTCGATTCGACGATGACATGATCAACGTCCGCCGGGCCCTGCGGGTCCTCGGTGAGATCGCGGCCGCCGGGGCCAACGTCGCCGGAAAACACGAGCCGCACCGGCGCGGCGTCGTCGGCCTCGCCGATCTCCACCTCGATCGACGCCGATCCCAGGATGTGCCCGGCGTGCCAGAAGCGGGCGCGTACCCCGGGCGCCACGTCACGCCACTCGTTCAACGGCGTCGGCCGCAGAATCGCGAGCGACGCGTGGGCGTCCTCGACGGTGAAGATCGGCGCAAGCGCGTCCTCGCCGACGCGACGGCGGCGCTTGTTGAGCGCTTCAACTTCCATTTCCTGGATGGCGCCAGCGTCGGGAAGGAGCACGCTGCACAGCCGCGCCGTCTCGGGTGTCGCGAAGACCGGTCCGCGATAGCCTGAATTGAACAGCTTCGGGATCATGCCGCTGTGGTCGATGTGGGCGTGGGTCAAAAGCACGGCGTCGAGGACGTCGGCCTGAAACGGAAACGGCTCGTAATTGAGCGCTTTGAGCGTTTTCGGACCCTGGAACATGCCGCAATCGACCAGAACCCGCGCCTGCGCCGACGTCAGCAGGAAGCACGCACCGGTGACGCAGCCCGCCGCGCCCAGAAACTGCAGGCGTATCGTCATGTGCCGATCTCCTTCATGATCGCCGCGGCCAGCGCCGGCGCGAGTGCGAACGCGTTTGTCGGATGCTGGCATCCATCGCACGACCGCAGCCGCGCCAAGCCTGCGTCTCGCAAGGCCCGGCTCGTTTCGTCGTCGATCAGAACGTGCGTGACAGCAGCCTCGACGTGTGCTGCGCCCAAAGCGGTCAGCGCCGCGGTCGCGGCCAGGAGTGTGCCGCCCGACGTGCACAGATCATCCACGATCAAGACGCGTTGGCCGCGCACGTGCACTCCATCCGGCGCGGTCAGTTCGACGAAGAGGTCAGAGCGACGGACCTTCTCGAACGTCCAGTGCGGCAGGCCCAGACGCGCCGCGATGATCGCCGCCCACTGGGCCGATTCCGTATCAGGACCGACGACGCAGTCCGCGACGCGCGGATCTGCACTCAAGCCGTTCGCCATGACCGCGGCGCCCGAAACTACGCTCCACACCGCGCGATCGGACGGGTCCGTGAGGCGCGACGTGCGGTGAAGATGTGGATCCACGGTGACGATGACGTCGAACGCGTCCGCCAGGAGCCGGACGATAACGTCGCGGCTCAACGGCTCGCCGGGGCGAAAGACGGCGTCTTGACGCAAGTACGGGACGTAGGGCGCCGCAAGCACGACACGCTTCGCGCCCGCCCGTCGCAGCGCATCGGCGCTGAGCAGAACCTCGATCAGTTTGGCGTTCGGATCGTGCAGCGACCGGTAGATGACGGCGCCGGTCGCGACATCGCTCACCCTCGGGAGGGTTTCGCCATCCTGGAACCGATGAACGGCGATTTCCGTCGGTCGGCATTGCATCGCACCGCCGAGCCGCGCTGCGGCGCCGCCCAGATCTTCGGCGAATGCGTGCAGGCTGATCATGGCGACGCTCCGATCGAAACGCCGCTGTCCTCCTCGATGGCGGCGCTCGCCAGCGCAAACTCCGATGGGTCCTCCGCGTGCAGCCGATAGAGGGGCTCGCCCGCGCGCACGGTGTCGCCGATGCGCTTCAGAAGATCGAGTCCCGCACCGGGATCCGTCGGCGCCCCGGCGAGGCGCGCGATGCGCGCAATGCGAAAGCAGTCCATCGCGGTGATGATCCCATCGCGCGGCGCGGCGACGTCCTTCGCCAGCTCCCCCACGCGGACGAGGCGGGGCGGCGGACCCTGCGCTTCGAGCATACGCTCGAACGTCGTGCGTGCAGCGCCGCTGGAAAGAAGCGCCTCGGCCCGGGCGCGGCCGGCGCCGCCGGGAAGCTCGGGATCGAACTCCAACACTTCGGCGGCGAGAGTGAGCGCCTTCTCGCGCAGGTCGCGCGGCGCGTCTGGCGCCTGGTTCAGGACGGACAAGACGTCGCGCGCTTCGAGTGCGGGGCCGATGCCGCGGCCGATCGGCTGAACGGCGTCGGTGATCATCACGCGCACGTCGAGGTTCATGTGACGGGCGACGTGCTCGAACAACTTGCGCACGTGTTGTGCATGGGCGCCGGAGCGAATTTTGGCCGTGGGTCCGATCGGCAGATCGAGGACGAGGTGCGTGACGCCGGCTGCGACCTTCTTCGAGACGATGCTGGCGACCATCTGTTCCGGCGCATCGATCTGCAGCGGTCGTTCGACGCCGATGATGACGTCGTCAGCGGGCGACAGGTTCACGTGGCCGCCCCAGGCGATGCACGCCCCGCACGCGTCGACGACCCGGTGCATGTCGGCTTCCTTGAGGTCAACTTTGGCGAGGACTTCCATCGTGTCCGCCGTTCCCGCCGGCGACGTGATGGCGCGCGACGATGTCTTCGGCATCAGCAGGCCGTGCGCAGCAACGATCGGCGCCACGATCATCGACGTGCGATTGCCTGGGATACCGCCAATCGAATGTTTGTCGACGACGAGCGGCCGATCCCAGCGCAGCCGCGATCCCGCGTTGACCATCGCACGCGTCAGATCGATCACCTCTTCAGCGGTCATGAAGCTCGCGCAGGCGACGACGAACGCGGAGACCTCCAGATCGCTGAGGCGGTGGCTGGCGATATCGCTCACCACGCGCGTGAGGTCAGCGAATGACAGCGTCTCGCCGCGGACTTTCGCCCGGACGGCGTCGAGGCTAAGGGCCGGCGGCGCCGGCGCGATCGTCGCCTCATCGCCGCCACGGGCGCCGAGACGACGAAAAGCGGGGTCGGAGAGGCCGATCTCGGCGCAGTCGAGCAGGCTGCGATCGTCCGTGATCAGGATGCTCGCGATGATCGTGCAGTCGCCGCTCTTGACCATCACTTTGCGGCTGCCGCGCAAGCGCTCCGGACGCAAGGCCGGGCAATCGCGAGCCAAGAGAACGACGTTCTCCAGATGCGTGTCGATCGGGAGGCGCTTGATGCGGAGGCGTGGCGGTGCGTGATCGGTGCGGGTGGGGCTTGCCGTCGAGCCGTGGGCGTCATCCATTCGTGTTTCTCCGCGCACGCACGAGGGCGCCGTCTCGAACCTTGTCCGAGGGAAAGACGATGACGTCCGTTCCCGCGGCCACGCCGTCGAGGATCTCGACGGCGGTGTCGTTCATGGCGCCCACATGCACGGGTGTGAGGCGCGCGCGACCGCGGTCGAGCACGAACACCGCCCAATCGGGACCGCTGCGCACGAGCGCGCCGAACGGGGCGAGCGTTGCGGCCTGGGTCTGGCGCAACGTCACGCGGCCCCAAACGCGATAGCCGGCGCCAAGACCAGACCAGCGTTCCGGAGGCTCGCTGATCTGCAAGAGCACGAGGACGCGCTGCTCTTCGACGCCCAGCGCCGAGACCTTCGTGAAGGCCTGCGGCTCGACGCGTCGCACCTGCGCGCGCAGCGGCGGGCCGCCCCAATCATAGATGATTGCGGGGAGGCCCTCGCGAATGCGCACGGCGTCCTCGCTCAGAAACTCGATCGCCGCTTCGAGGCCGCCGCGATCGCCGATCTCGAGGATCGGCGCGCCGGCGGACAAGGGACGCTCGCTCTCTTGGAACACGCGCGTGACGAGGCCACGGGCCGGCGATGTCAAATCGAGCGTGGCGCCAGAGCCGGAGGCTGATGGACCGAGCAGAGTGGCCCGCGCGACCTGAAGATCGGCTTCGCGCGCGCGCGCCTGGGCCCGCGCCGCCTGCTCGGCGCTGCGCGCGGTGCGCGCCTCGATCTGCGCGGTCTCGAGCGCTTGGCGCGAGGCGATGCCGCTCGCGGCCAATTGGGTCGTGCGCGTCAGTTGGCGTTCGGCGAGTTCGCGCGCGGCGGCGGCGCTGCGCGTCTGCGCGAGCGATGCGGCGTAGGCGGCTTCGGCCGAGGCGACCGCAGCGCGCGCCTGCGCCTGGCTGCGCGGATCGAGGAAATCGGAAGACATCGGGCGGATGCGGGCCAGCACCTGTTCGGGCTCGACCCGATCGCCGACTTTCAACCGCAGACGCTCCAGCCGGCCGGCGACGGGCGCGGAAACGATATAGGCCTCGCGGATCCGCATGACGCCCTGATCGGCGACCGTGTCCGCGATCGCGCCGCGGACCACCGGCGCGACGTCGACCGGCAGGGCCTTGGGCGCGAACAGGAAGCTTGCCACCGCGATGAGGGCGATCGCCGCGGCGACGGCGCGCCAATGCGAGCGGAGGGGGGCGAACAGCGGCTTCATTCGCGGGTCTTGAGCACCGCGACGAGGTCGAGGCGCCACAGTCGATAGGCGATCAGACATCCCACCGCGGCGACGGTCAGGCCGTAGACGCTCAATGTCATTCGGAGGGTGTCGAGGTCGATGATCGCAGGAATCTGCATCTCGTCGCGTTGGTAGCCGAGTGAAATGCCGTGCGCCAAAAGCCAGCCGAGTGCGAGCCCGATCGGCACGGCGACGACGGCCAGGATGGCCTGCTCTCCGAGCTGGATGACCGCGATCTCGGAATGCGTGAACCCGAGCACTTCCAGCGTCGCGAGATCGCGCGAACGTTCCGAAAGTGCGATGCGTCCGGCATTGTAGGCGACGCCGAACGCGATGATCCCTGCGAAGACGGCGTAATAGGTTCTCGACGTTCGGAATGCTTCCGCGATCACGCGACGATAGGTGGCCATGACGTCATCGCGCGATTGCGCACCGACGACGCCCGGCGTCTCGGCAAGAGATCGATAGAAGGCGCCGCGGGCGAGCGGGTCCAGGACGATCTGGGCCGCGTTGCTCAGATCGCCTTCGCCGATCATGGTGTTGAGCACTCGACGATCCATGTAGGCGCCAAGCCCGGAATACTCGGTGACGATCCCCGCCACGACGACCGCCGCGACGCGCCGATCACGCTCGTGCAGCCGCACGGTGACGAAGTCACCCGGCCGCGCGCCGAGTTTGCCCGCGAGCGCCTTGGAGAGGAGCACGCCCTGCGGCTTGATCGGCGCCAATTCGCCGGTCGCATCGAGAGGACGCTGCAACGGGTCGCCCGGGTCGAGGCCGGTGATCGCCGTACGCACGGAACGCGCGCCGTTGGACAGCGTGGCGCTCGTGATGCGCACGAGGCGGAACGACATCACGCCCGGCAACGTGCGCACGTCGTCGGCGGCCTCGGGGCCGCGAGGCAAGGAGAAGGTGATCTGGTGGCTGAACCTTTGCCGCTGGTAGAAGGTGTGGTCGAGGACGACGTCGAGTGCGCCGAACAGGAACTGGGTGCCCATCAGCAGCGCCACCGATGCGGCGAGGCCGAACACCGTCAACGCCGCGCGGGCCGGTCGCCGCTCGACGTTGCGCGCGATCAAGCGCGCCAGAAGACCTCGAGACCGACCAAGAACGATCCGTTCGAACCATGACACGCGGTAGCTGTCGGGGCGCGGCGGCGCCATCGCGGTGGCCGGCGAAAGTCGGGTGACCTTTCCGAGCGCCGCGGTCGCGCCCGTGACGGCGGCGATCAAGCTCGCGCCGGCAGCCACGGCGAAGGCGGCGACGTGAAAGCGTGGTTCGAGCGCGGGGAAGCGCATGTACCGCGCATAGATGTCCACGATCGATCCGGCGAAGACCGCGCCGATCAGCGCACCCAACGCCGCGCCGAGACCTGCGATCAGGATCGCCGTCATGGCGAAGGGGCGCGCAGCCTCGAGGTCGGTGTATCCGAACGCCTTGAGAAGGCCGATCTCCTCGCGTTGGACTTCGGTTTGCCGGAGCAGCGTCATGTGCACGAGCGCCGCCGCGACGATCAGGAACACGGGCGGAAAAATCGTTCCGGACGTCTGCAGTTCTTTCAGTTCGCCCTCGAGAAAGGCGTGGGAAGGCTGATCGGCCCGCATGACGACGGGTTGGACGCCATAGGGCGCGAACATGCGTTCGACGCGCGTCTCGATCGATCTCGGTTGGACGCCGGGCGCGATGGAGAACGCCAGTGCATTGAACGCCCCGTGCATGTCGGCGGCGCCCTCCAGGGCCTTGCGTGTTACCCACAAGACGCCGTTGTGCGCATCGTCCGGCATGACGGAGGCCGCATCCGGAAGATAGACGTACTCGGCCGAAAGCGCTGCGCCGACGATCCGGAACCAGACGAAGCGGCCGTTGACGGTGACCTGGATGTCATCGCCGATCCGCAGCTTCGTCGCGTCGAGGAAGCTTTGCAGCGCGACCGCTTCGTTCAGAGCCTCAGGAGCAGGCGCGCGTCCGCGGGTGATCGCGATGCGATTGAGGGCGGCGTCGTCGCGATCGGGAAGAGAAATCAGGCGCACTTGAGCCGGTCTTTCGAAACCGGGCAGAAGGCTCAGTCCATTCGCAACGATGCGCGGGTCTGCTGCGGTCACGCCGGGGATCATCCCTGCACGTCGCGCCAATGTGAGCGGCGCACGCTCCATCGTTACGAAGATGTCGGCGAAGCTCGACTGTGCGTAGTACGTTGCGCGGGCGCTGCGCAGCGCCTCCTCCGCGCTGAACGTCATGACGGTGACTGCCACGCCGGCCGCCACGAGAAGAACGATCGCCAACGCCTGCCACTTCATGCGCCAGAGATGGCGCAGGAATTTCTTGTGCAGGGGGGGCAGGCGCCACCTCACCAGGTCAGCTCCTTCGGCGCCTTCTTGGTCGTGTTCTCGATCAGGGTATGGACGCGGCCGTCGGAAAACCGGATCACGCGATCGGCGATGTCGGCGATGCCGACATTGTGGGTGACGATCATGGTCGTCGCCTTCACCTCGCTGGCGACGTGGATGATCGCGTCGAGCACTTGCGTACCGGTTTCGGAATCCAGCGAGCCTGTCGGCTCGTCGCAGAACAGGATGGCCGGGCGTTTGGCGAGGGCGCGCGCGACAGCCACGCGCTGTTGTTCGCCGCCGGATAGCTGCGAGGGGAAATGGTCCATGCGCGCGCCGAGCCCCACCAGAGCGAGCGCCTCGTCGGCGGGCATCGGATCCAGCGCGATGTGGGTGACGAGCTCGACGTTCTCGCGCGCCGTCAGGCTCGGCGTCAGATTGAAGAACTGAAAGATGAAGCCGACGAAGCGGCGTCGATACGCGGTGAGAGCCTTCTCGTTGGCCTTGGCGAGGTCCTGCCCCTCGAACACAACCTGACCTGCCGTGGCGCGATCGAGGCCGCCCAGAATGTTGAGCAGGCTCGACTTGCCGGAACCGGACGGTCCGAGAAGGACGATCACTTCGCCGCGACGGACCTGAAGGTCGACGCCGCGCAGCGCGTGCACGTCGCCCCCGGCGCCGCGATACACCTTGGTCAGGCCACGGACGTCGAACAGCGTGTCGGCGGCCGCACCGTTCATGGCGCCACATGGCCCTCGATCGCGGTCAGCAAAGCGTCGTCCGGCGTGTTGACGTAGTCATGTCCGATCTCGGCCTGCAGCTTTGCGATGAGCGCAGGCGGCGCCTGCGCCCGGAAAGATCCGAGCACCCTCGGCGGCGCGGCGACGACGAGCCGGTCGAACGCGTGCGCCGCCGCGTGCTGCGTCAACGCCGCCACGATAGCGGCGACGAAGCGCGCTTCGAGTTCGCGTTCGGAGTCCGTCTTCGGATCGCCCGCGCCGCGCGCCGGGCCGACGCTCGCGTGGGTGCGAACCGGCCGATCGCGGAACGCCGGATGATGGCCGCCGGGGTCGACGCCGAGCGCGATCGGATTCAATGTTCGATCGGCTCTGCGCCAGTCGAAGGCGCGCACGCGGGCCCCATCGAACGTGACCACCCAGGTGACGGTGGGTTTCATGGGAAGTCTCCTCGATACGCTGCGCAGCTCGACGAGCTGCGTCGCACGTCGGCGGCGCCCCCAGGACGCCTATCGAAGGGAAGAACGGCCAAAGGCGCTACAGCGACCTAAGGCGAATTGACGCTGCACGCAGGTGTGTGAGGTCGCGCCTTCGGCGCCGCGACGAGGGCGCGAGAACGATCTGCAGCGCGAGCGCGCCGTTGATCATCCCTGCATGGCGCGCGAATGGGAGCGGCGGATGCTTGACCCGACCCCCTGAAACTCCGCCAGTTTGAGCTTAGGATCCGGCCCAGGTGGAGGGACGGACGTGAAGCGGAAACGGTTTT
>JAGWZE010000037.1 GCA_018969015.1 Alphaproteobacteria bacterium
TGCAGTCCCTGCAGGTCAAGCAGCAGCTTGGCGCGCAGGCGCTCTCGATCGCCAACCAGAACCCGCAGATCGTGCTGTCGCTGTTCCGTTAAGGACGGCGCGGCCGAGGCTGCACACGTACGAAATGGGAAGGGCGGCGCTGCGGCGTCGCCCTTTTCGTTGTCTGCCCACTCTGGGCAGTAATTGCCCATTGTGGGCGACATTTGCCCACTCTGGGTTTTCTGCTCCATCGCGCGTTAATCTTCGCCCCTTGTGCGCCAAGGGGATCGCTGTCGCATCTTAACCTTAAGGCGTGGCGCCTATTTTGAGTGGCCTGCGCAGCGAACGAACCGACCAGGTTCCGACCTGCGACAGGGAAACGACGATGGTCAGTGTGAACACCAACTACGGCGCTCTCGTTGCGCTGCAGAACCTGACGACGACGCAGAACAGCCTTGCGGACGTCCAGGACCGCATCAACACCGGCCTGAAGGTCTCCAGCGCCAGGGACGACGGCGCCGTCTTCGCCATCGCGCAGGACCAGCGCGGTCGGTTGAATGCGCAGCAGATCTTGCGCGACGCGATGGACCGCGCGATCTCCACGATCGATGTCGGCCTTTCGGCGGCCGAAGCCGTGCAGAACATCCTGCAGCAAATGAAAGACAAAGCGCTGGCCGCCTCCGCGCCGGGCCTGACGACCGCGCAGATCGCCTCCTACAAGAACGACTTCGACGCGCTGCGCGACGCCATCGACCCGCTCGTCAACGCCGCCCAGCTGAACGGCCAGAACCTCATCAACGACTCCACCGTGTCGATGCAGGTCAAGGTCAATGACCTCAACCTCTCGACCGTCATCACCATCACCGGCCAGGGACTGACGACCGCGTCGCTGTCGATCAACACCTTGACCTTCACGACGGCGGCGGAAGCCTCGACGGCGGTGTCGACGATCATTGGCGTCATGTCGACGATGAACGCGTCGCTCTCGGTCCTTGGCGGCAAGGCCAAGGCGCTGACGGTCATGAAGGAATTCAACTCGAAGATGAGCGACGTCACCGAGAAGGGCGTGGGCGTCCTCGTCGATGCGGACCTCGCCCGCGAGTCGGCGCGCCTGCAGTCCCTGCAGGTCAAGCAGCAGCTCGGCGCGCAGGCCTTGTCCATCGCCAACCAGCAGCCGCAGATCCTGTTGCGCTTCTTCCAGGGCGGCTAGTCCGCACCCTTTGGTTCGTTCGCCGCGTAAGAAAACGGCCCGACGGTTTCGTCGGGCCGTTTGGCGTTCGGCGGTGTGCGGCGCGGCGAAGCGTCAGGCCGCCATCGAGATGCCGAGCAGGGCTTGCAGCGCGCGCGCGTCAAGCCGCTCGGTCGTGCGATCGCTCGAATAGATGAAGCCCTCCGGAACCGGCGCGCCGCCCTGGGCCAGATAGTGGGCGCGCAGATCGGGTTGATCGGCGGGCAGGATCGCATAGCGGTCGCCGAGGTCCAGCGTCGTGCGGGAATCGTCTTCCGGAACCATGACTTCGTGGAGCTTCTCGCCGGGACGGATGCCGACGATTTTGTGCGGCAGCTGCGGCGCGAGGCAGCGCGCGAGATCGACCGTGCGCATGGACGGAATCTTCGGCACGAACACTTCCGCGCCGCGCATCATCGCGAGGCTCGACAGCACGAAATCAACGCCTTGGTCCAGCGTGATCCAGAAGCGCGTCATGCGCTCGTCCGTGATCGGCAGTTCGGTCGCGCCGTCCGCCACGAGTTTCTGGAAGAAGGGGACGACGCTGCCGCGTGATCCGACAACGTTGCCGTAGCGCACGACGGCGAACCGCGCGCCGTCGCGGCCCGCCATGTTTCCGGCGGCGGTGAAGATCTTGTCCGAGGCCAGTTTCGACGCGCCGTAGAGATTGATCGGATTGGCGGCCTTGTCGGTCGAAAGCGCGACCACGTTTCTCACACCGCGCCGCAGTGCCGCAGTGACGACGTTTTGTGCGCCGATAACGTTGGTCTGGATGCATTCGAAAGGATTGTACTCGGCGATCGGCACGTGCTTGAGCGCCGCCGCGTGGATCACCACATCCACGTCGCGCATCGCCATCTCGAGGCGCGCCAGATCGCGCACGTCGCCGATGAAGTAGCGCATGAAGGGGTATTTCGACGTCGGAAACGTCATCTGCATGTCGTACTGCTTGAGTTCGTCACGCGAGAAGATGATGAGCTTCTCCGGCGTGTACCGCTCGACGACGCGGCGCACGAAGTGCTGGCCGAAGGAGCCTGTCCCGCCCGTGACGAACACCACCTTGCCATTGAGGTCCGGTTCCGGCGTTCGGAACGAGCGGTGTTCGAACAGGCGGGTGAGGTCATCGGCGAGCGGCATGCTGAGTCTCCAGCGTGGGATCGTGCGTCGCGATGGTTAATGTCGCGTCAAGTTTTCGCCCCGGCCAACCGCCCGCGCCCCATCTCGTGCTGCGGGCCGATGCCGGCGGCTTGCGCGGCTCCGGCCACGTGATGCGCTGCCTCGCGCTCGCCGGCGCCTGGATCGACGCGGGTGGGACGGTCACGCTCGCCGCCGCCGAACTGCCGGCGCCGATGGCGGCGCGGGCGGAGGCCGAAGGCGTTGCGGTCGTGAAGCTGCCGGTCGCGGCCGGGTCGCCGGACGATGCGGCCGCAACACGCGATGTGGCGCTGAGCTCCGCCGCGACCGCGCTCGTCGTGGACGGGTACCACTTCGACGCCGGCTTTTTCGCCGCTGTCGCCGCCGCCGCGCCGACCTGCGTGATCGACGACGGCGCCCATGTCGCACGCTACCCCGTGCGCTGGATTCTCAATCAGAACGCCCATGCGCAGCCGGCGCTGTATGATGGCAAAGCAGGGGGCGCAGAGCTGCTGCTCGGCGGCGCCTATGCCTTGCTGCGGCGGGAGTTTGCGGCGCCGCAAGCCACGGCGCGTCGGGGGCTTTTCGCAACCTTTGGCGGCGTCGATCCCCACGGAGCCAGCGACGTATTCCTCGATGCGTATGCGCGTCTCGGGGCCGCGGCCGGGATCGAGGCGACGCTCGCGATCGGCGCGGCCAACCCCGATGCGGAGCGTCTCGCCGCGCGCGCAATGTCCGTGGGCGTCACACCGGCGCGTGACGTGCGTGACATGGCGGTGCGGTTCGCGCAGGCGGAGCTCGTCGTCACCGCCGGGGGCTCCACGTTGTGGGAAGGATGCGCCTGCGCGGCGCCGATGCTGGCGCTTTCGGTGATCCCGGAGGAGGCCGAGAGTGCGGCGGCGCTCGCGGCCCGCGGCGGCTGTCGCTATGTCGGTCCGCGCGCGGGTCTCGCGCCGGAGGATATCGCCGCCGCGATCGCCGAGCTGTGGAGCGACGCTCCCGCCCGCGCCGCCTTGGGGCGCAACGCCCGCGCGCTGGTGGACGGGCAGGGCGCGGCGCGCGTCGCTGCAATCCTGAAGGGCGTCTCAACGCCTCGTTAACCGACGCGGCGGAAGGCTTCCGTGATTGTCTCGCCAGAGGAGCGCGCAACCATGCTGCGCTATTGCGTGCGGTGCGTGATGCCGCATACCAAGCCAGATCTGCGCATCGACGCCGAAGGCGTGTGCAGCGCCTGCCGCAGCTATGAAGGACGCAAGGAGGTCGACTGGGCCGCACGGCGCAGCGAACTCGATCGCATCCTGGAGCGCTACCGCTCCAAGGACGGGCGCCACTGGGACTGCATCGTTCCCGTGAGCGGGGGCAAGGATTCGACCTACCAGGTCGTCCGCATGCTGCAGATGGGCATGAACCCGCTGTGCGTCACCGCCACCACCTGCGACCTCTCGCCGATCGGCCTGCGCAACATCGAGAACCTGAAGCGCCTCGGCGTCGATCACGTGGCGTTCTCGCCCAATCCGCTCGTGCGCGCGAAGCTCAATCGTATCGGGCTCATGCAGGTCGGCGACATTTCCTGGCCCGAGCACGTGGCGATCTTCACGATCCCGGTGCGCGCCGCAGTGCAATTCAGTGTGCCGCTGATCGTGTGGGGCGAGAACAGCCAGAACGAATATGGCGGCCCGGCCGCGGCCGCGCAGAACAATGTGCTGACGCGCCGCTGGCTCGAGGAGTTCGGCGGGCTTCTGGGCCTGCGCGTCTCCGATCTCGAAGGCATGGACGGCCTGCGCGCACGCGATCTCGTGCCCTACCACTACCCGACGGACGAAGACCTCGCGCGCGTCGGCGTCACCGGCATCTTCCTTGGCCATTACATCCCGTGGGACGGCTACGCCAACGCGCTTCTCGCCCAGGCGCACGGGTTCGAGACCTATCCGTCCACGATCGAGGGCTCGATCGTAAACTACGAGAACCTCGACAACTGCCAGACCGGCATCCACGACTATTTCAAGTTCCTGAAGTTCGGCTTCGGCCGCGCCACCGACATCGCCTGCCTGCACATCCGGCGCGGGCGGATCACGCGCGAAGACGGCATGGCGCTCGTCGAGAAGCACGACGGAAAGTTCCCATGGACCTATCTCGGCAAGCCGCTCGAGGAGATTCTGGCGCCGCTCGGCATGACGGTGCCGGAATTCACCGCGGTGTGCGATCGCTTCACCAACAAGCGCATCTTCAAGCTCGATCGTGACGGGCGCCTGATGAAGACCGCGCGCGGGGACCTTATGAAACTCAACACCGACAATCTCGCGGCGGCGGCATGAACGTCACGGTGATCCGCACGGGGCTGAGCAATCTCGGCTCCATGGTGCGCGCGCTGGAAGAGTGCGGCGCAGCCGTGCGTGTCGCTGAAAAGGCCGGTGATCTGGACGATGCGGCGCGCGTGGTGCTGCCCGGCGTCGGCGCTTTCCCGGAGGCCATGGCGCGGCTCGAGCGCGACGGGTTCGCCGATGCGCTGCGCGAACACGCACGGCGCGAGCGCCCGCTGCTTGGCGTGTGCCTCGGCATGCAACTGCTCGCCGACGAGGGCGAGGAGATGGGCGGCGCCAAGGGGCTCGGGCTCGTGCCGGGCAAGGTCGTCGCGCTCAAGGTGGCGGAGGCGGGCGAACGTCTGCCGCACATGGGATGGAACGACGTGCGTCCGCGCGGCCGCTCGCCCCTGATGCGCGACACGCCCGACGGCGGCGACTTCTACTTCGTGCACTCCTACCATTTCGTGCCCGACGATCCCGCCGACATCGCCGCGACCACGCCCTATTGCGGCGGGTTCGTCTCGATCGTCGCGCGCGGGGCGACGTTCGGCGCCCAGTTCCATCCCGAGAAGAGCTCGCGCGCCGGTGCGAGGCTCCTCGCCAATTTCCTGGCCGCCTGATGCTGAAGACGCGCGTCATCCCCACGCTCCTGATGCGCGACGGCGCGCTGGTGAAGGGCGTCGGCTTCGAATCGTGGCGCGGCGTCGGCGGCGCGATGCAGGGCGTGAAGGTCTTCAATGCGCGCGACGTCGATGAACTCGTGCTGCTCGATATCGGCGCCACGCCGCAGGGCGGTGAGCCGGACTGGATGACGCTCGAGGACCTCGCGCGGGAATGCTTCGTGCCATTGACGATCGGCGGCGGCGTGCGCTCGATCGCGCACTTCGAACGGCTGCTCGAGATCGGCGCCGACAAGGTCGCGGTCAACAGCGCCGCCTATGAAAGCCCGCACCTCATCGAGGAGGCTGCGCGGCGCTTCGGCGTGCAATGTGTCGTGGCGTCGATCGACGTGCGCCGCGACGGGGATGGCCGCGCCACCTGCGTCTCAGGATGCGGCGCGCAAAGCCGCGCGATCGATCCGGCCGCGTGGGCGCGTGAGGTCGAGCAGCGGGGGGCGGGCGAAATCCTCCTCACCCGCGTCGAGTATGACGGCGCCATGACCGGCTACGACTGCGATCTGATCCGCGCGGTGAGCGAAGCGGTGAGCGCGCCGGTGATCGCGTCGGGCGGCGCGGGCCGTTACGAGCACATGGCCGAAGCGCTCGCTGCCGGCGCCTCCGCCGTCGCCGCGGGCGCCATGTTCCAGTTCACGCAGGCGACGCCGGCCGAGGCTAAGGCGTTCCTTGCTGCGCGCGGCGTGCGCGTGCGCCGCAGCGCGGGGCCGGGCCTTGTTCGCTGAATCCTCCCGCACCAGCCCGCCTCTGACGGCGCGGCGCGCGACGCCGGCCGACAGCGCGCGGCTGTACGCCTGGCGCACGCACCCCACGGTGCGCGCCGCTTCGTTGGATCAGCGCGCGTTTCCCTATGCGGAGCACGAGGCGTGGTACGCGGCGGCGCTCGCCGATCCCGCCCGCGCGCTGCTCGTGCTCGAAGATCCGGCAGGGGCGGCGTGCGCGTGCGTCCGCTTCGACCGCATCGGCGATGCGGCGCGCGTGTCGATCTTCGCGGATCCGGCGCGCATCGGCGGCGGTCTCGGCGCGCCGGCCCTGCGCGCGGCTGAGGATTGGCTCATCGCGCACTGGCCGCAGGTGCGCCAGATCGTGGCGGAGATCCGCCCGGAAAACATCCGCTCGCAGCGCGCCTTCGCGCGCGCGGGCTATCTGCGCCAGGGCGGCCTTTTCGTTCGCACACCGGGAGAGGGGATCGCCACGACGATGGGCGCGCCGCAGACCATCCACATCGCCGGCCGCGCCATCGGGCCCGACGCGCCGCCTTACGTGATCGCCGAACTCTCCGGCAACCACATGGGCCGGCTGGATCTCGCGCTCGCGCTGCTCGAAGAATGCGCGCGCCGCGGCGCCGATGCGGTGAAGCTGCAGACCTACACGCCGGACACGATCACGATTCCGCACGACAGCGCGGAATTCATGGTCAAAGGCGGACTGTGGGATGGTCGTCGTCTCTATGATCTCTACGAAGAGGCGCACACGCCGTTCGCATGGCACGCGCCGTTGTTCGCACGGGCGCGCGCGCTTGGCGTGACGATCTTCTCCACGCCCTTCGATCCGACCGCCGTCGATCTGCTCGAGGAGCTGGGCGCGCCGGCCTACAAGGTGGCCTCGTTCGAGCTCGTGGACCTGCCGCTCGTCGCGCGCATCGCGCGCACCGGCAAGCCGATGATCATGTCCACCGGCATGGCGAGCGTCGAGGACATCGTCGCCGCCGTCGACACGGCGCGCGCCAACGGCGCGACCGAACTCGTCGTGCTGCATTGCGTGTCGAGCTACCCGGCGCGCTACGAGCAGGCGAATCTGCGCACGCTGGACGAGATCGCGAAGCTCACGGGGTGCCTTGTCGGCCTCTCGGACCACACGCCGGGAACCGCTGTCGCGGTGGCGGCGGTGACGCTCGGCGCCTGTGTGATCGAGAAGCACGTGACGATGCGGCGCGCGGACGGCGGCGTAGATTCCGCTTTCTCACTGGAGCCGGAGGAACTCGAACGGTTGAAGCGCGACTGCGACGCCGCCCATCTCGCGCTGGGGCGCGCCACGTTCGAGCGTTCAGCCGAAGAGACGGCGAACATGCAGTTCCGGCGGTCGCTCTACGTGACGGCGCCGGTGGCGGCCGGTGAGATCCTTACCGAGGCGCACGTGCGCTCGATCCGGCCGGGATACGGGCTCGCGCCGAAGCATTTGCCCGATGTGCTCGGCCGCCGGGCGGCGCGCGCGCTGGCGTTCGGAGAACCGGTGTCGTGGGACATGCTCGCCTAGGCGAGCGCCGCGTCCAGCGCTTCGACGACGCGATCGACGTCCGCATCCGTCATGTCCGGGAACAGCGGCAGCGACAGGCAGCGCGCATAGAAGCGCTCCGCCCCCGGAAGGTCGAGCGCGCCATACCGATCGCGGTAATAGGTCTGGCGATGTACGGGGACGTAGTGCACCTGTGAGCCGACGCCGTGGGCGCGCAGCCGCTCCATCACCACGCGGCGCGGCGCGCCGATCGCCGCAAAATCGATCAACGCGACAAGCAGGTGCCAGCCGGGCGTCTGGCCGGAGGCGGGGGCAAGGACGTCGACGCCGCGCCGCCCGATGAGGCGTGCGCGGTAGCGACCGACGAGCGCGGCGCGGCGCGCGAGGAACGCGTCGAGCTTTGCGAACTGCGACAGGCCAAGCGCGCATTGCATGTCGGTGAGGCGATAATTGTACCCGATCTCCGGCATCTCGTAGGCCCAGGGGGCCGGCCCGCCGTCGGTGTCGCAAGCAAGATCGGGCGACTGGAACGCGCCCAGGTCGCGTTGCATGCCGTGGCTGCGCAGGCGCATCAGGCGGTCGGCGAGCGCGGGATCGCGCGTGGTGATCATGCCGCCTTCGCCGCACGCAATCGTCTTGACGGGGTGGAACGAGAAGCAGCCCATCGCCGCATGGCGGCAGGCGCCGGCGGCGTCCCCGCGCGCGTCGCGCGAACCGAGCGCGTGGCAGGAATCCTCGATCAGCACCGCGCCGGCCTCCGCGGCGATCGCGGCGAGGGCGGCGGTGTCGGCCATGGGGCCGGCATAGTGCACGGGAAGGATGGCGCGTACGCGGCGCCCGGCCGCGCGGGCAAGCGCGGCGCGCAGCGTGTCCGGCGTCATCAAGGCCGTGTCCGGATCGACGTCGGCGAACACGACCTCGCCGCCGGCGAATCGCACGGCGTTCGCCGTGGCGAGGAACGTGATCGTCGGGACGATGCAGACGTCCCCCGGCGCGAGGTCGAGCGCGAGCATGGCGAGGTGCAGCGCCGCCGTCCCGTTGGCGACGGCGACCGCGAACGGCGCCTCGACCTTCGCGGCGAAGGCGCGCTCGAAGGCGGCGACGCGGGGCCCGGTGGTGAGCATGTCGTCCCGCAGCGCGGCGGCGACGGCGGCGATATCGTCCTCGCCGATGCTTTGGCGGCCATAGGGAAGGAAGGGAGCCGGTGTGGCGGCGGGGCGGATTGTAGGCGCTGACATGCGTCGATCCTTAAGCCGAATCGGCGCCATCGTCGCGCATGGGTTCTAGCAGCCGGTTACCAGCGCCGGTGTGGGGCGGTGGGCAGAAGGCGGCCGTCCGGCGGAGGGGCAGATGACGAAACAGCTCGACACCTGGCGGGGGGAGTTCGGCGATTCGTACGTCGATCGCAATCAGGCCGACGACGCTGCGATGGCCGCCCGCACGCGCATGTGGGCCCGCATTCTCGAACGCGCGGGGCCGATCGGAAACGTGCTCGAAGTCGGCGCCAATATCGGGCTCAATCTTCGCGCGCTGCGCCGCCTCGGCGTGCACGATCTCACCGCCGTCGAGCCGAACGCCAAGGCGCGCGCCACACTGGCGGCAGACGGCGTGCTGCCGGCCGATCGCATCCACGACGCGTTCGGATCGGCGCTGCCGTTCGCCGACGCCCAGTTCGATCTCGTGTTCACGTCGGGCGTGCTGATCCACGTGCCCCCGGCCGATCTCGAAGCGACGCAGCGTGAGATCCTGCGCACGTCGCGGCGGCTCGTGGCGTGCGCCGAGTATTTCTCCGTCGAGCCGCTGGAAAAGCGCTATCGCGGCGCCGAGGGCCTGCTGTTCACGCGCGATTTCGGCGGCGCCTATCTCGATCTCGCGCCGACGCTGCAGGTCCTGGACTACGGCTTTTTCTGGCGCCGGACGACGGGCCTCGACGACCTCACCTGGCAGCTGTTCCAGAAGGCGTGACCCGCGCCAGCGCGGCGGGCCAGATCGTCTCGTCCGCCGCGGCCGCGCGCAGCGTATCAAGGCGGGCGGTGTCCACGCGCGACGCGTTGAGGGCGACGATGTCCGGCCGTGCGGCGCAGATGTCTGCAAGCTCGCGCCAGGGCGCGGCGAGGGGATCGGGCGCCGCTGCGGCCAGGGCCTGCGCGAACGCCACGTCCTCGGGATAATCCAGCGTCCAGCGCAGGCGTTCGACGCCGCCGCCCGGGCCCACGACGCGTGCGCGGCGCAGACCCGGCGCGCGGCGCATGCCGGCGGTGACGTGCTCGCGCGCTTCCGCCGCGGTGGCGGTCCGCGCTTCGGCGTGCAGCAGGGCGGCGGTGAACACTTCGCAATCGAGGCCGTGCGGGAAGCCGGCGGGCGCGTTGTTGCAGGCATAGTCGGCGCCCGTGTGCGCGCGCCAGGCCAGCGTTTCGGCGCAGACGTCTGGATCCACGAACGGGCAATCGGACGTGACGCGCATCACGATGTCGGCGCGCACGGCGGTCGCGGCGGCGGCGTAGCGGGCGAGCACGTCGGTCTCGGGGCCGCGCACGACGATCGCGCCGGCCCGTTCAGCCTCGGCCGCAACGGCGTCGGAGGGGGCGTCGTTGGCCACCGCGCACACCACGGCGTCGACGCCTTCGATGCGGGCGCAGCGCTGCAGGCACAACGCAAGCGCTGTGCGCGCGCCGAGGAGCGCGAGCACCTTTCCCGGCGCGCGCGTCGACGCGAAACGGGCCTGGATGACGACGGCCACGGTCATAGTGGGCACCGTGGCGCGCAGGGATTAACGGCCCGTTCACTCAAATCAACAGGATGGTGTTCGGATAAGGAGACCACCGGATGAGCCGCAAATCCCGCCTCGCCGAATTCACGACGCTCGTCGACGGCGCCAAGGGCGTTGCGCCGGCCAGGGACGAGGTGTCGCGCCGCGCCTATGACGAAGTCCGCTCCTCCATTCTGAGCCAGCAGCGCGACGAGGCGGCCGCCGGTCGCAAGGTGAAGAAGGCGCTGCGGCTGATCGATTCGGGCAAGCCCGCCGATGGCGTCAAGCTCGCGGTCTCGGCGATGGACGACGACCCCGATTGCGTGCCGGCTTACATGGTCGCGGGCGCGGGGCTCGACCAGCTCGGCCTTCTTCTGCCGGCGCTAACGGTCATGGAAGAGGCGCTGCGCATCGCGCCCACGAATCCGCTCATTCCGTCCGTCCTTGCCGACATCGCCAAGCGCAACGGCGATCTCGAGAGCGCCGAACAGCTGATCCGCCTCGCCAGCCAGATCGATCCGTTGAATTGGCGCAACGCGGCCTCGCTCGCGCTGATCCTGCGCGACAAGGCCCAGTACGACGAGGCGATCGATCTGCTGCGCGGGCAGATCTTGATCTATCCGGAAGAGCCGCTGTTGTGGAACGCGCTGGCGGCTGTGCTCGTCGACTATGGCGACGTCGACCACGCCAAGATCTTCGCGCGCGAAGCGATCCGCCTGCGGCCGAACAATCTGGAGGCGGTGCACAATCTCGGCGTCGCGCTGCTCGACGAGGGTGATTTCGAAGGGGCCTATGACTGCTTCGTGCGCTCGGCGACGGTGAAGGCCGGCCTGTCGCAGCGCGCGAACGGCGGTCTCTCGCTGGCGCACACGCTGCTTGGCCTCGGTCGTCTCGGGGAAGGCTGGCCGGCCTACGAGGTGCGCGTGGAGCCGGGCGTCGGCCTGCTCGATTTCATCACGGAAAAGCCGCGCTGGACGGGCGACGATCTCGCCGGCAAGCGCCTGCTGCTGATCGGCGAACAGGGCCTCGGCGACGAGATCATGTTCATGGCGATCCTGCCGGAGGCGCAAGCCGCCGTCGGCCCTGCAGGCAGTGTCGGCGTCGCGTGCGAGGCGCGTCTCGTCGATCTGTTCGCGCGCTCGTTCGGCGTCGAGGTGCTGCCGCATGGCACCGGCCGCCACAACGGGCGCACCGTCCGCGGCGTGCCGAACCTCGACTGGTCGAACTACGACTGCTGGGCGCCGATGGGCGATCTGGCGCGCTATTTCAGGCCGACGATCGACGCGTTCGGCGCGACGCGGCCTTTCCTCAAGCCGGATCCCGCGCGCGTGGCGGACTTCAAGGCCCAGCGTGACGCGCTGGCGCCGGGCATGGCCGTCGGCATCGCCTGGCGAAGCCTGCTGATGACCGCGCAACGCCAGCGTTATTTCGCCGACATCGAAGACTGGGCGCCCGTGCTCACGACGCCGGGCGTCACGTTCTTCTCGCTGCAGCCGGGCGACATCGCCGAGGAAGAGGCGCGTCTCGCAGCGCGGTTTGGCGTGACGATCCAGAAGTTCGAAGGCCTCGACGTGAAGGCCGATCTCGATGGCATCGCCGCGGCATCCGCTGCGCTCGATCTCGTCATCGCGCCGATGAACGCCTCGTCGAACCTCGCCGCCGGTCTCGGCATGCCGGTGTGGTTCACCGCAGGCCACAAGGACTGGTCGATGCTCGGGACGAACACGATTCCCTGGTATCCCTGGACGCGACTGTTCCTCGCATCGCGGCAATCGGCGTGGGGCGATCTCTATTCCCGCGTCGGCGAGGAACTCGCCGCATTCGCCGCGTCGCGTTAACCGGTCGTTTACGCTTTGTTAACCTGAATGGATAATTGGTGAACGCGCGGGCGCGCTGCCCGCGCGGAGCAGAAGCCATGGTCACGCAGGTCAATTCGTCATCGCTGGGATCGGTCGGCGCTGCGGGTGGCGCCGTCGTTGACTTGAGCGCCCGCGCCAAGGCGGCGGAGCGCGAAGCCGCGCCGCAGATCGCGCGCGATTCCATCGGCGCCGTCGATGCGCGCGTTGCGCTGTCGTCGATCCAGGAAGGCATGGCCAATGCGGTGACCGCGCTCGACGTCGCGTTGCGGTTCGGCAAGCAGGCGCTCGGCGATCTCGCGTCGGGGCAACCGCTCTCGGGCGAGCAGCTCGTCAAGTTTGCCGAGCAGCTGCGCGCCGCCGACGGCCCGAGCGCCGGCTTGCTCACGGGCGGCGCGCTGTCGGTCCGCACGAGCCCCGAAGCCGCGGCGGTCGAGATCGAGGGCATCGATCTGCGCCGCCTCGGCTCCGATCCGCAGAGCGTGAAGGCGCTCGGTGAGGCGCTCGCGCGGTTCGCCGAAGCCGCGGACAAGCTCTCTTCCCACGCGCGTCTCGCCGCGGTGACGCAAGGCGGGCTTGCGGGCGTCGACGCCGATCTCAGCGAGGAGCAGGCGCGCCTCGTCGCGCTCGATGCGGCGCAAGCTCTGAAAGGGCAGACGCCGGCGCTCGCGAACGCCGCGCCGCTCTCGCTTCTCGCGTTTTTCCAATCCTGACGCGGCGCTGACCCGCGCCTGACCGCTGCTAGGAACGGGGACCTTCGGGGCCGATCTGGTAGACGGCGTCGAGGTCCTCGCCATCGACGCCGAGGTTCTCGCGGCGGCGCGCGGCTGTGGCGGTGCGGATCGCCTGGCCTACCCCCGTCACGGTCGCGGTCAGGCAGATCACGACCGCCAGCGCCACGCCGGCAAGAGCAAGCCAATCCTTCGCCGTCAGCCGCCATGTCCCCGCGGCGGTGCGGATGAGCGCGCCTTGCGGGCCGCGTTTGGCGACCATCACCCCCAGCTCGCCGGACGACACGGCGACGAGCCGCAGCCGCGCGACGTCGTCGGTCGAGCGGGCGAGCGCGAGCAGCCGCACCGCACCGGTCGGCGAGGCGGCGCCCAGGATGTCGGCGAGCGCGGCCACGTCGGTCCTTAGCGCCGCATAGCCCCGTGGATCGACGGCGCGGCGGATCGCTTCGACGAGCGCGCCTTGGGCGCCGTCCCCGCCATCCGCGCGTGCGGCGTCCGCCGCGGCGGCGCGCAAGGCGGCTTCGGGCAGCGCCCGTGCGGCCAGAGCCTGATAATGCGCCGCGAGCTGCGGGCTCAATGCGCCGGCGCGGCGCGCGGCCAGCAGCGTGGATGCGCCTTTCGCGAAGTCCGAATCGGCGTCCTCGCCCATGGCCAGAGTGAGCGCGAGCAGGCTGACGTCGAGGGTGTCCGTTTGGCCAGAGACCAGCGCGCGCGCGCGCTGCTCGAGATCGGCGGCCGCGCCGACGATCATCACGCTGCCCTGGGCCGGCGCGAGGGACGCGCCGTCGAAGCGCACGCGCACGTCCGGCTCGAGGAACGAGATCGCCGCGGCGGCGATCGCGGCGTCGTCCGGCTCGGCGGGCAGTTTCGCCTCCAGCCGTGCGGCGTCCCGCGCCGGTAGCATCGAGCGGGAGGCGACCAGCGCGCCGCGGGCGGCGGAGAAATCTCCCGAATCGAGCTCGGCGGCGACGAGGCGGTTCCAGTAGGTCAGGCGGTCCGCGTCGGGCGGCGGCAGGGCCCGCGCCAGATCCTCGACGGCCCGCCGCGTCGCGGACAGGGCGGAGGGGGTGGCGTCGTAGCCATACACGTCCGGCCGGGTGGCGGCGGCATAGACGTGTGCGGCGCTCAGGGCGAGCAGGAGCAGCCCGGCATTGAGCGCCAAGGCGCTCAGCCAGGCCATCGGGAACAGGTCCCGCAAGCTCATTCTGCGCCGCATTGGGTCTTTTGCTCCCGGCCGGGTCGCCATTTGCAATTTCGTTACCGGTTCCTGCAAGGGGTAAACGGTCAAGACTCCGCCTGCGGTGCGCCGGGATGATCGGCATCAGTTCGTCATTGCTGACGTCCTACCTGAACGGGCGCGTGGGTCTCGCGGAAGACGGGACGCAGCGCACGGCGCCAACGGCCGTTTCGCGTCAGGCCAAGGACGCCCGCGCCAAGGCGCTCACGGCGGCGCCCTGGACGCCGGCGAACGCGCCGAAGCCTACCGCATCGAAAACCCGGCTCGACGAGATCATGTCGGGGAAATCTCTCGTGGCCGAAGGCGTCACCAGCGCGGGCGGCGGGCGAAAGACCGACCAGCAGCAGCTGTTCGGCGCCTGGCGGGCGCTCGAGGGCCTGCGTCTCATCGCCGAGCGCGCCCAGACCGACGGCGTCCCGGCCGATGAGATGGTAAAGCTGCAGACCCGGTTCCGCGCGGGCATGGCCGAGGTCTCGAAGTATCTCGGCGCGATGGACCTGCAGAAGGTGTTCGCGCCGGTGGGCGACAAGGCCGATCAGGTCCAGGGCGTGTTCGGCGTGCGCAAAGGGCGCACCGAGTTCGTCACCAAGGAAGTGTATGCCGGCGCCGTCGATCAGGAGGTTCCGGCCTGGCGCGACCTCTCGGGGTTCCAGATCGTCGCCAATCGGGGGGAGGTCGGCGAAAAGACCATCACCATCGATCTCTCCGCGCTCGGATCAACGCCGCGGTCGATGGATGTCGTGCTCGGCCTCATCAACGCCAAGCTGGCGGAGGCGGGCCTCACGACGCGGTTCTCGCGCGTGCAGCTGCCCGCCAAGCCGGACGCCAAACCCGGCGACCCGCCGTCCTTCGCGCTCTCGATCAAGGGCGCGGCGGAGGAGCAGCTGGCGTTCTCCGCGATCCAGGGAACGCCGCGCGCTGCGGTGACGGCGCTGACGACGAGCGGCGCCGAAAACATGCAGACGGCGCGGCTTTCGAAATTCGCGCCCGCCGATGGCGCCGATGACGTCTTCACGCAGACGGCGAACGCCGATCCGCTGCGGTTCAAGGGCGCCGGCGCCACCGGCCTGACCATGCGCGCCATGGCCGAAGGCGATGACGGTTCGGTCTATGTCGTCGGCGAGACGACCATGCCCGTCGACGGCAATGGCGGCCTGAAAGGCGCAGCCGACGCCGTGCTCTCGAAATACGACAGCGCCGGACGTCTGGTGTGGAGCCGCGTGCTCGGCGCGGCGACGTCCGCGCAGGGCTATGGCGTGGCGTTCAAGCTCGGCGTGGTCGCCGTGACGGGAACCTTCTCCGGCGCGATCGACACGACCACGTCGAAAGGCGGGACGGACGCGATGGTCGCGACGTTCACGGAGGACGGGGACGAGCGCTGGGTGCGCCAAGTTGGCGGGACGGGCGCGGACGAGGCCAGCGCCGTCACGATCGGCGACGACCTCACGGTTTATGTCGGCGGGCGGACGAAAAACCAGCTTGGCGCCGGCGCGGCGGGCGGCGGCTGGGACGGCTTCGTCGCGTCGTTCTCGACGGACGGCGCCGCCGGCTATGTCCGCCAGTTTTCCGAGGCCGGCGACGGCGCCGTCACTGCGCTGCGCGCGACGGCGGGCGGGCTGTTCGTGGCCGGCTCGGCGCTGAGTGCAGGCGTCGTGCGCAAACTCGACACGAACGGCACGGACGTGTGGTCCATCTCGACAGGCTCGCTCGGCGCCGGCGGCGGGATCACCTCGATCGATGCCGACGCCTCGGGCCGGATCGCGATTGCGGGCGCGACGACGTCGGCGAGCCTGGGGCTCGGCGGCGCCGAGGACGCGGCCGTGGGCAAGCTCGATGGGTTCGTCACTCTCCTGCAGGATGGCGCCGCGCCGACGGCGCTGTGGACCCGGCGCCTTGGCGGCGCCGGCGACGACTCGGCCGCGGGCGTGCGGCTCGCGGCGGACGGCGTCTATGTCGGCACGACCGAAACCATCCAGCAGCCCAGCAGGACCGGCGTCGCCACCACCACCACGCGCGCGGCGGTGGAGCGGCTGGCGTTTCCCGATGGCGCGCAGGCCTGGCGCGCGACCGTGGGCGAGGCCGGGGAGCGCGCCGTGGGCGTCGCGCTCGGCGTGTCCTACAAGGACCTCGACGCGTTCGGCCTGCCGAGCGGCGATCTGAACTTCGAAGGCAAGACGCCGCTGGTCACGCGCACGGCGCTGCGCGAAGGGGACTATTTCACGCTCAAGATCGATGGCGGTTCGGCGCGCAAGATCGAGATCGAGGCCGACGACACCATGGCCGATCTCGTCACCAAGCTGAACGGCGTCCTGCGATCGGCGGGCAAGGCGGAAGTGACAACCCTGAACGGCGCGGAGTTCCTCGTCATCAAGGCCAACGAGGGACGTCGCATCGATCTCGCGCCGGGCGCGGCCGGGGCCGACGCTCTGGCCGTGCTCGGGCTCAACTCCGGCGAAGTCCGCAAAGCCAAGCGCGCGCCGGCGGCGGGGACGTCGACGCGCAGCCTCGATCCGCCGGTGATGCCGCTCAATTTCCGGGATGATCTCGCGTTCAGCGACGCGAGCAGCGCGCGCAAGGTGCGCCTCGACATCGAGCGCGTGCAGAACTCGGTGCGGACGGCGTTCGAGTATATCTACAATCCGCCGAAGCCGGCGAAGAAAACCGCCGACGCGGCCAAGACCGGGACGGTTTCGCCGGCGCTGAAATCGCAGCTCGCCAACTATGAGGCCGGGCTTGCACGCCTTACCGGCGGCGGCACGACGGACGCGACGACGGGGGGGAACCCCTTGCTCGGCCTTTATGGCTTCAAGGCCTAGTCAGGCGCGCTGGTTCACGGCGACGGGCGTGGGGCCGGCCGCGCGTGGGCGGTAGCCGCCCGCATCATATCCGGCGGCGCGAGGCTGCGCGCGTGAGACCTCAGCCGCGATGGCATGCACGAGGCCTTCGCTGATCTCTTTGAGGGCGGCGACGGCGTTCGCATGCGCGTCGAGCGCGGCCATGAATTTTTCCGTCGCGGCTTCGAGCTGGCGCGACAGCGCCGGCGCGAGGCCGGCAAGCCGGCGGCGGTCCTGGGCGATCTGCGCCATTTCCTGCCGATAGATGGTGGCGAGGCGCGCGCGCTCGGCGGCTGCCGTCTCGTCGGGCGGGCGGCGCCCGGCGATCTCGGCGCGCTCGGCGTCAACGAGCAGGGTGAGGCGCTCGGTGAGGCCAAGCAGCTGGCGGCCGCGGTCGTCGGCGTCGTCAGCCAGCAGCGGCATTCGTGGCTCCCATGGTCTGCATGCGGATCATTTCCTGGGCGACGGCGTCGGAGAGGCCGATGCCGCCGGAGGCCACGATCGACTTCGCGTATTCGCGCACCAGCATCGGGCGGAACATCTTCTCGCCCGCGCCGCCGCCGCCGAACCCGTCGGTGTCGAGCGCTTCGAACATCGGCGCGATCAGCTCGCCCACGACCATCGCCTCGAACTCCTTGGCGGTTTTGGCGATCGCGTCGGGCGTTGCGCCGGGCTTCACGCGCGGCGCTTCCGGGGCAGGGCGGCGATCGACGGCGGCGAGGCTCAGCTGCGGATCCATCACATCACCTCGATTTCGGCCTGGATCGCGCCGGCCGTCTTGAGGGCCTGCAGGATGGAGATCATGTCACGCGGGCTGACGCCGAGGCGGTTGAGGCCGTCCACGAGATCTTTCAGCGGCACGCCGCCATCGACGACGGCGAGCCCGCCGCGCTCTTCCTCGACCTTCACGTCGCTCTGCGGCACGACGGCCGTCTGCCCCTGCGAGAGTGGCGCCGGCTGGCTCACCGAAGGTTTTTCCGAAACCGAGATCGTCAGCGCGCCCTGCGCGATCGCCACGGTGGCGACGCGCACGTTTTCGCCCATCACGATGATGCCGGACGTCTCGTCGATGACGATCTTCGCCGGCTGATCGGGCTGGATCTCGAGCGTCTCGATGCGCGTCAGGAGATCGACCATGTCGCCGCGAAACGTCTCGGGGCGGGAGACGACGACCGCGCCGGGATTGGCGGCCTTCGCCACTTGGCCGCCGAGGGCGATGTTGATCGCGTCGGCCGTGCGGCGGGCGGTGGTGAAATCCGGATTGCGCAGCGCCAGCCGCAACTCGCGCTGGGCGGCGAGGTCGAACTGCATCTCGCGCTCGATGGTCGCGCCGGCGGCGATTCGCCCGGACGTCGGCACGCCCTTGGTCACGCTTGAGCCCGAAGAGCCCCCCGCAGAGAAGCCGCCGATGGCCACAGGGCCCTGCGCGACGGCGTAGACCTGCTGGTCGGCGCCGATCAGCGGCGTGACCAGAAGTTGGCCGCCCTGAAGGTTTTTCGCATCGCCAAGCGCCGAGACGGTGACGTCGATCCGGGCGCCTTGCGTGCCGAACGGCGGCAGGTTGGCGGTCACCATGACGGCGGCGACATTGCGCGTATTAAGGGCGCCGTCCCGCGTGTTGACGCCGAGGCGCTCGAGCATCGCCGAGAGGCTCTGGCGGGTGAAGGTCGCGTTGCGCAGGCTGTCGCCCGTGCCTTGTAGGCCGACGACGAGGCCGTAGCCGACGAGCTGGTTTTCCCGGACGCCTTCGACGTCGGCGATGTCCTTGATACGCGAGCCGGCGTCCGCCGGCGGGGCGAGGGCCGAAGCTCCCAGAGCAGCAGCGAGAGCGAGAGCAAAACGCATGGACGGTGTCGAACTCCGCGGACGGCCCGTTCTCCCTGCCAGAACCGGGCCACGCGGAAGTCCTTGTGCGCCTTGGAGCCGCGCCCGTCGCCCCCGATTCCGGCGGGCGCCTTCTGCCGCGCGCTGGGCAATTCCTGCCGACGTTAAGCGCGAGTTAACCGGCGCGGCTGATCGCTAGGGCATGTTCGTCGATCCGCTTCGCCGCCTCGGTCAGACAGCGCCGGCGCGCCGCACAGACCCCGCCGCTCCGGGCTTCCGCCTGCCCGAAGACGGCGCAGCGCCCACACGCGCGGCCACCCCCGCACAACCCACGGCGGCGCTCGATGCGATCCTCGCTTTGCAGGGCGAGGGGCCGCCGCAAGGCCGCCGGGCGCGGCAGGTCAATCGCGGCCGCCGAACGATCGACGCACTGGAGGCTCTGCAACGTGCGGTGGTGCTCGGGGCCGGCGGCGCGGCCGCGCGCGACGCGCTGATCGCCATCGGCGAAGACCTCGAACCGACGGGCGACGAAGGCCTCGATTCCGTGCTGATGGAGATCGAAACGCGCCGCGCCGTGGAGCTCGCCAAGCTCGGCCATGGTTGACGCCGCAGCGGCGCCCGACTTGCTTCGTTGCCGGACGATGGGCGCTTGGCTATATGGACCGCGGCGTGGAGGCGCGAATCCGGAACCCAACGCGCCGGCGCGGGACACCCCCGCCAACTGGGGAAACACCGATGGGCACTGTGGTCGACGATACCTACCGCCCCTCCGACGACGAGCCGTTCATGAACGAACGGCAGCTCGAATATTTCCGGCGTAAGCTGCTCGCCTGGAAAGACGAGATCCTCGAGGAGTCGAGGGCGACGATCGCCAATCTTCAACACGAGACGGTGTCGCTGCCGGATCTGGCCGACCGCGCCACCAGCGAAACCGACCGCTCCCTGGAGCTTCGGACGCGGGATCGGCAGCGCAAGCTGATCGCCAAGATCGACTCTGCGCTGCGGCGGATCGAGGACGGCAGCTACGGCTATTGCGAAGAGACGGGCGAACCGATCGCGCTGTCGCGTCTCGAAGCGCGGCCGATCGCGACGCTGTCGCTCGAGGCGCAGGAACGCCACGAACGCCGCGAGCGCGTGCACCGCGACGACTGACGCCGTCGCGGCGCGCTGGCCTCACCAGGGGCTGATCGCATCGGCGATGCGTTGTCCCAGGCGCGGCCGCTGCACTGCCGAGATCTGACCGCGCCCGCCATAGGAGATGCGCGCTTCCGCCATCTCGGTGTGGCGGATCGTATTGTCCGCTGCGATATCCTGCGGGCGGATGATGCCGGCGACGGTCAGCTCGCGCATCTCCGCGTTGACGCGCACCTCCTGCCGGCCCGACACGAGGAAGTTCCCGTTCGGCAGGATGTCGGTGACCATCGCCGCCACCGTCAGCTCCACCTTTTCCTGCCGCGCGACGGAGCCTTTGCCAGAGCTCGTGCTGTCGCCCGAGGCGTCGATCAGCGTCGTCGGATCGAAGCCCCCGGGCAGGACGCGGCCGGGAATGGTCTCGAGCCCGCCGAAATTGTTGACGCCGACAGTCGACTGGCCTTTGCGCGAGCGCGAGCTCTCGTTCGAAAGGTCGGCGCTGTCGTCGATCGAGATCTTCACGGTGAGGATGTCGCCGACGTGCGCGGCGCGCTGGTCGTTGAAGAAGCTGCGCGCGCCCGTGCGCCAGAGCGCGTTGGGCGCGCTTGGGGAATAGGATTCGGTCGGGCGCGGCGGCGTGGGCAGATCGACCATGGCAGGCGCGGCGGAGACGCCCATCGGCGTGAACTGCGGTTGGCCGGCCGCGCGACGCGCGGCTTCGGCAGCGGCGGCGGCCGACGTTCGCGCGGTGGTCGCGGCAGTGCGGGCGTCCTGGGCGGCGGCGGCGAGCACTGCGCCAGGCGGCGGCGCGGTCGCGCACGCGGCGGCGGAGAGGGCGAGCGCTACGGGCGCGGCGAGGGTGCGGAGCGGCGAGCCGGTCATCCTGGTGTCCTTCACGAAGCCGGGCCGATCGCCGTCGCGACGCCCATGGACGCCACGCGCGCATCGACGATGCGGTTGGATTGGGTGTTCTGCACACGGATGGTTTCACCGGGCGCGCCCTCGCTCAGCGCCTTCGCTGTGGCGGTGATGCGCACGCCGGGCGCGTCGTACACCAGCGCAATCGTGTCGCCGCGGCGCACGGCGAGGGCGGCGCGCTGCGTCTCGCCGGAATTTGCGGAGAAGCCGGCGCTCATCGTGGGGCCGCCCGCCGCGATCGCGCGCGCCGAGGCCGCGCGCCCGGACACGGCGCGGCCCACCTGGATGCGGTCCAATGCCGGCGGCGGCGTCCAGCGCAGCCCGGCGGCGTCGACGGCGGCGGCGACGAAGCGCACGGAAAGCGGCGCGGTCGTTCCGGGCGCGGGCGCAGGCGCGATCGGCTCCGCCGCGGCGGCGCCGGCCCCCTCGAACAGGTCGCCCAAGGTCACGACCGGCCCCGAAACCACCGGTGCGGCCCGCAGCGTGACTTCCGGACATTCCGCCGCCAAGGCCGCCCAGGAGAACGCCGCAGACGCGACCGCCGCAAAGACGAAGGCTCGAAACGCGCGCATCGATCAGTCCTTTTCCGTCACCGCAGCTGGGAGGTGGCCTGGAGCATGTCGTCGGCGGCCGTGACGACGCGGGCGTTCATCTCGTAGGCGCGCTGCGCCACGATCAGCGACGAGATCTCCTCGACCGCATTGACGTTCGACGTTTCGAGGAAGCCTTGCATCACACTGCCGGCGCCGTCGGCGCCCGGCAGACCAACGGTGGGATCGCCCGAGGCTGCGGTCTGCAGGAACAGGTTGTCGCCTTGCGCGTCGAGGCCTGCCGGATTGACGAACGTGGCGATCTGCAGCTGGCCAAGCGTCTGCATCGCCGTCTGTCCGGGCACTTTCGCCTGCACCAGGCCGTCGCTCGAGATCTGCACGCTCGTGGCGTTCGGCGGGATCGTGATCGCCGGCTCGATCAGGTAGCCTTCCGAGGTGGTGAGCTGCCCGTCGCCATTGCGCTTGAAGTTCCCGGCCCGCGTGAACGCGATTTCGCCCGACGGCAGCGTCACCTGAAAATAGCCGCGGCCGGAAATGGCGAGATCGAGGTCGTTCTCCGACTTCGCGAGATTGCCCTGTTCGGTCACGCGACCGATCGCGCCCGTTTTCACGCCGACGCCGACCTGAATGCCGACCGGGACGATGTTGCCCGACGCCGACGACGCGACGCCCGGGCGCTCGAGGTTCTGATAGATCAGATCCTGGAACTCGGCCCGCTGCTTCTTGTAGCCGGTCGTGTTCATGTTCGCGATGTTGTTCGAGATCACGTCCACGTTCAGCTGCTGGGCGAGCATGCCGGTCGCGGCGATGTTGAGGGCGCGCATCAGTCAGACTCCGGATCAGGCGGCGCGACCGAGGCGGTCGACGGTGCGCTGCCTCAGCTCTTGGCTCTGGTTGAGGACGCGCGCCGCGGACTCATAGGCGCGCGAGATTTCGATCAGCCGGGTGAGTTCGATCACCGGGCGAACGTTCGAGGATTCCAAAGCGCCCTGAACGACCTCGCCTGTGAACGGCGTCGTGGGCTGGCCGTCGGGCACGAAGAGGTTGTCACCAACTTTCTTGAGCGCCTCCGGGTCGGCGAACGAGAACAGGCCGATCTGGCCGAGCGCGTTTTCCCCGACGCGGATCGTGCCATCGGCGGCGATGGAGGGCGTGTTGCCTTCGGTCTGGATCGTCACGGGCTGGCCGCCGGCGCCGAGCACCGGGTAGCCCTGCGCCGTCACGATCGTGCCGGCCGCATTCATCTGGAACGCGCCGTCGCGCGTGTAGTGGGTCGCGCCGTTCGGGCCTTGCACGGCGAAGAACCCGTCGCCCTGGATCGCGACGTCGAGCGGATTGCCGGTGGACTTCAGCACGCCTTGGGAGAGATCGCGCATCAGGCCGACGTCGCGCACGAAGCGGATGTCCTTCGGCTTGTCGGCCGAGCGCGCCGGATCGGCGGAGTAGCCCTCGGCCAAGAGCGAGTCGGCCTTGAAGCCGGACGTCGAGACGTTGGCGAGATTGTTCGCGGTGACGTCCATGCGACGCTGCAGAACGCGTTGCGTCTGCATGGCGATCATCAAGGTGTTGTCCATCGCGGGCCTGGCTCCGAGTGGTGCGCCTCAAGGCCGTGCAAGAACGGGTCCACATGGTTAAGCCAAGCGCGCCATGGGCTGCACTGCGTCCGCGCGCCGTGCGACACGGCCACGCTTGCCGGGCGCCGGGCAAATCCTGCCGGGTTCCTAACGCCTCCTTAACCAGAGCGGACGATGTGTTGACGCTCGAGAACACTCCAGCGAGTCGTCGCGAGGACGGGGCATGGCCGGGAAAAAGAAAGACGCGCCGAAAAAGGAAGAACCCGAGCTCGAGGCCGGGGCCGAAGGCGAAGGCGCAGAGGGCGCGCCGGCGAAAAAGAAGCTCGCCGGCAAGACTCTCATCCTCTTCATCGTGCTGCCCGCTGTGCTGATTCTCGGCGGCGGCGGCGCGGCCGCGTTCATGTTGTTGAACAAGCCGGCCGAGCAGCACGCCGCCGTGGACGAGCACGGCAAGCCGATCAAGGACAAGAAAGAAAAGAAGGACAAAAAGGAAAAGAAGGAGGCCAAGGAGGGCGGCAAGGACGGCAAGCCCGATCCGAACGCCACCGTCGTGACCGAGGGGGACGGCGTGTATTACATGGCCCTGCCGGAGATGCTCGTGAACGTCTCCACCCCCGATGGGCGCCCGGCCTATCTCAAACTGAAGGTGACGCTCGAGGCCGCGGACGAAGACGTCGTCGCCGCCGTCGAGCCCGAGTTGCCGCGCGTCATGGATCAGTTCCAGTCGTTCCTGCGCGAGCTGCGCGTGGACGATCTCGCCGGCTCGGCCGGATCCTACCGTCTGCGCCTGGAGCTCCTGCGGCGCGTGAATCTCGCGGTGGCGCCGGCGCAGGTGAACGCCGTCCTGATCGAAGAAATGCTGGTGCAGTAGCAATGGCGGACGAAGACCAGGACGCCATGGCCGAAGCCTGGGCCGCCGACCTCGAAAACGGCGGCGGTGGCGGCGACGCGCTCGCGGCGGAATGGGAAGCCATGGTCGGCGCCGATTCGGGGCCTGGCGCCGCGATCGGCGTCTCCGGCCTCGGCGCGGAACGCATCCTCAATCAGGACGAAATCGACAGCCTTCTTGGCTTCGCGACGGGGGAGGAAGCCTCCGGCGAACGCTCCGGGATTCGCGCGCTCATCAACTCGGCGCTCGTCTCCTACGAGCGCCTGCCGATGCTCGAAGTCGTGTTCGACCGTCTCGTGCGGTTGATGACGACCAGCCTGCGCAACTTCACCTCGGACAACGTCGAAGTCAGTCTCGATTCGATCTCGTCGATCCGCTTCGGCGATTATCTGAACTCGATCCCGCTGCCCGCGATCATCTCGGTGTTCCGCGCCGAGCAGCTCGACAACTACGGCCTGATGACGGTCGATTCGAACCTCATCTACTCGATCGTGGACGTGCTGCTGGGCGGTCGGCGCGGCACGGTGGCGATGCGCGTGGAGGGGCGGCCCTACACGACGATCGAACGTGTGCTGGTCACGCGGATGGTCGAGGTCGTGCTGGCCGACACCAAGCAGGCCTTTGCGCCGCTCACGGAAGTGGAGTTCCGGCTCGACCGGATCGAAACCAACCCGCGCTTCGCGGCCATCGCGCGCCCGGCGAACGCGGCGATTCTCGTCAAACTGCGCATCGACATGGAAGACCGCGGCGGCCGTCTCGAGCTGTTGCTGCCCTATGCGACGCTCGAACCGATCCGCAAGATGCTGCTGCAGCAGTTCATGGGCGAGAAGTTCGGCCGCGACAACATCTGGGAAAGCCACCTCGCGACCGAGTTGTGGAACACGCACATGGAAGTGCGCGCCGTGCTCGATGACCAGAAGCTGCCGCTGTCCAAGGTTCTCGATCTGAAAGTCGGCGACACGCTGATGTTCAACAAGGGGCCCGATGCACAAGTTGAAGTGCATTGCGGCGGCGTGCCCTTGACGCGCGGGCGCATCGGACGGCTCGGTCATCGCATGGCGGTGCGAGTCGAGGAGCCGATCTCGGCGGCTGCGCGTCGCGCGATGATGAAGGCGAGGTCCGCATGAGTCCGATGTCCATGGCGCTCGAAGGGCTCCTCGCGCTCCTGTTGCTCGCGTGCCTCTTCTATTGCTGGCGCCTCGATCAACGTCTGAGCGCGCTGCGCAAGGGGCAGGATGGCCTCCGCGAGGCGGCGCGCGAACTTTCCGAGACGGTCGCGCAGGCGGAAGCCGCGGTGCGCGGTCTGCGCGCGACGGCGAATGACGCGGGGCGTGATCTCCAGGCGCGAATCGACGAAGCCAAGGCGCTCGCGGAGCGTCTGGGGCTTGGCATGGCGCGCGTGCGGTCGGCGGCGGACGTTCCGCCGTCGCGAACGGGACGGACGTGGTGAGCGTATCGATGAGCCAGACGCAGAAAAAGCCCGCCGCTTCGCCGCCTTCGCAGGGCGTGCGCCTGCTGCCGGCGCTGATGGTGACGATGGGCGTGGTCCTTGGCCTGAAGGCCGTCGCGGTTGCGGCCGAAGCGGGCGACGCCGCGCCGGTCGAGAAGTCCGCGCCGGCGCCGGCCGCGGCGGCCGAAGACACGGGATCCGCGAGCGGCGAGGGGGACGGCGCTGCCGCCGCGACCGCGCCGAACTGCCCCGCCGCGCCGTCCTTCGCGGATCAGGCCGGCCTGTCGCAGACGGAAGTGCGCGTCCTGCAATCGCTTGGCGAACGTCGCAAGACGCTCGATGCGCGCGCCGCCGAGATCGACACCAAGGCCGATCTGCTCGCCGCCGCCGAAAAGCGCATGGACGAGCGCGTCGCCGAACTCAAGCGTCTCGAAACCAGCGTGCAGGGCCTGCTCGGCCAGCTCGACGCGCAGCAGACGGAGCGCATCCAGTCGCTCGTCACGGTCTATCAGAAGATGCGTCCCAAGGACGCCGCCGCGGTGTTCGATGGGCTCGACGACGACGTCATGCTCGAGGTCGCCAGCCGGATGAAGCAGACGAACCTCGCCGAAATCATGGGCGCGATGCGGCCGGAGCGGGCGCGCCAGCTCACGCGACTCCTGGCTGAACAGAAGCGTCCGCCTGATCTCGTGCCGCCGGTCCGTTCGGGCGCCGCGCGTCCGGCGGCAACCGGCGGTTAACGGGCTAGGCCCTAGCTCGGGGAATTGGTCTCCATGATCCGTGTTCGGATGGCGTGATGACGATCGTCGCGCGCAGTTTCAGGATCGCCGCCGTGGCGCTCGCGGTCTCTGCGCCGTCGGCGTGGGCCGAAGCCGTGCGCGCGACCGTGACCGAAACGCCGAGCGGCGCGCGGATCGATCTCGATTTCGGCGGCGCGACGCCCCCGGGACTGCGCGCCGAGCCGACCGCCGGCGGCGTCGCCCTGCGGTTCACCGAGCCGGTGGAGATCGACACGGCGCGCATCCCGTCCGGCGCCCCCCGGACGATCGCGTTCGCCCGCAAGGAAGCCGACGGCGCGACCGTGCGCCTCACGCTGCGCAGGACCGTGACGCCGTCGGTCCAGCGCTCGGCCGACGGCTATCGCGTCATCCTCGCGGGCGCGACGCCCACGGCCGCGCCGCCGCCGCGCGAAAGCACGGTCACCTCGGACGCCCCGCGCGAGATCCAGGTCGGCCAGACCAACGAATTCACGCGGCTGACGTTCAGCTTCCCGGCGCCGACGACCGTGGCGCCGCTGCTCTCCGGCGATCGCCTCGATCTGCGCTTTTCGCGTCCGGCCTCTATGGACGTCGCGCGCCTCAACGTCTTCCCGCCGCGCTACGTGAAGTCCGCGCGCGAAACGTCCTCGGGCGGGCGCTTCTCGATGAGCCTCACGCTCGAGCCGGGCACGCGCCAGCGCCACTTCGTGGAAGGCCAGCGCGTAATCGTCGATCTGCTGCCGCCGGCCGCCAAGCCGCCGGCCGTGGACGCCTCCAAGCCGTATCCTACGGCCGCCGCCGCCACGCCCGCCGTCGCCAAGGCCGCGCCCCCGCCCGCCAAGGCCGCGCCCTCCGATCCGGCGCCGGGCGCCACGTTGCGCGTGGCGCTGGCCGACGATTCCGCCGCCACGCGCATCGCGGTGCGCTGGCCCGCTGCGGCGCGGGCGGCCGCCTTCCGCCGCGGCGACGCGGTGTGGATCGTGTTCGACTCGCAGGCCAAGCTCGACATCTCGGGGCTCGCGAAGGTCGGGCGTCGGCATCGCGATCTGCTCTCGCTGAGCGGGCCGGGCTACACGGCGCTGCGTCTCTCTGCGCCGCCGGAAGTGCTGTTGTCGGCCGCGCAGAACGGCACGGTGTGGACGTTCACGCTGGCGGAAACGATCGAGCGGCAGTCCGTCGGCGCAGTCGCACGGCGGGAGATGACCGCGAGCGGCGGCCGCCTCGTCGCCGATTTCGATCGCGAAGGTGTCGTACGCTGGGTGACGGATCCGATCGTCGGCGACCGCATCGCCGTCGCGCTGCTGCCCGGCCCGGCCAAGGGCGTCGACGGCCGCATGTCGACGCTCGAAGCCTCGATGCTCGCCACCGCCCATGGCGGCGCGCTCGAGCCGCGCGCGGATGGCGTCGCCGCCGCGATGGACGGCATGAAGTTCATCGCCAGCCGCCAGTCAGGCCTCATCACCGCGAGCCAACGTCCCGCCGACGCGGCGGCGCCTGCGACGCCGTCGCTCGGCTCCTACGGCCTGCTCAATCTGCAAAGCTGGTCGAAGCCCGGCGCGCCCGCGCCGATGAAGACGCTGGACGAGTTGCAACGCACCGCCGCCCGCGAAGGCGTGGGCGAGGGGGCGAGCGCGACTGCGCGTCTCGCGCTCGCGCGGTATCTTCTGTCCCTGGAGCTGGCGCCCGAGGCGCTCGGCGCCTTGCGCATCGCGGCGATCAACCAGCCGCTGCTCGCGAACGATCCCGAGTTCCGGCTGATGCGCGCGGCGGCGAACTTGATGATGGGTCGCAACGCCGACGCGCGCGCCGATCTCGCCGCCGGCGATCTTGCGGATGATCCGACCGCCGCCTTGTGGCGCGGCTACGCGGCGGTTCAGCAGGAGAACTGGGCGCAGGCGCGCCGCGAACTCGAAGCCGGCCGTGACGCGCTCACGACGCAGACCACGCCCTGGCGCGTGCGATTCCGGTTGGCGCTTGCGGAAGCGGCGCTGCGCCAGGGCGATATCGCGGCTGCGGGCGTTGCGGTGAACGACGCCATGGGCGAAGCCTCGCGCCCGGATCTGCAGCTGCAGGCGCGTCTGCTCCGTGCGCGCCACGCCGCGGCCCTGGGCGATACGCGCAACGCCATGGCCGAGTTCGACGCGCTCTCGCAGGCGCCGGACGAGTCGATCGCCGTGCGCGCGCAGCTCGAAAGCGTTCGCCTGAAGCGCCAACTCGGCAAGATCACGCCGGCCGCTGCGGCCGATCAGCTCGAAGCCCTGCGCTATCGCTGGCGCGGCGACAGCCTGGAGCTGGAGACGATCCAGACGCTCGGCCACACCTATGCGGACATGGGGCAGTGGCGCAAAGGACTCGGCGTCATGGCCGCGGCCTCGGCGACCTTCCCGAACAACCCCGCCACGCGGCGCATGCGGCTCGACATGGGCGCCATCTTCGAACGCTTGTTCCTGGGCGGCGAGGCCGACAAGCTCGAGCCGATCCAGGCGCTGGGCCTGTTCTACGAGTTCAAGGACCTCACGCCCTACGGACCTGACGGCGATCGTCTCGTCCGCATGCTCGCGGGGCGGCTCGTGAAGATCGATCTGCTCGAGCAGGCGGCGGAGCTCCTGAAGCACCAGGTCGAGAACCGGCTCGAGGGGATCGGACAGGCACAGATCGCGCTCGATCTCGCCGCGATCTATCTCGACGACAAGAAGGCCGACAGGGCGCTCGCCATCCTGAACGAGACGCGCCAGCCCGGCATGCCTGCGGAGCTCGTGGCCGCGCGTCGCATCGTCGAGGCGACGGCGCTCCTGCAGCTCGGCCGCTACGACCACGCCGTCGAAATCGTCGAAAAAGACCGCTCGCTCGAAGCGCAGCGCATCCGCGCCGAGTCGGCGTGGCGTCGACGCGATTGGGTCGAATCGCAGCGCACGCTCGCGCCGCTGATGCCGCCGCCGCGCAGCACCGCGCCGCTTGCGCCCGAAGAGCGCGCGATCGTGCTGCGCGCCGCCATCGCCGCCGTGTTCGCGGACGATCGCCCGGCGCTGTCTTCGCTCGATCGCACCTACGGCGCGCGCATGAAAGCCACGCCCGACGGCGACGCGTTCGAAGTCGTCACCAGCGCGACCGATGCGGGCGACGCCCGCCTGCGCGAAGCGGCGCGGGCGATCGCGCGGACCGATCTCATGGATCGCTTCATGAAGTCGACGCGCGAGCGCCTGACGTCGCCGGCGGGCCCCGCCGCGCCGGCCACGCCCGCCCAGCCCGCCACCGCGGCGCCGGCGGCTGCGCCGCCGCGCACGGCCGCCGCCGCCCGCCCGCCGGCGGGATGATCCGTTGACGCGTCCGCCCCGGCTTGCCATGCCGGACCGGTGCTGAGCGTCGTCCTCCCCACCCTGAACGCCGCCGACCGTCTTCCCGCCGCCCTCGCGCCGCTGGTCGACGGCGTGCTGCGCGGACTCGTGAAGGAGGTGATCGTCGTCGACGGCGGATCGCAGGACGCGACGATCGCGATCGCGGAGGAGGCTGGCGCCACCATCGTGCGCAGTGCGCCGGAGACGAGCGCGCGGCTTGCGGCGGGCGCGGCCGCGGCCCGCGGCGGCGCATATCTCTTTCTCGATCCCGATACGCGGCTTTCCCCGGGATGGGTCGACGAGGCCGGCGGCTTCCTTTCCGGGCCGCAAGGCCGGACGCGCGCCGCCGCTTTCGCCTTCGCGCTCGACGACGACACCGCCGCCGCGCGCGCCGTGGCGGCGTGGGTCGATCTGCGATGCGCCGTGTTCGGATTGCCGTACGGCGATCAGGGGCTGCTCATTTCCCGGGCCCTGTACGACGACATCGGCGGGTATCGCCCGCTGCCGCGGATGGCGGACGTCGATCTCGTGCGCCGCCTGGGCCGGCGGCGGATCCGCGTTTTGCGCACGCGCGCTGTCACGAGCGCGGCCGGGTATCGCGGCGGCGTGGCGCAGGCGTGCGCCCGCGATCTCGGCCTGATCATGGGGCTGGCGTTTGGCGGCGATCCCGCACGGCTGACGCGCGCGGGGGCTTGACCTCAGCGCGCTGCGAGCAGGCGCGTCGCGCGGTCCATCGGCACGTAGACGGGCGCGCGACCCGAGGCCAGCGCGTCCAGTTCCAGCGCCGGTTGGTCGGCGCGCTTGCGGCACAGCGCCATGAAGGCAAGGACGCGCTCGGCGTAGGTGCGCGGCTCTTCGCGCGGCAACGCCTCGAGCATCAGCAACGGATCGTCCTTGGCTTCCGGGAATGTCGCAAGCCAGCGCGACAGCCAGCCCGGCCCGCCATTATAGGCGGCGAACACCTTCGCCAGATCGCCCGCGGGAGACATCTTCGGCGCGAGTTCCTCCACATAGGCCTGCCCGAGACGCATGTTGACGCCGGGATCGTGAAGGAGATCGGGCGCGGCGCGGAAGGGGCGGCTCGCGTCGACGTGCTGCGCCGTCGAGGGCAGAAGCTGCATGAGGCCGCGCGCGTTCGAGGTGGAGATCGCCACCGGCACGAAGCGGCTTTCCTGGCGCATGATCGCGAAGATCACCGCGCGATCGACCCGAAACCCGTCCTCGGGCTGAAAGGCCGTGACCGGACAATGCCCCGCGCCGACGCGCGCGTCGCCGAACTCGGCGATGCGCACCTGCGCTCCCGGCGCCTGGACGGCGACGGCGAGCGCGAGCGCGGCCGGATCCTCGGCTGGTCCGATGCGGCCGTGCAGCAGGCGCAGCTCCGCCTCGACGTCGGAGAGCCGCCCGAGTTGCGCCAGCGCCGCCGCGCGCCGCGCTTCCGGATGGCGGGCGAGGAAGGCGGCGAGGTCGTTCGGCGCGAGGGCGGGCGTCGTCGTGGTCAAGGGCGTCGTGCGGCCGAGCTGGGCTTCGGCGAGCTGGCCGTAGAAGGTCGTGGGGAAGCGGGCGGCGCTGGCGAACGCGCGCAGCGCGCGCGCGGGATCGCCTGCGGCGAGCGCGCTGCGTCCGGCCCAGTAGGCGGCGCCGGAGGCTTGCCAGGCGTCGTTCGAGGGCCAAAGCGCCGCGGCGTCGAACTGCGCGGCGGCGGCGGAAAAATCCCCGTTCAGGAACGCGATCAGGCCGAGCCACCAGGAGGCCTGACCGGTGCGCGGGCCATCGAGGGCGGCGGT
>JAGWZE010000010.1 GCA_018969015.1 Alphaproteobacteria bacterium
GAGATAGGCGCGCACACCCACACGGGGGCGACCCTGCTCTCGAGGCAGGTTTTCCCGGGTCCTGACCGCAACTCTTCGAGGCGTCACCCTCTCCGAGCCCGTTCACCGATCCGCTGCCCGTTCTCGACGTTCTAGACCGCCCTTTCGCAGCGACGGGAGGAGTATGCGGCGGGATCGTCCGGGTGCGGATTAGTTTTTGGCTATCCCACACGTCTGCGGCGTCATCCTCGGCGCGCCGCAGGCGCGGCGGGGATCCAGGCGTTCGGTGAGGCGGTCTCTGGATCCCCGCCTCGCACGGGGTGCGAGGCGAGGATGACGGAGAGGTGGGTGGGTGCGTCTCCCCCTCCCCCTCACTCGCCCCTACTCCGCGGGGACGGAGGCCGCGGTGGGGCGGGTGGCGACGGCGGCGAAGCGGGCGTGGTACTCGGGGTGTTCGGTGCGCATCCAGCGGTCCCACCAGGTGAAGTAGAGGCCGTAATTGCAGCCCGCGTAGGCGTGGTGGAGGTCGTGATGGGTGACGGTCGTCATCCAATCGAACAGCGGCTTGCCGTTCTTGCCCGCGGGGAAGAGTTCGTAGCCGCAATGGCCGAGCACGTTGCGCGCGATCTGGTGCAGCATGAACAGGCCGAACGCCACCCAGGGGATGGGCAACGCCAGCACCAGAGCCGGCGTGAACGCGGCCATCAGCGCGGCCTCGCCGAGATCGAAGCTGTAGGCGGTGAACGGCGTGGGATTGTGCGAGCGGTGATGGCGGCGATGGAAGACGCGGAACAGGCGCGGATCGTGGATCGCCCGGTGCACCCAGTAGAAATAGGCGTCATGCAGGACGACGCTCACGACGAAGCCGGCGACGATCGGCAGGAGATCGCCTGACATGCGCCAGGTCGCGCCCCAGAGAAGCCCGGCCTTTTCGAGGCCGAACGTGATCAGCGCCACGGTGGAGAACACGGCGACCGAGCGCACCGAACAGGCCAGCTCGATCCAGAGCTGTCGGGCGGGCGGGCGCGTCGGGCGGATCTTGCGGTGAGCCAGGACGGGCGCGAGGATCACGCAGATGACGAGCCACGCCAGCGGCGCGGCGAACACGTAGCGGCGCAGATCGACGACGAAATTCTCGATCCATTGGCCGGCGACGGTGGCGACGAGCGGACCGAGCGCGGCGACGTCGAAGGTGGAAAGATCGGGCATGCAGGCCTCCGTTGCGGATGGCCGTTGGATGCCGAGGCGCGGGGCGGCGCGCTTCCTTGCAGCGAAAAACCCTTGGCGTTTCCGAAATCGGCAAGGGAATTTCGAAATTGGCGAGCGCTCAGCGGCCGTCGAGGGCCCCCTTCCGCCATTCCGTTGGCGTCTGGCCGGTGGCGTCCTTGAACGCGCGGTTGAACGGGCCGAGCGAAGCGTAACCGAGATCGAACGCGATCGCCGAAACCGGCTCGCGCGCGCGCGCGGGGTCGGCGAGCGCGGCCTTGGCGGCGGCGATGCGGCGGCCGTTGAGGAAATCGGCGAAGTTGCGATGGCCGAGGCTGTCGTTGATCAGGCGGCGCAGACGGTGTTCGGGGGCGCCGAGTTCGGCGGCGAGCGCGCCGATGGTGAGGCCCTCGCGCCGCCAGGCCCCCGCCTCCATCGCCGCCTCGAGCTTGGCGGCGAGCGCGCGATCGGCGGCGGGGACGCGAGCGTCGTCTGCGGGCGCATCGGGAGACCGGGCGGCGGTGTCGGGCAGAAGGCCGGGCCTCAGCTGGACGAACAGGGCCGAGCCGAGCAGCGACAGTGCGGCGAGCGTGAGCGCCAGGGCGAACATGCCCCAGCTGCGATCCCCCGTGGCGATCTCGACGATCTCGATGCCGGACTGGGCGATGGCGTAGAGGCAGACGGCGGCGAAGAACGGGGCGCGGACGGAGCGGCGCGCTTCGACGAGATCGCCGCCGGCGCTTTTCCAGATCGTCCAGAGGATGTGGGCCGTCAGCGCGACCTCGAACAGGTTGTGCGCGAGCCAGATCCCCGCGGAGGCGGGCCGCGGAGTCAGGGCGCCCATGACGCCCACCAGCGACATGAAGGCGACGGGCGCGAACAGGATCGGGCGCACCCGCGCGTCGGAGAACACCGTGACGGCGAACAGCCAGAAATAGGCCGTGCCGGCCCAGGCGAGCGTCTGCGCGATCGCGGCGAACGGTTGCACCGGCGGCAGGCCTTCGGGGACGACGAGGCCGTACCCGGCGACCGACAGCGAGAACAGCCCGCCGACCCAATGCGCTGGCGTGCGCGGCTTTTCCCGCAACACCGCGGCGCCGAGCGTCAGCGCCGCGCCGACGGCGATCCCGGCGAACAGGATCGAAAGCGCCTCCACGGGGACGCGGCCTTACACGTCGACGTCGGCGTCCAGCGCGTTTTCCTGGATGAATTCGCGCCGCGGCTCGACGGTGTCGCCCATGAGCTTGGTGAAGAGTTCGCCGGCCTCGTCGGCATGCTCGACGCGCACCTGCAGGAGCGTGCGGGCGTTCGAATCGAGCGTCGTCTCCCAGAGCTGCTCGGCGTTCATTTCGCCGAGACCTTTGTAGCGCTGGATCGACACGCCCTTGCGGCCGGCGGCGAAGATCGCCTCGCGCAGCGACAGCGGGCCGGTGACCTCCATCGGATCGCCGGAGCCGCGGGCGAGGCGCGCGCGGCCGGCATAGGTGTCGCGCAGGGCCGCGGCGCGATCGGCGAGACGGCGCGCATCGGCGGAGGACAGCAGCAGCTTGTCGAGCACGACGCGCTCGGCCACGCCGCGCACGGTGCGCTGGAAGACGAGCGCGTGATCGGGATCGAAGCGGCCCGTCCAGCTCGCCTCGCCTTCTTCGGCGACCTCGTTGAGGCGCGCGGCGGCGGCTTCGGCTTCGGCGTTTCCGGCTTCGGCGGCGAGCGCGCCGGCGATCGCGGCGTGCTCGAGCACGGCGTCGGGCGCGCGCTGGTGCAGGCGGTCGATCAGCGCCTTCACGGCGGAGGCTTCGCGCACGAGACGCTTGAGATCGGCGCCGCCGATCTGTTCGCCGCTCCCGAGCGTGAGGATCGCGCCGTTGGAGCCTTCCTCGACGAGGAACTGCTCCAGTTCGCTTTCGTCCTTGAGGTAGCGGCCGCTCTTGCCCTTGCTCGCTTTGTAGAGCGGCGGCTGGGCGATGTAGAGGTGGCCGCGATCGATGAGCTCGGGCATCTGCCGGTAGAAGAACGTCAAAAGCAGCGTGCGGATGTGGGCGCCGTCGACGTCGGCGTCGGTCATGATGATGACCTTGTGGTAGCGCAGCTTTTCGACGTTGAAATCGTCGCGGCCGATGCCGGTGCCGAGCGCGGTGATCAGCGTGCCGATCTGATCGGACGAGAGCATCTTGTCGAAGCGCGCGCGCTCGACGTTGAGGATCTTGCCGCGCAGCGGGAGCACGGCCTGGTTCTCGCGGTTGCGGCCCTGTTTGGCGGAGCCGCCGGCCGAGTCACCCTCGACGATGAAGAGTTCGGACTTGGCCGGATCCTTCTCCTGGCAGTCGGCGAGCTTGCCGGGCAGCGAGGTGATGTCGAGCGCGGTTTTCCGCCGGGCGAGTTCGCGGGCCTTGCGGGCGGCTTCGCGGGCGGCGGCGGCCTCGGCGATCTTGCCGACGATCGTTTTTGCCGGGCCGGGGTTTTCTTCGAACCAGCGCGCCAGCGCCTCGCCCACGAGGTTTTCGACGACGGGGCGCACTTCGGACGAGACGAGCTTGTCTTTCGTCTGCGAGCTGAACTTCGGATCGGGCACCTTCACCGAGAGCACGCAGGTGAGACCTTCGCGCGCGTCATCGCCGCTGATCTCGACCTTCTCGCGCTTCGTGATGCCGCTTTCTTCCGCGTATTTCGTGATGATGCGGGTGAGCGCGGCGCGGAACCCGGCGAGGTGGGTGCCGCCGTCGCGCTGCGGGATGTTGTTGGTGAAGCAGAGGACCGTCTCGTGGTAGCCGTCGTTCCACTGCATCGCGACTTCGACGGTGATGCGATCCTTCTCGGCGGCGATCGTGATCGGTTTGGCGATGAGGCTGGTGCGGTTGCGATCGACGTGGCGGACGAAGGCTTCGACGCCGCCTTCGTAGCGCATACGCTCCTCGAAGGGCTCGGGGCCGCGCAGGTCCTTGAAGAGGATCGTCACGCCGGAATTGAGGAACGCGAGTTCGCGCAGGCGGTGCTCGAGCGTTTTCCGGTCGAATTCGGTCTTCGTGAAGGTCTGCGTCGAGGGCAGAAAGCGCACGGCGGTGCCGCGCTTGCCGCCCGCGTCGCCGATGACCTGCAGCGGGGCCTCGGCGTCGCCGTGGCGGAACCGCATGCGGTGCTCCTTGCCGTCCCGCCAGATCGTGAGATCGAGCGTTTCGGAGAGCGCGTTGACGACCGAGACGCCGACGCCGTGCAGACCGCCGGAGACCTTGTAGGAGTTCTGGTCGAACTTACCGCCGGCGTGCAGCTGGGTCATGATGACCTCAGCCGCGGAGACGCCTTCGGTGGGGTGGATGTCGGTGGGGATGCCGCGGCCGTCGTCCGTCACTTCGGCGGAGCCGTCCGGGTGCAGAATGACCTCGACGTTGCGCGCATGGCCGGCCAGCGCCTCGTCGATCGCGTTGTCGACGACCTCATACACCATGTGGTGGAGGCCCGAGCCGTCGTCGGTGTCGCCGATATACATGCCGGGGCGTTTGCGGACAGCGTCCAGCCCCTTCAAAACCTTAATTGAATCAGCGCCGTATTGTGGCTGCGCGGCAGGTGCGGTCATGGTGTGAATCAACGCTTTCCGTATCGCGACAATCTAGGCGCAAAACGCGGTCGCGTCTCGTTTTTCCGGCCGATTTCGGGGCGCGATGACAGGCTCAGGCGGGCCCCGTCCGCTCGCGCACGACCCAAAGGCAGGCGAACACGATCGGCATGGCGACGAGGCCGTCCAGCGTGGCGTTGTAGATCAGCCAATGATCGGTCGAGAGGCTGAAGATCGCGGCCAAATCGACCACCGCCACGGCGAGGCCCGCCACCCCCATCGCGGCCGACGCGCGGGCGGGACGCAGGCGCATGAGCGTTTCCAGATACCCGACCATCCGGACGCCGAGATAACGCCCGCCGAAGGCCGCGTCGGTCAGGAAAGCGAGCGCCCCGATGCCGCCGATCACCGTGCCGCGGAGCTTCACGGCCAGATCGGACTGGAACGCGAGCGCCGCGCCGGCCGACAACAGCGACAGCACGACGCCGAACACCGCGAGACCGCCAAGCAGGTCGACCCGGATGAGGCGCTGGACGCCGAACAGGACGACCGTGACGGCCGCGCCGGTGACGGCGGCAGTGGTGAGACCGAACTGTTTGGCGAGGACGAAGAACAGCACGCCCATCGCCAGATCGACGGCGATGGAGGGCGTGCGCGCCTTCATGCGGGCGGCGACGGCGGCGCGCTCCTCCGGCGTCTGGCCGGACTGGGCGGCGATTTTCTTGAGGCCATCGAACTTGCCCCAGGCGCGTTTCGTCGAGCAATACACATCGGCGCCGGCGAGCTGGGCGACACACCCCATCGCCACCCAATCGAGATAGCCGACGGTGACGTCGAGCGGACCTTCGGGCGTATCGACGCGCAGCGTGTGCGGATCGTAGACCGCGGGATCGGTGGACGGGAGCGTCTTCTCGGCGCTCGGCGTCGTGGCGTCGCCGTCGAAGACGCTGATGCGCACCACCTCCACGCCGACTTTCGCCCGCACGCGCCAGGACCGCCCAGCGGCCGCGAAAGCCCATTTGTAGGTGAACATCGCCTGCCCCCTCAGATCGCGTCCGCTGCGCCGTCGCGCAGCTCGAATTTCTGCGCCCGCAAGCCGAACGCCTCGAACAGCACCGCGTCGGTGCCGGTGAGCCAGGCCTGACCCGGGCCGTCGACCAGCTCGTCGAACAGCGCCGCACGTCGTGCGGAATCGAGGTGCGCGGCCGCTTCGTCAAGCAACAATATCGCAGGCCCCGCGCCGGGATCGGCGGCGAGCGCGCGCACGTGCGCCAGCACGATGCCGAGCAGCAGCGCCTTTTGTTCGCCCGTCGAACACGCAGCCGCGGGCATGTCCTTCGCGGCGTGGCGGACTTCGAGATCGGTGCGGTGCGGCCCTTCGAGGGCACGGCCCGCGGCGGCGTCGCGCGCGCGGCCGGCGCGCAGGCGGGCGGCGAAGTCGTCCTCGATGTCGGCGCTCGCGGCGCCGGCGGCGAAGGCGGACTCGAGCGGACCGGTAAGGCCCAGCACCGCTTTCGGGAACGCGCCTTCGGGCCGCGCAGCGATCTCGGCGGCGAGCGCCTTGAGCGTGCGCGCCCGCACCTGCGCGACGGCTGCTCCGTGTACGGACATTTCCTGCTCGAGCCCGTCGAGCCAGGCGCCGGACGCGCCGCCCTCATCAAGCAGACGCTGGCGTTCGCGCAACGCGCGCTCATACGCGGCCGCTGCGGCGCCGTGCTCCGGCGCGAAGGCGAAGGCGAGACGATCGAAAAAGCGGCGGCGATCTCCCGGCGGCCCGGCGAACAGGCGGTCCATCGCCGGCGTCACCCAGGAGAGGCGCATGAGGCTTGCGGCTTCGGCGGCGGGGGCGGTGCGCCCATCGAGACGGGCCGTGCGCTTGTAGCCGCCGTCCGGCGTGCGTTCGGCGGCGACGCCGAGCGTGTGGCGATCGCCATCGAGCACCGCTTCGGCGAACACGACCCAGCCGCGCGGGCGCGTTTCGGCGCCGGCGGCGCGCGCCATGTCCGCGAGGCCGGCGCCGCGCAGTCCCCTGCCCGGCCCGAGCGCGGAAACGGCTTCGAGCACGTTGGTCTTGCCGGCGCCGTTGGGGCCGATGAGGCATACGGGCCGATCATCGAGGGCGAGACGGAACTCCGCATGGCTGCGAAAGTCCGTCAGCCGCAGGTCCGCCAGCCAGAGGCGGGCGCTCACACGCGCAGCGGCATCAGCACGTAGAGCGCCTGGCCGTCGGCGGGATCGCGCACGAGCGTGGGCGATCCGGAATCGGCGAACTCGAACTGCGCCTCGACGCCCTCGATCTGATCGGTGACGTCTTTCAGGAATTTCGAGTTGAAGCCGATTTCCAGCGCGTCGGATTGATAATCCGCAGGCAGATCTTCGGTCGCGACGCCCTGATCCGGGTTGTTGACGGTGAGCGTCACGCGTTCGGCTTCGAGCGCCAGCTTCACGGAGCGCGAACGCTCCGCCGAGACGGTGGACACGCGGTCCACGGCCTGCGCGAAGCCGCGATTGTCGACCTTGAGGATGCGCGAGTTCGCCTTCGGGATGACGCGCGCATATTCCGGGAACGAACCGTCGATCAGCTTGGAGGTGAGCACGGCGTCGGCCACGGCGAAGCGGATTTTCTGCGCCGACACCGCGACTTCGACATCGCCGGTGGCGTCTTCGAGAAGGCGGCGCAGTTCCTGGATCGTCTTGCGCGGCACGATCACGCCCGGCATGCCAACGGAGCCTTCCGGCGCCGTCGCATCGGCGAGCGCGAGACGGTGGCCGTCCGTCGCGACCGCGCGCAGCATCGGCTCGCCGTTGACCGCGACGGCGTGGATGAAGATGCCGTTGAGATAGTAGCGCGTCTCTTCCGTGGAGATCGCGAACTTCGTCTTGTCGATCAGGCGGGCCAGTTCCGTCGGCGGGATCAGGAACGTGTGGCCGGCGGCGTCGATCGGCATGGACGGGAAATCGCCCGGCGGCAGCACCGGCAGCTGCAGGCGCGCCTTGCCAGCGGAAACCGCGAGGCGGCTGTCTTCGCCCGAAAGCTCCAGACGCACGGGCTGGCCTTCGGGCAGACGGCGGACGAACTCGAACAGGGTGTGGGCCGGGGTCGTCGTCGCGCCGGCGCGATCGATCTGCGCGGGCGCCATCTCGGCGATCTCGATGTCCAGATCCGTGGCGGTGAGCTTCACCCCGTCGCCGGCGGCGGTCAGCAGCACGTTGGAGAGGATCGGGATGGTGTTGCGCCGCTCGACGACGCTTTGAACGTGACTGAGCGCCTTGAGCAACGCGCTGCGCTCGATGGACAACCGCATGTCGGCTTCCTGCCTTCATGCCCCTTAGGGGCGCCTGGGTCCTCCGGCAGGGAGCCCTGCCGGCCCCCGCCCGCGAGTCGACGCGTGGCAGGGGGAGCAGGTTAGCGAGAAGTGACGTGCGGGAAAAGGGCGTGTGGCCACGCCGAGCGCCGATTGCTCACGGATTTGGTGGTTAATGCGGGCGCTGTTGGTTCACATATGCGCCAAGCGCGCCCGGCACGTGGGCGACACGCCCTTTCGGCCGAGCTGACACCCCTCATCCGTCTCGCGAGCTTCGCTCGCGATCCACCTTCTCCCACAAGGGGAGAAGGTCGCCGCAGTGGCCCCTCTCCCCTTGTGGGAGAAGGTGGCGCGGAGCGCCGGGTGAGGAGTGAACCACCGGCGCTCCGTGCATGCCAGGACCTAGAGACCGTCGCGGATCGCCTGCTCGATGGCGGCCACGTCCGCGGCGAAGCGGGCGCAGGTGTCCACCCGCTTGGCGACGCTGTTGCGGGCGTAAAGCACCGTGGTGTGGTCGAAGCCGCCGAAGCGCCGGGCGATGTCCGGCAGGGAGCGCACGGTCATTTTCGTCGCCAGGAACATGGCGATCTGGCGCGGCTTGGCGATCTCGGCCCGGCGGGTGCGCTCCAGGAGCTCCTGGGGCGTCAGCTGGTGATACTTGGCCACCGACTTGATGATGTGGTCGACGGTGACCTTCTTTTCCGGGACGAAGCGGTGACGCAGCGCGGCTTCCGCCGTGGCCAGCGTGATCTTCTGCGGCTCGTCGAGCCAGATCATCAGGAGCTGCTTCACGGCGCCGTCGAGATCGCGGCCGGAGGCCGTGACGCGCGCGGCGACCATGTCCAGCACCGCCGGCTCGGCGGCGAAGCCCGGATGCATCGCGGCATAGGCCGCGAAGCGCGAGGCGACGATCCGGCTGCGGAGTTCGAAATCGGGATCGCCGATCGCGCAATCCGTGGCGCCGCGGAGCTGGGTCTTCAGGCGCTCGTCGAAGCCGTCGAGGCCGTTCGGCCCGTGATCCGCGCTGACGACGACCTGCCCGCCATGCGCCATGACGACGGAGATCGTGTCGAGGAACTCCTCCTCGGTGACGCGCTTGCCGGCGATGCGGTGCACGTCATCCAGGAGGAAGAGGTCGTTCTCGCGAACCAGGGCCTTGAAGGCGGACATGTCGCGCTTCTTGGCCAGGGCGTCCTGGAACTCCTGGATGAAGATGGGCGCCATCATGTAGCGGACGCGGCGGCCCGGCGTGAGCACGCTGGCCTCGGCGCTGATGGCGGTGAGAAGGTGGGTTTTGCCGACGCCCGGCGAGCCGTGGAACAGGATCAGCGGGAAGGCGCTGGCCTGATTGGCGGCGACCGCGCGGGCCATCGTGTAGGCGGCCTTGTTGGACGGCCCGACACAGAAGCTGTCGAACGACAGCGCCGCGGCCGGGGCTTCCGGTTCGGCGTTGGGCGCGCCCGGGAACGGGACGACGTTGACGCCCTGCTGAACCAGCGCGCGTGCGCCCTCCGGGAGATCACCCGCGCTGACGATCATGGCGCGGGCGTCGTCGCCCAGCGTTTCCACGAGCACGGAGTCGATCAGGTGCGCCGCATCCTGTTGCACCCGATCGCGAACGATGGTGCGCGGCACGACGAACACATAGCAGCCATCGACCCGGCCGATCAGCCGGAGGTCCTTGTACCAGGCCGCAAACTCCTGCGGCGCAAAGGTGGATTTAAGGTGCTTATGTACCGCGGATTCCACTGCAACGTGGACGCGCGGCTCCATCGCCTCAACAGAGGCGAAAACATCGCTATGGCGCATAAAGCCCCCTCGCCGTTTCGCAACCTAATAGGTGCCAGCCCCACTGGCGTGCCAAACAGACTCCTCCCGTAGCGTGCGACGCGTGCGCGCCGCCGCCCCACGACTTAAGCCGTCGTTTTGCGGGGAACCGGACCGAAATCCGTCTGACTTGGTAACTTTGGATTCATCTCTTGGACGCGTCAACGCCTTTCGAGGGCCAGATTGGGGTTGTGACAGCACGGTTAATCACAGGGCGTTGGAAAATCAGAGATTTAGCCATTCCAACAAAATGACGTTGATTTCTAACGGTTTTTTCGTGGCATTTCTGCAACAACCATTTGACGATCAGATGAAAACAACAAAAAACGCCTCGCCGTTTCCGGCGAGGCGTGCATCAGCGTTCATCCTCGGCGCGGACACCGCGCCAAGGCGGAATTTCAGGCGTTTTGGAGCTTCTTCACGCGCTGCGTGAGGCGCGAAACCTTCCGCGAGCCGGTGTTCTTCGCGAACACGCCCTTGGTGACCGCCCGCATGGTTTCCGATTCGGCCGCCTTCAGCGCCGCCTGGGCCGCCGCCGCGTCCCCCTTCTCGAGGGCTTCCTCCACCGTGCGCCAGAACGTGCGCACGCGCGAGCGGCGCGCCTTGTTCACTTCGGTGCGGCGGGCGATCTTGCGGATCGCTTTCTTCGCGGACGACGTATTCGCCATTCGATCACATCCAGGGCGCCACGGGCGCCGGCAAAAGAGAAGCGGTGCGTATACGCAGGTCGGCCGGTTCCGTCAATGAACGTTTCGCCGCTCGGGGGCGCGTCGGGCCGCCGCGAAGCGTCTACTCCGTGGGCGACGGCGGCGGGCGGACGATCACGCGCACGCGCAGCGTGGCGCCGGTCGCGGTCGCCTCGGTTTCGAGCGTGAGCGTCTCGCGGCCACGCAGAAGAAGGGCGCGGGTGGGCTCCGCTTCGGCGAGGCTCCAGCCAAGCCCCTTCAGGGCGGCGACGATCCAGGCGCGGGCGGCTTCGGACGAGCCCGGCCCCTCGGCGACGGCGACGAGGATCCGGCCAGGCTCGCCCTCGAACGCGGTGGCGAGGGCCGTGCGCTCGGAAAAGCCCGGCGGCAGCGGGACGTCGTCCAGCGTGGTGAAGAAGGCTGCGGCGCGGGCGGGCGGGGCGCCGCCGACGGCGGCCAGCGCCATAAACAGCGTCGCGACGAGGAGACGGAGCCGAGCCATGGCCGCCTTCTAAGCCGCTTCGCGCCGGGGCGGAACGCCCCGCGCGCGGGCCGGCGTCAGTCGAACGCGCCGGCGGCGAGCGCGGCGACGATCTTGTCGCGGATGGGCTTGTAGTGATCGAGCGCCTGCGCCGGCGTCCAGCCATGAACGAGGGCCATACGGAGCACCTCGGCGTAGGACGTGCTGGCCATCGCCAAAGCGGTGTCGAGGGCGACGTCGCCGGCCTTGGACGCCTTGGCGCGCATCAGCCGGCGCACGATCGCCATCCGCGGCTCCATGGCCTGGCGGAGGCGCTCGTCCTGTTCGGGGCGCAGCCGCCACGTCATCTCCATGAGAGACACCGTGCGGTACGGGCTCTCGAGATCGGCGGCGAGCGCGAATTTGCAGAGATCGTCCAGAGACTTGAACGCGCCGCGGGACTCTTTGGCGGCGAGCTGCGCGTTGAACGTCTCCTCCATCCGCGTCGTGAGAGACTCGAACAGGAGATCGCTCTTCGATCCGAAATAGCGAATGATCAGCGCCGCAGAGACGCCCGCCTCGCGCGCGACGTCCCGGAGCTGGATTTCCTCGCCCAATCCCCGCTCGATCATGTCGATCATGCAGCGGAGAATCCGCTCGCGGGTTTCGGCCCCGCCGCGAAGGCGCGAGCTCTGGCCGGAGATGTCGATGTCTGGTCCCATGCGTCTGCTTTAAGCCCGATTTGGGCGGAAACGCCAGCGCCTATGACTGACAGGCGGCGCAATAGAAGGTGGATCGGCCGCCCTGCGTCTTGCGGTGCACAAGACCTGCGCAGCCCGCGCGCGGGCAAGCGGCGCCTTCACGGTCATAGACCTGAAAACGATGTTGAAAATACCCCAGCGCACCCTGGGCTCCAGCGAAGTCGCGCAAGCTCGAGCCCCCCGCCTCTATCGCAGACGCGAGCACGTCCTTGATGGCCGTGACCAGCCGGTCGAGACGGCGGCGGGAAACGCGACCGGCCGGTCGGTTTGGGGAGATGCCCGCCATGAACAGGGCTTCGCAGACATAGATGTTGCCCAACCCGGCCACGACTTTTTGATCCAGCAGGGCAGACTTGATCGGCGTCCGCGCGCCTCGCAGCGCCGCGGCGAGGACGGCGCCGTCGAAGCCGGGATCCAGCGGTTCGGGTCCCATGTCGGCGAACGCGCGATGCCCGGCGAGCGCGGCGGTCGGCGCGAGGTCCATGAAGCCGAACCGGCGCGGATCGTTGTACTCGACGCGGACGCCGGCGTCGGTCTCGAAGACGACGTGCGTGTGGACCGGGTTCGGGGGCGTGGCGAAATAGAAGGCGCCGGGCGCGCCGCCGGCGGCGGCTGCGGTGTCGCCGGGCGCAACGACCGTGAAGCGGCCGGACATGCCCAGATGGGCGATCAGGGTCTCGCCGGTGTCGAGGGCGGCCAGAAGGTACTTCGCGCGGCGCTCGAGCGCCTCGATGCGGGCGCCCGTGAGCCTGTCGGCGAACCGCTCCGGCAGCGGGAAGCGCAGATCGGGCCGTCGCGCCTCGACCCGCACCAGACGCCGGCCGACCAGCGAGGGCGCGAGCCCGCGGCGGACCGTCTCGACTTCGGGAAGTTCAGGCACGCCCGGCGCCAATCAATTGGAAACAAAGGATGAATGCACGCGGCTCTATAGCGCCTTAACCACCCCGCCGCTATTGTCCCCGCGCCATGGCCGAAGTCCGCCCCCCCTCACCCGACGAAGAACCCGCCTCGTTCGGGTTCAACACCGTTCCGCGCGCGGAAAAAGCCAAGCTCGTCAAAGGGGTGTTCGATCGCGTCGCGCGCAACTACGACCTGATGAACGACCTCATGTCCGCCGGCCTGCACCGGGTCTGGAAGGACGCGTTCGCGGATTTCGTGAACCCGCAGCCGGGCGAAACGATCTACGACCTCGCCGGCGGCACGGGCGATATCGCCCGCCGGCTGGCCAAGCGGGCCGACAAGGCGCGCCGGCGGCGCGGCGGTTTGCCGGCGCGGATCGTGGTCTCCGACATCAACGAGGAGATGCTGGCGGCGGGCCGCACGCGCGGCGACGACGGGCTGGAGTGGGAACAGGCCGACGCCGAGAACCTGCCCTTCCCCGACGCGTCCGCGGACGCCGTCACGATCGCCTTCGGCATCCGCAACGTCACCGATATCGACAAGGTGCTGCGCGAGGCGCGGCGCGTGCTGAAGCCGGGCGGGCGCTTCGCCTGCCTCGAGTTCTCGCGCCTCGCCGTCGGCGCGCTCGAGCCGGCCTATGATCTCTACTCGTTCCAGGTGATCCCGCGCGTGGGCAAGCTCGTGGCCAATGACGAGGCGGCGTACCGCTACCTCGTCGAGAGCATTCGACGCTTTCCCGAGCAGGAGAAGTTCCTGGCGATGATCCGCGGCGCCGGGTTCGGCCGCGCGGGCTTCCGCAACTTCACCGCCGGCGTCGCCGCCCTCCATTATGGCTGGGCCGTGTGATGCTGGGCATCGACCACATCTTCCGGCTCCTGCGCGTGGGCATCGTGCTCGTGCGCTACGACGCGCTCTTCCCGCGCGAGTATCAGGAGCGGCTGCCTATTCCGTGGCGCGTCGTGGCGCAGGGCTTGCGGCTGTTTGCCCGCCGGCGCCGCCCGAAATCGCCGGGCGCGCGCCTGGCAATGGCGCTCGAAAAGCTCGGCCCGGCGTACGTCAAACTCGGGCAGTTCCTCGCGACGCGGCCCGACATCATCGGCGTGACCGCGGCGCAGGATCTCGGCCGCCTGAAAGACCGCCTGCCCCCATTTGCGCGGGACCGTGCGCTCGACACGATCAACGCCGAGCTCGGCGCGACCGAATCGCTGTTCGGCGCGATCTCGGAAGCGCTGGCGGCGGCGTCGATCGCGCAGGTGCACATGTCGGTGCATCCCCGCAGCGGCACGATGGCGGTGAAGGTGCTCCGCCCCCGGATCGAACGGAAACTGCGGCGCGAGATGGATGCGCTGCGCTTCGGCGCGAAGCTGATCGAGTTCTTCTCGGTGCGCTCGCGCCGGCTCGAGCCGGTGCAGTTCGTCGAGACGGTGGCGACGGCGCTCGAGCGCGAGCTGGATTTGCGTCTGGAAGCCGGCGCCGCGGCGGAGTTCCGCGAAGTGGCGGCAAAGGACGGGTTCCTGGCCGTTCCGGAGATCGACTGGTCGCGCTCCTCGAAGCGCGTGCTGACGCAGACCTGGGTGGAAGGCGTTTCGCTGACCGATTCCGCGGGACTCGACCGCGCCGGCGCCGATCGCCCGGCGCTTGCCGTGAAGGTCACGCGCGGGTTCCTCGCGGCGGCGCTCGACTACGGCTTCTTCCACGCCGACATGCACGAGGGCAACCTCATCTACGGCAAGGACGGGCAGCTCTGGGTCGTCGATTTCGGCATCATGGGCCGGATCGGCAAGAAGGAGCGCCGGTACCTCGCGGAGATTCTGTATGGCTTCCTGCGCCGCGACTATCGCCGCGTCGCCGAGGTGCATGGCGAAGCGGGCTACGTGCCGGAGAAGTACACCGTCGACGAATTCGCCCAGGCGCTGCGCGCCATCGGCGAACCGATCTTCGGCAAGACCGCCGACGAAGTCTCGATGAGCCGCCTGCTGCTCCAGCTGTTCGACGTGACGCACCTGTTCGGCATGCATCTGCGGCCCGAACTCGTGCTGCTGCAGAAGACGATGGTGCAGGTCGAGGGCGTGGCGCGCGGGCTCGATCCCAAGCACGACATGTGGGGCGCGGCGCGCCCGATCGTTGAGCGCTGGGTGAAGCGCGAGCTCGGCGCGGAGGCGATGGGACGGCGCGTGATGGACGAGGCCGCCGGCGGCATCGCCGCGCTGCGCCGTCTGCCGCAGACGCTCGCCGCGCTGGAGGGCGCCGCCGAGGAGATCCGTCGCGGACCGCCGCCGGCCGAGCGCGCGCGCTTCCAGTGGATGAGCTTCTTCGTGGGCTTCGCCGTGGGCGGCGTGCTCGTGTTCATGGCCTACTACGCGGGCCTCTGAGATGGGCGAGCGGCGCATCCTCCTCATCGTCGGCGGCGGCATCGCCGCCTACAAGAGCCTCGAGCTGGTGCGCCTGCTCGCAGCGGAGAACGTGCGCACGCGCGCGATCCTGACGGCGGCAGGCGCGCAATTCGTGACGCCGCTCTCGCTCGGCGCCCTGACGCAAGACAAGGTCTATCGCGACCTGTTCGACCTCACCGACGAAGCCGAGATGGGGCATATCGAACTGTCGCGGCAGGCCGATCTCGTCGTCGTCGCGCCCGCCACCGCCGACCTGATGGCGCGCGCGGCGAACGGGCTGGCCAACGATCTCGCCACGACCGCCCTGCTCGCCACCGACAAGCCGGTGATGATGGCGCCGGCGATGAACGTGCGGATGTGGGAGCACGCGGCGACGCAGCGCAATCTCGCGCAACTGAAGGCCGACGGCGTCACGTTCGTGGGCCCCGACGACGGCGCGATGGCATGCGGCGAGTTCGGCCCGGGGCGCATGGCCGAGCCGGCCGCGATCCGCGACGCAGTGATGGCGTTCTACGCGCACCGCGGCGTTGGCGCGGGCGTCGCCGCCACCGGCGCGCGCCCGCTGCAGGGGCGGCGCATCCTCGTCACCGCCGGGCCGACGATCGAGCCGATCGATCCCGTGCGATTCCTGTCGAACCGCTCCTCGGGAAAGCAGGGCTTCGCGATCGCCGCGGAGCTCGCGAAGCTCGGCGCGGACGTGCGTCTCGTCGCCGGCCCCGTGGGCCTCGATAATCCCTCGGGCGTCACGGTCACGCGCGTCGAGACCGCCGCCCAGATGCTCGGCGCATGCCAGGCCGCCCTGCCCGCCGACGCGGCGGTGTGCGTGGCGGCCGTCGCCGATTGGCGGCCGGCGGCCGTCGCCGCCACGAAGCTCAAGAAGACCAAGACCGGCCTGCCCGCGATCACGCTGGCCGAGAACCCGGACATCCTCGCCACATTGTCCGCCCCCGGACCAAACCGTCCGCGGCTGGTGGTGGGCTTCGCCGCCGAGACGGACGACGTGGAGGCGCATGCGCGCGCCAAGCTCGCCCGCAAAGGCTGCGACTGGATCGTCGCGAACGACGTTTCAGGCGACGTGATGGGCGGCGACGCCAACGAGGTGGCGATCGTCACCGCCGCCGGCGTCGAACGCTGGCCCCGCGCGCCGAAGGGGGCGGTGGCCGCCCGCCTCGCCCACGCCATAGCCGCGGCCCTGGCCTGACGCCGCAAGGGCATTGCGCCCAATCTGGACGACGAAAGGCCGAACCCGGACGTTTTCGGCGATCGCCGTTCGACTTCTTTAAGCCCTTGCGCCGTATCCTGGTGGATAGGGACGCAAAATCCGCCGCGCGAACCGCGCGGGGCCCTTTCGCGGCGCTCGGTGCGCCGTTGAAGGCCGCAGGCTGCGCCGGACGTCCCGAACGGGAGAGGCGCGTGACCAACGCGGACCGGATTGCGGTGGGCCCAGGCGACGACGGTCTCGGCGGACTGCCGGACGCGATCGCGGTCTCGCGGCGCGGCCTTCCGGCGCGCCTCGCCTCGGCCGCGCTCGGCGCCGCGGTGATGAGCCCCTGGCTGGGGCCCTTCGCCTGTCTGTTCTGGTTCGCCGTCGTCGTGGCGTACGAGCTCAATTTCCATTTCCTCCTGGTCCGGCACGTCGTCGCACTGCATGCGCGCGCGCCGCACCGCGCCGAGCTGGCGCACAACGCGATCTGCGCGGGGGGCGGCCTCGTCTATGTCTGCGCGCCGGCGGCGTCGTGGGTGGCGGGCGGCACGGTGGGCGCCATTTTCGCCGTGTGCTGGCTCGCCGGCACGATGATCCATGGCTTCCATTACTACTCGCACCGGCGCGGCGCCCTGATCGCGGCGATCGGCTCGCCACTCGTCGTCATGGTGACCTTCCCTATCCTGACGCTCGGGCTGACGATCGCGGGTCTCGCGGTGACGCTGGTGATGGCGCAGCTGATCGCCATCTCGATTTTCGGCGCCCGCGACTTCGAACGCCTGCGTGCGGAGCGGGACGCCCACGATCGCGCGCGGCGCGCCGCCGAAGCTGCGAGCGCGGCGAAATCGCAGTTCCTCGCGGTGATGAGCCACGAGCTGCGCACACCTTTGAACGCCGTGATCGGCTACGCCGAAATCCTCGAGGAAGACGCCGAGAACGGCGCGGCGCGCGCGCAGGACGCGCAGCGCATCCAGGCGGCGGCGCGGCATCTGCTTTCGCTGATCAGCGACGTGCTCGACATGTCGAAGATCGAGGCCGGGCGCATGGAGCTCGCGCCCGCCGACACCGACATCGCCGCGCTGGTGACGGACGTGGGCGCGACGGTGCGCAGCGTCGCGGAGTCGAACGGCAACCGCCTCACCCTGTTGATCGAGCCGGGCGTCGGGCATGCGTGGGTCGATCCGGTGAAGCTGCGGCAGTGCCTGCTGAACCTCGCCTCGAACGCCTGCAAGTTCACCGAGAACGGCGAAGTGGTGATCGCGGCGCGGCGGGAGGTCGACGCGCTCGGCGCGCGGCTCGCCTTCACGGTCAGCGACACCGGCGTCGGGATCGCGCCGGACCAGGCCGAGCGGCTGTTCATGCCGTTCACGCAGCTCGATGCGACCAAGAAGCGCCGTCACAGCGGCACCGGGCTGGGGCTGGCGATCACGCGCGAGCTCGCGCGGCTCATGGACGGCGACGTGGAGCTGGCGCCGTCCCACGGACGGGGCGCGGTGTTCCGGCTGTGGACGCCGCTGCGGGCCGCGCCGGTCGCGGCGCTCCCCCGTTCCGCCGAGAGCGACATCGCCGACGCGGCCTGAACGCATGGCGCGAATCCGCTAAGGTCTGCGGATGACCACGCCGCAGATCGCCGTTCGCCGGCTTCCCCACAATCCCGACCTGCCTTTGCCCGCCTACGAGACCGCGCTGGCGGCCGGAATGGATCTGCGCGCGGCCGTGCCGGAAGACGCGCCGCTGACGCTGGAGCCCGGCGCGCGGGCGCTCGTGCCCACTGGCCTCGCGATGGCGCTGCCGCCCGGTTTCGAGGCGCAGATCCGGCCGCGCTCGGGGCTGGCGCTCAAGCACGGGCTCACCTGCCTCAATACGCCCGGCACGATCGACGCCGACTATCGCGGCGAGGTGCAGGTGCTGCTGATCAATCTGGGCCAGGCGCCGTTCGTGATCCGCCGCGGCGAACGCATCGCGCAGATGGTGATCGCACCGGTGACCCAGGCCGTGTGGCGCGAGACCGACACGCTCGACGACACCGCCCGCGGCGCCGGCGGGTTCGGCTCGACCGGACGGTGAATCTTTAGCTGCGCTATATAGTCCAGCCGAGAACTCCTCGCTTCGCCCGGCGTTCGCCCGGCGTTACCCTGACGGGACGAGGAGACGACCATGGCCGACCAGATTTCCACCGACGCGACCCCCGGCAAAGGCACGGTCGGCCGCGGCCGCATCTATGACGATATCACCGCCACGATCGGCGACACCCCCCTCGTCCGGCTGCCGAAGCTCGCCAAGGCGCACGGCGTGAAGGCGGACCTGATCGGCAAGCTCGAATTCTTCAACCCGATCGCCTCCGTGAAGGACCGGATCGGCGTGGCGATGATCACCGATCTCGAAGCGCAAGGCGTGCTCAAGAAAGACAGCGTCCTGATCGAGCCGACTTCGGGCAACACCGGGATCGCGCTCGCGTTCGTGGCGGCGCAGCGCGGCTACCGCCTGATCCTCGTAATGCCCGAGACGATGTCGCTCGAGCGGCGCAAGATGCTGTCGCTGCTCGGCGCCGAGCTCGTGCTGACACCCGGCCCCGAAGGCATGCGCGGCGCGGTGGCGCGGGCGAAAGAGCTCGTCGCGGCGACGCCGAACGCGATCATGCCGCAGCAGTTTGCCAATCCGTCGAACCCCGCCGTGCATCGCCGCACGACCGCGGAAGAAATCTGGACCGACACGGGCGGCAAGCTCGACTATTTCGTCTCCGGCGTCGGCACGGGCGGCACGATCACGGGCGTCGGCCAGGTGCTGAAGCCGCGTCTGCCGAATCTGCGCGTCATCGCCGTCGAGCCGGAAGCGTCGCCGATCCTGTCGGGCGGCGCGCCGGGACCGCACAAGATCCAGGGCATCGGCGCGGGCTTCGTGCCGGACATTCTCGACAAGTCGGTGATCGACGAGGTCGTCACGGTGTCCAACGACGAGTCGTTCGCGCTGGCGCGCGAGGCGGCGCGGCTCGAAGGTCTGCCGGGCGGTATTTCCTCGGGCGCGGCGCTTGCGGCGGCGATCAAGGTCGGTCGTCGTCCCGAAGCCGAAGGCAAACGCATCGTCGCGATCATTCCGAGTTTCGCGGAGCGCTATTTGTCGACGGCGCTGTTCGACGGACTCTGAATTAACCCCTTTTTCAAGTTTCGCATCGCCCGAATCCGGTTGCTCCGGATGGTGTGAACCTGTACACCTTTTGCACGTCTTGAAGGGGTGCACGGTGGACAGGATCGGCGCGCGTTTCGGTTTACTTTTTCCACTCATCAACACGCACTATCTACGCATGATGGTGATGTGGCGCTCCGCCTTCGATGGTGACTTGGAGAAAGTCATGATCGTCAGCGCCGTGATCGATCAGGGCATGAAGGCCTCAGGATTCGCGGAGCAGTCATACGAATCGTATCTGGGTTCATTCATTTTCGAGAACCAGGCGCCGCCCACGAACGTGCAATCGATCGCAGATTTCACCGGCATTCCGCGCGAAACCGTGCGCCGCAAGGTAAATGATTTGTGTGCGAAAGGCTGGCTCGATCGCGACAAAGACGGCGCGGTTCGTTTGGCTATCCAGGGCGCTTTGGATTTGGCTCCGCAATTGCGGGAGATGGCGCGGCAATTGGAGAAATTGTCCGCTGCTATTTCCGATGCATTGCGGAATGGAGATTTCCGTCAGGCCGTTTGAGCGACCGCCCGAATTGGGCGATCGCGTGCTGCGAAATGTGCGCGCATTTTGGGGCGCGGAACGCACGAACAAACGAGCGCACAGAGCACCAACGAAGACGGGACGAACGTACGAGCCACGAACGGGCGAACGCACGAACGGATAAACGCACGAGAAGAAGCGGCGAGCGCGCGATGCGCTCGCCGCAAGTCATTGGGGAGGGGCGAAGCTTCGGCCGGACGCGTGTCAGGCGCCGCGCGGCGCGGTGGCGACGCAGACGGGGCCGACGCGATCGCTGACGACGAGGCGCGCGGTGTAGCGCAACGGGCGCGCGCCCATGTCGACCGAGCCGAGCGTTTCGGCGCGTCCCGGCGCGACGCGGACCGCCCCGCCCTGCTCGACGCTGGCCGAGCCGCTGCGCGAGATCTTGTCCACCGAGAATTCGTACGAGCCGGCCATCGGACGCGAGGACCAGACGACGGGGACGAGCGCGACGCCGCCGCGTCCGCGCGACTCGCGGATCGCGCAGGACACCGGCGCGGCGTCACGATAGGCGGGGCGCGCGTCGGCCACGGGCGGCGCGGGCGTGGCGCAGGCGGCCAGCACGGCGGCGGCGGCGAGCGCGGATGCGAGGATCTTCATGACGATCTCCTCTGTGCAATAACGCGGGGGGCGCGAAGCGAAGCGGGCGCAGGGCGGCGGCGGCCTCGGCGCCGACGGGGGAGGTCGTCGACGCCGAGGGTTTCACGCACCGTCATTCGCCTTGAATGACGACCGAGATGTTGCCTTCGCCAACCTGACGGACCTTGGCGTTCTGGCCGTCACCGACCTGGATCACCGCCGTCGTGTTGTTGATCCCGGCCTGGTCGGCGATCGCCGTCGACCCGCGGCCGATCTGGGCGATGCCGGCGATGTTGCCAGCGCCGACCTGGCGCGTATCAGCGCGCAGATCGAAGCCTTGCTGCCCAGTCACGGAGTAGTTGTCGACGCCGCGCTGTTCGGTCGTGACGCGGTTGCGCGTGCCGTACTGGTCCATCCGCAGATAGTTGCGGTAGCCGTTCTGGACGCCGCGCGAGTATTGTCCGACGCCGGACTGGGTCACGACGGCCCCGTTCAGGTCGCCGTTCTGGACCGTCGCCGTGCCATGACCATAGCCATACTGGCTGATGGTCGTGCGGTTCCGCGCTTCGGCGACACCCGAGAGCGTGGCGAGCGCGGCGAGCGAAGCAACCGCAAGCGCGATGGATTTCATGGTCGTCTCTCCTTCGTCCGACGTCGCGCAGCGCGACGACGCACACAGGACTAAAGGGGCGCGGCTGAGCGTGTGCTGAACTCGCCGTTCACCCGGCGTTGTCTCGTCACCGCGGTTTCGAGGCGGGATCGGCGGACGACTCCGGCGGCGCGTGGCCGCGCGGAAACGCGTAGTGGGGCCGGACATCGACATTGGCGCTGCCGCACCGCCCGCAGCGCACGTCGCGCGCGATGCGGGCGAGGCGCGTGCGCACGCCCCACAGATGGAGCGCCGTCGCCATCGGCATCATGGCCGAGCGCTGGCAGGCGTCGCAGCTGAACCAGAGCCCGCGCGCCTCGGTGAGGGCGCCGAGGCGTGGTCCCTCGACCGCATGGGCGACTTTGATCATGTTCTTCTTTTGTTCTTTTCTACGCCGCCGCCCGGTTCCCCGGCAAGCCCGGAATGGGCCATGACCGGCCCGTCATTCCTCACTTAGGAAATTGTTGACGTGGTCGGGCGACGCTACCCATCACTCGTGAGCGAAGTTGACCGCGACCCAGGGAGCGCATGATGCGGGTTCGCCCCCATGCACGAACAGGCCCAGCCATCGTGGCGGATGATCCGCGCACGCCGGTGCGCCGTCTGCCGCCGCTCGTGGGGTTGTCGCTGGCGCTCGGTCTTTCGCTGCTGGCCTGGACGGGCATTGCCGCCGTGATCCGCGCCCTGCTCGGCTAACGCGGCTCAGACCGCGCCGGCCGCTTTCCCCTGAACGTCCGCCAGCGCCGCGCGCAGGGCCGTCGAAAGATCCTCGCGCTGGAACGGCTTCGACACGGCCCGATGCGCGCCGATCTTGATCGCCGCCGTGAGGGCCGAGCCCTTCCCCATCCGGTCGCCGAGCCCGCCCGACATCGCCACGATCGCCAGATCCGGCGCACGCTGGCGCAGCTGCTGAATGCCCTCGATCCCGCCGATCCCGGCCATGAACACGTCGGTGAGCACCGCCGCATACCGCACGCGATCGAGGTGCGCGTGCGCCTCCTCCACCGTGCCGACGGCGTGGGCGACGAAGCCGTCCTGCTCGAGCATGCAGGTGGCGAGGTCACGCATCGTGCGCATGTCGTCGATCACGAGCACCGGCCCAGGGGACGTCTCGGCCTCGGGCGTAGCCGTCGCCAGCCGGCGAACGAGGCCCACGGCCCGCGTGAGCGTGGCGGGCGTATCGGCCGCCGGGACGTGGAAGTCGAGCCGCTCGGGCGAGACGGGCGGCCAGCCGCCAATGGCGATGCGCCGCGCCGAAGGCCAGTTGGCGGCAACCGCGGCGATCGCCCCTGCGCCGTCCCGCGCCAGGACCGGCGCATCGATGAGCACGGCCTGCGCCGGCGATCGGGCGAACGCGCGGGCGAGTTCGGCGAGGCTTTCGGCGGACAAACAGGTCGCGCCCGATCGGGCGAGCATGTCGCCGACGGACTGGGCTGCGCCGTACTGGGGCCCGGCCACCAGGATCGTCGTACGCGCCGCGCGCGCGGGATGAGGCGCCGGGGCGGCGTGCAGCTGGGGGGGAGTCGTCATGAAGCCGTCAACAGGTTGAGCTTCGTTTTGCCCCGAAAGGCCCTAAACAAGTTCTAACGCGCCGTTCTTCGATGGGGTCAGGCCGGCGGGTACGCCGAGGCGGCGGCTTCGGCGATGACGCCCCGCAGCCAGGCCAGCGCCGGATCGGCTCCCCGCGCCTGTGACCACACCAGGACCTGAGCAAGCGTCGACGGCAGCGGCGGCGGCTTCAGCACGAGATCGAACAGGCCCGCGAACCGGCTGGCGAACGCGTGCGAGATCGTCGTCGCGTGGTCGGTCTGCGCCACCACAGCCAGGGCGGAGAGGAAATGCGGCGTGGTGAGCGCCATGCGGCGGGTCACGCCGTGGGCCGCCAGGGCGGCGTCGAGGTCGCTGGGGCTGTCGCCGAAGATCGACACGCCGACATGATCGACACGGCCATAGTCCGCGACGGTCCAGTCCCGGTCAGCCAAAGGGTGGCCGCGGCGCAAGACGAGCGACAGCCGGTCGGCGCCGATCGGCATGCTGGCGGCGCCCGGCGGCAACGGCGTCGAGGCAAGCGCGATGGCGAAGTCCACCTCCCCCCGCTCCATGCGCGCGACGATGTCGGGGCGGACGGTTTCGAACCGCAGATCCAGCAGCGGGGCGGCCTTGGCCAGCCGCGCCGCTAGAGGCGGCCCGAGCAGGACCGAATGGACGTCGGTGGCGACGAGACGGATCGTGCGCTCCAGCCGCTCGGGCGCGAACGCGGCGGGACGGTAGACGCCGCGCAGGGCCTCCATGGCGGCGGCGACGCGCGGCAGTAGATCGACCGCCCGGGCCGTCAGGATCAGTTGGCCGCCGGCGCGTACGAGCAGCGGATCCCCGAACACGTCGCGCAGGCGGGCCAGCGCCCGGCTCATCGCCGGCTGGCTGAGGCCGATGTCGGCGGCCGCCGCCGTCACGCTGCGCCGACGCAGAAGCGCCTCCAGCGCCGGCAGGAGGTTGAGATCAAGACCCGGTATATGCGCCTGGTGCATGGATATCATCATTACAATGCATTTGGCGCATATGCGAGAGGCGCGTACGGTCAGGCCAACAGGAGGTCGACATGACGCGTATCGTGATTTTCGGGTTCGGGGCGGTGGGCAAGGCGGCGGCGGAGCAGGCCGTGCAGCGGGGCCATGAGGTGACGGTCGCGCAGCGCAGCGCGCCCAACGATCTTCCCGCCGGCGCGAAGTTCGTTTCCTGCGACGTCACCGACGTCGAGGCTGTGCGGCGCGCAGCGGCCGCGGCGAACGCCGAACAGATCGTCCTCGCGGTGGGCTTCGCCTATACCGGCGCGGTCTGGCGCGAGGTGTGGCCGAAGACGATGCACGCCGTCCTGACGGTTTGCGCCGAGCGGCGGGCGCGGCTCGTGTTCGTCGACAATCTCTACATGTACGGGCCGCAGACGGCGCCCCTGCGCGAGGACATGCCGCTCACCGACCATGGCGCGAAGCCGGCCGCGCGCGCGGCGATCACGCGGCTCTGGATGGCGGAGGCGCAGGCCGGCCGCGTGAAGACGGCGGCCCTGCGCGCGCCAGACTTCTACGGGCCGGGCGTCACGCTTTCGCATCTGGGCGCAACGGGGCTCGCCGCGATCGCCGCGGGCAAGGCCGCGACGATGATCGTGCCGCCGGACATGCCGCACGCCTATGCGTACGTGCCGGATTTCGGACGCGGCGTCGTCACGCTGCTCGAGGCGCCCGACGACTGCTTCGGCCAGGCGTGGCACCTGCCCTGCCCGCCGGTGCGCACCTCGCGCGAGCTTCTGGCGATGGGTGCGGCGGCGCTCGGGCGCAAGCCGCAGATCAGCGCGCTGCCGTTCGCCGTTCAGGGCGTCGCGGGCCTGTTCGTGCCGATGCTGCGCGAAATGGCGGAGATGCGCTTCCAGTGGGACCGTCCGTACACGGTCGATTGGAGCAAGTGGGCGGGCCGGTTCTGGTCGGATGCGACGCCGCACGAGGTGGGCGTCCCGGCGGCGGTGCGGTCGTTTGCGGGGGAGAAGGTTGCGGCGTAAGGCGAAGCGCCAACGACAACGCCGCCGTCATCCTCGGCGCGCCGCAGGCGCGTCGGGGATCCAGGCGTGCGGTCTCTCCGGCCGCTGGATCCCCGCCTCGCACACGGTGCGAGGCGAGGATGACGGAGGTGATGAGGCCTAAGCCCGCGCCACGTACACCGCCTGCGGGACCATGTACTCAAGCAGGCCTTCCATGCCGTTCTCGACGCCGAAGCCGGACTGTTTGTGGCCGGCGAAGGGCGTGTCGGGACGGAGCTGGAGGTTCTGGTTGACCCAGACCGTGCCGGTCTCCATGCGGCGCGCGATTTCCATCGCTTTCGTGACATCCTTCGACCACACTGCGCCGGCGAGGCCGTAGTCGCTGGCGTTGGCGCGATCGATGACGTCGTCGATGTCCTTGAATTTCAGCATCGGCAGGATCGGGCCGAAGGCTTCTTCCTGCACGACGCGCGACTCTTCCGGCGGGTTGTCGACGATCGTGACGGGGATGAAATAGCCCTTTTCGGGCACGCCGGCGCCCTGCAGCAGCGTCAGTTTGTTGGCCTTCGCGTCTTCCAGGAGATTCATCACGCGATCGTACTGCCGCTTGTTCTGGATCGGGCCGAGCACGGCGCCCTGCTCCGTGCCGTCGCCCACCTTCACCGCGCCGGCGATGGCGAGGAGGCGATCGCGCAGGCCGTCATAGACGCTCTCGTGCACGTAGAGGCGCTTGGTGGCGACGCAGATCTGCGCGGTGTTGAAGAAGGCGCCGAAGAAGATCTTCTGGGCGACGTCGTCGAGATCGACGTCCGGCAGCACGATCGCGGCGTCGTTGCCGCCGAGCTCGAGCGTGACGCGCTTCAGGTCTTTCGCCGCGCTCTCCATCACGCGCTTGCCGGTGGCGGTGGAGCCGGTGAAGGAGATTTTCGCGAAACCCGGATGGCTCGTCATCATCGGGCCGAGCTCGTCGCCGCCGGAAATGATGTTGAGCACGCCCGGCGGGAAGACGTCGCGGAACAGCTCGCCGATCTTGAGCGTGCACAGCGGCGTGAACGGCGACGGCTTGAGCACCATCGTGTTGCCGGCGACGAGCGCGGGCGCGACCTTCCACATCGCCAGCGTCACGGGGAAGTTCCACGGCGCGATGGCGCAGATGACGCCCAGCGGCACGTAGCGCGTCTCGATGAACTGCTGCGGGCTGTCTTCGACGACGTGCGTGGGCGGGCTCATCGCGGCGACGGCGTGCAGCCACATCGCGGCGCCCTGGATTTCCTGCTTGGCGGCGTCGACCGGGCGTCCCTGTTCGCGGGTGAACAGGCGGGCGAGCTCGTCGGCGTGGGCGAGGAGGATATCCCCTGCCTTGCGCACGGCGGCCTGGCGCTGCTCGATCGGCACGGCGCGCCACGACTTGAAGGCGGCTTTCGCCGTGGCGACCGCCTCGTCGAGTTGGGCCTTCGTGCAATCCGGCGCCTGGGCGAACACCTCGCCGGTGGCGGGGTTCACGACGTCGATCGTCGCGCCGCCGGCGACGGACCTGCCGCCGATGGTCATCACGTAGTTGCTGTGCAGATCGACCGACATGGCGTCCTCCCGCTCTCTTGTCCGTGGGGAGGCGTACAATGCGGCGCGGCCGGGCGCCTGTCGAGCGCTCGCCTTGCGTAAGGTGGCGGGCGCCGAGGCGGCCGCCCCTTGCGGCGATGGTCCGGGACCGATAGGCGGGAGCACGGGAGGACACCGCTCATGTTTCGTCGCGCCGCCATCGCCCTGGTCGCGCTGCTCGCCAGCGCGTGCACGCACACGACCCCTGCCGCTGCCCCGACGCCCGATCCCGCAACGCAGCGGACGATCACGACCGGCGCGCTGGAAGGCTTCGTCGACACGTCGACGGGCGCCCATGTGTGGCGTTCGATCCCGTTCGCCGCGCCGCCCGTGGGGGACCTGCGCTGGCGTGCGCCGCGCCCGCCCGCGGCCTGGAGCGGCGTGCGCCCGGCGGTGGCCGAAGCGCCGTGGTGCCCGCAGGCGCTGAGCGCGCTGGACGGCGTCGGCAAGAGCGAGTGGGGCAAGATCGTCGGCCAGGAGGACTGCCTCTATCTCAACGTCTATGCGCCGCCGCTTTCGGCGGATGCGGCGAAGACGGCCCGCCTGCCGGTGATGATGTGGATCCATGGCGGCTCGAACGTGTGGGGCCGCGCCGCGCAGTATGACGGCGCGACGCTCGCGGCGAAGCGCAACGTCATCGTCGTCGTCGTGCAGTACCGGCTTGGCGTGCTTGGCTGGCTGGCGCATCCCGCGCTGCGCGAAAGCGCGCAGATCCCGGACGACGCCTCCGCCAACTTCGCGCTGCTCGATCACGTGAGCGCGCTGGAGTGGATCCGCGACAATATCGGCGCGTTCGGCGGCGACACCTCGCGCGTCACGATCTTCGGCGAGAGCGCCGGCGGCCTCGACGTCGCGGCCCTGCTCGCGAGCCCGCGCGCGAAGGGCCTGTTCCACCGGGCCATCGTGCAATCCGGCTCGGTGCGCACCGTGCCGCTCGCGGTCGCCGAGGCGGGCGATGCGGAGATGAAGGATTCAGGACAGTCCATCGCCGCGAAGCTGACGCGCGGCGGGCCCGTGACCGCGGCGGCGCTGCGCGCGGCGCCGCTCGCCGACGTGTTCAAGTCCTACGACACGAGCCGGGAATCGCGCGGCCTGCCGCTGGTGATCGCCGACGGCGTGACCCTGCCGAAGGACGGCATCCTGGCGGCGCTGGCCGATCCCGCGCGCGTCAACGCCGTGCCCACGATCCTCGGCACGAACCGCGACGAGATGAAGCTCTTCAATGCGCTGAACCCGGCGCTGTCCAAGCGCGTGCTGGGCATTTTCCCGCAGGCGCGCGATCCGGTGCTGTACGAGGCGATGTCGCATTATCCGAGCCGCAACTGGCGCGCGACGGCGGTGGACGCACCCGCGGCCGCGCTGACGACCGGCGCCGGCAACGCTCAGGTCTGGACCTATCGCTTCGATTGGGACGAAGCGGGCTCCGTCGCGTTCACCGATCTCGGACAGATGCTCGGCGCCGCGCACAGCATGGAGATCCCGTTCATGTTCGGCCATTTCGTGCTGCTCGGCCGCTTCGACCAGTTCGCGTTCACGAAGGAGAACGCGCCGGGCCGTCTTGCGCTGTCGGACCAGATGATGGGCTACTGGACGCGCTTTGCCGCGACGGGCGATCCCTCCGGCGCCGACGCGCCGGCGTGGACACGCTTCACGACCGCCGAGGGGCAACCCAACACGATGGTGTTCGACACCGCAAAGGACGGCGGCGTGCGCATGATCGCCGACCGAGAAACGCAGCCGAAACTCGTGGCCGAGCTGTTCGCCGACGCGACGCTTGGGGCCGACGCGCGCCGCTGCGCCGTGTTCGCCGCGATGGCGACCTGGAACAAGGAGATGCGCGGCATGGACGACGGCCGCTGCAGCGCCACCGAAGCGCCGCCGTCGCGCGGCCGGTGATCGATCGAGACTTCACACGCGCAGGCGTGCGGTTCGACGTCGGCTAGGACGTTCGCCTTGGCGCGCGCCCGGATCAGCCGAGGGGCTTGTCCAGGGCGGCGGGGTAGCGTGCGCCGGAGATGGCGTCGATCGGCACCGCGGCCTCGAGCGCTGCGAGATCATCCGCGGACAGAACGACGCGCGCCGCGGCGACGTTCTCCTGCAGCCGATCCAGGCGGCGGGTTCCAGGGATCGGCGCGATGTGGGGCGCGCGGGCCAGGACCCACGCGAGCGCGATCTGCACGGCCGATGCGCCGTGCCGGGCCCCGATGGCGGCGACGGCGTCGACCAGGCGAAGATTGGCGCGCAGCGCTTCGTCCGAGAACCGCGGCAGGACCGTGCGGAAATCGCCTTTTCCGAATGCCGCGCTGTCCCGATAGGCGCCGGTGAGCAGCCCCCGGCTGATCGGCGAATAGGGCACGAACGTCGCGCCGATCTCGCGGCAGGCGTCGATGACGCGCTCGGTCTCGCCGCCCCGCGTGGCGAGCGAGTACTCGTTCTGCACCGCGGCGATGGGCAGCAGGCCATGAGCGCGCCGGAGCGTCGCCGCGCTGACCTCCGACAGGCCCGCCGCCCTGATCTTCCCTTCCGCGATGAGATCGGCGAGCGCCCCGAGGCTCTCCTCCAATGGCGTCACGCCATCGAGACGATGCAGGTAGTAGAGATCGATGACGTCGGTGCCGAGGCGGCGCAGGGAGGCCTCGCATGCGCGGCGAATGTAGGCGGCGCTCGTGTCCCGCCCCTGCTCCAGCGGCGTGGCGCCGCGGGTGATTCCGCATTTGGTGGCGAGCACCACGCGCTCCCGCCGTCCCGGGAGGAAACGCGCGATCAGCTCTTCGTTGGCGCCCCAGCCATAGATATCGGCCGTGTCGAAGAAGTTCACGCCGAGTTCGAGCGCGCCATCGAGCGTCTTGAGACAGCTTTCGGGATCGCTGTCTCCGTAGGCGGACGACATGCCCATGCAGCCAAGCCCGATGCGGCTGATCTCGAGGCCGGTGTGGCCAAGCGGAATCCGGATCATGCGTGGCTTCCCTCAGCTGCCGGTCAGGCTCGTCATCAGCGCGAGGCGATCATAGATCACTTCCTGCGCCGTGACCTTGCCGGCCGTGATCGTGTAGCGGGCGACATAGGGTCCTGAGATCGTCGCGCCGGTGGCGGGAAAGGTTTGGCCGCCGGGCAAAGCAAGCGGTCCCGTGTGACGCCCGGCCATGACGGCGAAATCCACGATCTCGTCGCCATTCTCGAAGCGGGCGTAGGTGTCGACGGCGTTGTCGCTGAAGGCGTCGAGCCAGACGCGCTCGGCCGCCCGTCGCGCCGCGAGCCCGCGCAGGGCGACGCCCGGCGCCTTGTAGTCCACATCTTCGGCCCAGAAGGCGGCGATGGCCTCGAGATCTCCACGGCGGAAGGCCGCGTGCATGGCGTCGACCACTTCGGCCGGCGTGAATTCGGTGCGGGTCATGGCTTGCCTCACGTGCTGGCGGACGGAACGGGCGTGACGGGCGCAAGCCCCCGCGCGCGAAACCACGCGACGGTGTCGGCGAGGGTCTCCGTCACGGGGCGGAAGCGCAGGCCAAGCTCCTGCTCGGCCTTGGCGTTGTTGAACCGGGTGCGACCGCGCTCGCGCGCCATGTTCTTCACGGCGGCCCAGCTGAGCAGCACCGGCTTGCCCGTCACCCGCGCGACGCTCTCCTGCAGGCCCGCGATGACAAAGAGCAGGCCGAGCGGAAGTTTTGCGCGCGGCGCAGGCACGCGTGCGACCTGCTCCAGAAGCGGGAAAAGCTCCGTGAGCGCCATGTTGCGCCCTGCCGCCAGATACCGCTCGCCGCGGCGGCCTCGCTTGGCGGCGGCGATCTGCGCGGCGGCGACGTCGCGCGCGTCGACGAACGAGAACGTCGCGGGAGGGACGCCGGGGAGACGCCGGTTCAGGAAATCCAATGCGGTCTGCCCCGCCGAGGTCGGGCCGGCGTCACCCGGGCCCCACATCCAGGCGGGCAGGACGAGCGAGGCATGAAAATCCGGCCAGCGCGCCAGCGCGTCGAACACGGCGTCGTCCGCCAGGATCTTGCTGAGGTAGTAGTCGTCGGCGTTCGTCCGCTTTCGGACCATCGTCTCGTCGATCAGCGCGCCGCGGGGGCCGTCCAGGACGGCGATGGACGAGGTGTGCACCATGCGCCGGACGCCGGCGTCATAAGCGGCCTGGATCAATGCGCGGGTTCCGGCCTCGTTGGTCGCGATCAGCGCCTTGCGGTGCGAGCCGCCTTTGTAGCTGTCGCGGAAATAGGCGGCCGTGTGGAACAGCGTGGTCACCCCCGCGAGCCGCGCGGCGAACCCTTCAACCGCCGCCAGATCGCCGACCACGATCTCGAGATCCGGGCCGGCAAAGTCCGTGAACTGCGCGGCCGCCTTCTCCGCGGAGCGCGCCAGCGCCCGGACGCGCGCGCCCTCGGCAAGCAGCTGGCGGACCAGGTTGTTCCCCAAAAGCCCCGTCGCTCCCGTGACGAACACCGTTTGGCCACGCATCCCGCACCCTCCATACCAACCGTTATTATAATACCGATTGGTATTTGCATGTGAATCGGTATACCACTTGGCCTGAAGCCGGAGGCCACATGCCGAGACTGACGCGGGAAGAGAGCCGGGAGCGCACCCGAAGCCTGTTGCTGGCGGCTGGCCGTTCGGTCTTTGCCCGGGCGGGCTATGGCGGCGCTTCGATCGACACCATCGCCGAGACCGCCGGCTTCTCGAAGGGCGCCTTCTATTCGAACTTCGAGAGCAAGGAGGCGATCTTCCTCGAACTGCTCTCGGAGACCATGGCGGCCGAGCTGGCCGCCAGCCGCGACCTCGCGGCCGGTGGTCTCGACGTGGCGGACGCCATCGATCAGATCGCGGAGCGCTACGCGGTCGAGCAGGCCGATCAGGAATGGTGTCTGCTGTCGGTGGAGTTTGCGCTCCATGTCGCGCGCCATCCGGCGCTCACCGAGCAGTTCGCCGATCTCTTCGAACGCCAGTACAAGGGCGCCGCGACGATCATCGCGCAGCTCGCGAAAAAAGCCGGCGCAAAGGTGGAGGATCCGATCAAGGCAGCGGCGCTGTTCATCGCCTTTCGCCAGGGGCTCGCGCTTGACCGCGCCTCGAAGGGCGCGGCGCTTTCGGAAGCGGATGCAAAGCAGGCGCTGCGCAGATTCATGTGGGGGCTGCTTGGGCGTCAGGCGCCCTGAGCCGCACGGCCGCGCGCCGACGCGGTCACGTTTCCAGAATCGTCTCGAAGCCGCGGCGCGCCGTTTCAGGCGGGGACGATGCGCGGCAAGCGCACCCTGCCCGACACGAGATCCGGCTTCGGCCAATAGGCGCGGAATGACATCGTGAACGGTCCCTGCGCCGGAGCCGGCAGCCAGTTCGCGCGGCGCGCCTCGCCCGGATCGGTGCGGGAAATCCAGATGTCGAGCGCGCCGTCGGCGTTGCGCACGAGGCCGGGCGTGCGATCCCCGATCGAATACCGCGCAAGAGGATTGGGCGTGAGGAAGCGCTGCTTGGCGGCGGTGACTTCGTACATGGTGAGCGACCAGAACGCCGAAACCGGAAGGTTGGCGGGGACCGTCAAACGGTATGGGCCGTCGCCGGTGAACTCGGCGCCGCGATCGCCCTCGGGCGAGAGATAGATCGCCTCGTCCGGCGGCAGCGCGCCGATGCCGCCCAGCGCGATTGCGGCGCGAAAAACGAAATCCTGCCCGAACAGGCCGAGATTCGGCGGCGGCGTGGACCACCCGTCGACGAAGCGCGGCGCCGTGAGCACCTTGCCGATGAGGGCGCGCGCTTCGGCGACGCCCGCGGCGATCTCGGCCCACTGCGCCGGCGTGAGCGCGGCGCGTGCGTCCGGTTTCAGAAGACCGACGCGCTTCAGGAACGCGCGATCCGCGCGCGGCGGCGGGTTGGCGGCCATGAGCGCCTGCGCGGCCTCGAAGAATGCGGGCGGCGCGGCGTCGCGCGTGGCGTAGGGCCCGGGCGTCGCGATCGCGGGGCCGGTCAGCGTGACGCCGTCCTGCGCGGCGTGGGCGGCGGCGAGATCGGCGGGGCCGTCCACCAGCGTGCGCACGATCATCCAGGCCTGCGGCGTCGAGACGCGCGCGTGAAGCGGCCCGCGCGGCCTTTGCCCAGGCCCGACGAGTTCGAACGCCCCGCCCGCGCCCTTGACGGTGCGACCGCACAAGACCGCATCCGTATCGGTGTACATGTTGAGGATGTGGACGGACTGGTACCGCTGCGAGGGCGCGTAGCCGAGCGTCACGGGGCCGCGCGTGAGATCGAGCCAGGCGGCGGAATAGATCGTGTCGTTGTTCGGCGTCGTGACGACGCGGCTTTCCGGCGTCGCGAGCGTGCGCGTCGCCGTCAGCACGTTGGCGCCGGTCTGTGCGGCGCGCGCGCGGATGGTCGCCATTTCGATGAGCGGCAGAGCGTAGAGCCAGGCGTCGCGCGCGGCTTCGCGCAGAGAAGGCCCCGTCGCCGCGGCCGCGTGGCCGGCCGGCGCGGTGGCGAGCGCGGCGGCGCCAAGGAGAACGTCACGTCGGCGCATGGGGGATCTCCGGGGGTGGTCTTGTCCGGCCGCCAGCCAATCCGCCGCGGCGGCGTCCGTCAATGGCCGCGTCGCGCCCGCGTCAGTTCGTGCGGGCGAACACGCGCGCCGCGACCGCGACGCGCAGGATGGTGGTGAGCGCGCACAGCGCCGCGAGCGTCCAGGCCAAAGGCGCGAACCACGCCGGCCAAAGGACGAAAGCGACGAAGAATGCGATCGTCTCCCCGCCCTCGATCACTCCAAACGCCGCGTAGTAGGACTTTTCGCCGCGCGCCCGCGTGGTCAGGCCGTTTTTCGCGGCCAGCGCGGCGAAGGCGAGATAGCTCGACGCGGTCAGGCAGAAGCTCGCGAGCACCGCGGCGGCCGCCGCGCCGGCCCCCGCGGGATCGGCGATCGCGAAGGCGAGCGGGACGACGCCGTAGAAGAGGTAGTCGCACACGGTGTCGAGATAGCCGCCGAAATCCGTCGCGCCGGCGCGGCGCGCGATGGCGCCGTCGAGCCCGTCGAGCACGCGGTTGAGGACGATCAGCGCAAGCGCCCATCCATAGGCGCCGGCCACGATCGCCGCGCCGACCGCGATCGCCACGGCCGCGCCTGCGAGCGTGACGGCGTTGGCGCCGATCCCCGCGGCGGCGAGACCGCGCGCGACCGCGTCGAGCGGCGGATCGATCAGACGGCGCAACGCGGCGTCGAACACGGGGCGACCTCAGAAACTGTAGCGTGCGGTGACCTGGAACGTCCGCGGCGGACCGGCGCTGTTCTGCGCAAAGGGCCGCCCGAAGATCTGACGCTGATTGGAGACGGTGAAATTCACCGGATAGCCGCTCTGCGTCTGCGCGTCGAACAGGTTGAAGATGTCGCCGCGCACCTCCACCGTACCGCGGGGCGCCGGGATGCGATAGCTCGCGCCGAGATCGATCGTCGTCGCCCCGTCGAGGCGGCCCGAGTTGCGCCGCACGCCCGGGAAGCGATCGGGATTGCCCGTGAACTGATCGGCGAACGAGAGCCCGTCGCCGTTGAGATCGGTCGTGCCGAACACCGCCGGATCGGGCACGAAGGTGACGGGCTGTCCGGATTGAACGAGGGCGGCGAGGGAGATCGTGAGCCGTGGCGTCGGGTATGCGTTCACGAGGGCCGAGATGACGTGCGTGCGGTCGTTGAGCGACGGGCCGTAATCGGCGGCGAAATCGTTGGCGTCATTGGCGCGGAAGTTGATGTCGTCGCTGTCGTTCCGCAAGCGTGAGAGCGTGTAGTAGACGACGCCGTCCCACCGCCCTTCGCCGCGGAGACGCCGCGCGGACAGCGTGAGCGCCTCGTACTTCGAGCGCCCGCGCGTTTCGGAGACCACGATGGAGCGCGCGCCGCCCGCGGGCACGACGCCGCCCGGCGCCAATGCCGGCCGTGTCGCATCGGCCGCCGCACGCGACCGGACGAGCCCGAGCGCCTCGCGCTGCTGCGGCGTCAACGCGGCGACGCCCGCCGCGCCCAGCCGGGCGAATTCCGCTTCGTTGAACACGAAGGGCGCCGGCGCATTCAGGTCGCGAAGGCGGACGAGGTTGCGCCCGTCCGAATACAGAAGATCGGCGCCGAGGAGCCAGCGATCGGCGGGCTGCCACTGCACGCCAAGGCTCGCCTGGATCGCTTCGGGATTGTCGAGGCCATTGGGATTGAAGATGCGGCGCTCGCTTTGCGTCAGGCTGTTGCGCTGCGCGATGAGCGAGCGCGGGTCCGGGCAGGCCGTCAGGCTGGCGCAGAGGCTCGCCGCATCGACGGTGATGTTGCCCCGGTCGGTGGTGATCGCCGCGATGTCCGTGTTCGCCGGCAGGAGGCCGCGGTCTTTCAGGGTCTGCAGCTGGGCGAGGAAGCCCGGCGCGCGGGAGTTCTGCTGAATGGCGTCCGAAATGATGGCGTAGGGGATTTTCTCGACGAAGAGCCCAAGGCCGCCGCGGATCGCGAGGGTTTCGCTGGGCGTGTAGTTGAAGCCGAGACGCGGGGCGAAGTTGTTGCGGTCCCCGCGCCCGACGATCTCCGTGAGCGAGTCGTAATCCCAGCGCAGGCCGAGCGTGAGGCTGAGATCGGCAGTGGCCTGCCATTGGTCTTCGATGAAGGCGCTCGTGAGCTCCTGCGGCGCGCCGAACGCGGACGGCTGTGTCTCGAAGCTCGCGGAAAGGATCTGCGCCGTCGCGGGGAGATCGCGGGCCGACAAGGCGAGGCCCCGTCCCTGCAGCCCGGCGAGGTCCGCGGGCGTCAGGGCGACGTTGAAATTGCCGTTCGGATTGCCGCCGCCGAACAGCTGGAAATCGGCATGCAGATGATCGAACCCCGCGCGGACGCGGTGGGCGCCGCGGTCGATGGTGAGCACGTGGCGGGTCTGCCAGGTGCGTTCGCGGTCGTCGAACACGAAGCCCGGATGGCCGATCACGGCGATGGGCGCGCTCAGATCGCCGGCGGCGAACAGGCTCACCTGCGGCCCGGCGCCCGCGCGCGGCTGCCCGTAGTCCCAGTCGAAGCGGCTGAATTGGAGGGCGCCGGCATAGTCGAAACCGTCGCCGCGATAGGTTGCCGTGAGCGCGACGTTCAAGGACTGCCGATCCTGGATGCTGCCGGCGCTCGGAAACGTGACGCCGCCGGTCAACCCGCCGCCCTGCCGCTCGAGCTGGACATCGCCATAGTTGACGCGCAGGGCCGTGCGCAGGCGCGGCGTCCAGACCTGATCGACACGCGCGGTGACGAGCGTTTGCGTATTGAGACCCTGCAGGCGCGCGCGCACGCCGAGCGCCGGGGCGCTGAGGACGTTGTCCGTCGCGTCGCGGATGTACTCCACATTCAGGAAGAAGAACGTGCGATCCCGGACGATCGGGCCGGACAGGGATACCCCGCCCTGGTCGCGCGTGAAGGTCTCCGATACGGGCGCGCCGAAAAGAGAGGTGAGATTAGAGTCCGGCTTCGCGGTGATGAAGTCCCGCAGGCGGGTCACGGCGTAGATTTCGCCATGCAGGTCGTTGCCGCCGGCGGGCGTCGTGACGTTGACGACGCCGTTGGCCGTGCGGCCGAACGCGGCGGAGTACGAGCCGGACAGCACCGTCACGTCCTGCACGGCGCCGACCGGGATCGGGAAGCGCTGGCCGCCGAGGAAATTCTCGGTGTTGTCCAGGCCGTCGATCAGATAGCTCGTGAACAGCGCGTTGGCGCCATTGATGGCGACGGCCGGCGCTTCCGGAAAGAAGCCGGTGGACTGCGTGACGCCCGGCAGCCGGAACAGCAGACGCTCGAGGCTGCGCGCCTCGACGGGCACCTTGCTGATCGCCTCGGCGTCGAGCGTCGCGGAGACCTCGGCGTTGGCCGTGTTGAGCCCGGCGATGGTGCGGCGCCCGGTGACGACGATCTCGCCGGTCCCAGCGGCGGAGAGACGGAGCGTGACGTTCGATTGAAAATCCGTCCGCAGGCGGATCGGATCGGACTCGAAGGCGGCGGTGGCGCCGGTCTCGGGCGTGCGCAGGAGCCATGCGCCGGCGGTGTCGAGCCCGCCGAACCGGACGCGGCCCGACGCATCGCTGCGCGCTTCGCGCGTCGCGCCCGTGCCGGTGTTCTCGGCGCGGACGACCACGCCCGCCGCCGGCCGGCCGTCGGGCCCTAGAAGTCGCGCCTGGATCGCGCTCTCGGCGAAGGCCGCGCCGGGCGCGATGGCGGCCAGGGCGAAACAGGCCGAGGCGAGACGAAGATGGCGCATGCGTGCCCTTTCTGGAGCGCGGCCCGGAGCTTACGCTCCCGGCCGGGCCGCCGTTACACACCGCCGAAGACCGCGGCGCAAACCCTCTCTCAGGGGAAGGGAAGGATCGCGCCGGGCGCGTCGGCGGGGTCGTGCGTGACGAGAAGCGTCGGGATCGACCGTTCGGCGATCTGCGCGAACGTGAACGCCCGCGTCCGCGCCCTTAGCTCGGGATCGAGCTTGGAGAACGGCTCGTCGAGGAGCAGCGCCTTGGGCTCGGCCAAGAGCGCGCGCATCAGCGCGACGCGGGCCTTCTGGCCGCCGGACAGCGTGGCGGGGTCGCGTCGTTCGAAGCCGGACAGTTCGGCGAGATCGAGCGCCCGGCGGACCCGCGCCTGGCGTTCCACCCGCGAAAGGCCCGCCGGCGTGGCGAAGGCCAGGTTCTCGCCAACGGACATGTGCGCGAAGAGGAGATCGTCCTGGTACAGAACGCCCACGCGCCGCGCCTCGATGGGCAGGTGATCGATGCGGCGGCCGTCGAGCGATACGACGCCTTCGGCGACGAAGGTCTCCGGAAGGGCGCCCGCGACATAGGCAAGCAGGCTCGACTTGCCGACGCCGCTCGGCCCCATGAGCGTGAGCGTTTCGCCCGGTGCGATCGCGCAGGAGAAGCCGTCGAGCAGGCGGAGCCCATCGACGGCGATCTTCACGTTGGAGAGCATCAGGCCCGTTGCGGCGGTCGTCATGCGGCGAGCCCCCGTCTGCGCCGCGCGGCCCAGGCGCCGAGGCCGAGCGCGAGCCTCAGCGCCGCGAACGGCAGCGCCGCGAGCGTGATCGCGACGACGCCCAGGAGCCGCCTGTCCCCGCCGGCGGAAAGGGCGATCGTCTCGGTGGCGAGCGTGGTGACGCGCCCTGCCCCCGCGATGATCGTCGGCAGATAGAGGGTGACGCTGACGGTCAGGCCGATGGCCGTCGCCGTGAGGAGCGGACGCAACAGCAGCGGCAACTTGACCTGCAGGAGCGTGACGAGCCGCGACTTGCCAAGCGACCGGGCGCTGCGCGCGAGACGCGGATCGAGCGCGTGGAACGGGTCGCGCAGCGCGAGATACACGTAGGGCCCGACGAACAGAAGATGCGTGCACACCACCGCGGCGATGGCGCCATCCCATCGCAGCGCGCTCCACATCACCTGCACGCCGAACAGGAACCCGGCTTGCGGCAACAGGAGCGGCGTGAGCACGACCGCATCGATGGCGGCGTCCGGTCGTGGCGGACGCGCCTCGAGCGCCGCGATCGCAAGCGCCAGTGCGACCGCCGTGCTCAATGCCGCGACGAGCAGCGTGTCGCCCGCAAGCCGGAGGATCGTGGGCCACGCGGCGCCCCACTGCGCCAGCGTCCACCCGCGCGGCAGCGCCTCGGGCCACGGCCACGCCGCCGCGACGGACCACAGCGCCAGCACGATCAGCGCGCCCGTGCTCACAGCGAGCGAGAGCCCGACGATGCCGCCGGCGCCGGCGCCGACCGCACGATCGAGCGCGCCGCCGCCACGATCGCCATCGAGCAGGCGCACGCGCGCGAATGCGGCGATCCCGCGTTCGCCCAGGCGCCAGGCCAGGATCGCCAGCAGCGTCGCGGCGAGCAGAACGAGAGCGCCCGCCGCCGCACGCTGCTGCAGGAGCGGATCAAAATCTGTGAACCAGCGCAGCAGCAGCGGCGCGAGTGGCGGCGGGGAGGATGGCCCGAGCACGAGCGCGAGATCGACGGAGCCAAGGCTCGAGGCGATCACCGCATAGACCGGCAACCGCACGCGGCGATAGGCCTGCGGCGCCACCGCCATCAGCCAGCCCCGCAGCGGCCGATAGCCGAGGCTGCGCGCCGTGCGCAGCAAGGACTCGGCCGGAAATTGTCCGAGCGCGGCCGTGATCATCAGGATCAGGAACAACGTCTCTTTGAGCGCGAGCGCCGCGAGCAGTGACACGGCCCACGGATCGCCGACGAGGAGGAAATCCGGCGGCTCGCGCCATCCCGTCAGCTCCGGCGACACCGCGCGCGCGATGAAGCCGCTGGGCGCGACCAGGAACGCGAGCCCGACGGCGAAGCTGGCGTGAGGCAGCGCAAGACCGGCCGCGAGCGCCGGGCGCACGCGCGCAAACCACCGCGTCGGCGCGGCAAGCGCGCAGAAGCCGAACGCGGCGGCGACCGCGAGGAGCGAGGCGCCGAGCCCGGACATGACGCTCAGCGCGAGCGCACGGCCGAAGCTCGGATCCGTGAGCAGGCCGGCGAGCACGTCGAACGTCGGCCGCGTCGCGCCAAGGCCGGGATGCACGCCGAAGGCCGGGGCGACCACGCCCGCGAGACCGGCCGCCAGCGGCAGGCCGATCACGGCCGGCAACGCAAGGCCCGCCAGCGTCCAGGACGTCGGGCGCGGCGGCGTCACGCGGCGTAGCGCGCGCGCCAGGCCTGCCCGAGCGCGATGTGCCAGGTGGGATGCGGTTCGGGCAGCGTGCGCGCGAGATCACCCGCCGAGGGCAAAGCGGCGTTGGCGGCCAGCGTGTCGAACGCGGCGCGCTCCGCCGGCGCGAGGCTGTCCAGCGCCAGGACGGTCGGATCGCCCCAGATCGCGGGATCGGCCTTGCGCGCCTGCGCGCGCGGCGACAGCAGCACGTTCGCCACCACCATCGCCGCCGCCTTGGCCGTGGCGTTGAACGGGATGGCGACGAAATGCGTGTTGGCGATCGTGCCGCCTTCGAACGTGAAGGCGCGCGTGGTCGTCGGAAGCCGGCCCGCCGCCACGGCCGTCGCGGCTTCGGCGGGATTGAAGGCGAACGCGAGATCGACCTCGGTGTCCTCGAGCAGCCGCATCAGGCCCGGATAATCCGGCGGAAAGGCGCGCCCGCTGCGCCACAGGTGCGGATGCAGCGCATCGAGATAGGCCCAGAGCGGCGCGGTCTGCGCGGCGAACCGCGCGGGCTCGACCGGCGCCGCCAACACCGCGCGATCCGCGATGAGTTCGCTCAGCACCTGCTTCAGGAAACTGACGCCGACGAAATCCCCAGGCGCGGGATAGGTGAAACGTCCACGTCGCGTCTTCGCCCAATCCAGCAAAGCCGGCACGGAGCGCGGCGGCGCCGGAAGACGGGCGGCGTCGTGGAAAAAGGTGATCTGCGCCATGCCCCACGGGCTTTCGTACCCGTCCGTGGGCAGCGTGAAATCGCGGACCGTCGATGGTTTGCCGATGCGGTCGACGAAGCGGAAATTGGGCAGCCGCTCCGCGAAGGGGCCGTAGAGCAGGTTCTGCGCGCGCGCGGCGGCGAAGTTCTCGCCATTGATCCACAGAAGATCGATGGCGCCGCCGTCGCTGCGGCCCGCGGTCTTGTCGGCGCGCAGCCGCGTAACGCCCGAGCTTGGATCGTCCGTCTTCAGATGTTCGAGGCGGATGCCATGCGCGGCGGAGACTTCCTGCCCGACCCATTCGATGAACGCGTTGATCTTCTGGTCGCCGGCCCACGCGCTCCAGCGCACCGTCTGGCCGCGGGCCGCGCGTTCGACGCCGGGCCAGTCGAGCGGCGGCGCATCGGCGGCGGGAGAGGCAGGGCGACAGGCCGCCAGGACGCCGGCCGCTGCGCCGGCGGGGGCAGCCGCGAGCAGCGTGCGTCGCGTGAGGGGGGCCATGGGGAAAGGCGCGGGGCGCGTCATCGCTCGTCGGATAGCGCACCGGGCGCGGGGCGCCAAACGCGCCGGCGCACGCCCCCGCCCCGACGGGGGCGCCTTCGCAGCGTGTGACCTCGGTCACGGCGGGGCGGCAGGGGGCGGCGTAGGCTCCTTTCATCGAGACCGGGGCTGCGCCCCGCACCACGGGAGACCACCATGATCCGCTTTGCTTCCCTCGCTGTCGCTCTGGCCGTGTTCGCGGGCGTGATCGCGCCGTTCGTGACCGTCGCGGCGCAGATCGTGGCGTGATCCGCGCCCGCCTTGCCTCGCGCCGCGACCGGGGCGAGGCTGTCACCTGATCTGCGAGGTGACCATGCTGCTCTACTCCGCCCCGATGCCGGCGCCGAACCCGAGACGGGTCCGTATCTTCCTCGCCGAGAAGGGCGTGACCGTGCCGATCCGCGATCTCTCCCTGCGGGACGGCGACCACAAGAAGCCCGAGTTCGTCGCGATCAATCCCATGGGCCAGGCGCCGACCCTGCTGCTCGATGACGGGCGCGCGCTGACCGAAAGCGTCTCGATCTGCCGCTATTTCGAATCCCTGCACCCGGAGCCGCCGCTGTTCGGCGTCGATGCGTACAACGCCGCCGAGATCGACGTCTGGCTGCGCCGCGTGGAGTTTCGCCTGCAGCGCGCGTTGGGCCTCGTGTGGCAGCACACGCACCCGTTCACGGCTCATCTCGTCAAGCCGCAGTACAAGGAGTTCGGCGAGACGCAGCGCAAGGCCGCCCTCGCCTACATGCGCGAACTCGACACCGCGCTGGCGGACCGCGAGTGGCTGGACGGGCGCGCGTACACGATTGCGGACATCGTGCTTTTGAGCTGCATCGACTTCGGACTCTTCATCGGCGTGACCCCGCCGGAGGATCTGCGCGCGCTCGGCGCATGGCATCAACGTGCGACGACGCGCCCAAGCTCGAAGGCCTAGGCGCGCCGCCGGCTTTCCGTACGCCGTCGATAATCCGTGCGCTTTCCCTCCTCACCCCTCCCCGCTGGGGAGGGGTTAGGGGCTGGCCATGGCCCTCGCAGCTGTTGCGAAAGGTCGCCCCGCGCCGCGCCTTTATGCGACGCGCTGGGCCGCAGCGGTCTTCGTCGGCGTTTCCGCGACCCAGGCGAGATCGCCCGCGTAGCGCCACACCATCTGGCCCTGGTCGTCCAGCGCGAAGAGGTGCAGCCAGCGATTGTCGAACAGCGCGCGCACGCCGGGGTGGCGCTCGAGGATCGCGCTCATCGCCTCGCGCGGCGCCTCCACGCACACCGACAGGCGCAGCGGATCGTGCATCAGCTTCTCGCCGTCATGCACCGACTGCCACGGCAGGCCGACGCGCAGGAGGCCGCCATTGCCTTCGACGACGCCGATGCCGCCGACGACGTTGTGCAGCGTCTTGTCGCCGCCGCCGAACAGGTCGGGCGACACCGTCGAGCCGTAATACTGCAGGCTGATCCAGCTCGCGACGACGACCGGCGCCGTCAGGATCAGCTCGAGCACCTTGAACTCGGTGTCGGCGCGCCAATCATAGTTGTGCAGGAAGGCGCGGCCCTCGAGGCTGCGGCCCGCCGTGCGCGACCGCGGGGCCGCGATGAAGGCTTTGCAGCCCGCGAGCGCCCATTCGGGACGAACCTGCGCCCAGTCGCGGCTGCGCTGCAGAACCGCATCGCCGGACTTCGCGCCCGGAAGACGCTGCGACCGCTCGCCCCGCGCGCGCGACCCCGCCGTCTCCAGCCACGCCTTGACCTGCGTCATGTCGGCGGCGTGCGTCGCCGGGACCGGCGTGTCGGTGTAGACCGTGACCGTGTCGCTCGTGGTGTCGTGCAGCGCCGCGACGAAGAGCGTGTCCTCCGGCACCGTAATGCCGCGCTCGATCAGCCCCGCGCGAATGCTCGGCAGGTTGAGCAGGCCGGCGAGCAGGCGGGCGTTCACCTCGCCCGAGTAGCCGCCGCAGGCGCCGCAAGCGAGCGCGCTGGCGTGCGGGTTGTTCACCACCTGCGCGCCGTGGCCCGCGAGCAGAACCACCCGCGCGAAGTTCGACGTCAGCGACATCGCGCGCAGGATCGTCTCGGCCGCGTTGAGCAGCGTCGCCTGGTCGAGCGCGGGCACGAGTTGCGGCGCGGGCTCGTTCGGCGCGTCCTTGCCGGCGAGGCCGAGCGCGTCCTTGATCAGCTTGCCCAGATAGAGCGGGCCCGCAGATTCGACGAACGCGAAGGACGATACCGCCGCGAGCTTGAAGCGGCCCCAGGCGCGCTTGCCGCGCGCGTCCACCCGCGCCTTGTGGTCGGCGTCCTTGTGGTCATGGCCGCCCGAGCAGGAGTGCACGCCGGGGTTCAAGAGCACCGGCAGACGCAGCTCTTCGACGTCCGAAGCGAAGGACCGGTGCGACGCGCCGAGACCGAAGAAGCCGGCAAAGCCGAGCGTTTCGATCCGCGGATCGACCGATTCCAGCGCGCGGCGGAACACTTCCGAACGCACGTCGATGCAGAGCGCGGCCTGCAGAGTCGGCCGGGCGGCGGGCGTCTTGGGCGCCGGCAGGGCGAACGCCGCGGCGAGACCGCGCTGCGTGGCGCGCTCGGCGGCTTCCTGAAGGGCGGCGTCGATCAGAAGATCCTTGTCCGGATCGAGCGGCGCGGCGTGCTGCGTGCGCGCCTGCTCCCACCCTTCCGCGATCGCGCTTTCGTGCTGCTCGTACAGCGCGACCTCGAACGCGAGGCGGATCGCCAGCATCTCGAGCGCGGTGCTGTCTTTTCCGCCGCCGAGCTCGGCCATCCAGAGCTTGTAGCGGCCCGCCTGCGCCCAGCCGCCCATGCTCAGCAGCAACTGGTGGAAGTAGGTCGGCATCATCTGCGGCGCGAGGCCGAGGCGCTCGGCGGCGCGCGCGATCATCACGTCGGCGTCGTCGGGCGCATCGGCGACGAACGCCGCAAAGCCCTTGAGGCCCAGAATTTCCGGCGTGAGGTCGTGCTGGGCTCCGGCGCTCCAGCTGCGCCAGGCGCCCTTCGCGCGCGGCGCGGCCCACAGCGCCTGGCCGGCGTCGAAGAAGCCGGCCGCCCACGCGCCGATCCGTTCGGCCACGATGCCCGTCCAGTCAATGCCGGCCGCCTTCGCCGCGAGATCCGCGACCGTGGGCGCAGCCGAGCGCGTCGGCTGGGTCTTGTTGAGCGCGGACTTCATCAGTTCGATGTCGAGGCCCGCGAGGGCGGCTGCGGCGGCAAGATCGGCGTCGGTGATCTCACCGGCCTCGATTTTCGCCTTGAACCAGCTGCGCGGCATCGTCACCGGCGCGCCGGCGACACGGGCGAGACGCGCGCCCGTTTGCGCGAGGCTTTCGCCCGTCTGCCCCAGATAGGGGTTGACGGCGACGGTCGCGGCCAGCGGCCACACCGGCGGGATGGCGCGCACGGCGCCGTCCGCGGCGGCGAGTGCGGTCTGCAGTTTCGAGGGAAGCGGCGTGATGGCGGTCATCGGAGTGATCCTTTCGGAAATCGGGGAAGGGTCGGCGGCTCAGGCGCGGCGCGGTTTGGACCACAGGCCAAGCCAGCGATCCGTCAGCGCATTCACGTAGAGGCCGTTGGCGAGGTGGACGCGCAGGCCGGCGGCGGCCGGGTGGTAGGCCCAGTTCGGGAACGTGGCCTGCGCGATGGCGACGAGGCCGAAGCTCACGATCGCCAGGGCGAGCAGCGCCCATTCGAGCGGGCCCGGCGCCGGCGCCGCGGGCAGCACGCCGGCATAGAGCGCCTGGGCGCCCGCCTGCAGCGCGAAGTAGGCGATCGTGGCCGCCGCGGCGTAGCCCGCGGTGATGGCCGTGAGCGCCTTCGGCGCGGTATCGGCGAAGCCCTGCGCGAAGAGGTAGGCGACGCCCAGCACCAGGATCGCGCCGAGCGCGAGGGCCTGCGGCGACTTCGCATCGGCGCCGAAGATCGCGCTGTAGCCGATCGACATCGCGGCGTAGATCGCGAGCGCCATGACGAAGGCGCGCACCACCGCGCCCCACCCCGGCGTCGCGACCGGGCCCGGGCGACGGATCGCGGCCACCTGCTCGACCGCCGTGCCCGAGCTCAGGAACGCGTGCGCCTTGTAGAGCGAGTGCGCCACGATGTGCAGCAGCGCGAGCGGGAAGAGCGCCAGGCCGCACTGGAAGATCATGAAGCCCATCTGCGCGACGGTGGACCACGCGAGAGAGGTCTTCACCGCCGGCTGGCTCAGCATCACGAGGCCGCCGAACAGCGCGGTGAAACCGCCGATGAAGACGAGGACGGCGAGCGTCGGCGGCGAGAGCAGCAGCACGTCGGCGAAGCGGATGAGCAGGAAGCCGCCCGCGTTGATCAGGCCGGCGTGCAGCATCGCCGAGACGGGCGTCGGCGCTTCCATCACTTCGGTGAGCCAGCCGTGCGTCGGGAACTGCGCCGACTTGAACACCGCCGCGAGCGCGATCAGGCCGGTGGCCCAAAGCGCCGGAGCCGGAGCATTTCCGGCGCGGGCGGCGTCGAGGATCGTCGCGATGTCGGTGGTCTGATAGGCCGTGTGCAGCAGCCAGGCCGCGCCGAGCAGCGCTGCATCGCCGATCCGCGCCACGACGAACTTCTTCTGCGCCGCGCGCTGCGCGCCGGCCCGCTCGGAGAAGAACAGCAGAAGCTGGTGGAGGAAGAGGCTCGTCGCGATCCAGGCGATCGCGAGCTGCACGAGGTTACCCGCCGTGACGAGCGAAATGACGGCGGCGAGCGTGAGGCTCATCCAGCCGAGGAACGCGCCCTGGCGCTCGGTCCCGTCGAGATAGGTGCGGCTGAAGCGGAGCACGATCGCCCCGACCGCCGCGATCAGGATCAGGAGCGTGACGCTGACGAGGTCGAACCGCAGGGAGAAACCGGAGGCCAGCGCGAGGGTCGTCGGGCCGCTCTGTGCGAGCGCGACGCCGGCAAGGATCGCCGGCGCGATCGACAGCGCGCCGAGACCGGCAATCAGGCCGGCCGTGGCCGGGCGCTTGCCGGGTTGGAGGAACCCAAGAAGGGCGGCGAGGACGAACAGGCTGGGCGCGAGAGCCCCAACCCAGACGGGCACTTCAGGCATGCGAACCTCCGCAACGGATGTGCCGCATGTCTACGGGCGCCCGCGCCCTTAGAATAATTCAAATATTTGATTCAACCGTTCGCACAAACAGAACGAAAAGGTCGTTTTGACCGCCGATTGGTTGAAGGCGCGAAGGATCGTTCGCCTGTCGGCGCATCAGGCCGCCCCTCGTGCTCTGGCGGTCAGCGTCCGCGGGCCGCCGACTTGGCGGGAAACAGCGCGAGCAGGCGATCCACGGCGCGATCGGCGTCGCGCACGATCTGCTCGTCGTCCGGGATCGGCTCGATGCCCAGCGAGACGCAATGCACGCGATGGCCGCGCAGGAGCCCCATGAACACGTCGTGGAAGTCGCGCACGTCGTCATAGGCGACGATCCGCGCCTTCGCGAGCGCCGGGGCGATGCGGTCCATCAGCACGCAGGTGCGGCCGCAAGAGTACTCGTCGAACACGCGCGCGACTTCGGGCATGCGGTCCGCGACGTGCATCACCATGCGGAAAACCGCGATTCCTTCGGGCTTCAGGAACATGCGGAGCGATTCACGCGCGAGTTCGCGCAACGCCACCAGCGGATCGGCGATCTCGCCGCGCTCCATCGCCTCGAGCGCCGCCGGCTGGCGCCGCGCGCCCCAGGCGAGCAGTGCGTAGAACAGCCCCTCCTTGGAGTCGAAGCGGTTGTAGAGCGTCTCTTTCGAGATGCGCGCGCGGGCCGCGACATCCGCCATCGTCGCGCCGTCGAGGCCCTTCTCGACGAACACGTCGAACGCGGCGGAGAGGATCATTTCGTTGCGCGGGTCGGACAGCGGGGCGAGCCATTCGGGCCGATTGTCGAGCATGGGGCGGGGCGTCATCGGGGCCTCCTCGGAGGCGGCGTTTGCGCCCGCCTCACGTACCGTACCGTTCGGTACTTTCAGTACCGGGCGGTACGGGCGCCGTCAAGAGGCGGCCCCGGCGTTGCCCCCGCACGGTCTGGCCGGCGCTAGAACGCCTCCCAGCCATCCTCGTCCTGGCGCGGCGCGACCTTCACCGCCGCGCCGCCGCGGCCGATCGTCTTGAGCGCGGGCGCCTTGGCCGGCGGACGCGCCGGCGGCTTCGGCGCCGCCGCGCGCGCCATGCCCAGATCGAACGCGGAGAGCGAGCGCTCGAGCGCATCGGCTTCGCGCGCGAGGCCATGGCTCGCGGCCGTCGACTGCTCGACCATCGCGGCGTTCTGCTGGGTCACCTGGTCCATCTGGTTGATGGCGGCGTTGACCTGCGCCAGCGCGGTCGCCTGCTGTTCCGCCGACGCCGCGATCTCCATCACGAGCGTGTCGATCTCCAGCACGCGCGCGACGATGCGATGAAGCGCATCGCCGCTCTGCCCGACGAGGCCGACACCGGCGTCGACGTGCCCGGCGCTTTCGGTGATCAGGAGCTTGATCTCCTTGGCGGCGTCGGCGGAGCGCTGCGCCAGCGCGCGCACTTCCTGCGCCACGACGGCGAAGCCGCGGCCCGCCTCGCCTGCCCGCGCGGCTTCGACGCCGGCATTGAGCGCGAGGAGGTTCGTCTGGAAGGCGATCTCGTCGATGACGCCGATGATCTGCGCGATCTTGCGGGCCGAGTTCTCGATCGCGTTCATGGCCTCGACGGCGTCGCGCACGACGACCCCGGAAGATTCCGCCTCGTTGCGCGCCGACTGAACGATGGTGGACGCGCGTTTGGCGCCGTGCGCCGTCTTACCGATCGTCGCCGTCACTTCATCGAGCGCCGCGGCGGTTTCCTCGAGGCTCGCGGCCTGCTGCTCGGTCCGGCGGGAGAGATCGTCGGCCGCCGCGCTGATCTCCGTGGAGCCCGTGCGGATCACCGTGGCGTTCTCGAGAATCTGGCGCATCGGCTCGCGCAGTTTGGCCGTGGCGGCGTTGAAATCGGCCCGCAGGCTTTCATAGGCGGCCGGGAACGGCTCGCGAATCTCGATCGTGAGATCGCCGTGGGCGAGGCGGTCGAGCGCATCCCCCAGGGCGCCCACGGCGTGCTGCAGTTCGGCGGCGGCTTCAGCGCGCGCGGCCTCGTTGCTCGCGCGCTCGGCGTCGGCCTCCGCGCGCGCGGCGTCCTGCTCCGCCCGCAGCCGGATGGTCTCTGCCGCGTTTGCCTTGAAGACGTCGAGGGCGCGGGCAAGTTCGCCGAACTCGTCCTTTCGATCCGCGCCTTCGACCGGCGCCGCCAGATCACCATTGGCGAGGCGCGTGATCGTCGACGTCACGTGGGAGACAGGCCGGCCGAGGATCCGCTGCAGCGCGACCGCCAGGACGAGGCCGACGACCAGCGCAAGCCCTATGGCGATCGAGGCATAGAACACCGTTTCCTTGGCGGTGCGCGACATCTGCGCGCCGATCTCGTCCTGACGCGCCCGAAGCGCGTCGTTCAGCACCTTGATGCGCGCAACCATGTCCTTCGCGACGGCGTTGCGCGGCGCCTCGCCGTCGCGCGGCGCGGCCATCGCCGCTTCGACATATCTGTCGAACGCCGCGCTGAGCGCGAGAATGTCCTTGGCGATCGCCGCATCGGTCACGAAGCGGCTCGCAGCGGCGAGGTCCTTCTTTGCGAGGACGTGATTTTCGCCCAGCGTGGCGATGGCCTCGCGGGCCTTTTCGCTGTTTCCGGCCTCGGTATGTCGGAGGTAGTCGCGCGCGGCGATCCGCATGGTCGACATTTCGAGATTGGCTTCGCCGATCGACGACTTGGCCGACACCGACGCGCGGTAGGCGTCGGTCAGGCGTTGGACGGACGACATCTGCAGCAGGACGAAGCCGAGCGACACCAACGTCAAAAGGACAAGGCCGCCCAAGGCGATCCGAAGCTTCGTCGAAAACCGTGCGTTCTCGGCGTACCACTTCAGCATGATGCGATCCCCAACGACCAGCTCGGTCAAGCCTAAGCAGCTTGGGGGTCACTGCGTTTACCATGTGTGAAATCCAGCATGGCGCTACGTCACATTTTCTTGAGTATCCGCCATAAGCTATCCGCAGGACGGCCGACGGCCGCTACGCGGTCATTCCGCGGGCGAGGTCTTCCAAGGTCGCGGCCATCGCGGTCTCGAAGTCGATCCGCATGAACGCCAGCGAGGCGTCCGCGGCCAGAATGTCCTCGACCGCGGCCGGCGGACGGCTCATCGGCCCGAGCCCGATCGCGAGCGCGTGCGCGCGCAGGAACCACGTCGCGCCGAAGCCCGGGCGGGCGTCGATCGCCGCCTCCACGGCGCGGCCGATCCGGCCAAGACCGTCGCGCAGGAAGACCTTGAACGCCCGCAGCGCCTCGGCCGGCGCATTCGGTTCGAGGCGGCCGTGCAGAAGCTCCAGAAGCTTGAGAAGCACCGGCGCCCGCGCCAGGGAGCGCCCCACGAGCCGCGCGGCCGCACGCTTCGGCTCTCCCCGCAGGCGGGCCATGCCCGCCTCGATCTCGTCGAACCAGAGACCGAGATCCTCCTGCAACAGCGCGAGGAACAGCTCTTCCTTGGTGGAGAAGTAGAGATACGCCGCCCCTTTCGAGACGCCGGCCGCCTCGGCGACGTCCGCCATCGTAATGGCGTCATAGGGGCGATCGGCAATCGCGGCGCGCGCACATGCCACGAGCGCCGCGCGGCGCAGCGCGCGGTCTTCTTCGGTGCGGGCGCGGCGCTTGCCGTGGGGCAGCATCATTCAGGTCCGGGGGAGGGAAAATTCCCGCGCAGGAATCCATCCCAAGCCGCGTCCGACATCAAGCGGCGTTGCGCGAGCAGGAGATCGGCGGACGGCGTGACGGTGTAGCGCGCTTTCGGCCGGCCGGCGGCGAGCGCGCGCGCGATCACCTTCGCGACCGCATCCGGCGGGCCGCCGAGCGCGGCGAGCGGACCGCGCTCGTAGACATCGGACGTGGCCTGCGCGACGGCGGCGTTGAACGCGGCGTACGGGCCCGGCTGCGGCGGCTCCATGGCGCGCCCCGCGGCCTCGGCGAACCCGGTGCGGATCAACCCGGGCTCGATGACGATGACGTCGACCCCGAACCCGCGCACCTCGAACCGCAGCGCATCCGAAAGCGCCTCGAGCGCGTGCTTGCTGGCGTGATAGGCGCCGCCGCCCGGAAAGGTCAGCTTGCCGCCCATCGACGAGACGTTGACGATCCGGCCGAAGCCCTGCGCGCGCATGCGCGGAAGAACGAGCTGCGCCATGCGCAGCGCGCCGAACGTGTTGGTCTCGAACTGCCGCCGCACGGCGTCGAGCGACAACGTCTCGAGCGCGCCGGATTGCGAATAGCCCGCATTGTTGACGAGCACGCCCACCGCGCCTTCCCGCGCCTCGACGGCGGCGACGGCCTCCTGCATGGAGCGCTCGTCCGTGACGTCGAGCGCGAGCGTCTCGCAGCCGGCCTCGCGCAGGGCGGAAATCGCCTCCGCGCGCCGCGCCGTCGCATAGACGCGCCACCCCTTGCCGGCGAGACGGCGGGCCGTCGCCGCGCCGATGCCCGAGGAACACCCGGTGATGAGGACTGCCTTGGAGACCATCGTGACGCCCCTTGCAAATGACTGTTGGTCGGTTATTAATTGACCAATGGTCATTTGTCGAGAGGCCGAACGATGCTGAAGCTCCTGCGCATGGGCGCAATCGTGGTGGGTGTGGTGATCGCGGCCGCCGCGGGCGGACTTTATCTGCGGTACGGCGGGGGCGCGCCGTTTCCGGGCAAGCCGGGCGCGCCGCTCCTGCCGGCCGCGGCGCTCGAGATCGTCGCGAGCCTTCCCGAGCCTCCGGGCAACGTTGCGGTGAGCGCGGACGGGCGCGTGTTCGTCACCATCCACCCGGAAGCGAAGCCGCAGGACCTGCACGTCGTCGAGCTCGTCGGCGGCAAGGCGGTTCCCTACCCGGACGCCGCCGCGCAAAATACCCTCTACACCGCGCCGCAGGGCATTCGCATCGACCGCCAGGGGCGGCTGTGGACGATCGACCATGGCGACAACGGCATCGCGCCCGCACGGCTCGTCGCCATCGATCTCGCCACGGGCAAGGTCGCGCACGACCACACCTTCGATCGCACGATCGCGCCGACGCTCTCCTATCTGCAGGACCTCGTGATCTCGCCGGACGGGCGCACGATCTACATCGCCGACGTCTCGTTCTTCCGGCAGACGCCCGGCCTCATCGTCTATGACGTGACCTCCAAGGCCGCGCGCCGCGTGCTCGACACGCATCCCAGCGTCGAACCGCAAGGCTACAAGGTGCGCGTCGGCGACGGCTACATGGAGCGCCTCGGCGGCCTGATCGCCCTCAAGCCCGGGCTCGATTCGATCGCGCTTTCGATCGGTGGCGGCACGCTCTTTCTTGGCCCGATGTCCGGCGGCGATCTGTGGGCCGTCGACACGGCCTCGCTGCGCGATACGACGCTCGCGCCGGACGCGCTCGCGGCACGGGTCCGCAAGATTGCGGAAAAGCCGCTGAGCGACGGCGCCTCCGCCGATGACAAGGGCCGCATCTACCTGACCGACGTGGAGAACCACGGCGTCGTGCGCGTGACGCCGGGCGGCGGCCGCGAAACGCTCGTCAACGATCCGCGGATCAGATGGGCCGACGGGCTCTCGTTCGGGCCGGACGGGTGGCTGTACGTGTCCGACAGCGCGATTCCCTGGATCGCCCTGCGCTCGCGCGCAGACGTCGCGGCCGCGGGCCCGTACTTCGTCTGGCGGTTCAAGCCCGGCGCGACGGCGCCGGCCGGACAATAGGCTTCAGGACTTGGGGCGCTCCGCGCCGAGCTGGGCCGCGTAGCCCGACGCCACGAGCTGCGCCATCATATCGAACAGGCGCTCGGGATCGGCGCGCCGCAGCCGCGCCGCTTCCGCCTCCCCGCCTTCGGCGAGGATCAGTTCGCGGGCGCCGGTGCGGATCGCCTCGACGATGCGCGCGGCGGCGTCTTCGGGCGCCATGCCCTGGTCGATCGCGGCGTCGCTGAAGCCACGCGCCGTCGCGTCGGCGCCGAGCGCGTTCTTCGAGACGTTCGTGCGCACCGAGCCCGGCGCGACGACGAGCACCTTCAGCCCCAGCGGCTCGGTTTCGGCGCGCACGCTGTCGCTGTAGCCGATGAGGCCGTGCTTGGCGGCGCTGTAGGCGCTCCGCAGCGGCGAGCCGACGATCCCCGCCACGCTCGAGATCGACACGATGTGCCCGCGGCGCGCCGCCGCCATGCGCGGCAGGACCGCCTGCGTGAGCGCGATCGGCGCCAGAAGATCGACGGCGATCACCTTCTCGTACACCGCAAACACCGTTTCGACGGCGAGCGAGCGCTGCGAGATGCCGGCATTGTTGACGAGGCACAGCGTTGCGCCGCGCGCGCCGGCCCAGGCGAACGCGGTGTCGGCGTGACCAGGGATCGCGGCGTGATCCGTCGCTTCGAACGGCAGCACGAGCGCCTCCCGCGAGAGCGTGCGCGCGACGTCGGCCAGCGCCTGCTCGTTGCGGCCGGAGAGGATGAGATGCGCGCCGGCGCGATCCAGCGCCGCGGCAAGCGCGGCGCCGATCCCCGAAGAGGCGCCCGTGATCCACCAGGCCTGGGTCTCGAACATGTGCGCCTCCTGCTTTTCGTAGTTGTCGAAACGACCCGTATCTCACGCCGCGCGCGGCGGCGGCCTAGGCGTCGTCGAAGCCGACGAACACGGCGGCTTCGTCCACCGATTTGCGCCGTGAGACGACGGCGTTGGCGGGGAAGCTGTCGTCCGGATAGCCCATGGCGACGCAGATCATGATCACCTGATCGTCCGGAATGCCCGCATGCTCGCGCACGACCGGCGACTGCATGATCCCCTGGCTGTTGATCACGCAGCCAAGGCCCCGCGACCAGGCGGCGTTGACGAGCGCGTTCGTCACGGCGCCGCAATCGAACGCGGCGATGTCGCCGCCCTGCAGCACGCGATCATAGGTGACGACGATCGACACCGGCGCGTCAAACTGGCGGAAGCCGCGCAGCACCCAGTCCTTGCGCTTCACCTGGTCCTCGCGCGCGATGTCCATCGCCGCGAACAGCTGCTTGGCGATCTCGATCTGCCGTTCGCGATGCACGCCTTCATAGGCGCCGTGCGACCGAAACTCGCGCGAATCCGGCACGCCGGCGAGATTGCGCTCCACATTGCCGGCACGAATCCGATCGAGCGGCGCGCCGGTGAGGACGTAGAAGTTCCAGGGCTGCGTGTTGAGCGAGGAGGGCGCGCGCATCGCCAGATGCAGCACTTCGCGGATCACCGCGGGGGGAACGGGGTCTTTCTTGAAGCCGCGAATGCTGCGCCGGCCGAGAACGACTTCGTCATAGGTCATGCGCGCCCCTTCCCTAACGTTCGCGCCTGCCGCCGCGTCAGGTGCGCGCGGCGACGAGCACTTCCGCGCCGGTGATCGCGCGGGCGCCGTCGGAAAGCAAGAAGGCGATCGTATCGGCCAGCGCGTCGGGCGCGACCCAGCGGCTCGCATCGGCGTCGGGCATGTCGGCGCGATTGGCGGGCGTATCGATCGTGGTGGGCGCGACCGCGTTCACGCGCACGCCCTTGTCCTTCAATTCTTCGGCGAGCGCTTCGGTCAGGCGCGACACGGACGCTTTGGATGCGGCATAGGCGCCCATCCCGCCGGCGGCGCGGCGCGCGCCCGCGGCCGCGACATTGACGATCGCGCCGCCGCCTTTCTGCAGGAACGGCAACGCCGCGGTCGAGGCGTTCACGGCAGTGACGACGTTGATGTCGAACATGCGCCGCCAGGCCGCGAGGCCGGCGTCCTGCACATGCCCCCAGACGAACCCGCCCGCCACGTTGACGAGGCCGCCGAGCGCGCCGCCTGCGGCGTTTGCGGCATCCGAGATCGCCTTGGCGGCGGCGTCCGCATCGGAGAGATCGGCGGCGGCGACGCCCGCCTCGGGCGCCGCGCGCACGTCGAGGCCGGCGACGTCGACGCCCGCGGCGCGCAGGCGCGTGACGACCGCGCGCCCCAGCGCGCCGGAGGCGCCGGTGACGACGACGCGGCCCGGAATGGCGAACGTGAGCGTGCCCATGATGATCCCCTTCGTTCGGATTACGCCTGCAGGCGCGGAATAGTTGCCGCCACGAGCGCGTCGAGGCTGTCGACGAGTGGCGCTTCGACATCGGCCTGCGTGAGCACGAGACCAACTTCGGTGCAGCCCGCCACGAGGGCCGCCGCGCCCGCGTCCAAGAGCGCGGCGACGAAGCCCGTCATGGCCGCACGTTCGCCCGCGCCGCGATGCCCGGCCTTGATCCGATAGACGGTCTGCATGAAGGCAGCCTGCGCCGGCGCGTCGAGCAGGATGGGCCGCGCGCCGCGTGCGACGAGGGCGTCCTGGTACAAGCCCGCGCCGAGGCAACCGTCGACGGCGAGCACGCCGACGCGCGTGGCGCCGCCGCGAAGCGCGGCCTGCGTCGTTGCGGCGATGATGTCGACGAACGGCCCCGGCGCGGCCGCTTCGATCTCGGCGCGATACGTGTGCGCGGTGTTGCAGGGCATGGCGAGCACTTCGGCGCCGGCCGCGCGCAGGCCACGGGCCATCGCTGCGAGGTAGGCGCCCGGAGAAGGCCCTTCGCCGCGCTGGGCGGCGTTGCGATCGGGCACGCGCGGATCGCAATCGACGAGAATGCGCGGATGGTCCTGGTCGCGCGTGGCGGGCATGGCGGCGGTGAGGCGCGCGCAGAAATCGAACGTCGCCGCCGGCCCCATGCCGCCGAGAACGCCGAGCGTCTTCACGCCAGGAACACGTCGGCGAACGCCGACAGCGACGGCGCGCCGCCGGTGTGGAGGAAGACGACCGTTTCGCCCTTCTTGAAGCGGCCCTGGCGGATCAGCCCGATCAGGCCCGCCATCGCCTTGCCGGTATAGACCGGATCGAGCAGCACGCCCTCGAGCGACGCGACCATCCGCACGGCTTCGATCATCTCGTCCGTGGGCAGAGAATAGCCCGCGCCGACATAGCCATCCTCGACGACGACGGCCTCGCGCGCCGGCGCAGCGGCGCCGAGCAGCGTGGCGCACTCGACGGCGAGCTTGTGGACGTTCGGCTCCTGCTCACCGCGCGGCCGGCGCACGCTGACGCCGGTGACGGGCAGACGCGCATCGAGCGCGGCAAGGCCCGCGACCAGCCCCGCATGCGTGCCGGCGCTTCCGCTGGCGCACACGAACTGATCGAGCCGCACGCCGAGCTCGAACGCCTGCTGCATCAGTTCCTGCGCGCAGGCGGCATAGCCGAGCGCGCCACGCGCGTTGGAGCCGCCGCCCGGCAGCACGTACGCCTTGCGCCCAAGCGCCGCCACGGCCGCGGCTTCCTGCTCCATGCGCGCGGCGAGGTCCGTCCCGGCGGGGACGACGTCGATCGCTTCGACGCCGAGCAGATGGAACAGAAGATTGTTGCCGGAGGCGCCGGGCCGGTACGAGTTCGGCACCCGCTCTTCCAGGATCAGGCGGCACTTCAACCCTTCGGCCGCGGCGGCGGCGGCGGTCAGGCGGCAGTGGTTGGACTGCACGGCCCCGACGGTGATGAGCGTGTCGGCGCCATGCGCCAGCGCATCGGCGACGAGGAACTCGAGCTTGCGCGTCTTGTTGCCGCCGCCGGCGAGGCCGAGCAGGTCGTCCCGCTTGAACCAGATGTCGGGCCCGCCGAGATGCGCGCTCAAGCGGCGCGCGGGCTCGAGCGGCGTGGCGTGGGGCGTGTAGCGGCGGCGGGGGAAATCGAACAGGCGCATCCCTCGCCCATAGGGCCAAAGCGTCGTCATTTCCAGCCGCAACCGGCGCCGCGCCCTTCCCCTTGCCCGCGGGCGCGGCTAGCTGTGACCACGATCAAGGGGAGCCTCATGGCGAAAGGGTCGAAGGTCGTCATCATCGGCGGCGGGCACAACGGGCTCACCTGCGCCTTCTATCTGGCGCGGGCGGGGTGCGCCGTGACGGTACTCGAGCGCCGCGATGTCGTCGGCGGCGCGGCGGTGACGGAGGAGTTCCATCCCGGGTTTCGCAATTCCGTGGCGAGCTACACGGTCTCGCTCCTGAATCCGCGTATCATCCGCGATCTCGATCTGGCGGGGCATGGGCTCAGAATCGTCGAGCGCCGCGCCGCCAATTTCCTGCCGCTGGACGACGGCCGATCCCTCGTGCTCGGCGAGGGACGCACGCACGCGGAGGTCGCGCAGTTCTCGCCGGCCGATGCGGACCGCCTCGACGCCTATGGCGAGCGCCTGGAGCGCATCGCGGACGTGCTGCGGGATGTCGTGCTGCAAACGCCGCCGAACATGGTCGAAGGCGGGCTGGCGGCGCTGGGCGAACTCCTGAAGGGCGCCGCGCTCGGCGGGCGGCTCGCGAAGCTCGACGTCACGGCGCGGCGTGATCTCCTGGCGTTGTTCTCGCAATCGGCGGGCGATTGGCTTGACGGCTGGTTCGAAAGCGATCCCATCAAGGCGGCATATGGCTTCGACGGCGTCGTCGGCAACTATGCGAGCCCCTATACGCCGGGTTCGGCCTATGTGCTCCTGCACCACGTCTTCGGCGAAGTGAACGGCAAGCGCGGCGCCTGGGGCCACGCCATCGGCGGCATGGGCGCGATCACGCAGGCGATGGCGAAAGCGTGCCTCGCCGCGGGCGTCGACATCCGCGTTGCGAGCCCGGTGCGGGAAGTGCTCGTGCGCGATGGCCGCGCCGTTGGCGTCAAGACCGAGGACGGCGAGACGCACGCGGCGGACGTCGTCGTCTCAAATCTAAATCCGAAGCTGCTGTTCGGCAGTCTCGTCGATCCCGCCCACCTTCCCGGCGATTTCCGCGAGCGGATCACGCGGTTCAAGGTCGGATCCGGCACGTTCCGCATGAACGTCGCGCTGTCCGGCCTGCCCCGCTTCACCTCACGCCCCGACGCCGGGGACCACATGACCGCGGGCATCATCATGGCGCCGAGCCTCGCCTACATGGACCGCGCCTACATGGACGCCCGCGCGTTCGGCTGGTCGCGCGCGCCGATCGTGGAGATGCTCATTCCCTCCACGCTCGACGACACGCTCGCCCCGCCGGGCCAGCATGTCGCGAGCCTGTTCTGCCAGCATGTCACGCCCGCCTTCGCAGACGGCCGCACGTGGGACCAGTGCCGCGAAGAGGTGGCCGATCTGATGATCGCCACCGTCGATCGCTACGCGCCGGGCTTCAAGGATCTGGTGATCGGGCGCCAGGTGCTCTCGCCGCTGGATCTCGAGCGGACGTTCGGCCTGATCGGCGGCGACATCTTCCACGGCGCATTGTCGCTCGATCAGCTGTTCAGCGCGCGGCCCGTGCTGGGCCACGGCGACTATCGCACGCCGATCCGCGGGCTGTTCCAGTGCGGCTCGGGCACGCACCCCGGCGGCGGCGTCACCGGCGCGCCGGGGCACAATGCGGCGCGGGAGATTTTGCGGCGGGTGTAGGCGACGCCGGTCGACCGCAGCGACGAAGCCCTCCCCCAGCGGGGGAGGGTTGGGAGGGGGAGACGCGCGCGGCGACGCAGATTTTCGTAGTCTTGCGAGCGGCGCGCCGGCTCTCCCCTCCCCTGACCCCTCCCCGCTGGAGAGGGGAAATTTCGCTCCACACGCCGATGCGCGGAACCCTCACCGCCCCTCCAGAATCGCCAGCGCCTGCTGTGCGAGGTGCTGCGTGCCATTGATGGCGGGGCGGTCGCTGGCGACGGCGCCGGAGAGCACGCGCCGATAGACGCCCTGCGAGATCGAGGCGAGCCGGAAGATCCCGAACGCCATATAGAAGTTCCAGTTGTCGACGCCGGCGCGGCCCGTACGGCGGCAGTAGGCGTCGAGATAGGCCTTTTCGCTGGGGATGCCGCTCGTGTCGAAATCGACGCCAAGCAGACTGCCCCACCCCGGCGAGTCCGAGCGCCACAGAAAGCAATTGTAGGCGATGTCGGCGAGCGGGTGGCCGATCGTGGAAAGCTCCCAATCGAGCACGGCGATCAGCCGTGGCTCGGTGGGATGGAACATCGTGTTCTCGAGGCGATAGTCACCGTGCGCGATGGTGACGCTGTCGTCCTTTGGGATGAGCGAGGGGAACGCCGCGATCAGCGCCTCCATCTCGGGGATGTGCTCGGATTCTGCGCCGCGATACTGCGCGATCCAGCGCTTCAGCTGGCGCTCGTAGTAGCCGCCCGCCTTGCCGTAATCGCCGAGCCCGACGGCCTGGTAATCGACCTTGTGCAGCTTTGCGAGCGTGGCGTTCAGATCGTCATAGACGGCGGCGCGCTCGCGCGGTGAAAGATCGGGAAGCGTGGCGTCGCGGAACACGCGGCCTTCCTTGTAGTCCATGACGTAGAACGCCGTACCGATCACACTGGCGTCCTCGCACAGGCAGCGCATCACCGGCACGGGAACGTCCGTCTGCGCCAGCGCCTTCATCACCTTGTATTCGCGATCGACCTGATGGGCGCTCGCGAGCAGATCGCCCGGCGGCTTCTTGCGCAGCACGTAGTGCGTCTCGGCGCCGCGGCGCGTGGTGGTGAGGAGGAAGGTCGGGTTCGAGGCGCCGCCCTGGAACTGGCGCACGATCAGGCCGTCGCCGAAATCCTCGATGGCGCTGCGCAGATAGGTTTCCAGGCGCGCGGTGTCGAACCGGTGCTTTTCGGCGACTTCGGTGACCGGGGCGGACGTCATCTGCGGCTCCTCACTGGCGGCGCCAGCAAGACACGGGCGCGGGCCCGGACGCAACCTCGCGTCACGTCACCCCGCGTGGCGCGCGCGGCGGGCTTGCGCCGGCGGGCGCCGGGGCGGACAGTCTGCGCCAACGATAGGGAGGACGGCATGCAACGGTTCCAGGGCAAGGTGGCGGTCATCACCGGCGGGGCTTCGGGCATCGGCGCGGCGACGGCGCGCCGGCTGCACGCGGAAGGCGCGGCCGTTCTGCTGGCCGACCTCAACGACGACGCGGGCCGCGCGCTCGCGGCCGAACTTGGCGACGGGCGCGCGATCTATCGCCGGGCGGACGTGGCGGTCTGGGACGACGTCGAGGGCATGGTGGCCGCGGCGGTCGCCGCGTTCGGCCGGATCGACATCCTCGTCAACAATGCCGGCATCGGCAGCTTCGCGACGGTGGCGGACATCAGCCTCGAGGAGTGGCGCAAGGTGCTCGCGATCGACCTCGACGGCGTCTTCTACGGCTGCCGCGCCGCGATCCCGCACATGCGCAAGACCGGCGGCGGCGCGATCGTCAACATCGCCTCCGCCTCCGGCCTCGCGGGCGATTTCTCCTTCGCGGCCTACAACACCGCGAAAGGCGGCGTCGTGAACCTCACCCGCGCCGCCGCGATCGATCATGCCCGCGAAGGCATCCGCATCAACGCCGTCTGCCCCGGCCCGGTGGCGACGCCGATCATCGCCGCGGTCGACGACATGCCCGGCGTGCGCGCGATGTGGGACGAACGCGTGCCGATGGGCCGCTTCGCGCAACCGGAGGAGATCGCCAGCGTCGTCGCTTTCCTCGCCAGCAGCGACGCGAGCTACGTGACGGGCGCGATCGTCAGCGTCGATGGCGGCTTGATGGCCCACACCGGCCAACCGAACCTGCCGCGCGTTCTCGCTGGGCTGGGCTGAGCGCAGCCTCCCGTCATCGCGGGCCTTCCGTTTCGCCCGTGTTGTACCGTTTCGTTTCTTCCGTTAGCCGTTGCACACCCCACTCAGGAGCGCAGCCATGACCGACCTGCCCGCAGACAACCTGACCATGCTGACGCTCGTGAAGGAGGCCGGCGAACTCGAGATCTCGCTGGTGCGCCAGCCGATGCCGCAGCCGCGCGACCACGAAGTGCTGGTCAAGGTGCTGGCGACGCCGATCAATCCGTCCGATCTCGGACTTCTGGTGGGCGCCGCCGACGTCCGCACGGCGCGAGCTTCGACGCGCGACGGCCTGCCCGTGATCGTCGCCGACGTTCCCCCCGCCGGCATGCGCGCCATGGCCGGGCGCGTCGGCGAGGCCCTCCCGATCGGCAACGAAGGGTGCGGCGTGGTCGTGAAGGCTGGCGCCTCGCCCGAGGCGCAGGCGCTTTTGGGCAAGACCGTCGCCCTGCTCGGCGGCGCCATGTACGCGCAGTACCGGTGCCTGCCGGCCGCGATGTGCATGGAGCTTCCCGCCGGCGTCGATCCGGCCGACGGCGCGTCCTGCTTCGTCAATCCGCTCACCGCGCTCGCCTTCACCGAAGTCATGCGCCGCGAAGGCCATACGGCGCTGGCGCACACCGCGGCGGCGTCGAACCTCGGGCAGATGCTGGTGAAGATCTGCGCGAAGGACGGCATCCCGCTGGTCAACATCGTCCGCAGCGCCGAACAGGCAGCGCTCCTGAAGGGCATCGGGGCCAGCCACGTTCTCGACTCGACGTCGGAGACCTTCATGGAGGACCTGACGACCGCGCTGACGGAGACCGGCGCGACGCTTGGCTTCGACGCCATCGGCGGCGGCAAGCTCGCGGGGCAACTGCTTGCGGCGATGGAAGCGGCGGCGGTCCGGCGCATGACCACCTACAGCCGCTACGGCTCCGACACCTTCAAGCAGGTGTACATCTATGGCGGCCTCGATCTGTCGCCGACGACGCTCACGCGCAGCTTCGGCTTCTCGTGGTCGCTGTCCGGCTTCCTGTTGACGCCGTTCCTGGCCAAAGCCGGCCCCGAAGTCGTGGCGCGTATGCGCAAGCGCGTCGTCGACGAACTGACCACGACGTTCAAGAGCCACTACAGCCACCAGATCTCGCTCGAACAGGCGCTCGATCCCACCGTGCTCGCCGCGTACAACGCGAAGCGCACGGGCGAGAAGTATCTGATCCGGCCGTAGCGCGTCCTATCGAGATGGCGCGGTCGCCTTGGCCATCCGTCATCCTGGATGCGCCGCAGGCGCGTCCGGGATCCAGGGGCGGCGCTGCGGCCCCTGGGTTCCGGGTTCGCGCGTGTCGCGCGCCCCGGAATGACGGAGCGGTTTGGTGTGGGGCGTGGACGGCCCGGAAGCGCCGCGCGCCGCGCCCCGCCTAAAGCTCGATCATGTCGAAGTCCGACTTCGGCGTGCCGCACAGGGGGCAGGCCCAGTCCGCCGGCACGTCGGCCCAGCGGGTGCCGGGCGCCAGGCCTTCATCGGGCGCGCCGGCCTCTTCGTCGTAGATCCAGCCGCAGGTGCGGCATTGCCAGATCTTGAACCCCGCATCGCTCATGCGCGCGTTCTCCTCTTGCGTGGCGGCTCCGTCTGCGACGGCGGCGCGAGGCTGCGCAGCAGAACGTCGGCCAGGCCCTCGCACACGGGCGCGACCTTCACGTCCGGATCGACGAGCGCCTGCATGCTGACGCCGAGCAGCAGGCTGCCCGCCATCAGCGCGGTGCCTTCGGCGTCGACGTCGGCGCGGATGCGGCCCTCGCGCTGGCCGCGGCGGACGAGATCGGCCAGCCGCGCCTTCACCCGCTCGTGCGAGGCCGCGAACACGGCGCGCGCCTCCTGCACGTCGGCGACCGCATCGGCCAGCAGCATGAAATAGGCGCGCAGATGGGGCGATCCGTCGAACCCGGCCCCGAACTGGCGCACGAAGGCGACGAGCGCTTCGAGGCCGTCGAGCGCGTCGATGTGCGCGATCTCGAGGTCCTCGTCCTGCCGGGCGTGCAGATAGGCGACGACCGCGTCGATCAGGCCGGCCTTCGAGCCGAAATGCTGGGTGGCGAGGCCGCGCGAATAGCCGGCGCGGCGGCCGATGGCGTCGAACGTGGCGGCGCAGACGCCGGCTTCGGAGATCACCGCCAGCGTCGCCTCCACGAGGCTGCGCTCGGCGGCGTCGCGGCGCTCGGCCTGGGACCGGCGGACGGCGGTGATCGACTGCGGCACGACGACACCCTACGTACTTGTTGGCTGACAAGCAAGTTGGTGTTAGAGCATCGGCAAAGATGCGCGGGGCCGGCCACGACGGCGGTCCGCGCCGGCCCGGAGGACACGTCATGCGCATCCCAGAAGACGTCGCGATCGCCGTCGTCGACCCCAAGTCCTATTCGGACGGCAAGCGCATCGACGACGCGCTGGCCTATCTGCGCCGGGAGGCGCCGCTGGCCGTCGCCCAGCCGCCGGGCTTCGATCCCTTCTGGGTCGTCACGCGCCACGCCGACATTCTCAACGTCGAGCGCCAGAACGATCTCTTCCACAACGGCGACCGCTCCACCGTTGTGACGACCATCGAAGCCGATCAGCGCGTGCGCGCGATGATGGGCGGCTCGCCGCATCTGGTGCGCTCGCTCGTGCAGATGGACAACCCGGACCACTTCGCCTACCGGCGCCTGACGCAGGCGTGGTTCCTGCCGCAGAACCTGCGCAATCTCGAAGTGCGCGTGCGCGAGATCGCGCGCGGCGCGGTGGCGAAGATGCTGGACAGTGGCGGCGAGTGCGATTTCGCGCGCGACGTCGCGTTCCTCTATCCGCTGCACGTGATCATGGAAGTGCTCGGCGTGCCGGAGATGGACGAGCCGCGCATGCTGAAGCTCACGCAGGAGCTGTTCGGCTCTCAGGATCCGGAAGTGAACCGCACCGGCAAGCGCACGGACGACGTGGCCGAGGGCCTTGCCGCGCTGCAGGCGACGGTCGTCGACTTCATGACCTACTTCAACGCCATGACCGAGGATCGACGCCGCAATCCGCGCAACGATCTCGCCAGCGTCATCGCCAACGGCGCGATCGAAGGCCAGCCGCTCGGCCATCTCGAGGCGATGTCCTACTACATCATCGCCGCCACGGCGGGCCACGACACCACGTCCAACACCACGGCCGGCGCAATGTGGGCGCTGGCGGAGCGGCCGGACCAGTTCCGCAAGCTCAAGGAGAACCCCGCGCTGATCCCCTCGATGGTGGAGGAGTCGATCCGCTGGGAGACGCCGGTGAAGCACTTCATGCGCACCGCGACGGCCGATACCGAGCTGGCCGGCCAGAAGATCGCCAAGGGCGACTGGCTGATGCTCTGCTACCCCTCGGGCAATCGCGACGAGGCGGTATTCGACGACCCCTTCGCGTTCAATGTGGAGCGCACGCCCAACAAGCACGTGTCGTTCGGCTACGGAGCGCACATCTGCCTCGGCCAGCACCTCGCCCGCATGGAAATGCGCATCCTCTGGGAAGAGCTGTTGCCACGCGTGAAGAGCGTCGAGCTCGCCGGCACGCCCCGCCGCACCGAAGCGAACTTCGTGTGCGGGCCCAAGGCGGTGCCGATCCGGTTCGCGCTGGCGTAGCTTCCGCCGCGGGCGTTGGCGGTCGTTGGCGGCGTGACCTCGGTCACGCCGTCCGGCCGCCCGCCCACATAGGGTCTTTTCAACGGCGGCGCACATGCCGCCCGAAGGAGACCCGCCATGATCCGCTTCGCTTCGCTCTCGATCGCCGCCGTCCTGTTCGCCGCGATGGCCCTGCCGGTCCTGACGACGGCGGCGCAGATCGTCGCTTAACGCCCTGACGGTGCGTCAAGGTCACAGCTTTCAATGACCGGCCCCTCATGGTCGAACGAGAGCGATGCCTGACGCGACGCTCGCCCCGCCCCTTAAGGCGCTCGCCGCCGCCTTCGACGCGGCGCCCAGCGCACTCGCGGTGTTCGATACGGACGGCCGCATCCTTCACGCCAATCCCGTCTTTCACGCGCTCGTCGGGCCGCAGCTTGCCGCTTCTCTCGCCGCCGCGGCGCGCGCCGCCGTCGACCCCCTGACCCGCGGCGAGGACTGCCCCGCCACTGCGCTCGTCGCCGGCCCGCCCGAGGGCGTTGGCCTCGAAGCCCGATGGTCCGCGATCCGCGCGCCGTCCGGCCGGGTGACGTCCGTCTGCTGCGCCGTGCACGACATGTCCCGCGCCGTCGCGGCGGAGTCGGCGCTGCGCGCCAGCGACGACCGGTTCCGCACCTTCATGAAGAACAGCCCGCTTTCGACATGGATCGTCGATCGCGAGGGCCGCTACGTCTACGCAAGCCCCGGCTATGAGCGGCACTTCGCATCGCTTGCGCCGGGCGCGGCGCGCACCATCCGCAACGCCTTTCCCGCAGATCTCGCCGAAGAGTATCTGCGCAACAACGCCGAAGTCCTGGCCTCCGGTGAACGCCGGGAGGCGATCGAGAACGGGCTGCGCCCGGACGGGGTGCAGGGCAAGTTTTTCGTCGTGAAGTTTCCGGTGCGCGCCACCGACGGCGACACCCTCGTCGGCGGGATCGCGCTCGACGTGACCGAGATGCTCGCGGCCGAGCGCTCCGCGCTCGACAGCGAACTGCGCTTCGGCGCGATCTTCGACAACGCCGCCGTCGGGATCGCGCAGGTGTCGACGGACGGCGTGCTCGTGCGCGTGAACCGCCGTCTCGCCGAAATCGTCGGGCACCCTGCGGAAGACCTGCTCGGCCGCACGTTCACCGACATCACGCACCCCGACGATATCGCAGCGAACCTCGCCGTCTCCCAGCAGGTCAGAGACGGACTCATCGACGAGTTCGCGATGGAGAAGCGGTACATCCGCAAGGACGGCTCGATCGTGTGGGCGACGTTGAACGTGCGCTGCGTCCGCGAGGCCAGCGGGGCGATCGCCTATTTCGTCTCCGTCATCGAGGACATCAGCGCCCGCAAGCAGGCGCAGGACCGAATCGAGCTCCTGATCGCGGAGGTCAATCACCGCGCGAAGAACATGCTCGCCGTGGTGCAGGCGATCGCGCGCCAGACCGCGCGCGGCGCCGATCCCGCGACCTTCGTCGATCGGTTTTCCCGGCGCGTGCAATCGCTCGCGGCGGCGCAGGACCTCTTCATCGCCAGCGGATGGGGGCCGGTTTCGATGCGCACCGTCATTGCTTCGCAGCTCGCGCCGTTTGGCGAGATCGACGGCGCGCGGATCGCGCTTTCCGGGCCTGACGTCGACATCAAGACGGCGCCGGCGCAATCGATCGCGATGGCGGTGCACGAGCTGGCCGCAACTGCGAGCGCGAACGGCGCATTGTCGACACCGGACGGGTGCGTCGCGATTGCGTGGGAGATCGGCGCGGACGGCCGGCTGACGCTCTCCTGGCGCGAGCGGGGCGGACCGCCCCCGGCGCGCACGGACGCCCCCCCGGCGCCGCGGGAAAGCGCCGGCTACGGGACGAAAGTCATCCTCGACATGGTGCGCCTGTCTTTGCGCGCGGACGTCTCGGCGGGCTACGAGCCCGACGGGTTCGCGTGGACCCTTTCGGCGCCGCGCGACGTGATCGCGCCCGCGCCGGAGGCGACGCCCTAGCGCAGCGCGGGCGCGCGGGCGAAGCGGCCCTCGAGCGCCGCGCGCAGGAACTGGCCCGCGATCTCGATGCCGTCCGGGCCGATCGAGTGCGGCAGCCCCGGGGAGACGTGCCATTGCGCGGAGAACCCGGCGTCGCACAGCGCATCCGCCGCATCGAACATCGCCGTCACCGGCACCATGTCGTCGCGGTCGCCGTGCACGAGCAGGACGGGCGGGGCGGTCTTGGCTTCGGCCTTGAGGCGTTGCGGCGCCACCAGCGCGCCGGAAAAGCCGACGACGCCGGCGAGCGGCCGGGCGCGGCGCAGACCGACATGCAGCGCCATCATCGTGCCTTGCGAGAAGCCGACGAGCGCAAGGCGGCTCTCGTCGAGGCCGTACCGCTCCAATTCCCGGTCGAGAAAGCGATCGAGCCCGCCCGCCGCCCGCAGAACGCCCTGCTCCATCAGGCGCGGATCAAGATGGGTGATCGGGAACCACTGATAGCCGCCGGGCGCCATGGCCACCGGCTCGGGCGCGTTGGGCGCCACGAACTGCGCGCGCGGCAGCGCCTTGGCCAGATAGGGCGCGAGCCCCATCAGGTCGGCGCCGTTCGAGCCGTAGCCGTGGAGAAAGATCACGAGGTGGGAAGGTTTGCCGCCGGCGGTGGGCGGCATGCGGGGGCCGTCGATGAGCATGGCGCCAGTGTAGCGCACTCAGCGCATGAGGACGATCATCGCCGCGCCGTGATAGGTGGCGCGCGCCGTCTCGACATAGCCGCAGTGCGCCGCGACGCGCAGGGACGGCGTGTTCTCCGGCTCGATCATGCACCAGGAGCGCGCCCGGCCGAAATGCGCGTCACCCCAGTGCAGCGCGCCGCGCACGGCTTCGGTCGCGTAGCCCTTGCCGTGCGCGTCCGGCCGCAGCGCCCAGGCGGTTTCGGGAATGTCTTCATGCGCCGGGCTCATGTCCCGCTTCACGTGCAGGAAGCCGACATCGCCGATCATGGCGCCGGTCGCGCGCTCTTCGACCGCCCACATGCCGAAGCCGAGCCACGCCCACTGCCCCGCATAGCGCATCAGCCGACCCCAGACCTCTTCGCGCGTGAAGGGGCGGCCGCCGATGAAACGGGTGACCTCAGGGTCGGACCAGAGGGTCAGACTCGCGTCCAGATCGTTCGGACGATGGGGGCGCAGCAACAGCCGCGCGGTCGAAAGCGTCGGAACTTCGGTCATCAGCGACCATTGCGCGGATTGGCCGGACCTCCAAGGACAATCGCCGCGCCCGCCGCAGCGCTGCCGTGCTGGCGCCATATCGGTGTCGTGTTAAGACTTGGCCCAAGGGATGGCCGTAGGGGAGACACGGATGAAGGACGTTTTTCAGGTCGCCGCGACCGGCCTCAACATGCGCGAGTTGCCCGATCCCGGCGCGGACGTGCTGGTGACGCTGCCGCGCGGCCATTTCGTGACGCGGCTCGACGCCCGCGAGTGGGGCAAGGGCTGGTGGCGCGTCGAAGCCGACCTCAACATGCTGACCTATCAGGGCTATGTGGCGGCCCAGTACCTCACGCCTTACGCGCCGCAGAGCCAAGGCGCCGGCAAGACGACGATCAGCGCCGCGGATCTCATCAAGGTCGTGCCCAACGCCCGCCAGGATCTGGTGGCGAAGCTCGCGCCGGCGTTCCAACAAGAACTGCCGAAAGCGGCGATCAACACCGGCCTGCGCATCGCGCATTTCGTGGCGCAGATGGCCCACGAAAGCGCCTTCCGCTACATGGAGGAGCTGGGCAACGCCGACTATTTCAAGCGCTATGACGGCCGCAAGGACCTCGGCAACACCGAGCCGGGCGACGGCGCGCGCTACAAGGGCCGCGGCATCATCCAGCTGACGGGCCGCACCAACTACGCCACCTACGGCCAGAAACTCGGCCTCGACCTGATCAACAAGCCGGAACTCGCCACCGATCCCGTCGTCGCGACGAAAGTGGCGTGCCTGTACTGGACGGAGCGCCGCATCAACGAGCCGGCCGACGCGGACGACGTCTACACCGTCACACGCCGCATCAATGGCGGCCAAAACGGCATCGACGACCGCATCATGAAGCTTAAGATCGCGAAATCGATCTGGGTCGGCGCCGGATCGGGCAAGGTGGCGTAACGACCGCGGCGCCATGAAGATCACGATCCTCGAAACCGGGCGCCCTCCCGTCGCGCTGCGCGAACGCCATGCGGACTATCCGTCGATGTTTCGCGGGCTGCTCGCGCCCGTCGACGACGCGCTGACGTTCGAGACTGTGGCGATCGTCGATGGCGCGCCGCCGCCGGATCCGGCGAGCGCGGATGCGTTCCTGATCACGGGGTCACCCGCCGGCGTCTACGAGGACCATCCGTGGATCGCGCCGCTGGAGGCCCATATCCGTGCGACGGCGGCCGCCGGCGTCCCGCAGATCGGCATCTGTTTCGGCCATCAGATCATGGCGCAGGCGTTCGGCGGGCGTGTCGTGAAAAGCGACAAGGGCTGGGGTGTCGGCCGCCACAGCTATGACGTCGTGGCGGCGCCGGCCTGGATGAATCCGCCCGCGCCGCGTTTCGCGCTCGCCGCGAGCCATCAGGACCAGGTCGTCGAGCCGCCACCGCAGGCGCACGTGCTCGCCCGCTCGAGCCATACCGCGTTCGCGGCGCTCGCCTATGCGCAGGGGCCCGCCGTGAGTTTCCAGGGCCATCCTGAGATGAGCGCAGCCTTCACGGCCGATCTCGTCTCGAGCCGCCGCGGGCGCATCCCGGACGAGCTCGTTGACACCGCCCTTGCGAGCCTCGCCGAGCCGGCGGATTCCGGCCTCGTCGCGCGCTGGATGGTGTCTTTCCTGCGCAGCGCGCGCCAAGCGCGCTAGATCAGACGCGCTTGGGGATCGCGGCCCAGTAGTCGAAATCGAGAATGACGTTCGGCTGGTACTCGGCCCCGACCTTGTACGGATATTCCGCACACGGACGGTTCTTCGTCGCCACGAGGCGCAGGCGCAGCGCGCCCGTCGCGCCGAGATCGGCCTTGTCGAGCACTTCGCTCCAGGCATAGATCGTATCGCCCGCGAACAGCGGCGCGACGTGGCGGCCGCCATTGATCGCGAGAATGTGGCCCGCGTTCGCAAGCCCGTTGAACGCCAGCGCCCGCGCGATCGAGATCACCACGCCGCCATAGATCAGGCGCTTGCCGAAGCGCGAGGACGTCTGCGCCACCGCATCGAAATGCACCTTGGCCGTGTTTTGATAGAGGCGCGTCGCGATCTGGTGCTCGGCCTCCTCCACCGTCATGCCATCCACGTGATCGAGCTTCTCGCCGATCGCATAGTCCTCGAAGGCGTGCGGCGCGCCGGAGAGCGCCCAGTCGTAGCCGGAGAAGGTCAGCCCGGGCGGCACGACGAGGTCCGCAGGGGCCACCGCCTCGGCGAGCTTCGGCACGACGCCTTCGGGCGCCGGCGCGGCCGGGTCCTTCTTGTTGACCATCACCCAGCGGCAATAGGACAGCACTGGCACGTGGTTCTGGTTGCGGCCCGTGGTGCGTACGTAGACGACGCCCGTCTTGCCGTTGGCGTTCTCCTTGAGCCCAATCACCTCGGACGTCGCCGAGAGCGTATCGCCCGGGAAAACCGGGGCGAGGAAACGGCCTTCCGCGTAGCCGAGATTTGCCACGGCGTTGAGCGAGATGTCCGGCACCGTCTTGCCGAACACCGTGTGGAACACGAGCAACGGATCGATCGGCGCTTGCGGGAACCCGCACGCCTGGGCAAAGGCGTCCGAGGAGAACGGCGCGAACCGCGATCCCGTGAGGCCGACATAAAGGGCGGCGTCTCCCGTCGTCAGCGTGCGCGGCGTCGCGTGGCGCAACTCCTGGCCGATGCGGAAATCCTCGAAGAAATTGCCGGGGTTCGATTTGGTCATGGCTCGACGATCTGCTGATGCGGAATTTCGGGCTGCAAAAACTGGTCCGGAACCGGATCAGGCCGCCGCGGCGATGGCGTCGGCGATGGCGACGGTGCGTTTGGCCTGCTCGAGATGCAGAAGCTCCGTCATCTTGCCGTTGACCTTGAGCACGCCCTTCCCGGCGGCTTCCGGCGCGGCGAAGGCGGCGATCACGTCGCGGGCCTGGGCGACTTCCTCGGCCGTCGGCGCGAACACGGTGTTGCAGGTCGCGATCTGGGAGGGATGGATCAGCGTCTTGCCGTCGAAGCCGAACGCGAGGCCCTGGCGGCACACCGCCTCGAAGCCCGCGGCGTCCTCGATGTCGTTGAACACGCCGTCGATCAGCGTGAGCCCGTAGGCGCGGCCGGCGAGCACGGAGAGCGACAGCGCCGTCCAGAACGGCCCGCGGTCGGCCGTCTGCAGGGCGCGCGTCTCCTTGGCGAGATCGTTCGTGCCCATGACGAAGGCGGCGAGCCGCGTGCGCCCCGCGGCCGCGGCGATATCCTGGATGTTCAAGATCGCGCGCGGCGTCTCGATCATCACCCAAAGAGCGGCTGTGGAGCCAGCCGCGTCGAGCGCGCGCTGGGCGGCCTCGACGTCTGCGCCGGTGTCCACCTTCGGCACGAGGACGGCGTCGGCGCCTTTGGCCGCCAGGGCCGCGATGTCATCGGCGCCCCACGGCGTGGTCAGCCCGTTGACCCGCACAACGATCTCGCGCCGGCCGTAGCCGCCCCCCGCGAGCGCGGCCGCGACATTGGCGCGCGCCTCGGGCTTGGCCTCGGGCGCGACCGCGTCCTCGAGGTCGAAGATCAGCGCATCGGCCGGCAAAGTCTTCGCTTTTTCCAGGGCTTTGACGTTGGCTCCGGGCATGTAGAGGCAGGAGCGGCGGGGGCGGATCGTCATCGTTCGTCCTGTGAGCGTGTGCACTGCAGCAGTGCGGTCGAGGTCTTGCTATCCAAGCGTCCGGCGCCCCACAAGCGGAACCCATGCCGCTCGTTCTCGTCCTGTCGTCGCACGTGGCGTCCAGCCTGGTCGGGTCCAGACCCGTCGCCCACGCTTTGGCCGCGCGGAAGATCGACACCGTGATCGCGCCGACGACGCTGCTCGGCCGTCACCCGGGATGGGGGCCGCCCGGCGGCGGCGGGGTGCCGCGCGAGCTGTTCCAGGGCATGCTGGACGGCGTCGAGGCCAACGGCCTGTTCTCTCTCACGGACGCGGTGCTCACCGGCTATTTCGCCACCGTGGCGCAGATCGAGGCCGCCGCGGGCGCCATCGCCCGCGTGCGCGCGGCCCAGCCCTCGGCCTGGATCGTCGTCGATCCGATCATGGGCGACGACGACGAAGGCCTCTACGTGAAGCCCGAAGTGGCGGACGCCGTGATGACGCAACTCGCGCCGCAGGCGGATCTCCTGGCGCCGAACCTGTGGGAGCTCGGCCACCTCACCCAGGGCCGTTTCGCCACCGCGCCGACCGAGATCCCCGACATCATCGCCGCGGCCCGAAGCCTGGGCCGGCCTGTGCTCGTTTCTTCGGTGCGCCTCGAGGGGGAGATCGGCGCACTCTACGTGGACGCCAATGGCGCCTGGGGCGCAATGACCCAGCCCGCGCCGCGCGCGCCCAACGGCACCGGCGACCTGCTCATCGGCTCCTTCATGGCCGCGCGGATCAGCGGCGCGCCGCCGCACGAGGCGCTCGCCTATGGCGTCGCGGTCACCGCCGACGTCGTGCGGAAAGCCGACAAGTGGGAGGCGCCGGAGCTGCCCATCGTTGCGGCGCGCGAAAGTTTCGACCTACCCTTCGCGGACGTCCGTCTGTTCGCGGTCGAGTGAAGGAGCCATCGCCGATGACCGAGATCCGTGGCCACGTCGCCCGGGGCTTCGAGCCCGTCGCCGAAGCCTTCGCCGCCAACTTCGCCGACGGCCTCGAGCTGGGCGCGGGCTTCGCGGCGGTGCGTGACGGCGTCGTCGTGGTCGATATCCAGGGCGGCTACGCCGACCGCGCGCGCGAGCGCCCCTGGGGCCCCGAGACGATCGTACCGGTGTATTCCACGACGAAGCCGATCGCGGCGCTCGTGGCGGCCTGGTGCGTCGACGCCGGCGCGCTCGATTACGATGCGCCGGTCGCCGATGTCTGGCCCGAGTTTGCCGCGCACGGCAAAGGCGGCGTGACGCTCGCGCAGATGCTCTCGCACCAGGCGGGCGTTCCAGGGTTTCCCGATCCGATCGATCCGGCCCTGTGGCTCGATCCTCCCGCGCTCGCCGCCGCCTGCGCCACGTTGGCGCCGATGTGGACGCCGGGCTCCGCCAGCGGCTACCACCCGCTGACCTGGGGCTATCTGATCGGCGAGACCGTGGCGCGAGCGACCGGGCGCACGCTCGGCTCGATCCTGCGCGAGGAGATCTGCCGCCCACTCGCCATCGATTTCCAGATCGGCACCCCGGCCGCGGACCATCCCCGTTGCGCCGAGATCCGGCGCCCGAACACGCTGCCGCAACTGGGCGACATCAACGCCTACAAGCGCGCGGCCTTCCTCACGAAATGGTCCTCGCCCGATCGCGGCGGCGCGATCTGGCGCGAGATCGAAATCCCCAGCGCCAATGGGCACGGCACGGCGCTCGGCGTCGCGCAGCTCTACGCGGCCTACGCGACGGGCGGCGACATCGCGGGGAAAAAGCTGATCGGCGCGGACGTGTACCGCCAGCTCACGCAGAGCCGCATTTCCGGGGCCGATCTCGTCCTGCCCTCCGAAGTGGATTGGGCGGCCGGCATCATGCGCAACGGCCAGCGACTCTACGGCCCCAACCCCGCCGCGTTCGGCCATTCCGGCTGGGGCGGCTCGATGGGGCTTGCCGATCCCGATCTGCGCTTGTCCGCTTCTTATGTGATGAACCAGCAGACGCACTCGCTGCAGGGCGATCCGCGCGCGCAGCGCTTGATCAAGGCGCTGTACGCCTGCCTGTAGGGCGCTCCGCAGCCTTCGCTCTCTGCGTCATCCTCGGCGCGCCGAAGGCGCGTCGGGGATCCAGGCGCGCACACCGTCTCTGGATCCCCGACCTCGCTTTGCTCGGTCGAGGATGACGGAAATGGGACGTCACGCCGTAAGAAACCGCGGCCGCTCGTCCCCCGCCAACACCACCGCCGTCAACGGGCCGCCATAGACCGCGCCGGTGTCGACATTGATGCGGCGGCGCGTGACCTGCGGGCGCCCGTCCTCCCGCGGGGTATGGCCATGGATGACGCGCAGGCCGCGCACCGGGCCGCGATCGGGCCAGGAGTCGTCCTCGAAGAATTCCCGCGAGCGCGTCCACATGTGCGTGGCCGGATCGTGCAGCGGGAACGTCTCCGGATCGATGCCGGCGTGCACGAACACGTCGTCGCCGACGGCGAAGATCGTCGGCAGGCCTGAAAGCCAATCGACGTGCGCATCGTCGATCGCGGCGCGCCAGTTGTCGACGTGGTGCGGGGCGGCGTCGAGATAGCTGACGATCGTTTCTTCGCCGCCGTTGCGCCGCCACCGCGCGAGCACCGCCTCGTCCCACGACAAAACCGCGCGCAGCATCATCTCTTCGTGATTGCCCATCAGCGTGATCGATTCGACCTCGTCGTCGGCGTCTTCGAGCGCCATGGCGCGGTTGATGCAGGCGCGGCTGTTCGGCCCGCGGTCGACGAGATCACCCAGATGGATGACGCGGGCCGGCAGGCCGTGGCCGGCGATGTCAGCGAAGATGCGCTCGTGCAATCGCGCAAGGCGATCGGCTTCGCCATGAACGTCGCCGATCGCGTACGTGACGAATTGGGTCATGCCCTCTTTTCGCGCTCGCGCCGAACGGCGTCGAGAGAAAAGAGCGCAAGGCCGCACCAGATCAGCCCGAAGCTCGCCATGCGCAACGGCGTCAGCGGCTCGCCGTAGAGCGCGCCGATGAGAAATTGCAGCGACGGCGCAATGTATTGCAGCAGGCCGAGCGTCGAGAACGGCACGCGCCGCGCGCCGAACGCGAAAAGGATGAGCGGGATCGCCGTCACCGGCCCGGTGAGCGCGAGCAGGAGCGCGTGCGTGGGCGACGTCGTCACCGCCAGCGGCGCGGCCTGCGCGAGAAAGACGAGCCCGGCGACGGCCGGCGCCGCAAGCACGAGCGTCTCGACGAACAGGCCTGCCGCGGCCGAAACCGGCGCCTGCTTGCGCACCAGACCGTAGCACGACCAGGACGCGCACAGGCCCAGCGCGATCCAGGGCGGCGCGCCGAGCGCCAGCGCCTGCACCAGCACGCCCAGCCCCGCGAGCGTCAACGCCGCGATCTGGATGCGCCCCAGGCGCTCGCCGAACAGCGCCACGCCGAATGCGACGTTGACGAGCGGCGTCAGGAAGTACGCAAGGCTCGATTCGATGACGTGGCCGTTCGTCACCGCCCACACATAGATCCACCAGTTCGTCGCGATCAGCAGCGCCGAGAGACACAAGGCGGGAAGAACGCCCTTCTGCGCCACCTCGCGCCGCGCCGCCGCAAAACCGCCCATGAAGGCGACGGCCAACGCCGCGCACGGCAGGCTCCACAGGATGCGGCTGGCGAGCACCTCCTCGGCGCGCGCGAAATGCAGCAGCATCAGAAAGACCGGGAGAACGCCCCACAGCGCATAGGCCGCGCCTGCGGAGATGATCCCGCGCCGGGCGTCCGCATCGTGCTTTGCGGCGGCGTCCGGTTTCGGCCCGATCGTCGTGTCCGGTTCGGTCGTCATCAGATCAGCCCGTCGTCTGGCCATAGGGCGCGGCGGCCTTGATCTCCATCCACCGGTCCGGCGCAGAGAGCGGCGCAAAGCCCAGCGGCGCGTAGACGCCGTGTGCGTCGCGCGTGGCGAGCAGCCAGCGCCGCAGGTTCGCAAGGTCGGGCGCGTCGCGCAATGTACGGACGAGCCGGCGCGCAACGCCCTGCCCTTGGCATGCAGGAAGGACGACCACGTCGCACAGCCAGGCGAACGTCGCCCGGTCGCTCACCACGCGCGCGAAACCGACGAGCGCGCCGCCCGCATCGCGCGCGATGGCGCAGATGGAGTTGGCGCACGCGCGGGCGACCACGTCTCGCGGAATGCCGGGGGACCAGTACGTGTCCGCCAACAGCGGATGCAGGACGTCGAGATCCGCCTCCGAAACGGGACCGATGGCGATCGTGATCACGCCGCCAGCCGCTTGAACAGGCCGCGATTGTGCATCAGCTCGGCGATCTGCACGGCGTTCAGCGCCGCGCCCTTGCGGAGATTGTCCGAGACGCACCAGAACGCCAGGCCGTTCTCGACGGTGGGATCTTCGCGCACGCGCGACACGTACGTCGCGAATTCGCCGACGCACTCGACGGGCGTGATGTAGCCCTCGTCCTCGTGCTTGTCGACGAGCATGATCCCCGGCGCCTCGCGCAGAATCTCGCGCGCTTCATCCGCCGTGATCGGCCGCTCGAACTCGACATTGACGGACTCGGAGTGCCCCACGAACACCGGCACACGCACGCATGTCGCGGTGAGCTTGATCTTCGGATCGAGAATCTTCTTCGTCTCGACCGTCATCTTCCATTCTTCCTTCGTGAACCCGTCCTCCATGAACACGTCGATGTGCGGGATCAGGTTGAAGGCGATCTGCTTGGTGAAGTGCTCCTTCACGATCGGGTCGTTGACGTAGATCGCGCGCGTCTGCGTCCACAGCTCCTCCATCGCGTCCTTCCCTTTTCCGGACACGGACTGATAGGTGCTGACCACCACGCGCGTGATCTTGGCCGCATCGTGCAGCGGCTTCAGCGCCACCACGAGCTGCGCCGTCGAGCAGTTCGGGTTCGCCACGATGTTCATCTTGTCGAAGCCCGCGACCGCATCCGGGTTCACTTCCGGCACCACGAGTGGCACGCGCGGATCCATGCGCCAGGCGCTGGAATTGTCGATCACGACGCAGCCCTGCGCGCCGATCTTCGGGGCCCATTCCTTCGCGACGGCGCCGCCGGCGCTCATCAGGCAGAGGTCGTAGCCGGAGAAGTCGAAGGTCTCGAGGTCTTTGCACTTGAGCGTGCGATCGCCGTAGCTGACCTCGACGCCGACGGACCGGCGCGACGCCACGGCCGCGACCTCGTCGGCGGGAAACAGGCGCTCCTCCAGAATGGCGAGCATCTCGCGGCCCACGTTCCCCGTGGCGCCGACGACGGCGATCCGCAAACCCATGTGTGCTTCTCCGCAACCCCGCGCCGTCCGCGCGGGTGAGCGGGGCTACCTAGCGCAATCGCGAGGACGTGAACAGGCGCATGACGTCCCGGCGCCTTTCCGGAGGACGGCGTTTCGGGGGCCTAGGCGCCCGCCGCAGCGCCTGCCGACGCCGCCGCAGCGCGGGTGCGCGCCAGGAAACGCACCGTCAGCGCGGCCGCGGCGATGGCGAGACCGGCGCCGAACCCGGCCCACACGCCGACAGGGCCCAGATCAAGCGCGAGAGCGGCGCCGTAGGCGGCCGGCAGCGCCACCCCCCAATACACCGCGATCGAAACGATCGCCGGGAACGTGGTGTCGCGCAGACCGCGCAGGGCGCCGAGGCTCGTCGATTGCAGGCCATCCATCACCTGCATCGCCGCGACGATCACGAACAGCGTCGAGGCCAGCGCCGCCGCTTCCGCCGTGGGCGCGATCCGCTCGGCGATGGCGCCGCCCGCGACGAGCAGGAGCGCTGTGGCCGAGAGCGTCCAGGCCGAAACCGCGACGAGCGCGGCGACGCCGATCGGACGAAGCCGCGCGACCTCGCCGGCCCCCTGGGCCTGGCCGATCCGGATCGCGACGGCGGCGGCCATGCCGAGCGGCAGCATGTACAGCAGGCCGGAGACGGAGCTGACGATCTGGTTGGCCGCCAGCGCGGTCGCGCCGAACCAGCCGAGCATCAGGCCCGCCAAGGCGGAGGCCCCGGTTTCGGCCGCAAACATCAACCCCAACGGCCCGCCGTCGCGCGCGAGCGCCGCGAGATCGCGCGGCGTCACCTGCGCACGGACGCGCATGCGCCGCAGGCCGCGGGCATGACGCCAATAGAGGAATCCGGCGGCGAACGCGCAGGCTTCGGCGATGAAGCTGGCGATCCCCGCACCGAGCAGGCCGAGCGCAGGCACGGGGCCAAGGCCGTAGATCAGCACGGCGTTGAGCGGCACGTTGAGCGCGACGCCGAGAAACGAGAACGCGACGCCCATCCAGGGCCGGCCGATGGCGTCGAACAGGCTTTTCAGCACGATCAGCAGCGCAAACGGGATCAGGAGCGCCGCGATGCAGAGCCAATAGGCCGGCAGGATCTCGAGCACGGCCACGGGCTGTCCGATGTGGGGCAAAAGGAACAAGGCGAGCGCCATCGCGATCGCGCCGCCGCCGCCGAGCCGGAGCGCGAACGCGAGCCCGGTGCGGACTTCGCGGGCGATCGCGCGCGTGTCGCCGGCGCCGAACGCATGCGCGACGTTCACCCCGACGACGGAGAGCGCGCCATAGATCGAGGCATAGAAGATCATCGCGACGCTCGACGTCAGCGCCACGGCGGCCAGAGGCGCCTCGCCGAGCGGCGCCAGGAACAGCGTGTCGGTCACGCCGAGCAGCGTGGTCGCCGACAGGCCGATCACGAGGGGAATGGCCAAATGCAGGAGCGGGGGAAGCTCGCGCAGCGCCGCGGTGAGGGATGTCATGTCGCGCCTGCCTTGACGGCCACTCCCACTTACATACGATGCGTATGTTAGTTCGATATTCACATACGCGGTGTATGTCAAGCCATGGCGGAACGACGCTCCCGTGCCGAAAAGATCGCGCAAACGACGGAAAAGCTCGTTGCCACCGCCCGCGCCGCGTTCGCGCGCGACGGCTACGCCGCCGCCTCGATGGACGCGATCACCGCCGAAGCCGGCCTCACGCGCGGCGCGCTCTATCATCATTTCGGCGGCAAGGACGGTCTCCTCGAGGCCGTCGTTCGCCAGATCGACGCCGAACTCGGCGCGCGCCTCGAGGCCGTCTGGGACGCAACGCCCGACAAGCGCAAGGCGCTGCGGGCCACCTGCGCCGCGTTTCTCGACAGCGCCCTGGATCCCGAGACACAGCGCATCCTCTACATCGACGCGCCCGCGGTTCTCGGTCAGCGCCTGCGCGACATGGACGAGGAAGGATCGATCGGCGCGCTGACGGAGGCGCTCGAAGAACTGCGCGACGCGCACGGCGCGGACATCGCGGATACCGAAATGCTGGCACGCATCCTCAACGCCGCGATGATCGATCTGGCGCTCTGGATCGCCGCGAGCCCGAAGCCGACCGCCGCCCTGCGCCGCGCCAAAGCCGGCGTGCTGGATCTGCTGGAGCGCCTTGGCCTGTGACGTTTTCAGGCGTTGAACCTTGGGGCTCGGGATCGCTACCGCCCTTTGCGGCGAGGATGACGAACGAAGGCCGCAGGCCGCCATGCTTGTTCGTAAGGCAGTTTTCCCTTACCTTACGCCGATGCCCACACTGACCGTCACCTCCAAAGGCCAAATCACGCTCCGGAAGGAGCTTCTGGAGCACCTCGGGATCCGCCCCGGCCAGCAGATCGACGTCACGAAACTCCCCGATGGCCGCATCGAAGTGCGCGCCGCCGCCGCAGGCGACATATCCACCGTGTTCGGCATGCTGAAACGGGCCGGCGGGCCCGTCCTGTCGATCGAGGACATGAACGAGATCGCACGCGCCGGTTGGGCCGGCAGAGCCGAGAAACCGTGAAGATCACCGCCGACACCAACGTGCTCGTCCGGGCCATCGTCGCCGACGACGCGCGGCAGGCGCGCCGCGCGCAAGCCACGCTCGCGGGCGCCGAGGTCATCGCCATTCCGTCCGCGGCGCTGTGCGAGTTCGTTTGGGTATTGAGCCGCGGCTACGCGATCCCGCCCGCCGACGTCGCCGCGGCGATCCACGCCCTCGTCGCGAGCGCCAACGTGATCGTCGACCGCCCCGCCGTCGACGCCGGCCTCGCCGTGCTGACGCGCGGCGGAGACTTCGCCGACGGCGTCATCGCCTACGAAGGCGCCCGCGCCGGCGGACCGGTTTTCGCTTCGTTCGACAAGGACGCCGTCAAGCGCCTGAAGGCGCTGGGCGCAGAAACGCTGGCCTTGGGGTAACGGCGATCCGGGAGGTCGGCTTTTCGCCGATAGCGGTCACTTGAGGCGTTGTTGGAAGGCCCATTCGTCTCTTGTGATCCAGTAGAGGTTCACATCAACGGCACCACGCCGTGGCGTTGCTGCAGCTGTAGCCACCCGCTCTAACCGCATTCCCAGTCTGTCGCACACGCGACTGGATGGCGGGTTGATAACTTGCGGCGCAGAGCAAACCGCATCGAGGCCCAAGGTTGTGAAAGCTTCGTCCAATGCGGCGGCGGCACCCTCCGTAGCGTACCCACGCCCCCAGACGTCAGGGTCGAAGCGCCACCCAATTTCGACTGCGGGAAGGATTTCCGGAAGAAAATGTGGCACGGAAATGCCCACGTATCCGATCACACGTTGCCTCGACCGTTCGACAGCAATCCAACAGCCAAATCCGCACTCCTCCCACTCGCGCATCTGAATGTCTAAGAACGCATGTGTTTCCTCGCGTGAGAACGCTCGTCCGTAGGGAAACTGCCAGACCTCTGGCTTCGCAAAAACGACCGACAAGGCGTCGAGGTCCGCACTTTCGAACCGCCGTAAGAGAAGCCGTGCCGTCTCCTTGGTACCGAGAGGGGCGGCGATCTTCGGTGCCGCGGTCGGAGGCTTCGGCGTCATCCCAGCGTGCTACTACAGCGCCGCCTCAATGTCTCGAATGGGCCACACGCGGACACCCTGGATACCGAGCAATTTCGCTCCATCCCATTCCGGCGTCATCCTGGATGCGCGCCCTGCGCGCGTCCGGGATCCAGGCGCCGCAGCAGCGCCCCTGGATCCCGGGCTCGCACGGGTGCGAGCCCGGGATGACGGAGACACCGAGAGGCGAGCGATGAACGCCCGCTTCGCGCCAATCCCGCAGACCAGCGCAGTCCCTCACGCCGGCGGCGTCAGCAACCCCAGCACATTCCCCGCCGTATCGCGCACCCACGCGAACTTCCGCCCGTCCGGCAGCGGCGCGGGGCCGACGAGCTTCGTTCCGCCGGCGGCGACGACGCGCTCCAGGGCGGCGGCGATGTCGTCCACCTGGGCGTAGAGCATGACGTAGGTCTCGGGCGGGTGGCCGAGCGCGTTGAGCATGCCCGTCGGGCCGGTCGCGCTCGTGATGACCTGGGCGGCGCCGGCCGGGAGGAATGTCCAGCCCAGGACGGCGCCGTAGAATTCGGAAAGCTTGGCCGAGTCGGTCGAGCCGATCTCGAAATGCACGATCGGCGCGGGCGTGGCTGGGGCGGTCATGGGGCGCTCCGTCTGCAGAGCGGTCACCCTATCACGCCATCACGTGGGCGGCGACGCTCCACAGCGGCGTCATCACGCTCGCATAGACCAGGGCGGCGGCGGCGAAAGCGGCGAAGCGGAACATGGCGGGTCTCCTCGGATCGGGCCGCGGCGGCGACTTCGATGACGAGAAGCTACGCCCCGCCGCGGCGGCTGGGCGTGACCCAGGTCACATGGAAGACGGTCCAGCGCGGGCGACGCGCCGGTCCGCCAAGTGGCCGGACGCTCATCATAATTTGACAATTGCCGGTCTAAAGCCGATACGCACCACATTCGCACGTCAGGCGTTGAGCGACGCCCAGGGCGTGACCCTGCCGGACCGCTCGTCGACGTTGGCCCCCTCTGGCCCCGTTTCCATGCGCTCCCCTTTCCCGTCGGCCTGCCTGCCGCAGGCCGCGACAGAGCTGCTCGTTTACCTACATGACTGATTTCTCCGCCTTCGGCCTCGCGCCGCAGCTGCTCCAGGCCCTCACGGCTTCGGGCTACACCACCCCCACGCCGATCCAGACGCAGGCAATCCCGCTGGCCCTCGAAGGCCGCGACGTGATCGGCCTCGCCCAGACGGGCACCGGAAAAACCGCCGCCTTCGCGCTGCCGATCCTGCACCGCCTCGCCGCCGACCGCCGCCCGACGCCGGCGAAGTCCTGCCGCGCGCTGGTGCTCGCGCCGACGCGCGAACTCGCCGCGCAGATCAAGGAATCCTTCCGCACCTACGGCGCCAACATGGGGCTTTCGAGCACCGTGATCTTCGGCGGCGTGCCGATGGGCCGGCAGAAAGACGCCATGCTGCGCGGCATCGACGTGCTCGTCGCCACGCCCGGCCGTCTGCTCGACCTCGTCGGCCAGCGCGCGATCCGTCTCGACGCCGTCGAGTACCTCGTGCTCGACGAAGCCGACCACATGCTCGACATCGGCTTCATCCACGCGCTGCGCGAAATCGCGCAAAAGGTGCCGAAGCAGCGGCAGACCTTGTTCTTCTCCGCGACGATGCCGAAAGAGATCGCCGAGCTTGCGGACCGCTTCCTCACCGATCCGGCGCGTGTCGCCGTCGCGCCCGCGGCCACGACGGCCGAGCGCGTCGAGCAGGTCGTGGTGCACGTCGAAAACGCCAAGAAACCGCAGGTGCTGAGCGACATTCTCGCCGGCCCGGAAGTGACGCGCGCCGTCGTGTTCACGCGCACCAAGCACGGCGCCGACCGCGTCGTGCGCCGCCTTCTCGCCACCGGCGTCGTCGCCGAAGCGATCCACGGCAACAAGAGCCAGGGCCAGCGCGAGCGCGCGCTCGCGGCGTTCAAGTACGGCAAGGCGCGCGTGCTCGTCGCGACCGAGATCGCCGCGCGCGGCCTCGACATCGACGACGTCTCCCACGTCGTGAACTTCGATCTGCCGAACGTGCCGGAGCAGTACGTGCACCGCATCGGCCGGACGGCGCGCGCGGGCGCGTCGGGCCTCGCCATCTCGCTGTGCGCGCCGGACGAGCGCTCCTACCTGAAGGACATCGAACGAACGACGCGCCAGCCCATCCCGGTGCTCGAGCACCCGATGTCGCTGCCGACGCCGGCGCCGGACGCCCGCGTTCCCCCGCCGCCCAAGCAGGGTCGCGGCGGCGGCGGTGGCGGCGGTCGCGGCGGCCGTCCGCCCTACCAGCGTCAGGCCGAACGCCAACCGGGCGAGGGCCGTGCGCGCGACGAGCGTCCGCGCCAGGACGGCCCCCGCGAGGATCGCCAGCCCCGCGCCGAACGCCGCGAAGAGCAGCCGCGGAGCCACGCGCCGCGCGGCCAATCCCCCCGTGGTCAGGCGCCTGCCGGCGCGCCGCGCGATGGGCGGGGTCCGGACGATCGCCGTCCGAAGTCGGACGCCCGCGGACGTCCCGATGCACGGTCCGACGATCGGGCCGGCGGTGACCGCGGCGAGCGTCGTCGCGGCGGCGGCGAAGAAATCTGGTCGAACCAGGCGGCCGCCCCGCGTCGCGGGCCCGGTCGCTCGGGCGGCGGCAACGGCCGCAAGCGCTAGGTTCGCCTCTGACGGCCCCGTCATCCTCGGCGCGCGCGCTTGCGCGTGCCGGGGATCCAGGGCCCTACGCCAGCGCCTTCACCACCGCATCGCCCATCTCGCGCGTCGTCGCCTTGCCGCCCAGGTCCGGCGTGCGCACGCCAGCGGCGAGCGCCGCCACCACAGCCGCGCGCACCTTGTCCGCCAGATCGGCGCGACCGAGCGACAACCGCAGCGCCATCTCGAACGACAAGATCGCCGCGAGCGGATTGGCCACGCCCTTGCCGGCAATGTCCGGCGCGGAACCGTGCACCGGCTCATAGAGCCCCGGCTTGCCGGCCTCGCCGAGCGCGGCCGACGGCAGAAGGCCGATCGAGCCGGTGAGCATCGCCGCGGCGTCGGAGAGGATGTCGCCGAACAGATTGTCCGTGACGATCACGTCGAACTGCTTGGGCGCCTTCACGAGCTGCATGGCGCAGTTGTCGGCCAGGATGTGCTCGAGCTTCACGTCGGCGTACTCGGCCGCGTGCAGCGCGGTGACCTCCTCCTTCCAGAGCAGGCCGGATTCCATGACGTTGGATTTCTCCGCAGAGTGCACGACGCCGCGCCGTTTGCGCGCCGTCTCGAATGCGACGCGCGCCACGCGGCGGATTTCCGAACTCGTATAGACCTGCGTATCGACGCCGCGACGTTGCCCGTCCGGGAGCGTCTCGATGCCGCGCGGCTGGCCGAAATACACGCCGCCCGTGAGCTCGCGCACGATCAGGATATCGAGCCCGGCGATGAGGTCGCGCTTCAGCGGCGAGGCGTCGGCGAGATCGTCGAAGCAGATCGCCGGCCGGAGATTGGCGAACACCTCCATCTCCTGCCGCAGACGCAGCAAGCCCGCCTCGGGCCGCTTGTCGCGCGCGACCTTCGCCCATTGCGGCCCACCGACGGCGCCCATGAGCACCGCATCCGCCGCCTTGGCGGCCGCGACCGCCTCGTCCGTGATCGGCACGCCGAACTGGTCGATCGAGGCGCCGCCGAACGGAGCGGTCTCCGTGTCGAGCTTCAAGCCCTGCGCACGCAGCGCGTCGATGACGCGGCGCACCTCGCCGATCACCTCGGGGCCAATTCCATCGCCGGGCAGGAGCAGCAGCAGTTTCGTCGACATCAGATGTCCTTCGCTTCGCTGACGCGATACTCTTTCATCACGCGATCGCCAATGCCGACGGCCGGCCAGGCCGCCCGCCACGCCGCGAAATGCGGGCTGGCGCGATGCGCCGCCAGCGCAGCCTCGTCGTCGTAAACCTCGAAGATGCGAACGAGATGGTCGTCCTCGACGTCGTACGCGAAGGCATAGGCACGGCAGCCCGGTTCGGCGCGGCTGGCGGCGACGATCCGGAGGATTTCCGTCTCGGCGTCGGCGCGTCGTCCCGGCGCGATGCGCACGGTTCCTGCAAGCACGATCATGCGCCCCTCCTCAATCGCGGAAGACGACCGTGCGCGCGCCGTTCAGCAGCACGCGGTCCTCGAGGTGATAGTGCACCGCGCGCGCCAGCACGCGCCGCTCAATGTCGCGCCCCTTGCGCACCAGATCGTCCGGCGTATCGGCGTGCGAGATGTGCTCCACGTCCTGGACGATGATCGGCCCCTCGTCGAGATCGGCGGTGACGTAGTGCGACGTCGCGCCGATCATCTTCACGCCCCGCGCATGCGCCTGATGATAAGGCCGCGCGCCCTTGAAGCCCGGCAGGAAGCTGTGATGGATGTTGATGCAGCGCCCCGAAAGGTAGGCCGCCATCTCGTTCGACAGGATCTGCATGTAGCGCGCGAGCACCACGAGCTGCGCGCCGGTCTTTTCGATCAGCCCGCGCACCTGCGCTTCCTGCGCGGCCTTGGCGCCGGTCTCGACGGGCAGATGGTGGAACGGGATGTCGTCGTCGAGGTCGAGATTGAGCGCGCTGCGCGGATGGTTCGACACGATGCCGACGACGTCCATGTCGAGCTCGCCGATCCGACGGCGATACAGAAGATCGACGAGGCAATGGTCGAACTTGGAGACCATCAGAAGCACGCGATAGCGGTCGGCCCTGGAGCGCAGCTTCCACTCCATCTCGTACTCGCGCGCGATCATCGCCAGGCGATCCCGCAGGAACGGGTAGGACGGCGCCTCCGGGCTGATGTGGAACACCACCCGCATGAAGAAGCGGTCCGAGAGGACGTCGTTGAACTGCTGGGCGTCGAGAATGTTGCCGCCATACTCGAACAGCGAGCTCGAGATCTTGGCCACGATGCCGGGTCGGTCGTGGCAGGACAGGGACAGGATATGGACGTTGCGCACCGGGACGGCCTCCGTGCGGTCGCATAGACCGGATCGCGTCCCGGGGGAACCGGGCGCACGCGTCGCGCGCGTTCGCCCCGCGGGCTCGCCCGGCGCACGTCGCGCGCCTTCACACCCCCGCGAACCGGCTTGACCGCGCCCGGCCTTCGCGATGCAAGAGCGCATGACGGGCGCCCTGCTCGAGATCCCCTACCGCGACCCGGTCGCCGCATTCGCCCCGTTCCGGGACCAGCCGCACGCCCTGCTGCTGCACGGCGCGGGCGCGCATCCCGCGGCGCGCTGGAGCCTGCTCGCGCCGCTGCCGGCGTCGCCGCTGGTGGTCGACGGCCCGGTCGCGGCCAGCGACGTTCTGGCGCAGCTGCGGGCGCGGCTGCGGCCCGCGCCGGCGTCGCCCGCGATCGCTGACGCCCTCCATGCGGCCGGCGTCCCCTTCGTCGGCGGCCTCGCGGGGTTCTTCGCCTACGAGTTCGGCGGCCTGATCGAGGCGACTGCGCCGCAGCGCCGCCCCGTTGGCCTGCCGCTGGCCGCGCTCGCCCGGCACGATGTCGTCGCTGCGTTCGATCACGCGGCGCGTCGCGCCTGGATCGCCGCGCCCGACGCCGCCGCCGCGCGCCGCCTTGCCGCGCTGCTGGGCGACGGCGCGTGGCGCCCGTCGCGGCCGGCCGGGGCGACGCTCACGCCGCAGGAGCCGGACGGCTGGTACGGCGCGCAGGTCGATGCGGTCCGCACCGCTATTCGCCGGGGCGACGTCTTCCAGGCCAATGTCTCGCGCCGCTGCGCGGGGCGCCTTTCCCCCGATGATCATCCCTTCGATCTGTTCGCGCGCCTCGCCGCCGCGAGCCCGGCGCCGTTCCAGGCCTATCTGCGCCTGCCTGACGCCGCGATCGTCTCAAACTCTCCGGAGCGCCACGTCGCTATCCGGCGCGGACCGGATGGCGCGCTGCATGCCGAGACGAGCCCGATCAAAGGCACGCGCCCGCGCGGCGCCTCCGAAACCGACGACGCCCGCCTGATCGCCGAGCTGCTCGCGAGCGAGAAGGAAAAGGCCGAAAACCTGATGATCGTCGATCTCATGCGCAACGACCTCGCCCGCGTCTGCAGCGCCGGCTCGGTGCGCGTGCCGGTGCTGTTCGGCGTCGAGACGTTCGCGAACGTGCATCATCTCGTTTCTACGGTGCGCGGCCGCCTGCGCGAAGGGTGCGACGCGTTCGACCTTCTCGCCGCGGTGTTTCCCGCGGGATCGATCACCGGCGCGCCGAAGCTGATGGCGCAGAGCCTCATCGACAGCCTCGAGAGCGCGGCCCGCGGCGCCAGTTATGGCGGAATCGGATGGTTCGGAGACGAGGGCGGAATGGATCTCAACGTGACGATCCGCACGGCCGCCTGCGTCCGCGACGCCGAAGGATGGCAGGTGGAGTTCCGCGTCGGCGGCGGCATCACCATCGACAGCGCGCCCGACGCCGAAACCGAAGAAACCGTTGCGAAAGCGCGCAGCCTCGTCGCCGCGATCACGGGGGAGCAGCCATGATCGTCTGGGCCGACGGACGCTGGATCGACGCGGCGGCGCCGGCCGCCCTGCTCGCCGATCGCGGCTTCGCGCTGGGCGACGGCCTGTTCGAAACGGTGCTCGCAGAGCAGGGCGCGCCGCGTTTTCTTGCCCGCCACCACGCGCGCCTCGCCGCTGGCGCCGCCGCCTTGGGCCTGCCGCCGCCGCCGAGCCTGGGCGAGATCGAAATGCTGGCCCGCGAAACGCTGCATCGCTCGCAACTCGATGCAACGCGCGCGGCGGTGCGGATTGCGTGGACGGCCGGACGCAGCGCCCGCGGCCTCGCACGAGACCCGGCCGCGCCCGGCGCGCTTTACGTGTCGGCGGCGCCCGCGCCCGCGCCGGCGCATCCAGCGGCGCTCGTCACCGCCCGCATCCGCCGCAACGAAACCTCTCCGACCGCGCGCTGGAAAACCTTGAGCTACCTCGACAGCGTGATGGCGCGCCGCGAGGCCGAACTCGCGGGCGCGGACGAAGCCGTCATGCTCAACACCGCCGGGCGCGTGGCCTGCGCCGCCGCCGCGACATTGATCGTCGTCGTCGGTGACGCGCTCGTCACGCCGCCGCTCGACGACGGCGCGCTGCCGGGCATTACGCGCGCCCGCCTCTTCGACGCCGGATTCAGCCTCGTCGAACGCCGATTGACGACGGCCGACATCGAAGCCGCGCCGGCGATCGCGCTCGCCAACGCGCTGATCGGGCTGCGCCCCGCCGCACGGCTCGATGGCCGCGCGCTCGATCCGGACCATCCCCGTCTCCGCGCGGCGGCGGCCGCGCTCGTCGCCACCGAATAGGACGGAACCGGACGGCCAAAGCGGCGCCGCGCGGCCTGAACGGCGCCGCGCCGTGATTTAGCGCCGCGCAGGGCGCCATTCATGAAAGTTCTTTACCTTTCCGGCGCACGTACGCAGAAACGCGCGCCGCCGGTCATGGATCGCCGCGGGAAAGTCACCGCGAAACAAATACTTTCCGTTCAAGAATTGACGTCACAAAGAATTACTGTGATTTGTTTTTCGCTGACTTAATCCCGAAGGACGCAGAATGGCCCCCCGGCGATCCCACCCGATCTTGAAATCTCTGGAAGAACTCGACGCCGCGACGCTCGGCGACGTCATCGCCCGCGCCGAAGCGCTGCGCGACGAGAAACTCGCGGAAGCCAAAGCCGCGCTGAAAGCGGAGACGGTCGCGAAGGCCAAGGCTTTGGGTCTCGACGTGGAAGACCTGTTCGACGGAGCCCGTGGCCGGCGTGGCCGCAAAGCGAATGGCCGCTCCAAGTCCGACGTGGTGTTCCGCGGGCCGCAAGGCGAAACCTGGTCCGGCCGTGGTCGTCCGCCAGGCTGGATCGTCGCGCTCGAAGCCAAAGGCCACAAGCGCGACAAGTATCGCGTCTGAGACCTTCTCTTCGGCGTTCACGACGGCCGCCCCCACACGGGCGGCCGTTGCCGTTTTCTGAACGGATTGCAACGCGGGTTCGATCGTCCGGCTTCGGCAATCCTGGCCGGCGCTCTCCTTCCGTTGCGTGATGCGGCGCGGTCGCGAGCGCATCATGATCTTCCAGACGCGCGGCGCACCCGCGATGGAACCTGACGTGCGGCGTCGCGATGATGCCGATCGCGCCCGCCCTTGACGGGTGCGCGGGACAGTCGCAGCGTCGCCGTTCACGCACGCCCGCGCCTGCGGAGACCACTCATGCCCGACCTTTCGACCACGTCCGTCATGCGCGGCGTCATCGCCTACCTCGCGATCGACGGCGCGGACGCGGCGATGCGTTTCTACGGCCGCGCCTTCGACGCGAAGCTGTGGGGACAGCCCGCCCGCGACGACAAGGGCCGCGTCCTGAACGCCTCGCTGCTCGTCAATGGCGGCGTCCTCATGTTGATGGACGCCATGCCGGAGCACGGATCGCACCCCGCCCGCGCCGGACAGGGCGTGCTGCTGCAACTCGTCAGCCTGGACGGCGAAGCCATGTTCACGCGCGCGGTCGCGGCCGGATGCACGGTGATCGAGCCCTTCGAGCGGCGGTTCTGGGGCGATCGCTGGGGGCTCCTGCGCGATCCGTTCGGCCTCGATTGGGCGGTCAACGAGCCCTCGGCCGAGAACCAGGCGCTTGCCGCAACCATCACACCGCAGGAGATCCCGTCTTGACCACCGAAACGCCCGACGATCCGCGTGACCTCGTTCTGCGCCGCACGATCGCGGCGCCGCCGGCCATTCTCTTTCGCTGCTGGACCGAGCCCGAGCTGATCGTGAAGTGGTTCACGCCGGCGCCCTGGACGACCGCGTCCGCGACGATCGATCTGCGCCCGGGCGGCAGGAACGTCATCGTCATGCACGGCCCGAACGGCGAGGTGCACCCCAACGAGGGCTGCTATCTCGAAGTCGATCCGCCGCGTCGTCTCGTGTTCACCGACGCGTTCGTGGGCGACTGGCGCCCGTCCCAGTCGCCGCCGTTCTTTACCGGCATCCTCACATTCGACGATCTCGGCGACGGCCGCACGCTCTACACCGCCCGCGCCCGCCACTGGACCATGGAGGCCGCCAAAGGCCACGAGGACATGGGCTTCCACGACGGGTGGGGCCGCGCGACCGATCAGCTCGAAGCGCTCGCGCGCACGCTGCTTTGAAGCGCCGCGGCCAGGCTCAGGGGGCGGCCGTGTCCAGCGTCAACGCGCCGATCGCGGACAGAAGCCGCCGTTCGGCGATCGTCGCCTCGCGCTCCGCGGCCGCGAGCGTGAGACGCGCTGTCAGCAGATCAAGCTCCTGGTCGAGCGCTTCCACCGTTGTGCGCAGGCCCGTCTCCTGCTCGAGGCGAACGCCGCGATAGGCGAGCTCTGCCGCCGTGACCTGCTCTCGCGCCGAGGCAAGCGACGCGCGCGCCGTCTGCAGCGCCGTGAACGCGGTCGTCACGCTTTCGCGCACCTGCCGCTCCGCCGCGACGCGATCGAGGCCGGCCGCCGCGCGCTGCGCCTTCTGCTCGCGCACGCGAGAGGCGGTGAGCCCGCCCGAGAAGATCGGCACGGTGAGGCGCACGCCGACGCTGTTCTGATCGGTCTGGCCGAGCGCGTCGACGCGGCCGTCTCCCGACAGCGACGCGCCGGCCTCGAGCGACAAACGCGGCCCGAACGCGGCGCGCGCCGCCGAGACGCTCGCGTCGGCCGCCTGCTCGTTCGCGCGCGCGCCGATCAGAACCGGGCTTTCGGAAACCGCCGCCGACAAGGCCGCATCGAGCTCGGGGGGAACGTCCTTGGCGGCCGCCGGCGCGGCAAGCGTCACGGGCGGCGCGCCGACGAGGCGGCGGAACGTCTCGGTGCGTGCGGCGAGATCGCCCTGCGCCTGGATCAGCTGCGTGCGCGCCTGCGCCAGCCGCGCTTCGGCCTGCGCCAGATCGGTGCGGGTCGAAACGCCCGCCTCGAATTGCGCCTGCGCGAATTTCCGGAGTTCTTCGAGATTGTCGCGCGCGCGGGTGCGCGCATCCACGGCGGCGCGCGCCTCGATCACCTGCGCATAGGCGGTGACGACATCGAGGATGAGAGCCTGTTCGTCGCTGCGCACATCGGCCTGCGCGCCCGCGATCCGTGCGCGCGCCTGCCGCACGGACGCGGCGACCTGCCCGCTCGCGAACACGAGCTGCGACGCCGAGGCGCTCGCCGACCACGGCTCGCTCGTGCTGGACGTGGCGACCGCGCCGCCGTCGTTCGAGCGCTCCGTGCGCGTCGCTGATCCGGAGAGCGACACGGACGGCAACACCGCCGCCCGCGCCTGCGGCAAGGCCTCCGACGTTGCAGCCAGACGCGAACGGCTCGCCGCCAGCGTCGGGTTCGTGTCCAGCGCCTGCGCCACCGCGGCGCGCAGGGTGAGCCCGTCTTGCGCCGCAGCGGGCGTCGCGAGCAGCGCCGCCGCCACGCTCCAGGCCAAGATGACGTTCGAGAGCTTCATGCCGTCCTCATTCGCGCCGCAGCGCCTCGATCGGATCCAGTTGGGCCGCGCGCCAGGCCGGGTAGGCGCCGAAGATCACGCCCACCGCTGCGCTGAACCCGAGCGCGATGAGCCCGGTGTCGAGGCCGAGCAGCAACGGCAGGTCGATCGCCGTCGTCAGCCCCCACGCCGCCAGCGAACCGATGACGAGGCCGACCACGCCGCCCGCACAGGACAGCACCACCGCTTCGAGCCCGAACTGGCGCAGGATGTCGCCTTTGCGCGCGCCGAGCGCCTTGCGCAGGCCGATCTCGCGGGTCCGCTCGGTGACCGAGACGAGCATGATGTTCATGATGCCGATGCCGCCGACGAGCAGCGAGACGGCCGAGATCGCCGCGATCAGCGTGGTGAAGGTCGCTGTCGTCTCCTGCGCCGTGGCGGCGATGGAGTTGAGGTTCTGCACGGTGAAGTCGTCGGCCTCGCCCTCCTGGATGCGGTGGCGCTGACGCAGCAGGGCGGTGACGTCCTCCTGCACGCGCTCGACGGCCTCTTCGCTCACGGCCTTGATGGAGATCGACGTCACCGTATCGGCGCGCCCCTGCCGCCCGGCCACGCGGCGCTTCACCGTCTGCAGCGGCGCGAGCGCGATGTCGTCCTGGTCCTGCCCCATGCCCGACTGGCCCTTGGACTCGAGCACGCCGATCACCTCGTACGCGCCGCCGGAGAGCCGGATGCGCTGGCCGATAGGCTCGACATTGGGGAACATGTTGTCGACGACGGTCTGGCCGAGCACGACGACCTTGCGCGCCTGACGCGCCTCACGATCGTCGAACATCCGCCCCTGCGCGATCTTCCAGTCGCGGACTTCGAGGTACGGCGGCGTGACGCCCTCCACGCGCGTGTTCCAGTTGACGCCCTGCCCCACGAGCTGCGCGCCGCTGCGCTGCGACGGCGCCACCGCGGCGATGCCGTCGATCTCGCGCGCGATGGCCTCGGCGTCGGCGACCGTGAGCGTGTTGGTGGCGCCCTGGGCCAGGAACACGCCGCCGCTGCGCTGCGCGCCCGGCACAACGATCACGAGATTGGAGCCGAGGCTGGCAATGCTCGATTGCACGCGCTCCTGCGCCCCGCGGCCGAGCGCGACCATCGCCACGACGGACGCCACGCCGATGATCACGCCGAGCGCGGTCAAGGCGCTGCGCAAGGGATTGCCGCGCAGCGCCCGCGCGGCCGTCGCGACGAGATCGCCCGGGGTCATCATGCCGCGCGTGCTCCCCTGTCGGCGACGATCGCGCCATCGCGCATCTCGATCACGCGGCGCGTCGCCGCCGCCACGTCCGGCTCGTGGGTGACGAGCACGATCGTCGCGCCTTCGGCGTTCAGCTCGCCGAACAGCTGCAGGATGTCGGCGGTGGTCGCGGTGTCGAGCGCGCCGGTCGGTTCGTCGGCCAGCACGAGCGCCGGGCCGTTGGCGAGCGCGCGGGCGATCGCCACCCGCTGCTGCTGCCCGCCCGAGAGCTGCGTCGGCCTGTGGCCCTTGCGCGCGCCGAGACCCACGCGCTCCAGCAGCATTGACGCCCGCTCGCGGCGCGTCCTGCGGTCCGTCCCGGCATAGATCATCGGCAGCTCGACGTTCTGCAGCGCCGTCAGCCGCGGCAGAAGGTTGAAGGACTGGAAGACGAAGCCGATCGTCCGGTTGCGGAACGCCGCCAGGCCGGAATCGTCCAGCGCGCGCATGTCGGCGCCGTCGATCGTCAGCGCGCCGCCGCTCGGCTTGTCGAGGCCGCCGAGCACGTTCATCAGCGTCGACTTGCCCGAGCCCGAAGGGCCGATGATGGCCATGTAGGCCCCGCGCTCGACGGTGAAGCTCACGCCCGCGAGCGCATGGATCGTCTCCTCGCCCATGCGGTAGGTTTTCACGAGGTCGTGGGCTTCGATCAGCGCCGCCATCACGCGCCCCGCAAACGCGGGCCGCCCGGCGGCGGACCGCCGGGGATGCCGCCGCCTTTGCCCTTCAGCGCCGGCCCGCCGCCGACGACGACGGGATCCTTCTCCTTGAGGCCGTCGAGCACTTCCGTCTGCGAATCCGACGCCACGCCCAGACGCACCGCGACCGGCTCGGGCGCCCCGTCGCGCAGCACCCACACGATCGCGCGCGCGCCTTCGCCCGCAGCCGCCTTGCCGTCGCGATCCGCCTCGCCCCGCTCGCGCGCAGCGCCGCGCACGGCCTCGGCCTTGGCGGCGACCTTCGGATCGCCCGGACGGAATCGCAGGGCCGCGTTCGGCAACCGCAGCACGTTGCGCCGCTCCTCGACGAGAATTTCGGCATTCGCCGTCATCCCCGGCAGCAGGCGCCCGCCCCGGTTCTCGGCCTCGACGATGACCGTGTAGGAGACGACGCCCGACGCCTGCGCGCCCTGCTTGCGCACCTGGCTCACCGCGCCCGTGAAGTCCTCACCAGGGAAGGCGTCGACGGTGAAGCGCACCGGAAGCCCTTCCCGCACCTCGCCGATATCGGCCTCGTCCACCGCGATCTCGGCCTGCAACTTGGAGAGATCGCGCGCGATGATGAACAGCGTCGGCGCCTGGAAACTCGCGGCCACGGACTGTCCGGGCTCCACCTTTCGATCGACGACCACGCCATCCACCGGCGACCGGATGACGGAGCGATCGAGATCGACCTGCGCGGACGCCAGTTGCGCGCGCGCCACCGCCACCGAGGCGCGCGCCTTGTCCAGCGCGGCGCGCTTTTGCGCCAGCAATTGTGGCGAGGCGAAGCCCGCCGCGCCAAGGCGCTGGTAGCGGTCCCAATCGGCCTGCGCGACGGCGAAATCGGCCTGCGCCTGGGCGAGGCTGGCGTCGAGCTGCTGTACGCGGGTCTGGAACGTCTGCGGATCGAGGCGCGCCAGCACCTGGCCCGCTTTGACCTGCGCATTGAAATCCGCTTCGACCGACTTGACCGGCCCTGACACCGTCGAACCGACATCCACCGTCACCAACGGCTGCAGCCCGCCCGTTGCGGTCACCGCGCGCACCACGTCGCCGCGATCGACGGGCAGCGTCCGGTAGGGCTCGACCGGTGGGCCGCCGCGCCCGAACACCGCCCAGCCGCCGAGCGCGACCGTGGCCAGCGCCGCCGCCGCCCAGATCATCCTGCGTCGTCTCGTGTCGGTCATGGTCGCTTCCGGCTTTCAGGACGATATGTGGGGAGGCTCGGCATCAGATCGCTCTCGGACGGCAGAAAAAACCTGCTTCTCTTCCGGAGTGTGTCGTTCTCGTTGCAGAGGCGCCGCCACGAGAGGGTTGAGCGGGCGCGTCCCCGCGTCCACCCTGTGCGGCGATAACCATAAGGGAGGCGCCCCATGAACCCACTGGATTTCAGCGGCAAGACCGTGCTGGTCGTCGGCGGGTCGAGCGGCATCGGCAACGGCGTCGCGCACGCCTTCAAGGACTGCGGGGCCGAGGTGCACGTCTGGGGCACCAAGCCGTCCGCGGCCGACTATGCCGGCGCCGAGGGCTCCGACCTCACCGGGCTCGGCTATACGTGCGTCGACGTCGGCGATCCCGATGCGATCGAGGCTGCGCCGGCGCCCTTCCCGCATCTCGACGTGCTGGTGCTGTGCCAGGGCACGGTCGTCTACCGGCGCGGCGAGTTCGAGCGGCCCGGCTGGGACCGGGTGATGGCGGTCAATCTCGACAGCCTCATGCACTGCGCCCGGCGCTTCAAAGCGACGCTCTCGGCGCGCCAGGGCTCCCTCATCATCGTCAGCTCGATCTCGGGCTTGAAAGCGAATGTCGGCAACCCCGCCTATGCCGCCTCGAAAGCGGGCGCGATCAGCCTGACGAAAACGCTCGGCCAGGCCTGGGCGCGCGACGGCATCCGCGTGAACGGCCTTGCGCCCGGCCTCGTGGACACCAAGCTCACGAAAGTCACGACCGAACACCCCGGCCGCCGCGACGCCGCGCTCGCCGCCATTCCGACCGGGCGCATGGGGACGCCGATGGACATGGCGGGCGGCGTGCTGTTCCTCGCATCGCCGCTGGCGGCCTATGTCTGCGGGCACACGCTCATCGTCGATGGCGGGTTATCGCTGTAGCGCACCCGCGCGCCCTCACTCCGGATCGGCGAGCGCCATCACCGCGGCGCTCGTCTGCACGCCGGCGAAGGTCAGCCCGGACGCGAACCACAGCAGCACGGCGGCGAGCGGCGTGGCCTTCAAGAGCACGCCGAGCTCGTTGGGGTTCGCGAGGATGAGGCCCGCAACGAAGACGGCCGCGGCGGCGAAGCCGATTGCGCCATGCACGAGGAACAACGCAACGAGGGGGTTTCGCGCGAACGGATTTCGGGCTGCGGGGCGGCTGGCCATGGCGACCTCGTCGATGTGGCTGATCGCGAGGTAGCACGCGCATGCGGCGCGTCCAGGGATGATGCGGCCCGCGGCGCCAGAACGCGTTACGGCCCGTCCAGCGCGTTGCGCACGAAAGCCTGAAACGCCGCCACGCAGCCTTCGTGTTTCGGAGACAAACGCCCGCTCACATAAACGCCCGCGTCGAGATTTTCCTGCACGCGTTCGACGATCCACTTGTCCTCGGCGGTCACGGTGTCGGACATCGCCATCGTCTCGGCTGAGACCGTTTCGCCGGGCGGCATGAGGTAGAAGTAATCGAGCTGCACGCTCCGCGGCCCGGTCGGCGTCATGCGCTCCAGCATCAACCCGGTGCGATAGACGTTCAGCGCCCAGTTCGGCCACACCCACGCGAACAGCCCGTCATAGACGCCATTGGGATCCTTCGACGGCACGTGATGCAAGGCGATCCGTCCGTCCATCTCGACGGCATAGCGCCCCGAATCGACCTCCGCATCGAGCGAGGGATGCATGACCGGGATGTGGTAGCCCTCGAGATAATTCTCGACATAAGTCTTCCAGTTGCACGCGATCGGGTGCGCGCGCTGCGCAGCGAGCGTCAGGCCGGACCAATCCTGCGCGCCCAGCCGCGCATCGAGCGGCGCAAGCGTCTCTTCCAGCGCCGGGACGTCGTCCCCCAGCGCGACGAACACGAGGCCGCGCCACACCGCGACGCGCACCGGCCAAAGCCCATAGGCGCGCGGATCGAAATCGGCGCTGGCGCCAAAATCGCGTGCGGCGCGCAGGCGTCCGTCCAGCGTGTAGCGCCACCCGTGATAGCGGCAGGTCAGCGCGCCATCGGCGCAGCGCCCGGCGCCTTCCGCCGTCAGCGGTCCGGCGCGGTGGCGGCAGACATTGTGGAACCCGCGCAGGACGCCGTCCTCGCCGCGCACGACGAGCAGCGGCCAGCCGGCGATGGCCTGCGCAACATAAGCGCCGGGTTCGGCGAATTGGCTCTCGTGCGCGAACGGCTGCCAGCTCCGCGCGAAGATGCGCGCGCGTTCCCGCGCCCAGGTGTCGCCCTCGCCGCGGTAGAGGTTTGCGGGCAGGGTTTCGGGGGCGACGGCGGTCATGGGCGGGCGGTCCTCGCGGCGAACAGATAGAGCGCAATTCCGGCGCCGAGCATCGCGCCCGTGGCCAGGAGAAGTTTCAGCGTCGCGCCGACCGGATCGGCGGCGGAGGGCGACGGCACGAGCGAACACGCGATGGCGCTGGCGGCAACCAGAAACCCCGCGACGGCGATGGCCTGCGCGCCGCGCACGCCGCCCGGGGCGGTCCAGGCGCCCGCCGGCGCGGGGCGGCGCGCCGCGACGAAATACGCCGCGAACAGGAACAGGAACGGCGCGGTGTAGGACAGCGTGCTCATCGCCACGAGAAAATCATAGGCCGCCGCCAGCGTCTCGCCAGCGCGGCTCAGAACCACGAGCGCGATCACCACCCCGGTCTGCAGAAGGATCGCGGCCACCGGCGCGCCGGTGCGCGGGTCGCGCCGCCCGAACGCCGCCGGCAAGAGGCGGTCGACGCCGACCGCCAGCGGCAACCGCGCCGCCACGCCGAACCACGCCGCGTAGCTGCCGAGCATCGCCAGCGCCAGCAGCAGCAGCGCGGCGGGCGCGAGCTCCGGCGCCCCGATCCGCTCGAACCCGATGCGGATCGCATCGGGCAGGCCGTCGAGGCGCGTGGCCTCCGTCGCCGGCAGGATGGCGAGAAGCGCCATCGAGCCGAGCACGTAGCCGCCGATCAGCAGCGCGGCGGTCGCGACGAGCGCGCGCATCACCGTCTTCATGCCGCCGCGCGTCTCGGTGTGCAGGAGCGCGAGCCCTTCGGCGCCGCCGAAGGCGAACACCATCGTGCCCCACAGGATCGCGGTGTTGGCGTCGAGCGGCGGCACGTAGTCGGCCGTCGCGAAATCCGTGGCCGGACCATCGCGCCCGGCGATCGTCGCGCCGATGGCGAGCAGCGCCGCGAGCAGCGCCAGCGACGCCACGGCGCCGAATGTGGGGAGCCACTTGCCGGCGCCGAGGCCGGCGAGATGCAGCGCGGCCGGCAGCGCAGCCACAAGCACCGCGAGCGGCAGGAGAATGCGCGCGTCCTGCAGCGCCGTCTGGGCGCCGGGCCCCAGCGCGCCAGCCGCCACCGAAAGGATGAAATAGGCCAGCCCCGCAAAGAACGGCAGGTTGCAGGCCCAGTAGATCCAGCCGCACACGAAGCCCCAGAACGGCCCCAGCGTTGCGCGCGACCAGGCATAGGGCCCGCCATCGCCCGCGAACCGCCCCGCCAGCTCGGCCGAGGCGATGGAGAGCGGGGCCAAAAAGCCGATCCCGGCCAGCACCCACACCGGCAACGACGCCGGCCCCGCCGCGGCGGCCGTCGCGAGCCACCGGATCGAGAAATTCAGGGCCGCGCCGTAAAGCAGCAGGTCGCCGAGCCCGAGAGTGCGTTGTGCGGTCACGCTGCGGTTGTCGCGCGCGGCGCCCCGCCCTGTCCAGCCTGCGCGACCGGCTTCACCCGAGGTCGAACGTCACGCCCTGCGCCAACGGCAGGGCGCGGCCGTAGTTCACGTTCTGCGTCTGCCGGCGCATGTAGGCCTTCCAGGCGTCCGATCCGCTCTCGCGGCCGCCGCCGGTTTCCTTCTCGCCGCCGAACGCGCCGCCGATCTCCGCGCCGCTCGTGCCCATGTTGACATTGGCGATGCCGCAATCGGAGCCCGTCGCCGAGAGGAAGGTCTCTGCTTCGCGCAGATCGGTGGTGAGGATCGCGGAGGACAGGCCCTGCGGCACGTCACGCTGCAGCGCGATCGCCTCGTCGAGCGTGCGGTAGCGCAGCACGTAGAGGATCGGCGCGAACGTCTCCTCCCGGACGATGTCCGTCTGTTGCGGCATCTCCACGAGCGCCGGGCGCACGTAACAGCCGCCCGCACTCTCCAGCCGCTCGCCGCCGTACACCACGCCGCCCTCGCGCTGCGCCTCGGACAGCGCCGCCGCCATCGCCGCGCCCGCCTGGGCATCAATGAGCGGCCCGACGAGCACGCCCGCCTTGCGCGGATCCCCGATCGGCAGGCTCGCATAGGCGGCCTTCAAGCGCGCCACCAGCGCATCGGCCACCTGCTCGTGCACGATCAGCCGCCGCAACGTCGTGCAGCGCTGGCCCGTCGTGCCCGCCGCGCTGAACGCGATCGCGCGCACGGCGAGATCGAGATCCGCGCTCGGCGCGACGATCGCCGCCGCATTGCCGCCAAGCTCCAGAAGCGAGCGCCCAAACCGCTTGGCGACGCGCACGCCGACGTCGCGGCCCATGCGCACGCTGCCCGTGGCCGAAACCAGGGGCACGCCCGGATGCTCCGAAAGCGCCACGCCCACGTCGACGTCGCCCACGAGCAGCTGGGACAAATTCGGCGGCGCAGGCTCGAAATCCGCGGCGACACGCTCGAAGATCGCCTGCACGACGGCCGCGGTGAGCGGCGCCTTGGGCGACGGCTTCCACAACACCGGATCGCCGCACACGAGCGCCAGCGCCGCGTTCCACGCCCACACCGCCACCGGGAAATTGAACGCCGTGACGATCGCCACCGGCCCCAGCGGATGCCACGCCTCGCGCATGTGGTGCTCGGGCCGCTCGGAGACGATCGTCAGGCCGTAAAGCTGCCGCGAGAGCCCTACCGCGAAGTCGCAGATGTCGATCATCTCCTGCACTTCGCCGACGCCTTCGGAGAGCGGCTTGCCGGTTTCGATCGTGACGAGGAGGCCGAGGTCGTCGCGGTGCGCACGCAGCGCTTCGCCCAGGCGCCGCACGAGCTCGCCGCGCACGGGCGCGGGCACGCTGCGCCAGGCGGTGAAGGCCGTCGTCGCACGCGCCACCGCGCTTTCCACTGCGGCGGCCGCCACGGGCGCCGGTCCAGGAAGCGGCGCGCCGTCGATCGGCGAGGCGCCGGCCGGGCCCGAAAGCTCCGTCACGCCCAATCGCGCCAGCGCCGCCCGCGCCGCCTGGCCCGCATCGGGCGTTTCCGTCGTCACGCGCATGTCCGTCTCCTCCGTGCGCGCTCTTTAGGCCGAAGACGACCCCGCGTCACGCCGGAGACGGGCGATCGCGCGCTCAGGCGACGATCTGCGCCGCCGTGGCCAGGAAAGGCATCGCGATCGCGGTGAAAACGGCGGCGGCGACGGTGAAGGAGGCGAAGCGGATCATTTGGGTCTCTCCGGGCTGTGGGGCGTTGGCCCCGTGTTCGATGAAGAGACCCTACCGCCGCCCCGCGCCCGTCGCTGTGACGCGGGTCACATGTTGGCGCCGCCCCGCCGCGCCCCCGCTCGTGACGCCCCCCCCCCCGTGACGCGCCCCGTGACGCCGACGCCCGGCTCGGCCACACTCGGGCCATGGACGCCGAAACCTTCACTTCCTTCGATGGCGTGCGCCTCGCCTACCGCGCCGGCGGCGTCGGCCGCCCCGTGCTGCTTCTGCACGGCTTCATGGCCAACGCCCACCTCAACTGGATCGCCCCCGGCGTCGCCGGCAAGCTGATCGACGCCGGCTACCGCGTCATCGCGCCGGACGCCCGCGGACACGGCGCCTCGCGCGCGCCGGACGAGGACCGCTTCTTCCCGCAGGACGTGCTGGCGCGCGACGCCGAGGCCCTAATCGCCCATCTCGCCTTGGCCGACTACGATCTCGTCGCCTACTCGATGGGCGCGCGTGCGGCCGTGCGCATGCTCGTGCGCGGCGCGACGCCCCGGCGCTGCGTGCTGGGCGGCCTGGGCGACAGCGGCGTCCTCGATCCGGGACGCCGCATCGCCTATTTCCGCGACGCGATCGTCAACGGCCCGGCCAGTCGCGATCCCGAGGGCGCGGCGCGCATGGCCCAGCTGATGACGTGGAGCGGCGCGGCGCGCGAGCAGGTGCTGCGCACTTTGGAAACGCAGCCGCCGACATCCGCGGCCGAACTCGCCCGGATCGACACCCCGATCCTCGCGCTGGCCGGGGCCGAAGACGAGGACAACGGCTCGGCCGAAGCCCTCGCGCGCCTGCTGCCAAACGCCCGCGCCCAGCGCACGCCGGGCACGCACGGCACGGCTGTGATGGAGCCGGCCTACGCCGAGGCGATCCTCGCGTTTCTGTCCGAACTCTGACGATTTCGGAGCGGACCGGAGCGGCCTCAGAACTGCTTGCGGTAGCTCAGCTGGATCGTGCGCCCCGTCGGGTTCTGGTAGCCCTCCTGGTACGCCAACGGCGTCGCGCCCGTCTGGTCGCGGACCTCGACGAAGCTGTCGGTGAGATTGTCCACCGCCAGCGACACGCGCGCGCCCTTCAGGAGCAGCGGCGCCTTTTCGACCACGCGGGGCATCGCCGCGAGATTGACGAACAGGCGCGCATTGGCGCTGAATCGATCCGAGAACGTGAGCCGCCCGCCGCCGACCGTCGGCGTCTCGAAGCTCTCCGTCCACGAGCCGCCCATGCGCAGGCCCATGCCGCGATAGAAGAAGCCGCCTTCGAACTCGAGGCCGTCCGTCGTCGCGCCCGTGGCGTCGATGCCGCCGCGACCCGAGACGTCGATCGGCGCGAGTCCGTTCGCGAGCGTGACCTCGTCCTTCAGGCGCGAGCGGTAATAGACCGACACGCTCCAGCGTCCGAACGAGCCTTGCTGACGCGCGCCCGCGCCGGGACCGCGCGCGCCTTGCGGCGGGCCGCCCGCCCCTGTGCGCGGGGCCACCGCCGGCGGCGCCTCTGCGCC
>JAGWZE010000064.1 GCA_018969015.1 Alphaproteobacteria bacterium
GCCGCCGTAGCCGCCACCGCCGCCGCCGCCGCGATACCCGCCGCCGCCGCCGCCATAACCGCCGCCTCCGCCGCCGCCGAAGCCGCCGCCGCCGCCACCACCGAAGTCGCCGCCGCCGCCGCCGCCGAACTCGGGCTCACCCCCGCCGCGGCGCCGACCGCGACCGCGATCCTTGTCTTTGTCCTTGCTGAAATCGTCGTCGAAATCGTCGTCGAAGCTCATGTGCCCTATCCCAAAAGGGGTGATGTTCCGGACGCGATTCCTCGCGCCGGATTCGACGTGGTTCTCAGCATGGATCGGGGGGAGGTTTCTCGCCGCACGCTGCGGAACTACGCACTCCGCCGGCAACGTGCCGGCTTACCCCTCGCTTATGCGGGTTTTGTCGCAGGCTGGCAAGGCGAAAAGGCCCCATGACGAGGCCGTCATGAAGGCTCAGGCGAGCGTCCGACGCACCATGTAGCGCGCGCCGGGGCCCTGGGCGAGCGTTGGCGTAAGAAATTTCAGCGCCGTGTCCATCTCTTCGGCAAGCCCGAAGGGCGGATTGAGCACGAGCACGCTCGAAGCTTTCAGCCCGCCTTTGGCCTCCGGCGCATCCACCGCCAGATCGAACCGCGCGCCTTCCAGGCCGAGCTGCGCCAGCTCCCGGTCGGCGGCGTCGATCGGCCCGCCCGCCTTCACCGGCCGCCACCACAGCACCACCGCCTGCCGGAACCGCTTCACGACCGCGCGGATCGCCGCCACCGAGCGCGCGGCGTCGTCGCTCGCCTCGTAGGGCGGATCGATCAGCACCAGTCCTCGCCGCTCGGGGAAGGGCACGAGCGCCGTCGCCGCTTCGTAGCCGTCGCGCACATGCACGTGCGCCCGCGCATCGCCGCCGATCACGCCGCGCAGCGTCTTTGCATCCTCGGGATGCAGTTCGCAGGCGATGTAGCGATCGTCGGCGCGCAGCTGCCCCAGCGCCAGCAGCGGCGAGCCAGGATAGACCGTCGCGTCCGCGCTGAGCGCCGCGCGCCAGGCCTGCACCGCAGCCGGCGCCTCGGCCGTCGCGGCCAGCGCCCACAGCCGCGCGACGCCGTCCCGCCACTCCGGGCTGCGCTGCGCCGCTTCGCCGGTGAGGTCGTAGAGCCCGATGCCGGCGTGCGTGTCGAGCACCGCGAGAGGCGCGGGCTTGCGCGTCATGATCTGCAGCGCCTGCACCAGCGCCACGTGCTTGAGCACGTCGGCGTGGTTGCCGGCATGGAAGGCGTGCCGATAATTCATCCGCGCGCCGTCTCAGAGCGCCGCGCGCAGCGCGCGCAGGAACGCCACGTCCGAAAACCCCGTCGCTTCCGGCGCCGCGGTCCGCGCCGCCACGATGCGCCACGAGGGAATGACGTAGAGCCGCTGCCCGCCGTGCCCGGCCGCCATCAGCAGATCCGTCGGCAGTCCCGGCCCGAACTGCCACAGGTCCGACACCGCCCGCAGCGGATCGTCCGGCCCGAGCGGCGCGCCGGCGCCGAGCCACCAGCCGAGCCCCGCCCGCGACGTCGCGCCGTTCGCGACCTGCGATTCCGAGACCGTTTCGCGATCGAGCAGCCAGCGCGCGCGCCACACGCCGCCGCGCCGGATCAGTTCGCCGAACGCCGCCAGCGCCGTCGCCGAGCTTTCCGCGCCGTCGGCGATGCGCCCCCAGCCGCGCGGGTCCGGCGCAAACCGCACCGCGCCCGCGCCCACCGGCGCCAGCACGCGCCGGTTAAGATAGTCCGCCGGATCGGCCTCGAGCCCGCGCGTCGCGAGCTTGCGGCGCGCCACCTCGGCGAAAATCATCAGCCCGGCGTCATTCGGATCGAACAGCGCGCCCGGCGCCGCGATCGGATCGGTGACGAGCGCGTCGGTCACGAGGCCCGAGGCCGGCGCGCGCAGGCCGCACGTCCGCCCCAGCAGATGCCGCACCGTGATCGACGTCTTGAGCGGCGTCGCGAACTCCGAGAGGGACATCGCCACCGGCTCGGCGATATCGAGCATGCGATCGCGCGCCAGGGCCGCCGCCAGCGCCATGCAAAACGCGCTCGACGCCTCGCCGAGCGGCGCGGCCGCCTCCGCGCGCATCTCGATCCGCGAAACGCCGTTGCGCCATACGGTCAGCCCGCGGCCGCCGCGCGCGGCATGATAGGCAAGGAGGGTCTGCTCCGCAGCGGTCGTCGTCGCCCCGGCGCCGGGGAGGGTTCCCGCCGAAGCCGCCTGCGCCGCCGCCTGCGGCGCATCGAACGCCGCCGCCGCAAAGGCGCCGGCGCCCAGCACGAAGCCGCGCCGCGACACCGGTCTCTTCATCGGCACACGAACCGTCCAGCGCTGCGCGACACGATCATGTCCTTCTCGTGCCGCGCCCCCGCGCGAAGCGCAATCGCTCACGTGACGCGACGCGCAAATGTTGAGAGGGCGCGAAGCGCAGATGCCGTAGCGATCGCGCGGCGCGATCGGCCACGCCAGCGCTCAGCGGCTGAGCTCGCGCATCGCGCCGTCGAGGCCTTCGAGCGTCAGCGGGAACATGCGCTGCTGGCCGATCACCTCGCGCACAAGGCCGATGCTCGGCGTGTGGTCCCAGTGCTGGCGCGGCGTCGGGTTCAGCCACACCACGCGCTCGTACACGTCGGTCACGCGCTTCAGCCACATCGCGCCCGGCTCTTCGTTCCAGTGCTCCACCGAGCCGCCCGGATAGGTGATCTCGTAGGGGCTCATCGTCGCGTCACCGATGAACAAGATCTTGTAGTCGTGCGGGAACTTGTGGAGCACTTCCCAGGTGTTGGTCTTTTCCGTGTTGCGGCGGCGATTGTCCTTCCACACCGTCTCGTAGAGGCAGTTGTGGAAGTAGAAGTACTCCATGTGCTTGAACTCGGTCTTCGCCGCCGAGAACAGCTCCTCGCAGAGCTTCACGTAAGGGTCCATCGAGCCGCCGACGTCGAAGAACAGCAGCACCTTGATGGTGTTGCGGCGCTCCGGGCGCATGAGAATGTCCAGATAGCCCTGGCGCGCGGTCGCCTTGATGGTGCCGTCGAGATCGAGCTCGTTCGGCTGGCCGGTGCGCGCGAACTTGCGCAGCCGGCGCATCGCCACCTTGATGTTGCGCGTGCCGAGTTCGACCTGATCGTCGAGGTTCTTGTACTCGCGTTTGTCCCACACCTTCACGGCGCGCCCGTGCCGGCCCTTGTCCTGGCCGATGCGGACCCCTTCGGGATTGTAGCCGTTGTTGCCGAACGGCGAGGTGCCGCCCGAGCCGATCCATTTGTTGCCGCCCTCGTGGCGTTCCTTCTGCTCCTTGAGGCGCTCCTGTAGCGTCTCCATGAGCTTTTCCCAGCCGCCGAGCGCCTCGATCTGGGCCTTCTCTTCGTCGGTCAGGAACTTCTCGGTGAGCGCCTTCAGCCATTCGGCCGGGATTTCCGCCTCGAGCGCCTCGCCCACATTGTCCAGGCCCTTGAAGACGTGGCCGAACACCCGGTCGAAACGGTCGATGTGGCGCTCGTCCTTCACCAGCGCGGCGCGCGAAAGATAGTAGAAGTCCTCCACCTTCGGGGGAATGACCTCGCGATCCATCGCCTCCAGGAGCGTCAAATACTCCTTGAGGCTGACCGGCACCTTGGCGCCGCGAAGCTCGGTGAAGAAGCGCTGAAACATCGGTGTCTCCGGAGGCGAGAGTAGCGTTTCGGCGCGTCTGGTCGAGGGGGAATAGCCGAGGCGCCGCTACGGCGGGTGGAAGATTTTTCATTCGCAAAACCGTCTCGGGAGGCTATGGGGGAGGGAGCTTCGCCCATGCAGCATAAGATTGCAGGCCGCGAAGCGGGGTGTCGGCCCGTGCGAAAAGCCGGGCGCTTTCAAGGGCTTGGAATGCCGATCCGCCTCGTCCGCCGCGCTGCGCCCGTCGCAGCCGCCGCGGCCTTGTTGGCCCTCGCGCCGACCTCTTCCGCCGCTCCCGCCCTGTTTTCGGGCGATATCCTCGTCCGCGTGGTGGAAGCCGCGACGCAGCGCGTCATCCAGGATTCCAAATGGGGGTTCGTGGGCCAGCTGCAGTCCGCCCTCAACCTGAAGGCGGCCCAGTGCGGGCTCGCGCCCGTACCGGTCGATGGCCGCTACACCCGCACCACCGCCAACGCCGTCGAAGCCGTCGCCCAGTGCATCGGCTTGCCGATGCCCGAGGCCGCCGAGGGCGAAAGCGCGCCGCACCTGACCTCCGCGGCCTTCCGCGCCATCACCGGCGAAGCGCCGCCCAACGCCCTCGACCGCGCCCGCACCCTGGCGCGCACCCTCGAGGGCACGGACTACGATCACGTCGAGTGGAACGTCTGCGTCCCCTTCAAGGGCGATCAGGGCTCCGTCCTGACCTGGGGCCCGTACGGCAAGACACTGGGCTGGGGCGGCGAACTCGTCGACGTGCTCCAGAAGATCGACCGCCAGAAGCTCCGCCGCGCCTTCGCCGCCGAAGGCGCCCGCGGGATCGATCAGCTCCTCGCATTGCGCACGGCCAAGCAGCTCAAGGTCGAGAGCCAGCATCGCTATCCCGGCGCGCGCGCGCTGATGGTGAAGGTCTGCCGCCAGCCCGGCCAGATGAAGGCCTGGGAGCGGGCGTTCGCCCGTCTCGGCGCCGATCCGGACGTCCGCGCCGCGTATGACGCCGAAGCCTGGGGCGAGGGCGCCTGGTTCCGTGGCGTGGTCAATCGCCTGTCGGACAGCTGGGTCGCCGTCGGCCTGACGCCGTCGGAAGTGGACTTCGCCTTCTTCGTCGATCGCTCGATCCACATGGGATGGGGCGCGCCGCGCTTCGCCGCCGTCGACGCCGCGCTGGCGAAGCTCAAAGCCAGCGTCCCGCCGGAAGAGTTCACCAACGCCCGCGCGCGCCTCGCCGTCGCCGACGCCGTCCGCGCCAAGGCCCACCCGGACGACCGCCTCGCCCGCGACGCGATCTTCCTGATCGACGCCGAGACCGAGCTCGCCGCCGCCATGGCCGCCTCGCCCACCTGGCCGCGCGCCTGGAAAACCGCCTGGCGCCTGCGCGCCAACATCACCGCCGCCGACGTCGGCCTCTCCGACGATCGCCCCGCCCCGGACTGGCCCGACGCCCTCCCCGCCGGCGGCGCCATCGGCGCGCCGTAGCGACCTCGCGACCGGCAGTCGGTGAGCGTCGGGTAGGGGACACGCACCCCACCTCTCCGTCATCCTCGCCTCGCACCCTGTGCGAGGCGGGGATCCAGAAACCGCAGCCCCGCACGCCTGGATCCCCGCCGCGCCTGCGGCGCGTCGAGGATGACGCCGCGCCGGTGAAGGCGGGGGATAGCCAAAAACTAATCCGCCCCCGGACGATCGCGCCGCATACTCCCCCCGTCGCTGCGAAAGGGCGGTCGCGAACGTCACGAACGCGCAGCGGATCGGTGAACGGACTTGGACGGGGTGACGCCCGAAAGAGTTGCGGTCAGGACCCGGGAAAACCTGCCTCGAGAGCAGGGTCGCCCCCGTGTGGGT
>JAGWZE010000038.1 GCA_018969015.1 Alphaproteobacteria bacterium
CAGCCCGAAATCCTCGAGAAACGCGCGCATGACCCGCAAGTCCGGGGCCGAGAAGCGCACATGGGCGATGTCTTCGACCTTGATGCCCGGCATTTGCGCTTCCCGATCGGTCTTTGATGACCATTTAGTCAATACGATGCATTTGACTCTTTAGTCAAGTCAGGGGGGGTAGGGCGTTTCGGGCGCCCCGTATCTTTGCGGCTGTGCGCGTCCGGCGCGCCGGGAAATCCGGCCGGCTCGACATTGGGGGCGGAGTCTTCACGTGCGACTCCCGCGCGCTTTTGGTCTAGAATTTCGCGGCAGGCGACGCTCTCGCGGTGGCGCCAGGACGCCTTTCGGGGTTGCCGGAATCGAGTTTGAGTTGGCTCTCGTGCGCGTCGCGGATCGTGGGCGAGGGTGGCTTTGGCCGTAAAAAATGACCATCGAGTCAGTTCTATTGACAGTGACTCTATAGTCAGATAGGGAGCGTCAATGTCGAGTCAGACCGCCCGAATTTCGCCGCGCGCCGCTCGCACTCGGGCCGCTCTGATCGCGGCCGGGTTCGAGCTTCTTTGCGAGAAGCCGATCGACGCGATCGCGATCGACGATGTCGTAGCGGCGGCGCGGGTCGCCAAAGGAAGTTTCTTCAATCATTTCGCCGACAAGGCGGACTTCGCGACAGCCATCGCCCTGGAGGTGCGGCTGGAGCTCGAGACCCTGATCGCGCGCGCCAAAGCCGATGTTGCAGATCCGATCGCGCGGATCGCAACTGGTATGCGGGTTGGCGCAGGCTTCGCCATTACGCAGCACAAGAGAACGACCGTGTTGTTGCGTACCCAGGCAAGCTCGACGGCGAGCGACCATCCGCTTAATCGCGGACTGTTGGAGGACATCGAGGCCGCCTGTGCGCAGGGCTTGCTGCGGGCCGAGGCGAAGGAGACGGGCGTCCTTTTCTGGCTCGGCGTGTGCCAGGTGCTGATGATGTACCTGATTGAGAAGAAGCCGAGCCGGGCGGCGGCAAGTCGTCGCCTTCGTGAAATGCTGGTGCTTGGCCTCACGGGCCTGGGCGTCTCGGCGGAGCGCGCGACCGAACTCAGTCGCGAGCGCGCTCCGGCATATCTGTCCGACATCGGTTCTGTTGTCGCGTTCGAAGCAACCGTTCCAAAAAAGCCATCGGAAACGACATGATCAAGACGGATGTCCTTGTCGTCGGATTGGGGCCGGTCGGTGCGACGCTCGCCAATTTGTTGGGGCAGCAAGGCGTTCGTGTGCTCGCCGTCGAGCGCGAGACGAGTGTCTATCCGTTGCCGAGAGCCGCGCATTTCGATGCCGAGATCATGCGCGTGTGGCAAGGCCTCGGCCTGTTGACCGAGGCCATGGCGGCGTCGCGATGCGCGCCGGGATACGAGTTCCGTACCGCCGGCGGCGAAACGCTGTTGCGCTACGATCTCGGCGACACGATTGCGCCCTCGGGCTTCGCGCCGTCCTGGATGTTCAATCAGCCCGACCTCGAGCGTGGCCTGCGCGCAAGGCTTGCAGACCATCCGACGGTCGAAGTTCGGCTGGGCGTCCGCCTCGACAACCTCGAATCCCTCGGCGCCGGCGATCTCGAACGCGTGCGTGCGACGATCTTCGATTCCCAGGGCAAGCCCGGCGTCGTCGAGTCGCGGTTCGTCATCGGCTGCGACGGCGCAAAAAGCACCGTGCGAAAGGCGCTGGGCATCGCAAATTTCGATTACGCGTTTGACGAGCCTTGGCTCGTCATCGACGCGAAGATCAATCGTCCAGACCGCCTGCCGTCGGTCAACCTGCAGATCTGCGATCCTGCGCGACCCACCAGCTGCGTGATGATGGGGCCGGGCCGGCACCGGTGGGAATTCATGATTCGCCCGGGCGAGGATCCGCAGAGTTTTCTGGACGAACATAAAATCGCGGAACTGTTGCGCCCATGGGTGCGCGACGGTGATGTCGAGATCGATCGCAAGGCGATCTACCGCTTCCACGGCCTCGTTTCCAACGAGTGGAGGCGAGGCCATGTTCTTCTGGCTGGTGACGCCGCGCACCAGACGCCGCCGTTCGCTGGGCAGGGCATGTGCTCCGGCATTCGCGACGCCGTCAATGTGGCGTGGAAGCTCGGCCATGTCCTGCGGGGCGAAGCCGATGAGAGGCTTCTCGACACGTATCAATCGGAGCGCGAACCGCATGTGCGCGCGCTGACGGAGTTTTCGATCGCCATGGGCCGTGTCGTCTGCATGGCCGATCGCGAGGAAGCTGCGCAACGCGACGCGTTCTTTCTGGCTGAACGCGCCCGAGGCGCAACGCCTGTACCGCTCGCAGAGCCTTCTGTCGGTCCCGGCGCATTCCTACGGGATACGCCGCGCGCCGGCGCGATTTTCCCGCAAGACAGCGTCAATGGCGTGCTCCTCGATGACATCCTGGGGCGTGGCGCTTGGCTGATCGCGCGGCGGGCCGAGGACTTCGCCGGCCTTGAGAGCCCGCTTGTTGCGCGCATCGATGCGATCGAGGGGAGGGCTCTGGCGCCCTTTGCCGCGAGCCTGACGGCCTTCCTCGACGAAGTTGGCGCTGACGCCGTTCTTGTTCGTCCAGATCGCTACATTTTCGGCGCTGGACAAGCACGAGACCTGTTGGACGCCTACGGTGCGACCTTGCGAGGTTCAAAGTCCTAGCGCTGCAGGCGACTACGATTTGCGATCGTGATCGCGCGCAATGCTCGTCGTCAGTCGGCGCGGGAAACTCTGACATTCCATTCGACCGTCATGTCTGCGACCTCCTTGTCTGCATTGTCCCGGAGGCTGACATGCACGGGAAACTGAACCCTGCGCGTTGCGTCCAAGGCAGCGCGGACAGTTTCGGGATCGCCGTCGATGCGCGCGTGCGCCGTGACTCGTCCTTTGGCGATCCTCAGATAGCGAATCTGCGCCGCCGCGGCGACTGGTCGGATCCACGAAAGCCGATCCGCAAACGCCCCCGCCATCGCGGCGCCCGAAGCGGCCTCGGCGAGCGTAAACAAGGCGCCTGCATGCTGGGTGCCGATGTGGTTCGACGTCTCGTGGCTTTGCTCCAACGACGCGACCGCGCGCCCATCGTCTACGTCAAGCAATGTCACACCGGTGTGTTTCGCGAATGGCACGTTCGAACTGAGGTGGGCCTTGATCGTCGCAAACTTTTTCACCGGCCACCTCGCATTTTCCAAGGTGTGACATATTGGGAGCGATTGCTGTTGTCGAGTCGGCGTATCATCGAACGACATATGGCGACGATGCAGGTTCTTGCCATCGCTCGCAGGTAAACGTCTGCTTTCGGATCGACTTGCACAAATCGAACGAGTTGTCCGCTTTGGGGATCAATCGGGCGTTGCCCGGTGCAATCAATCAATGCGAGGCTTCAGAATTAGATCTGCTACAACGCCCGCAGTTCGCTCGGCTGCTTGCTTCGCGATCGAGTCCGCCAAGTGTGCATACCGGCGCGTGGTCTTCAGATCAGTATGCCCGAGTAGGCGCCCGATCACTTCGAGCGGCACGCCATTGGCCAGCGCGAATGAGGCCGCCGAGTGCCGCAGATCGTGAAGCCTCAAGTCAGGCATCTCGGCCTTCGTGCGAACATCCTGCCAGACTTTCGGCAACCCCTGAAACGGCCCCTGCAGCGTCCGGGCAGGGAAGACGTAGTCGGTTCCCGCCATTCTCGGCACGCGTTCAAAGATCGCCCGCATATGGCTCGTGAGCGCGATGAGGCGCGATCCGGTTTTGCCCTTCGCGATCCTCAAATAACCCGTGCCGAAATCGACGTCCGACCACTTCAGCTTCTCGATCTCGGATCGTCGCGCGCCAGACATAGCAAGAAGGCGGATAATCGCGATTGCGTAAGGATGCGCGCCTTCCGCCTCCGCGGCGTTGATCGCCTTGCCCAGCCGGACCGCCTCGTCGTCACTGAGGAAGCGTTCGCGGGCCTTGTCCGGGGTCGTTTCGACGCCGATGGCCGGATTGGCCTTGAGATAGCCCTCCCGAACCCCGAACGACAATATCGACGAGACGAGCCGCACGGTCCGTGTGGCCGTCCCATCTCCGCCGCGCACGACCCGCTTCCCGTGGCGCTTGGTCTTCTCCTGTTTGGCGGTCGCGCCGCTGGCGATCTGGTCGCGCAGCATGGTGATGTGGCGCCGCTCGAGCTCCTGGAGCTTCACCTTGCCGATCAGCGGAAGGATGTGGGCATGGACCCGGCCGCGGTCGACATTGACGTTGGCAGGGTCGCGGAGCTCGCCGAACCTCCTGCCGAGCGCCCGCGAGCGCAATGCTCCGGTCTCCAACCATTTCTTGCAGAGATCGGCGACCGTCATGACGTCGAGTTCGGTGACCTTCGGGCGCGCTGCCGGTTCGTTTCCGGTCATCGCGCGCGCGATCGCCAGGCGCGCCTCGACCCGCGCCTTATCGAGGGTGAGGGGACCGTAGCGGCCGATCGTGATCCAGCGTTGCTCGGCGAAGCGACCGCGCCCGACACGCACTTTCACGACGAATGTCTTGGCGCCGCTCGATGGCACACGAACCCCGAACCCTTTGAGCCCCGGGTCCCAGACCACATAGGGCTTGTCGCGCGGCTCGAGCCCATCGACATCACGTTTGGTCAGCGCTTTCGTCATCGTCCTTCGCCTCTCGTTCCGCTCCGAGCGCTGAACTTCGAGACGGCCTGCAAGACCCCTGCGGCGTCCGTCCTGAACCGCCGCCGCCGCCAGAGTTTTGCTACCACCCTGCTACCACCGAGGCTCCCAAACCGGGGGCGCCCCGAAAGATCGCCAGGACATCACAAGAAACAAAAGATGGCCAATATCAGTGGCTTATGGAAACTCCGGGAAACGCTGGGAAACGGAATGCAACCGTTCCGGGCTGGCTAGGGAGGCAAAGGTCGTTCTTGCGCGCCGACAAATCAGCGGATGTTGCGCGTGCTGGAGCTAATGGCGCCGACTTTCGACGATGGTCGCCCGATTTGCGCTGGTCGGCTTCCGCCTTTCGCCAAGGGGCGCGGCGTCCACGTTTCCTGCCCATTCCTGGCGATGGAATGAGCGCGCTACCCCTGTGCTACCCCGGCGGGGGGATGGCAGATATCTTAGGCTCTAAGTGTTTGAAAAATTGGAGCGGGCGAGGCGATTCGAACGCCCGACCCTCACCTTGGCAAGGTGATGCTCTACCCCTGAGCTACGCCCGCATCCTGGGTAGGCGGCCGTGGGGCCGCCGGGGAGCGGGGGATATGGCAGAGCGCGCGAGCGAAGGCAAGCGCGTCGTGCGCGCTTGCGGCCGCCGGGCGACGGGCGACCGGCGCGCGGTCGCCCGGGGCGGGCTCAGCCGCCCACGACCTGCTCGATCCGGCCGAACAAGGACCGGCCATGCGCATCCTTGGCCTCGATCTCGATCCGGTCGCCGGCGACCATGAACGGCGTCCGCGCCGCGCCGCCGCGCAGCGTTTCGACCGTCCGGAGCTCGGCGATGCACGAATAGCCCCGCCCGCCTTCGGCAATGGGCCGTCCCGGCGAGCCGTCCGGATCCCGGTTGGACACGGTGCCCGAGCCGATGATCGTCCCGGCCGCCAGCGCCCGCGTGCGCGCCGCGTGGGCGATCAGCGTGGGGAAGTCGAACGTCATTTCCTCTCCGGCGTTCGGGGCGCCGAACAGCGCGCCGTTGAGCGTGGAGAGGACCGGGACGTGCAGCTTGCCGCCATCCCACGCCGCGCCGAGCGCATCGGGCGAGACGGCGACGGGCGAGAAGGCGCTGGCGGGCTTGGACTGGAAGAAGCCGAAGCCCTTGGCGATCTCGTTCGGGATCAGGTTGCGCAGAGAGACGTCGTTGCAGAGCATCACGAGGCCGATCAGCCCGCGGGCCTCGTCCGGTGTTGCGCCCAGCGGCACGTCGCCCGTGATCACGGCCACCTCCGCCTCGAAGTCGAGGCCCCAGGCGGGATCGGCGAGGGGGATCGGATCCCGCGGACCCAGGAACCCGTCCGACCCGCCCTGATACATCAGCGGATCGGTCCAGAAGCTCGCGGGCATCTCGGCCCCGCGCGCTTTGCGCACCAGCTCCACGTGGTTCACGTACGCGGAGCCGTCGGCCCACTGATAGGCGCGCGGCAAAGGCGAAGCGCACTCGCGCTCGTGGAAACGCTCGCGCGGCACGGCGTCATGCTGCAGGCTTTCGGCCAGCGCGCGCAGCTTCGGCTCGGCGTGGTCCCAGTCGTCCAGCGCCGCCTGCAGCGTCGGGGCGATCAGGCCGGCGTCGGTGCACCAGTGCAGGTCGTCCGAGACGACGACGAGGCGGCCGTCCCGGCCCTGCTTCAGCGACGCGAGTTTCATGCATGTCTCCCCGATACGGCTGGCGCCGGTTCAGCCCGGTGCGCCGCGATTGACGCCGCGCCGTCCGGCGCCTAGGCCCAAGGTATGCGACCTCTGAAGCAAAAGACCATCGGCATTCTCGGCGGATCGAGCAATGTCGCGACCGCGGAGTACTATCGGCTGCTCAACGCCGCCGCGAACCGGCGCCTCGGCGGCTGGGACATCGCCGAGACACTGATCTCGGGGATGAATTTCGGCGACGTCGAGGCCTGGGTGCGCGCCGGCGACTGGCCCGCGCTGGAGGCGCGGCTCGGGCAGAAGATGGCGGGCCTGATGGCGGGCGGCGCCGATTTCGTGATGTGCGTCTCCAACACGCTGCATCGCGTGGCTGCGCCGCTGGCGCAGACGATGGGCGTGCCCTTCCTCCACATCGCCGATCCCACCGGCGCGGCCATGCAGGCCAAGGGGATGCGCCGCGTCGCGCTGTTCGGCACCGCGCCGACGATGACGGGAACGCACGTCCGCGAGCGCTACGCGCGCCGCTGGGGCGTCGAAGCCATTGCGCCGAAGCCGGACGAAATCGCCGAGATCGACCGCATCATCTTCGACGAACTGTGCAGGGACCGCGTCGAGCCCGCCTCCAAGCGCACCTATCTCGACATCGCCGCCCGCATGGCGCGCGAGGACGGCTGCGAAGGGCTCATCCTCGGCTGCACGGAAATCTTCCTGCTCATCGATCAGCCCGATCTTCCCGATTTGCCCGTGTTCAACACCACGACCCTGCATTGCGAGGCGGCCGTGGCGATCGCGCTCGGGGAGGGCGAACTGCCGCAGGCGTGACGGGTGTGGCGTGTGGCGACACAGCCCAAAACGCCCGTCATTCCGGGGCGCGCGGCACGCGCGAACCCGGAACCCAGGTGACGGGGCCGGCGGTTCGAAGCAGTGCGCCGATCGTTGGCGCGCTCGGCCCCTGGGTTCCGGGTTCGGCCTTCGGCCGCCCCGGAATGACGGCGTTGGGTTGGACTTTTCAGAGGGCAGAACGCGCCTCACTCCTCCGGCCGCGAGCGCCGCATCGCTTTCACCGCGCCCCGCTTGGTTTTGGAGTCCATCCGCTTCACCTGTGAGGCGCGCGTGGGCTTGGTGGCGCGGCGGGGTTTGGGCGTGTGCGTTGCGGCCTCGATCAGCGCGACGAGGCGGGCGCGGGCGTCTTCGCGGTTGCGGGCCTGATCGCGGAAGCGATCGGCGGTGAGCACGATCACTCCGTCCTTCGTGAGCTTCTGGCCGGCGAGCCGTGCGAGCCGCGCCTTCACCGGCTCCGGCAGATTGGGGCTCGCCGCCATGGCGAAGCGCAGCTGCACCGCGCTCGACACCTTGTTGACGTTCTGTCCGCCCGGACCGGAGGCGCGCACGAAGCTCTCTTCGAGTTCGTCCTCGTCGATGGCGATCTGGGCGGTGATGCGGATCGCCACGCTCAGCGCGCCTTCCAGCTGTCGACATAGCCGGCCCATTCGACCGCCGAAGCGCCGGGGCCGACATCGAGCGGATCGCGCGTGTCGATCATCACGGCGTATTCGTCCGTGGCGGGCTTGTCCTGCACGAACATCTTCTTCAGCGCCTTCGGATGCGGCCCGTGGGTAAAGCCGGAGGGGTGGAACGTCATCATGCCGGCATGGATGTTGTCGCGCGAGAAGAAATCGCCGGCGTGGTAGAACAGCACCTCGTCGTAGTCGTCGTTGTTGTGGAAGAACGGCACTTTCAACGCGCCGGGATCGGTCTCGAAGGGGCGCGGGCAGAAGGTGCAGACCACGAACCGGTCCGAGAGGAAGGTCGTGTGGGCGCTCGGCGGCAGGTGATAGCGGTGGCTCACGACGGGGCGCAGATCGCGCACGTTAATCTTCACCGGCGCGAGATCGCCGTGCCAGCCCACGGCGTCGAGCGGCGAAGCGGGGTATGTGACCGTGCTCACAGCGCCGCGCTTCTTGATGCGCACGCGGTGCACGCCGGGCGCGGCCTGTTGCGCCTTGAACGCCTCGTCGAACCGCGGCGTCGTCAGCAGCGCCGGATCGAAGAAGGCGTGCGGCCCGAGGAGCCCGCGGTCGGGCAGGGTGAAGTGCGTGTTGGTCGCTTCGATGATCAGCGCGTCGATCGGCGCGGCCGTTTCGATGCGCCACATGGCCCCGCGCGGCAGATAGACATAATCGCCCGCCTCGATCTCGAGCCGGCCCCAGTCGCAGAACAGCGCGCCCGCGCCGACATGGATGAACAGCAGCGTGTCGCCGTCGCCGTTGCGCGCAAGATCGACCTGGGACGCGGGCAGGCGCCAGTAGCGCAGTTCGGTCGCGGCGTTGCGCAGGATCACGGGCGCGGCCCAGGGGCCGCCGCCGTCGCGGTCGAGCTTCGTGAGGTCGAACGCGCGCGGGCGCAGCGGCCCTTCGAAATCGACCCAGTTCGTCGGCGGGGACTGGTGGTAGAAGAACGCCGCCGGGCCGAAGAAGCCCTCTTTCGACATCTCGCGCTCGAACGTTCCCGGCGGCAGGTCGGCATGGGCCTGGCGCGAATGCGCGCCCTCGGCGCCCTGCACGGGAATCCATTTCCGGTTCGGCATCGATCGTCCTCGCTCTGCCGCGGCGCGCGGGCAATTGGTTTCATTTGAAACGAATTGCCCGCCGAGGCAAGGGCGGCGGGGGCGGGTTGTTTGCTGCGCGCCCCGGTAACATGGCCCGCTCGCGCCCTGCTGGCGCGCCCGCGACAACGGGCCTAGGCTCTCCGCAATTGGAGGACAGGCGATGGCTTACACAGGCGCGTGTTTCTGCGGCGCAGTGAAGGTCGAGGTCACCGGCGAGCCGGAGGGCATGGGCTATTGCCATTGCCGATCGTGTCGCTCCTGGTCTGGCGGTCCGGTCAACGCCTTCACGCTGTGGAAGCCGGAGAACGTGCAGGTCGTCGGAGGCGCCGACAGCGTCGCCACGTTCGCCAAGACGCCGGTCAGCGAGCGCACCTATTGCGCCAAATGCGGCGGCCACCTCATGACGAGGCATCCCGGCCTGGGTGTCGTCGACGTGTTTGCCGCCACGCTGCCGACCCTTGCGTTCAAGCCGGGCCTGCACATCAATTACGCCGAGACGGTGCTGCCGATGAAAGACGGCCTGCCCAAGTTCAAGGACTTCCCCGGCGCGTTCGGCGGCTCGGACGCCCAGGTTCCCGAATAGGCTGGCCCGGGCGGGGCGACGCGCGTTACGGCACGCTGCGCTCGCGCCCGCGGGCCGTCCGCGCTAGACCGGCGCGCCCCGATGGCTTCGGGGTGACTCGCTTTGGGCCCCGCGCATGAGCCTCGTTCGCAACACCCTCGTTCAGACCGGGCTGACGCTCGTGTCCCGCATCATGGGGTTCGCGCGCGATCTGGCGATCTCGGCCATGCTCGGCGCCGGCCCGGTGGCGGACGCCTTCTACGCGGCGCTGCGTTTTCCGAACCTGTTCCGCCGCTTCTTCGCGGAGGGCGCGTTCAGCCAGGCGTTCGTGCCGCTCTACACCAAGGCGCTGGCCGGGGATGACGGCGCCCGCCACGAGAGCGACCGCGTCGCCTCGGAGGCGCTTTCGTTCCTGCTGGCCGTGACGGCCGCGGTCGTCATCGTCGCGCAGGTGGCGATGCCGTGGATCTATATCGGCCTCTTCAACGGCTACGTGAACAATTCGGCCGTGTTCGGCTTCGCCGTGCTCCTGGCGCAGGTGACGATGCCGTATCTCACCTGCATGACATTGGCCGCCCTGTTTTCGGGCGTGCTCAACGCCAAGGGGCGCTTCGCGCTTTCCGCCGCCGCGCCAACCATCCTCAACGCGTGCCTGCTGCTCGCGGTGACACCGTTCCTCGTTCTCGGCGACGTGCGCGACCCGGAAACGCAACGCGCCGCCGCGCTCGCCGCCGCCGCCGCGGTGACGCTCGCGGGCGTGATCCAGGCCGGCGCCTTGTGGTGGGGCTGCGCGCGCTCCGGCGCGCGGCTGCGGCTGGGCGTCCCGAAGCTGACGCCGGACGTCCGCAAGCTGTTCGCGCTGGCGATCCCCGGCGCGATCGCGGGCTCGGGCACGCAGATCAACATCATGGTGAGCCAGGCGCTCGCCTCGCTCGAGCCCGGCGCGATTTCGTATCTCTACAGCGCCGATCGTCTCTACCAGCTGCCGCTCGGCCTGATCGGCGTGGCCGTCGGATTGGCGTTGCTCCCAAGGCTCGCGCGCGCGGCCGCCGCGGGGGACGACGCCCAGGGGCGCGCCGCGCTGGACGAGGCCGTCGCGCTCTCGATGGCCTTCACCATGCCCGCCGCCGCCGCGCTCATGGCGATGCCCTATTTCCTGATGAACGGCTTCTGGGTGCGCGGCGCCTTCACCGCCGAGGATGCGCGCCTCACCGCGCAGGCGTTGTTCCATTTCGGCTGGGGTGTGCCTGCGTTCGTGCTGATCAAGGTGTTCGCGCCGGCCTTCTTCGCCCGCGAGGACACCGTGCGGCCGATGCGCTTCGCGCTCGTCGGCGTCGTGGTGAATATCGGCCTCGGCGTGGCGCTGTTCTTTGCGCTTCAGGCGATGGGCGCGCGCGGCTTCGTCGGTCTTGCCATCGCCACCTCGGTCGCGGCCTGGCTCAACGTGGTTCTCCTCGTCTCGACGCTGGCGCGGGAAGGGCACTACCGGCCCACCGCCGCCGCCATGGGCCGGCTCGTGCGGATCGGCCTCGCCACCGCGCTCATGGCCGCCGCCGTGGGCGGGGCGGCGCTCGTCCAGGACAGGATCATCGCGGCGACGTTCGGTTCGAAGGAGATCGCCGTGGCCCTGGTCTCGCTGGCCGGCGTCCTGATCTACGCGGCCGCCGCGCTCGCCCTGCGCGCCGTCAGCCTGAGCGAAGTCCGCGGCGCGTTGAAGCGTGAAAAGGGACCCGCCTTGCCCTCCGGCGATGACGGCTGATAAGAGCCCGCCATGCGATCGCTGCTCCCCCACGCCGAACGATGGCGCCTCACCCGGCGCTGACACCCCCGGCCGTCCTCCCACCCCTTCGGCCGCGATCCTGTTCGATGTGACCTTCGGAGCCTTCCCATGAGCGAAGCCCCCCCGGCCTCTACGCCTTCGTCGTACCTTGGCCCCGCCCGCGTCTTCTCCGGCATGCAGCCCACGGGCGGCCTGCACCTCGGCAACTATCTCGGCGCGCTGGTGAAATTCGTGCGCCTGCAGGACACCCAGGACTGCATCTATTGCGTCGTTGACCTGCACGCCATTACCGCCGACGCCAATCCGGCGACCCTCGCGCAGCAGACCCGCGAAGTCGCCGCCGCCTACATCGCGGCGGGCGTCGATCCGAAGAAAAGCGTCATCTTCGTCCAGTCGGCCGTGCTCGCGCACACCGAACTCGCCTGGATCTTCAACTGCGTCGCTCGCATGGGCTGGCTCGAGCGCATGACGCAGTTCAAGGACAAGGCCGGCAAGCACGCCGAGCGCTCCAGCGTCGGCCTGTTCGATTATCCCGTGCTGCAGGCGGCGGACATCCTCGCCTACAAGGCGACGCACGTGCCGGTGGGCGAGGACCAGAAACAGCACCTCGAGCTGTCGCGCGACATCGCCCAGAAGTTCAACAACGACTTTGCCGCGCCAGGGTTCTTCCCGCTGCCCGAGCCGCTGATCCAGGGGCCCGGCGCGCGCATCATGTCGCTGCGCGACGGGAAGAAGAAGATGTCGAAGTCCGATCCCTCGGACGCCTCGCGGATCAACCTGACGGACGACGCCGATGCGATCGCCCAGAAGCTGAAGCGCGCCACCACCGATCCGCACCCGCTGCCGGAAACGGTCGAAGGGCTCGAAGGCCGGCCTGAAGTCGAGAACCTCATCGGCATCTATGCGGCGCTGGCGAACGTCGATGCGGCGGCGGTGCTGGCCGAGTGGGGCGGGAAGGGCTTCGGCGCCTTCAAGCCGGCCCTGGCGGATCTGGCGGTCGCGCGCCTCGCGCCGATCGCCGGGGAGATGCGCCGCCTGACGGCCGATCCGGCCGCGCTCGACGCCATCCTGCGCGACGGCGCCGACCGCGCGAACGCCATCGCCGCGCCGATCATGGACGACGTGCGCCGCATCGTCGGCTTCTGGCGCTGAAACGGGCGGCCGGGCGGTCGGCTTGGCCGTCGACGATCCAATGATTGATCCCGCCGTGAAGGGTCGCCACGATCAGGCCGATGAGTCGGGCCCGGCATCGAAGCGGGGTTCGGCGCGTTGAATGGGTGAGATCGCCGCAAGGCGAGCGCAGAAAGCGGATGGACGGCGGATGACGCCAGACCAGCTGCTCCGACGTTGGGCGACGCGCGCACGCCGCGCGGTCGTCGGCCCCGGGGCGGATCACGAGCCGAGCGTCGCGCTGGACACGCCAAGTCCAGCCGCCGCCGGCGCGCCGCGACGCCCGCGGCGTGGCCGCGCTGCCCAGGCCGCGCAGTTCGCGTCGGCGTTCGTCCTCACGCTCTCTTTGATCGCGATCGGCTTTGCGCTGCTGTCCGCGCGTCTGGCGCAGGTTCGGCCCGACTGGTCCGTGGCGGCGCAGCCGGCGTCGGGCGCGTCCTATGCGCTCGCGGCGGGCGACGCCGCCTTGAGCCTCGTCACTGCCGAGGACGCCTACCGGGACGGGTTCTTCTTCGTGCCGCCCCGCCGCAAGGCGCGGCTCGCGGCGTTCCAGGTCGGCGCCGCCTCCGCGGTCGGCGCCTTCGCCGCCACGCTGGATGAACGCCGCCGGCGCTCCGATCCGGATCTCGCCGCTGCCGCCGCCGAACTCGGCGCGCTGTCTTCCGACGCCACGCCCGACATGAACGACCTGTTCGCCGGCCGCGACTCGCTGGCCCGCTTCTCGGATCGCGTCGCGGACGGGCGCGCCCGCTACGATCCCTCCGCCGATGGCGTGATCGCGCTGGCGCTCGCGTGTCAGGCCGCCGCGCTTGCGCACACCGCCGAGCTCGCCGCCCACGTGCAGCATGACGACGCCGTCATTGCGTCCGCCTCCGCCGAGGCGAGTTTCCATCGCGCGCGCGGCGAGGCGTATGCGTGGCGTCTGCTCCTTTCGGGCTACGGGCGCGACATGCCGCCGGAACTCTTGGCGCGGGCCGAGCCCGCCCTGTCGGACCTCGTCGCCGCGGCCGAAGACGTCGCCAACTACCAGCCGCTGTTCCTGCTCAACGGCCCGCAGCAATCCCCCGCCACGCCGAACCACCTCGCGCATCTCGCGGTGAAGCTCACGCAGGTCTCGGCCGCGGCCGAGCGCCTCGCCGATCAGATGCGCGCATCGCAGCCGCCGGCCTAGCGTCGCCGGCGGCGCCGGTTGACAGCGCCGCCGCACCGTGGGCGACCTGGGGTCATGAGCGTCTTCAAATATCTCGTCGTCGCTGACGACAGCCCGGAATGCCCCGCGGCGCTGCTCTATGCGGCGCTGCGCGCGCGGGCCACGGGCAGCACGCTCGTCATGCTGTGCGTTATCGAGCCGGTGCGCGAACAGCATTGGGTCAGCGTCGGGGAAGAGATGCGCGCTGAGGCGCGCGAGGCGGCGGACGCCCTCACGGCCCGCTTCGCCGCCGAGCTGTTCGGCGAGGCGGGCGTGGAGCCCGAGATCGTCATCCGCGAAGGCGAGGTCCGGCCGGAGATCCGCAAGCTCCTGGCGGAGGACGAGGCGGTGAAGCTGATCGTCCTTGCCGCCGGGGCCGGCCGCGATGGCCCGGGCCCGCTGGTGACGGCCCTCGCCAAAGGCGGGCTGGGCGGTCGGGCGACGCCGGTCCTGGTCGTGCCCGGTCAGCTGAGCCGGGACGAGATCCGCGCGTTGGCGGCGCCGGCCTCGGCCCCCACCTAACCCGCCCGGACGCGCCCGCAGCTTGACCCGCCGCCCGGCGACCGCCACTTGGAAGGCGGAGCCCGCCCATGTTCATCCAGACCGAATCCACGCCGAACCCGCAGACGCTGAAGTTCCTCCCCGGTCGGGAGGTCGCCGGCGCGACCGCGCACGACTTCGCCGAGCCCGAAGCGGCGGCGATCTCGCCGCTCGCCCGCGCGCTGTTCGACGTCACCGGTGTCCGCCGTGTCTATTTCGGCTCCGATTTCGTGACCGTCACCAAGGTCGACGCCGTCGAATGGGCGCACGTGAAGCCGGCGATCCTCGCCGCCATCATGGACCATTTCGTCTCCGGCCAGCCGCTGGTGGACGACAGCGCCGCCGCGATCGCCGCGGCCGACCTCGAGGTTTACGAGGGCGACGCCGCCGAGATCGTCGAGCAGATCCGCGAACTGATCGACACGCGCGTCCGCCCGGCCGTCGCGCAGGACGGCGGCGACATCACGTTCCATTCCTGGGTCCATGACGAGGGCCTCGTGCGTCTGCACATGAAGGGCGCCTGCGCCGGCTGCCCGTCCTCGACGCTCACGCTCAAGCAGGGCATCGAGAACATGCTGAAGCACTACGTCCCCGAGGTGCGCGCCGTCGAACAGGTGCTCTGAACCTGTGCGAATTCTGGCGATCGACACCGCGCTGGCCGCCTGTCAGGTCGCGCTGACGGACGGCGGCGCCGTGTGCGCCCGGATCAGCGAGCCGATGCAGCGCGGCCACGCGGAGCGTCTCGCGCCGATGGCGCAGGAGGCCGCGTTGAGCGCGGGCGTCGCGTTCCCCGCGCTCGACCGCATCGTCGTCACCACGGGGCCGGGTTCGTTTACCGGCGTGCGCGTCGGGCTCGCGTTCGCGCGGGGGCTGGCGCTCGCGCTCGGCAAACCGTGTGTGGGCGTCTCCACGCTGATGGCGATTGCGCTCGAAGACGGCGAGGGCGGCCTGCGCGCCGCCGCGATCCCCGCGCCCGGCGGCCTGTTCGCGGCCGTCTACGAAGCAGGCCGGATCGTGCGGGCGCCCGCGCTTGTCGGTGACGATGAGGTCCCCGGTTTGCAATCGTTGGGCGCCACGTGGCGCGGCCCCGGCGCGGGCGCATTCGACGGCGTCGCGACCGTCGTGCCGGATATCGTCGCGCTCGCGCATCTCGGCGCGCGGCTCGATCCCGCGGCGTTTCCGCCGACGCCGGCCTATCTGCGCCCGCCGGACGCCAAGTTGCCCTCCACATGAGCGCCGCCGTCCTGCGGCCGGTCTCTGAGTCTGACGCCGCGGCGTGCGCCGACGTTCATGCCGCCTGCTTCGACAAATCCTGGCCCGCGGCGGATATCGGCGCGCTGCTCTCGCATCCGGCCAGCCTCGCGTGCGCGGCGGAGCGGGACGGCCGCCTCGTCGGCTTCGTCCTGGCCTGGGCGGCGGGGGGCGAGTCCGAAATCCTGACGCTCGCCGTGGATCCCGCGGTCCGGCGCGGCGGTTTCGGCCGGGCGCTGATGACCGCGGCCATGGAGCTCGCGCGCGCGGCCGGCGCGGCCGAGATGATGCTCGAAGTGGACGCCGACAACACCGCGGCCGTCGCGCTCTATGCGGGCCTCGGCTTCGCGCAGGTCGGGCGCCGGCCCGGCTACTATGCCGTAGCTGGGGGCGCCGCCCGTGACGCCCTGGTCCTGCGTCGCCCGCTTCTGGACACCTGACGCGGCCCGCCGCATATGGTGAACGACCCCAATCGCCACGGCGGAGGATGATCGTGGATCGGCTCGAACAATTGTGCGTCGCCAAAGGCATGCGCATGACCGATCAGCGTCGGGTCATCGCGCGCGTGCTCTCCGTCGCGAAGGACCATCCCGACGTGGAGGAGCTGCACCGCCGCGCCACCGCGATCGATCCCGACATCTCGATCGCCACCGTCTACCGGACGGTGCGGCTGTTCGAGGAGTCCGGCATCCTCACGCGGCACGATTTCATGGACGGTCGCTCCCGCTACGAGGAGGCGACCGACGACCACCACGACCACCTCATCGACATGAAGACGGGGCAGGTCGTCGAGTTCATCGATCCCGAAATCGAGCGCCTGCAAGAGGAAATCGCGCGCCGCCTCGGCTACCGCCTGGTCGGTCACCGGCTCGAGCTGTACGGCGTGCCGCTGGACGAGGCTCAGTCCTCTTCGTCCAAGAAGCCGTAATCCGGCTCCTGGATCATCCGCACGCGCAGCCCGGCGCGTAGCTGGGCGAGAATGTCCACACCGTCCGACGACAACCGCAGGTCAGGGATTTCCTCGGCCGCCTGCAGCGTCACTTCCAGCGCGACATGGGCGGGATCGATCTCCCGCAGCGCCGCCGCCAGCGTGTTGATGTGGTCGCCGATCAGGTCGGCGAGGCTCTCGACATGATCCTCGAGCAGGGCGCCGCGGGCGTCGGCGCTGGTGTCCAGCCGCCATTGGTGCGACCGCACCGGCGCATCCAGCACCACGTCGCCCGGCCGCAGCAGCGCCGTCGGCTCCAGGCCGGCCAGGCGCGTCAGGGCGGAAAGGTCATCATGCGGATCGGAAACGACCAAAGTGGCGCGCATCAGCCAGGGCGTCGCCCGGGCCGTGAGGGTCTGCACGTCGACGTCGCCGGCGAACTGCGCCATGACCGGCTCCATACCGCGCCATCCGGAACCCCCGAGACGGACGCCCTGCGCGCGAAGCCCGATCACGCCGCAATCTTGCGTCGCAAGGCCCCCGCGCGCATAAGAGCGCGCCAGAATCGGCATCCGTACACCAGGGAAACACTGTTCGCTCGATGACGCATCCGGAAAAAGAGTCCCCCGCCGGCTCGGCTCCCGTAAAGCGCGTCTATATCGAGACGTACGGCTGCCAGATGAACGTTTACGACAGCGATCGCATGCGCGACGTGCTGGCCCCGCTCGGCTACGCCCGCGCCGACGCGCCGGACGAGGCCGATCTCGTCGTCCTCAACACCTGCCACATCCGCGAGAAGGCCACCGAGAAGGTCTATTCCGAGCTCGGCCGCCTGCGCGCCCACAAGGACCGCCGCGCCGAGACCGGCCAGGCGACCACGATCGTCGTTGCCGGCTGCGTCGCCCAGGCCGAGGGCGAGGAGATCATGCGCCGCGCGCCGGTGGTGGATTTCGTCGTCGGCCCGCAGGCCTATCACAAGCTGCCCGAACTCATCGCCCGCACCGCCCGCGCCACCGGCGACCGCATCGACGCCACCTTCGAGCCGGAAGAGAAGTTCGACGCTCTGCCTGCGCCCCGCGCCGAAGGCCCGACAGCCTTTCTTTCGGTGCAGGAGGGCTGCGACAAGTTCTGCACCTTCTGCGTCGTGCCCTACACGCGCGGCGCGGAGTATTCGCGGCCGGTCGATCAGATCGTCGCTGAAGCCAAGGCGCTCGCGGCGCAGGGCGTGCGCGAGCTCACGCTGCTCGGCCAGAACGTCAACGCCTATCACGGCAAGGACGGCGGCGGCGCCGAGACGAGCCTCGCGCGCCTTCTGCGCCTGCTCGCGCGCATCGAGGGCGTGGAGCGCCTGCGCTACACCACGTCCCATCCCGTCGAGATGACGGAGGAGCTCATCGCGCTGCACGGCGACGAGCCGAAGCTGATGCCGTATCTGCACCTGCCGGTGCAATCGGGCTCCTCGCGCGTTCTCAAGGCGATGAACCGCAAGCACACCGCCGAAGAGTATCTCGCCATCGTCGAGAAGCTGCGCGCCGCGCGTCCCGATCTCGCGCTGTCGACGGATTTCATCGTCGGCTTCCCCGGCGAGACGGAGAAGGACTTCGAGGACACGCTGGCGCTGGTGCGCGCCGTCGGCTTCGCGTCGGCGTTTTCGTTCAAGTATTCGCGTCGTCCCGGCACGCCGGCCAGCGGCATGCACGGCCAGGTCGAGGAGGACGTGAAGACCGATCGTCTCGCGCGCCTGCAAAGCCTGCTCTCGTGCCAGCAGCGCGGCTTCAACGATCGCCAGATCGGGCAGACGCTGCCGGTGCTCGTCGCCGAGCGCGGGCGCAAGCCGGGGCAGGTGCTCGGCAAGAGCCCGTATCTCCAGTCCGTGCATTTCGAGGGCGACGCAGGCCTGATCGGCCAGATCGTCCCGGTCCGGATCATCGACGCCAGCCAGAACAGCCTGACGGGCGCCGCGTGAGCGGAGCCGCGTTCTGCGGGCCGGACCGGCCGCTGTCCCACACCGTCGATCTCGGCGCCCAGACGGTCGCGCAGGCGATCTTCGGTCCGCTGCACCGCCATCTGAGCCTCGTGCAGGAGGCTTTCCGCGATCCGCGCGCGCCGCGCGGGGCGCCGGCCTACAGCGTTACCGTGCACGCGCAGGGCAACAGCGTCGTGCTGTGCGGCGCGCCCGACGCCGCCGAGGACCTGCGCCGCGCGATCGCGATCTTCGACGCGCTGATCCTCCATTTCCGCAACAAGCAGCGCCTGCGCGAAGGCGAGGTGCTCGCCGCAATCGCGTTCTCGCAGCGCGGCCCCGAACCCTCGAAAGGCCCGCTCGACCTGCCGCAACTGGGCGGCCTCACGCTGCGCACGCCGCGCCAGCTGCATTATGTGGAGGCGCTGCGCGATCCGAGCCTCGATCTGATCTTCGGCGTCGGCCCCGCCGGCACCGGCAAGACCTTCCTCGCCGTCGCCGTCGCGGTCGAGGCGCTGAAGCAGGAAGCGGTGGACCGGATCGTCGTCACGCGCCCTGCCGTCGAGGCCGGCGAGCGGCTGGGCTTCCTGCCGGGCGATCTTTCGGAAAAGGTCGATCCTTACCTCCAGCCGATCTGGGACGCGTTCCGCAGCCAGATGGGCGAGGGCGATCTCAAGGTCCGTCGCGAGCGCCGCCAGATCGAGGTCGCGCCGCTCGCCTTCATGCGCGGCCGCACGCTCTCCAACGCCTTCGTCATCGTCGACGAGGCGCAGAACGCCACGATCCTGCAGATGAAGATGGTGCTCACCCGCCTGGGCGAGGGCTCGCGCATGGTCGTCACCGGAGACCCGACACAGGTCGATCTTCCGCGTTCGGACATGTCGGGCCTCAGCCACGCGCTTTCCATCCTGGACGGGGTCGAGGGCGTCGAGACGATCCGCTTCGGCGCCCAGGACGTCGTGCGGCACCGTCTCGTCGCGCGGATCATCCAGGCGTATGATCATGACGAGAACCGTCGGCGCGGGCGTGAGCCCTCCGACGGCTAGGGCCAGGATGCGAAGGACCCATGTTCAAGTTTGAGGTCGACGTTCTGCTCGAAGACGACGCCTGGGACGCTGCGCTCGGCGGCGACGCCGAGGCGTTCGGGGCGCGCGTTCTCGCCGCCGCCGCCAAGTCCGAAGGCGCGCGCGGCGCCGTCTCGGTCCTGTTCACGACCGACGCGGCCATGCAGGCCCTGAACCGCAACTGGCGCGGGTTCGACAAGCCGACGAACGTGTTGTCCTTCCCCGTGGCGGAAGCCGCCGGCGGGCTTTTGGGGGACGTCGCGCTCGGGCTCGGCGTTGTGACGGCCGAAGCGGCCGCTCAGTCAAAGACCGTCGAGGCCCACACCGCCCACATGCTGGTCCATGGCTTCCTGCACCTCCTCGGCTACGATCACGAAAACGAGACCGACGCCGAGCGCATGGAGCGCCGCGAGCGCGCCATCCTCGCGGAATTGGGCTATGCTGACCCGTATCGCGTCACGGGCGAGTCGTAAGCCGGCGCGAAGGAACCGCTTTTTCTCCATGGCCGACCTGACAGACACCCCCGGACCCTCGCGTCGCGACGGCCTGTTCCGTCGCCTCATGCGCACGCTGCGGCGGCTCGACGCTGAGGACGCCGTCGAGGAAGTCGCCGAGGTGCTGCGCGCCCGCGAAAAAAGCGGCGAGGGCCTGGCCGGCGCCTCGCGTGACATGCTCATCGCCGCCGCGCGCTTTGATCAGCTGCCCGTCGCGGATGTCATGAAGCCGCGCGCCGATATCGTCGCCGTCGAGGCCAGCTCGACCCTCGCCGAAGTCGTGAAGGTCTTCACCGAGTCCCAGCACGCGCGCCTGCCGATCTTCCGCGACACGCTCGATGACCCGACGGGCTTCGTGCACGTGAAGGACGTTCTCGCCTTGCTCGCCCCGGGCTCGGAAGCGCGCCCGACCGACCGCCTCCTGCCGCGCCTGCGCCGCGAAATCCTGTTCGTCCCGGCCTCGATGCGGCTGCCGACGCTGCTCCTCAAAATGCGCACCACGCGCATCCATCTCGCCCTCGTCGTCGACGAGTATGGCGGCACCGACGGCCTCGTCTCGATCGAGGACCTCGTCGAGCAGATCGTCGGAAACATCGACGACGAGCACGACACGGAGGAAACGCCGCTTCTCCAATCGCGCCCCGGCGGCGTCGTCGAGGCGGATGGCCGCGCCAGTGTCGAGGCGCTCGAAAAGGCGATGGGCGCAAGCCTCGCGCTGCCCGATCTCGAGGACGAGGTGGACACCGTCGCCGGTCTCGCCGTCGCGCTCGTCGGCCGCGTGCCGCAGCGCGGCGAGATCCTTTCTCATCCCGCCGGCGTCGATATCGAAGTCGTCGACGCCGATCCGCGCCGCGTGAAGCGGCTGCGCGTGCGTCCTGCCGCCAGCGCGGGCGGCGAGGAGCGCGCCACGTGACGGCGACCGCCCTGGCGCCGGTTGGGCCGTCTCTGTCGGAGCGCATCGAGGCCCGGCCGGTCTGGCAGATCCACGCGCTCGCCATGCTTGCCGGCGCCGTGGCGACGCTGGCGCACGCGCCGTTCTTCGTGACCCCGGCCTATGCCGTCGGGCTCGTCGCGCTCGTGTGGCTGATCGACGGCGCGATGCGCCGCAAGGCGCCCGCGAGCGCCGCCTTCGCCCGCGCGTGGAGCTTCGCCTTCGGCCACTTCCTCACCGGCATGTACTGGGTGGGCTTCGCTTTCCTGCAGGTCGAGGGCGCCGCGCCGCTGATCCCGCTCGCCGTCGCGGCCCTGCCGGCCGGCCTGGCGCTGTTCTGGGGCGTCGCCGGCGCCGCCGCGACGTCTTTGTGGACGAACGACGTCCGCCGCATTCCCGTCTTCGCCGCCGCGTTCGGCGCGACGGAATGGCTGCGCGGGTTCCTGTTCACGGGCTTCCCCTGGCAGATTCCCGGCGCCATCTGGCCCGCCGGCGGCGCCATTTCGCAGACCGCGGCCGTGGTCGGCGTGACCGGTCTTTCCGTGCTGACTCTCCTGTGTCTCGCCGCGCCGGCGACCGCCGCAGACCGCACAACGACTCCCCGGCGGTTCGGGCCGCTGCTGGTCGCGGCGCTGGCGATCGGCCTCGTCTGGGGCGCCGGCACGCGGCGTCTCGAAGCCAACCCGATGGGCGGCGTCGGCCCGGTCGTGCGCGTGCTCGATCCGGGCCTCACGCAGGAACAGAAATGGTCGCTCGACCCGGCGGACGTTCTCGCCCGCTACCTCGAGCTCACCGGCCCGGCGCGCGACTCCCGCGCCGACGTGGTGATCTGGCCCGAAGGCGCCGTGCCGCCGAGCTACTTCCAAGGCGATGACCGCCCGCGCTCGATGATCGACCGCCCCGACATGATGGAGGCGATCGGCCGTGTCCTGCGGGATCGCGTGCTCATTGCCGGCACGGTCCGCGCCGAGCCGGGCCCGAAAGGCCTGCAGCAGTTCAATTCTGCCGTCATCATCGACGGCGTCGCCGGCGTCCCGCGCATCAGCCAGATCGCCAACAAGCACCACCTGGTCCCGTTCGGTGAGTACATGCCGTTCTGGGAGCTCTACTCGGCCGTGCCGATCGCGCCGTTGCAGATGATCGGCCAAGGCTTCACGCCCGGCGGGCCACCCGAGCGATTGGTTGTGCCCGGAGCGCCGTCCGCCGCGGTGCTGATCTGCTACGAGGCGATTTTTCCGCGTCTCGCCCCCCGCGGCCCCGAGCGGCCGGACTGGCTCGTGAACATCAGCGTCGACAGCTGGTACGGCCGCCAGACCGGGCCGTGGCAGCACGCCAATCTCGCCCTCTACCGCGCCATCGAGGAGGGCCTGCCGCTGGCGCGCGCCGCGTCGGGCGGCGTCTCGGGCGTGTTCGATCCCTTTGGCCGCGCCCTGGTCGAGACGCGGCTGGACGGCGGGGCCGTCGAAGCGGCGCTTCCGGCCCCGCTTCCCCCCACGCTCTTCGCCCGATTTGGCGGTTTTTCCACCCCATTGCTCTTGATGTTGGTTCTCGCTTTGCGCTTCGGTCTTCCCGGCGATGCAAGGCGAGGGGGCAGGACGTGACCGAGGAGCGAAGCGCGAACGCCATCGATCGCCGTCTGGGTCAACGGCTCCGAACGCGTCGCCTCGAGGTCGGCATGAGCCAGGAGCGCCTTGCCGAAATTCTCGGCGTCACATTTCAACAAGTCCAGAAATACGAAAAGGGAATCAATCGCGTCGCGGCGAGCCGCCTGTTCGAGCTCGCGACGGCGCTCGAAGTCGGCGTGGGCTACTTTTTCGAGGGGCTGGCGCCGGAGGGCAGTGGCATCGTCGCCGAGGAAGAGAGCGCCGTTTTCGACGCGATCGCTTCGCCCGAGGGGCTCCAGCTCGTCACCCTGTTCGCCGCCATCAAGAACCCGCGCTTGCGCCGCAGGGTCGTCGAACTCGTGCGCGTGATCGTTGAAGACAGCGATCACGACGAGGCGAACGCCGGCGCGGTGTCTTAAGGCGGCGAGCGTGCGGCTGCGGGACCGGTCGTCGGCACGCTTGCGGACATAAAGATATCTTTATATGACGTAGCCCTCTCGTTGAGGAGCATCTCCGTGCGGCGCCAATCCTACGTCTTCACCAGTGAAAGCGTGTCCGAGGGACACCCCGACAAGGTCGCCGACCGCATCTCCGATACGGTCGTGGACGCCTTCCTCGGCGAGGACCCCGTCGCCCGCGTCGCGTGCGAAACGCTCGTCACCACCCAGCGCATCATCCTGGCCGGCGAAGTCCGCACGACGGACGACAAGATCAAGCGCATCATTGACGGCCTGGAGGACAAAGTCCGCGCCGCGGTGAAGGACATTGGCTACCACCAGAAGGGCTTCCACTGGGCCACCGCGCATTACGAGTGCCACCTGCACCCGCAGTCCGTGGACATCGCGGTCGGCGTCGACGCCTCCTCCAACAAGGACGAGGGCGCCGGCGACCAGGGCATCATGTTCGGCTACGCCACGAACGAGACGCCGGAGCTCATGCCGGCCACGCTGCAGTACAGCCACAACATCCTGAAGCTGCTTGCCGAGGCGCGCCGCTCCGGCGCCGAGCCCAAGCTCGAGCCCGACGCCAAGAGCCAGGTCACGCTGCAATACGAGAACGGCAAGCCGGTCCGCGCGCTCGAGATCGTCCTGTCCACGCAGCACGCCGAAGGCCTGACGCCGGCTGACGTCGCGGCGATCGTGAAGCCCTACATCCTGAAGGTGCTTCCGGCCGGGTTCGTCGACGACAAGACCGTCTTCCACATCAACCCGACCGGCAATTTCGTCATCGGCGGTCCCGACGGCGACACCGGCCTCACGGGCCGCAAGATCATCGTCGACACCTATGGCGGCGCGGCGCCCCACGGCGGCGGCGCGTTCTCCGGCAAGGACCCGACGAAGGTCGATCGCTCGGCCGCCTATGCCTGCCGCTATCTCGCGAAAAACGTCGTCGCGGCCGGCCTCGCCGACCAGTGCACGATCCAGATCAGCTACGCGATCGGCGTGTCGCGGCCGCTGAGCTTCTATGTCGATCTGCACGGCTCCGATCGCATCGATCCGGCCAAGCTCGAAAAGGCGCTGCCGGAAATGATGGGCGGCTGCACGCCGCGCGCGATCCGCGAGCACCTGAAGCTCAATCGCCCGATCTACGCGCGAACCGCCGCATACGGACATTTCGGGCGCACGCCCGACGCCGATGGCGGCTTCAGCTGGGAAAAGACCGATCTCGCCGATCAGCTGCGCGGTCTCGCTTGACGAGGCGCCGCGGCCCGGACGTGGTCCGGGCCGCGGCCCGCGGCCTCAGAACTTCTTTTCCCACTCGACCTGGAGGCGCACGACGTCGTCCGGGCTCTTGTCGGTGACGCCGACCAGATAGGCCGCCTCGAACTCGAACTCGCTCTTCACGCCGGGCAGATGGAACTCGCCGGCCACGATCGGGCCCACGACGTGTTCGAGATCGGACAGATGCCCGAACCGCTCGCTCGTGCCGAGGTCCCCTGAGGCCTGCAGCCCCAGCGCGACGTCGTCGTTGAACTTGTAGCGGGTTTGCACCGCGTACTCGTACTCGGTCTCGTCTGCGGCCCCGGCGCCAACCTCGCGCTCCGCAACGAGGTTCACGCGGTTCTCGAACTTGCCGACGTCGCCGGAGAACAGCGCCTTGAGTTCGACCTTGTCGGGCGCGCCCCCGCGCGCGCCGACTTCGTATTCGCCGTAGAGGCCCCACTGGAACGGCAGCCAGGCCGGGCGGGGCAACACGATGACGTTCTCCACCGTGTAGGCCTGCACGCGTGGACCGGCGCTCGCTGTGTCGACGACTTCGACAACGCCCGTCGCGCGCCACCAGCGGTTGACCCCGTAGCCCAGCTCGAAGCGCGTTTCGGTTTCGTCGTCCGCATGGATCGTGTCGGCCTCGACCTCGAGCGCGCCCGCCTCCACCTTCGGCGCATAGACCTTGATCGGCAGCGCGAAGGCGGGCTCCGCAAGCCCGCTTCCCAGAGCAAGCGCCAGCAGCGCGAGTGGCAAACGCATGATAGATCCCCTGAAATCCCGTCGCGCCGGTCGTCCACGGCGCAGCCAGGGCACAAAACCAGAGTTGAGAATGCTTCGCAACTGCAACTTTTGTCGCGGGTCCCGAGCGTGACACTGCCGGCCGATCGCCCGCTGCGTTCGTTCGGGCGCATCAAGGGGCGCCCCCTGAAGCCGTCGCAGGCTCGCGCGTTGGCTGATGTCGGCCCGCGCGTTGCGCTCGATCTCTCGACGGGCGCGATCGATCCGGCCGCCGTGCTCGACGGGCGCCCGCTCGCGCTCGAGATCGGCTTTGGCGGCGGCGAGCATCTCGTGGCGCAGGCCGGCCGCCGCCCGGACCTCGGGGTGATCGGCGTCGAGCCGTTCCTCAACGGCTTCTCCGCGTGCCTGCGCGACGTCGAGGCGGAGGGGCTCACGAACGTCCGCCTGCACCAGGGCGATGCGCGTGACGTGCTTGCCGCGCTGCCCGCCGCGTCGCTCGAGCGCGTGTGGATCCTGTTCCCCGATCCCTGGCCGAAGACGCGCCATCACAAACGCCGGATCGTGCAGGCGGCGTTCATCGACGAACTTGCGCGCGTGCTGAAACCCGGCGGCGAGGTGCGCTTCGCCACCGATTGGCGCGACTATGCGGCGTGGACGCTGCGCCTCTTCCTCGCCGCGCCAGATTTCCGCTGGCCGGCCGAGACCGCGGCCGATTGGCGCGCGCCGTGGCCGGACCATGTCCCGACGCGGTACCAAGCCAAGGCTCTGGGCGACACCGCGCCGATTTTTCTGCGGTTCGTGCGGATTTGAGGGGAGGGGGCGCATGGCCGCGGCGCAATCGATGACGCAGATCGCCGCCTGGATCGTGGCCAGCGTCCTGGCGCTGGCGGCGGCGCTGATCGCCGTCGGCGCCGCCCTTGGCCTTCGCCCCGACATTCCGCGTTCGGACGTCGTCCGTCGCTACACGATGCCGGACTCACGGTTCCTGACATTGCCGGACGGAACGATCGCGCACGTGCGCATCACCGGCGAGGGGCCGTCGCTCGTGCTTCTGCACGGCTTTTCCTCCTCCGCCTGGGCGTGGGACGGATGGACGCGCGAACTGAGCGGCGCCTATCGCGTCATCCGCATCGACGCGCCCGGCCACGGCCTGACCAAAATGGCCGAAAACGCAGACCTCTCGCCGGATGGCGGCATCGCCTTCCTCACGCACGTGCTCGACGCGCTAGGAGAAGATCGTATCGCGCTCGGCGGCAACTCGATGGGCGGCGCGCAGGCCTGGCGCTTCGCCGCGCTCCATCCCGAACGCGTAAGCGCGCTCATCCTCGTGGACTCCGCAGGCCCGCAGAGCCGGCGCGTCGAGCGTGACATCGGTCAGGTGCGCCGCGCCGCCGCCAACCCGCTGCTTCGAACGCTTCTGCTCTATGGCGGGGGGCGGTTCGTCATGGCGCAGGGGCTGCGCAGCGGCGTGGCCGATCCGGCCTCCATCACCGACGAGAAAATCCGCCGCACCGATGATCTCTATCGCGCCGAAGGCAACAGGCGGACGCTTTTGCGCCTCCTCGAGCAGCGCAGCGTCAGCGCGCCCGTCGATCCCGCGACCATCACCGCGCCCACGCTCATCCTCCAGGGCGAGCAGGACACGCTCGTTCCGCCCGAAGTCGCCCGCGCGCTTGCGGCGACGATCCCTGGCGCGCGGCTCATCCTTTATCCGGGCCTCGGGCACACACCCCACGAGGAAGACCCGGCCAAAACGGCGGCTGACGTGCGGGCGTTCCTGACCGAGAACGTCGGCGGGCGGACCGCCGAACGCCATGCTGCGCAGGCCCCGAAGGCCCCGAAGGACCGATAACCCGCAGCCGTGGCGCCGACCCGCCGCCCTGGCTCTACGCGGTCGTCAGCGAATACGATCCGCGCGCGTCGCCGTCAGCACCAGCTCCCAAAGCACGAGGAACAGCGACGACATCACGCCGAGCGACACGACGACGGACATAGCCTTGAACGTCTGCGAAAGGTCGCTGTCGCGGATCACGGGAGGAAGGGCGATCATGCCGGTGGCGTAGATCGTCAGCAGCGCCCAACTCTGCCAGGGAATCCGCACCGCCTCGATGGCGGGGGCGGTAGGGTGAACAACGGTCGTCATGGCGAAGCCTCGAAGCCGTCAAACCGCCGGAAGTGGCGGCGACGACGAGCGTCCGCCCGTCTTGAACGCCGGTCAATCAGGCGGAGGGCCTGCGTCTCCCAGAACGGGTGGTGAACATCGTAAACGCGCGGCGGCGTGACAAGCGCGCGGGGCCGCGCTATAGAACCGTCCAACATCGCTGATCGTCCTGGATCGGGACGGTAAGCGGCGGTCCCCCCGGGGGCCGCCGTTTTTTGTTTTTCCCGGGTCTGTGTTGCGGAGACTGCCCTGCGCGCGTCCACTCCCCTTGAAGAGCGGGTCATCGCCGTGATCGAACCCGTCGCCGTCGAGCTCGGCTACCGGCTCGTGCGCGTGCGGTTGTCCGGCCTGAAGCGCAAACGCCTGCAGATCATGGCCGAGCGCGCCGCCGACGGCCTGATGGCGCTCGAGGATTGCGAGGCGCTGTCGCGTGCGGTCTCGCCCGCGCTCGACGCCGCCGATCCCATCTCCGCCGAGTATGACCTCGAAGTCTCGAGCCCCGGCATCGATCGCCCGCTCGTGCGGCTCGAGGATTTCGCCCGCTTCGAAGGCCATGAAGCCAAGCTCGAAACCGCCCAGATGATCGAGGGCCGCCGCCGCTTCCGCGGCGCGCTCGGCCCCGTCGTCGGCGACAAGATCACGATCGACATGCCCGAAGGCCGCGCGGAAATCCCGTTCGCCTGGCTGTCCGAGGCCCGCCTCGTGCTCACCGATCGCCTGATCGAAGAAGACCTCCGCCGCGCCGCGCGTGCGGAAGCCGAAGACGCCGCGTCGGACACGTCCGCCGCTCAACCGCCTGCGAAAAAGCACGCCCCCCAAAAGCAAGGTTCAAAGAGGAAGCCCACATGAGCGTTGCCGCAAACCGCCTCGAGATCCTGCAGATCGCCGACGCCGTCGCGCGCGAGAAGAGCATCGACCGCGAAATCGTGATCGAGTCGATGGAGCACGCGCTCCAGAAGGCCGCGCGCTCGCGCTACGGCGCCGAGCACGACATCCGCGCCTCCATCGACCGCAAGACCGGCGAACTCACGCTCACGCGCGTCACGACCGTCGTCGACGATGCGACGCTCGAAGCCCAGGCCCGCCCGTTCAATCCGGCGACAGACATCGAGCTGCACGACGCCCAGAAGCGCGATCCCGACGCCTTCAGCGGCAAGGAATACGTCGAAAAGCTGCCGCCGATGGACTTCGGGCGCGTCGCCGCGCAGACGGCCAAGCAGGTCATCAACCACGAGGTGCGCGAGGCCGAGCGCGAGCGTCAGTACACGGAATATCGCGACCGCGTGAACGAGATCGTCAACGGCGTGGTCAAGCGCGTCGAGTTCAACAACGTGATCGTCGATCTCGGCCGCGCCGAAGGCGTCCTGCGCCGCAACGACCAGATCCCGCGCGAGAACCTGCAGCAGGGCGATCGCGTGCGCGCGCTGATCTACGACGTGCGCCGCGAAACCAAGGGGCCGCAGATCTTCCTGACGCGCTCCAAGCCGGAATTCATGGCCAAGCTGTTCGCGCAAGAAGTGCCAGAAGTCTATGACGGCGTGATCGTGATCAAGGCCGCGGCGCGGGATCCGGGCTCGCGCGCGAAGATCGCCGTCTATTCCAACGACAACTCGATCGATCCGGTCGGCGCCTGCGTCGGTATGCGCGGCGCGCGCGTGCAGGCCGTCGTCGGCGAGCTGCAGGGCGAGAAGATCGACATCATCCCGTGGTCGGTCAACGACGCCACCTTCATCGTCAACGCGCTGCAGCCGGCCGAAGTTTCGAAGGTCGTTCTGAACCCGGACGATGGCCGCGTCGAAGTCGTCGTCGCCGAGAGCCAGCTGTCGCTCGCCATCGGCCGCCGCGGCCAGAACGTCCGTCTGGCGTCCCAGCTCACCGGCTGGCAGATCGACATCATGACGGAAGCCGAAGAGTCCGAGCGCCGTCAGAAGGAAATGGCGGAACGCACGGCGCTCTTCGTGGCCGCCCTCGACGTCGACGAGATCATGGCCCAGCTGCTCGCCGCCGAAGGCTTCGAGACCGTCGAAGACATCGCCTATATCGACATGGACGACCTCGCGCTCATCGAGGGCTTCAACGACGAGCTCGCCGAAGAGCTGCAGGCGCGCGCCCGCGAATTTCTCGAACGCCAGGCTGCGGAGCAGGACGAGAAGCGCCGCGCGCTCGGCGTCGAAGACGGCGTCGTCGAACTCGCCTCCGTCACGCTGCCGATGGCCGTCGCCCTCGGCGAGGGCCAGATCCGCTCCATCGAGGACCTCGCGGGCCTGGTGCCGGACGATCTGCGCGGCTGGTTCGAGACCAAGAACGGCGAGCGCGTGCGCCAGCCCGGCATTCTCGACAGCTTCCAGCTGACGCCCGAGGCCGCCGAGCAGATCATCCTGGAGGCGCGCGTCGCCGCCGGCTGGATCGACGCCCCGCCGCCGGCCGAAGTCGTGGAAGGCCCGGCCGACATCTTCGAGGAAGCCGAAGCCGTGTTCTCCGACGAGGGGCGCAGCTGATCGCGACACCGCCGGAACCCCCCGCCGAACCGCCGCCGGCAGCGGCGTCGCCCGCCGATGACGCGGGCGACGCTCCGGGCCGTCGCGGCCCCGTGCGCGAGCGCCGGTGCGTCGCCACCGGCGAGGTCCTGCCGGACGAGCGGCTCGTGCGGTTCGTGCTCGGCCCGAACGACCGGGTCGTGCCGGACGTCGCCGCCCGCTTGCCAGGCCGGGGCGTCTGGGTCCGCGCCGACCGGGCGAGCGTCGAACTCGCCCGCCGCAAAGGCGGCTTCGCGCGCAGCCTCAAGGAAAAGGCGCTCGCGCCGGACGACCTCGCCGATCAGGTCGAGGCGCTGCTCGCCCGCCGCTGCCTCGATATGCTCGGCCTTGGCCGAAAGGCGGGCGCCCTGACCTTCGGGTACGACAAGGTCGAGGCCGCGATTCGCGCCGCCCCGCCGCTCGGTCTCGTCGAGGCCTCGGACGGGGCCGGAGAGGGGCGCGACAAGCTGCGCAAGCTCTCGTTCGGGCTCTGGAAAATCGAACCGGAACTCGTGGGTTGCTTCACCTCTGCCGAATTGGGCGTGGCGCTCGGACGCGATCATGTGGTACACGCGTGTTGGCTCCAAGAGCGCATGGCGCGAAAATGGGCGGGCGAAGTGGCCCGCCTCGGTGGATTTCGTGCTATCACGCCCTCCTCCTGGCGGACGCAACTGACGGTCGGTGTCGATCGCGGGAGCGACGCGGCCACAACGGCGTCGTCCCAGTCGGACGCCGCCGATCGAATCTGATCACGCCGATCGCGGCCCGCAGGGCCGAGGTGGGCTTAGTGCATGGGAACGCATGACGGACGAACGCAAAGACGCACCCGCTTCCGGCCGCAAGCCGCTCACCCTGTCGCCGCGCACGCAAAGCGCCGGGACGGTGAAGCAAAGCTTCTCGCACGGTCGATCAAAGTCGGTTGACGTCGTCATCAAAGGGCCGCGGCGCGCCGCA
>JAGWZE010000011.1 GCA_018969015.1 Alphaproteobacteria bacterium
GCGCTGCCGATCCGCTATCGCGCCATCGACGCCGGCGCGGACGGGCGAATCATCGCCGTCGGCCGCGATCTGCGCCCGACCGCGACACTCCAGCAGCGGCTCCTGCAGGCGCAGCAGGCGATGGAGCGCGACTATCTGCGCCTGCGCCACGCCGAACTGCGCTACCGGCACCTGTTCCAGACCGCGACCGAAGGCGTGGTGATCGTGGACGCCGGCTCCCGTCGCGTGCTCGATGTGAATCCCGCCGCCCTGCGCCTCATTGGCGACGACGGCGATGGGGTGGTGGGCCAGATCTTCACGGGTCTGCTCGAGGCCCCGATCCGGGATGCGGTGACGAGCCTGCTCGCGAGCGTCCAGGCCGGCGGGCGCGGCGAGTCGATGCGGGTCCGGTTCCTGTCCTCGCCCGGGCGGGACCTCACGCTCGGCGCGTCGCTCTTCCGCCAGGACCGCAACGCCCAGTTCCTCGTCCGTCTGACGAGCCAGGTGGCGCCGCCGCCGGTGGCCGATCCGCGCCTGCGTTTGCTCGACGTGCTCGACCGCATGCCCGACGCGTTCGTCCTGACGACGGACGACCTCGTCGTGACGGCCTGCAATGCGGCCTTCCTCGATCTCGTCCAACTCGGCGGCGCGGAGCAGGCCAATGGCCAGCCGCTGTCGCGTTTCCTGGGTCGGCCGGGCGTCGATTCCTCGCTGATGGCCGCGCAGCTGCGCGAGCACGGCGTGATCCGCAATTTCTCGACGGTGCTGCGCACCTCTCTCGACACCGAAGAGGAGGCCGAAGTCTCGGCCGTCGCGGTGCTCGACGGCGGCGCGCCCTGCATCGGCTTCAACATTCGTCCCATGGGGCGGCGCATGCGCGACCGCTCGGAGCTGGGCCGCAGCCTGCCGCGCTCGGTGGAGCAGCTGACGGAGCTCGTCGGGCGGGTTTCCCTTAAGGAAATCGTCCGCGAAACAACGGATTTGATCGAGCGGCTCTGCATCGAGGCGGCGCTGAAAATCACCTCGGACAACCGCGCTTCGGCCGCCGAAGTCCTGGGCTTGAGCCGGCAGTCGCTCTACTCGAAGTTGCACCGCTACGGGCTGGGAAACCTCGCCGTCGATGGCGAATGATGCGGCTGGACGTCGCTAACGGACGGTAAAAGCGTCCAGATGAATTGACGCTTCTTGGTGTCAAGTTTAGCGTCGACGGCATGGCGCGATCCACTCCTGCCGCGGTCCTTCCCCCGTTCCCGAGCCCGCGCGCGGTGCTGGAACTCTTCAAACCGATCACATGGTTTGCGCCTATGTGGGCGTTCATGTGCGGTGTCGTCTCTTCAGGGGCGTCGCTGACGGAGCGGTGGCCGATGCTGGTCGCCGGCATGATCCTGGCCGGTCCGCTGGTCTGCGCGACGAGCCAGGCCGTGAACGACTGGTTCGACCGGCATGTCGATGCGCTCAACGAACCCAACCGTCCGATCCCGTCGGGACGCATCCCCGGACAATGGGGACTCTATCTCGCGATCGTCTGGACCGGGCTTTCGATGGCGCTCGCCGCCGCGCTCGGAACCTGGGTGTTCGTCGCGGCGTGCATCGGCCTCGCGCTCGCCTGGGCCTACAGCGCGCCTCCGCTCCGGCTCAAGATGAGCGGGTGGTGGGGACCGGGCGCGGTGGCGCTCTCCTATGAAGGCATCACGTGGTTCACCGGCGCGGCCGTGATGGCGGGCGGCCTGCCCAACGGCCACGTGCTCGCGCTCGCCGCGCTGTATGCGTTCGGCGCGCACGGCATCATGACGCTCAACGACTTCAAAGCGATCGAGGGCGACGTCGCTATGGGCATCCGCTCGCTGCCGGTCACGCTGGGCGTGGATCGCGCGGCGCGGCTCGCCTGCGTCGTCATGGCGGTGCCGCAGGTCGTCGTTGCGGCGCTGTTGCTCGCCTGGGGCCATCCCTGGCGCGCGGCGGTGGTGGCCGCTCTGCTCGTCGGTCAATTCGTTCTGATGGCGCGGTTGCTCCGGGATCCGCGCAAATTCGCACCCTGGTACAACGCGACCGGCACCAGCCTCTACGTGCTCGGCATGCTCGCCGCCGCGTTCGCCGTCGGCTCGATGGGAGGCCCCGTATGACGAAACCGCTTTCCTGGTTGGGGATCGCGCGACTGGGGCTCGTGCAGTGCGCGATCGGTTCGATCGTCGCTTTGTGCACGTCGACGTTCAATCGTGTGATGGTGGTGGAGTTGTCGTTGGCGGCGTCCGTGCCGGCGGGCCTCGTCGCCTGGCACTATGCGATCCAGCTGTCGCGGCCGCGCTGGGGCTTCGGCTCCGATCTCGGCGCGCGACGGACGCCCTGGATCATCGGCGGCGTCGGCATGCTTGCGCTCGGCGCTGTGCTTGCGTCGGCGGCGATCGCGGTGATGCGCGACGCGCCTGTCCCCGGAGCCGTACTGGCGATCGCCGCGTTCGCGATGATCGGCGTCGGCGTGGGGGCCGCGGGCACGTCGCTGCTCGCGCTGATGGCCGCGCGCACGGCGCCGCAACGCAGACCGGCGGCGGCCGCCATCACCTGGATCCTGATGATCTTCGGAATCGTCGTCACCGCGATCGTCGCGGGCGGGCTGCTTGATCCGTTTTCGGAGCAACGGCTGGCGATGGTCACGGGCGGCGTCGCGGCGATGGCGTTCCTGGTGGCGCTGGTCGCGGTGGCCGGCGTCGAGGGCGCGCAGACCGCGTCGGCGGCGCAGGCCGCCACCGCGCCGCGTCCCGATTTCCGCGCCGCCGTTGCGGAGATGTGGGCGGAGCAGACGGCGCGTCGGTTCACGCTGTTCGTGTTCGCCTCGATGCTCGCTTACAGCACGCAGGATCTCATCCTCGAGCCCTTCGCCGGTCTGGTGTTCAAGATGACCCCGGGCCAGTCGACGCAGATGTCCGGCGTGCAGCACATGGGCGTGCTCCTGGGCATGGTGCTCGTGGGCGCGTTCGGCGGCGCGCTCGGCAAGTACAAGGCGGGCGGCGGCGCTTCGGTCTGGCTGCGCGGCTGGACGATCGCCGGGTGCCTCGCCTCGGCCGTTGCGCTGGCCGGGTTGGCGTGCGCCGCGATCGTCGGGCCCGGCTGGCCGCTGCAGCCCACGGTGTTCGCGCTCGGCTTCGCCAATGGCGTGTTCGCCGTCGCCGCGATCGGATCGATGATGGGCCTCGCGGGCGAGGGGCGCGGCGGGCGCGAAGGGCTGCGCATGGGCGTGTGGGGCGCGGCGCAGGCGATGGCGTTCGGCCTCGGCGGCTTCCTCGGCGCCGTGCTCGTCGATGGTCTGCGTGCGGCCTTCGGCGCCGATGCGCCGGCCTTCGTTGCAGTGTTCTCGCTGGAGGCGGCCTTGTTCGGGCTCGCCGCGTGGCTCGCGGTGCGCGTCGGCGCGGCCGATCCTGCAGCGCCGGCGTCGTCAACGGCGCGCGACGTCACGAGCTCGAGCGGCGCTGCCGCGCCCGCTTCGCTGTCCGGCCTCGAGGCGCGCGGGTGAGCGGCGCCGGTTTTCTTCCTCTCGACGCGCCGCTGGCGCGCATCCGGAGATGCGCATGACGCAGATCTATGACGTCGCCGTCGTCGGCGGGGGGCCTTCGGGCGCCGCCGCCGCCACCGATCTCGCGCGGTCCGGCGCGCGGGTCGCGCTGATCGACAAGGCCGGCCGCATCAAGCCGTGCGGCGGCGCGATCCCGCCGCGCCTCATCCGCGATTTCGACATTCCCGACGAGCTGCTCGTCGCGCGCGTGACGGCCGCCCGCATGGTCGCGCCGTCCTCGAAATCGGTCGACATGCCGATCGACGGCGGCTTCGTGGGCATGGTCGATCGCGACGTGTTCGACGAATGGCTGCGCCGCCGCGCGGCGCTCGCCGGGGCAGACCGCATCACCGGCGCCGTAAGCGGCCTCGAGCGCGACGGCGGCGAGGGCGTGATCGTCCGGTTCCGGCCGAAAGGCGCGCCGGACGACGCGCCGGACGGCTCCATCCGCGCGCGCTACGTCATCGCCGCCGACGGCGCGCGCTCGCCGATCGCACGGCGCGAGGTGCCCGGCGCCGAAAAGAACCCGTGCGTCTTCGCCTACCACGAGATCGTGCGCTCGCCGGCCAAGGGCGTCGGCGGCTTCGATCCGGCGCGCTGCGACGTGTGGTACCAGGGCAAGCTGTCGCCGGATTTCTACGCCTGGGTGTTCCCCCACGGCGACCATACGAGCATCGGCGTCGGCAGCGCGCAGAAGGGCTTCTCGCTGCGCGGCGCCGTATCGGCTCTGCGCAACGAGATCGGCATGGACAGCTGCGCGCTCGTGCGCGGCGAGGGCGCCCCGATCCCGCTCAAGCCGCTGCCGCGGTGGGACAATGGCCGCGACGTCGTGCTCGCTGGCGACGCCGCTGGCGTCGTCGCGCCGGCGTCGGGCGAGGGCATCTACTACGCGATGCTCGGCGGTCGCTTCGCCGCTGAAGCCTGCAAAGCCGCGCTCCAAACCGGGGACGCGCGCGCGCTGGCGCAGGCGCGCAAGCGCTTCCTGCGCGACCACGGCCGCGTGTTCTGGATCCTCGGCGTGATGCAGCACTTCTGGTACCGGAACGACAAGCGGCGCGAGCGCTTTGTCCGGATATGCGACGACGCCGACGTTCAGCGCCTCACCTGGCAGGCCTACATGAACAAGGAACTCGTGAAGGCCGATCCAGCCGCGCACATGCGGATTTTCATGAAGGACCTCAGCCATCTGTTCGGTCTCGCAGCGACGTGACCGGCTGGCCTGGGCCGCTTTGGCGTCCGGTCGCGGCGGCGGCCGGCGCGGCGACGGCCGTGGCGATCGTCGGCGCCACGCTGACCGATATCGGGCCGTGGTACCAGATGCTGCGCGTGCCGCCGTGGAAGCCGCCGGATTGGCTGTTCGGCCCCGCCTGGACGACGATCTTCGCCTGCGCGACCGCGTCGGCCGTCCTCGCGTGGCGCACCACGCCCGAGCAGCGCGCCCGTCGCGGCCTGATCGGCCTCTACCTGACGAATGGCCTCCTCAACGTGGTGTGGAGCGCGCTGTTCTTCAATTTGAAGCGGCCCGACTGGGCCTTGATCGAGACGGCGCCGTTCATCGTCTCGATCGTGGCGATCATGGTCGTCACGTGGCGGCGTTCGCGGGCGGCGAGCCTGTTGATGGCGCCGTACCTTGCGTGGGTCGCGTTCGCGACGGTGTTGAACTGGGAAATCGTGCGCCTCAACGCGCCCTTCTCATGAGGACGCGATGGACATGATTTTGGCGCCGACGCTGCTGGCCGACGTGGTGCTCGTCGTCATGACGCTGCAGGGCGTATGGCTCGTGCTGCGCCGGCGGGACAGGGCGATCGACGTCGTGGCCGCGCTGGCTCCGGGGTTCTTTCTCGCGCTCGCCGTGCGCAGCGCGCTCGCCGAGGCGCCCTGGACGCACGTGGCGCTCGCGCTTGCCCTCTCGGGGCCCGCGCACCTGTTCGACATGGGCCGGCGCGGTCTCTATGCGCGCGCCGGCGACGAGGCGCCTCAGACGACGCCGCGGGCGCGTAGACCGGAAATGTCGGCGTCGGAGTAACCAAGCTCGGCGAGCACCGCGGCCGTGGAGGCGCCGAGCGTCGGCGGGGCGATGTCGGTGCGCGGCGGCGTGGCCGAAAGGCGCAGCGGGCTCGCCACCACCGTCACGTCCTGGCCGTCGTCGCGCCGCATCGTCTGGGCGAGGCCGCGCGCCTGCACGTGCGGATCGGCGAACACGGCGTCGATCGTGTTGATGGGACCGCAGGGCACGCCGGCCTCTTCCAGCGTGGCGATCCAGGCAGCTGAGGTCCGCGTGCGCATCGCGGCGGCGACGTGCGCGACGAGTTCCCCGCGCGCCGCGACACGCGCGCCGCTGGTGGCGAAGCGGGGATCGGCGGCGAGGCTCTCGAGCCCCGCGACGCGGCAGAAGCTTGCGAACTGGCCGTCATTGCCGACCGCGAGCACGATGTGGCCGTCCGCGGTTTCGAACACCTGGTAGGGCGTGATGTTCGGATGCGCGTTGCCCATGCGCGTGGGCGCCACGCCGGTGGCGAAATAGTTCTGCGCCTGGTTCGCGAGCATCGCGACCTGCGCGTCGAGCAGCGCGACGTCGATGTGCTGGCCCTGTCCGGTGCGTTCGGCGTGGCGCAGCGCGGCGAGCACGCCAGCGACGGCGTACATGCCGGTGAAGAGGTCCGCGACCGCCACGCCCACCTTCATCGGCTCGGCGCCGGGCGCGCCATCGGGCTGGCCGGTGACGCTCATCAACCCGCCCATCGCCTGAACGAGATAGTCGTAGCCGGCGCGCGGCGCGTAGGGGCCGGTCTGGCCGAATCCGGTCACGGAGCAGTAGACGAGCGCGGGATTGAGCGCGGCGAGGCTCGCGTAGTCGAGGCCGTAGCGCGCGAGCGCGCCGACCTTGAAATTCTCGACGACGATGTGCGCGCGCGCGGCGAGCCGGCGCACGATGTCGGCGCCTTCGGGCGTGGTGAAATCGATGGTGACGGAGCGCTTGTTGCGGTTCGCCACGAGATAATAGGCGGCGTCGCGGCGCGCATCGGGCGCGGCGGCGTCGCCCGCGGGCGTGAAGGGCGGGCCCCAGGCGCGGGTGTCGTCGCCCACGCCGGGCTTCTCGATCTTGACGACGTCGGCGCCGAGATCACCGAAAATCTGCGTCGCCCAGGGGCCCGCAAGCACGCGGGAAAGATCGAGGACGCGGACGCCGTCGAGGGCGGCGGGCATGGGCATGGGGCTCGTCCGGCTGCGGCCGAGCGCATCGGCCGGGGCTGGCTCTAGCAAGGCGCGGGGCCGGGGGGAACCTGAACCGGCGCCCTGACGGCGTGGCTCAGCGCGGCGGCGGCGCTCAGGGCACGCGCGTCCATTTCTGGGAGCGGCAGATGGGGCCCACGCAGCCGTCGACGATCAGCGTGCCGTCGCCCTGCGGCTTCAGCACGGAACGGTAGGTGGCGCCGTCCTCGGCGTTGTAGATGCGCCCGTTCGTCCAACCATGGGCGGCGGGCTTGAAGTCCCACATCATGCGCGAGCCCAGCACGCGCGCGCCGCGCTTGGCCGGATCCTTGTTGTTGGCGTCCTTGAGGATGTGGCCGTCCTTTTCGTCGGCGAGCCACACGATCGTGCCGCACACGCTCGCGCCGCACGGCGCGATCTCGACATGCGCCTTGCGCGATTGCGTCAGCCAGCGGCCGAGGACGGGATCGCCCGCGGACGGCGCGGCCGAAGCCGGGGCGATCAGAAGGACGGCGGCCGCAATCGCGGCCATCGTGGTACGCAGCATGGACAGCTCCCAAGGATGCTCCCATCTCATCGCCATCTGCGAGAAAAGAGGTCAAGCATGAAGCCCGATATCGGCATCGACGACACAGCGCGCGCCGCCGTTGCGGACGCGCTCGCCCAGGTCCTGGCCGACACCTACGCCCTGTACCAGAAGACGCACCTGTACCATTGGAACGTGCAGGGGCCGCGCTTCATCGCGCTGCACGAGCTGTTCGGGAAACAGTACGAGGCGCTCTGGGCCTCGCTCGACGAGATCGCAGAACGGATCCGGGCGCTGGGCGCGCTGGCGCCGACGCACGCCGAGATCGCCAAGCGCACCACGCTCGCCGCCGACAATGATCCCGCCCCCAGCGAGGATGCGATGATCGCCGGCCTGCTCACCGGCAACGAGGCGCTGATCAAATCGGCCCGGAGCGCCCTGCGCGCCGCCGAGGACGCGGGCGACGACGCCACCGCGGACCTCATGACCACGCGCTGCGCCGATCTCGAAAAGACGGCCTGGATGCTGCGCGCGCATTTGCCGGCCTGAGGATCGAGCTTCGACAGCGCACGTCAGGCGTCCGGCGTCAGGCGGTTGCGGATTCGGTGTCCGGGCGCGTGGCCGCGACGGGCGGCGGCAGGTTGCGCGTGGCGATGACCATGAAGGTCACCGTCAGCACCGAGGCGGCGACGCACATCAGGCCCAGCGGCGCGAAGCCGCCCGCCTGGATCACCGCGCCGCCGACGGCGGGCGAGAGCGCATTGCCGAGCGCCGTCCAGCCGTTGCCGGCGGCGTTGAGCCCGCCGGTGCGGTCGAGCCGGGCCGAGATCGCGGGCGAAATGATCGACCAGGCGGCGAAGGACATCGACTGGATCAGGAACCCGGCGGCGAACGTGGTGGCGTCCGTCGATAGCGGGATGGTCGAGCTGCCGATGCCGAAGCCGACCAGCGCGGCGATCCCGGCCCAGCGCACGCCCTTGTCGCGGATCAGCGCAAGCAGGGGCGCGAGCAGCGCGCACCCGACACCCACCGCGGCGCTGAGGTCGCCGATCTGGCGCGGCTCGAGCCCGTGCGACACGCCGATCCGCTCGAAGAAGTGCCACACCGCCGTCGAGCCCATGAAGATCGTGAAGCACGAGAGCACGAACGGCTTTCGGATCGCGCCGAACATGGAGGTGACCGTTGGCGTATGCGCCGCGTGCGGGCGTCCGCCGGGCGCGGCGAAGGTCAGGGCGAGGCCCACCGCGGCGCCCACGGCGACGACGCCGAAGGCGCCGATCTGGCCCATCGCGCCGGCCGTGCGGCCGACGATCAGCGCGGTGACGATCGCCACGATGGTGACGGGGATCGCGACGCCAGCCGCGACACGGTGCGGGCTCGCGGTCTGGGCGATGAAAGCGCCCATCGCGGCCGCAGCGCAACCCGCGCCGAAGCCCGCAAGGATACGGCCGATCGCGAGGTCGACGACGCCCGTTCCAGGCACGCAGATGGCGTTGCCGATCCCGATCGCGGCGACGCCGACGATCGCCAGCCAGCGGGGCGAGAACCGGGTGATGCGGGCCGAGAGCCAGATCTGCAGCAGGGCGTTCGTGAGGATCTCGGCGGTGCGGATCGCGCCGATCTGCGCCGGATCGAGGTGGCGCGCGTCCATCGCGGCGCCGTTGAGGAACGGCGAGGCGGTGACCGTCATCTGCACCGGGATCGCGCACGCCAGGAGCACGACCCACAGCCGCCATCCGCCGAGCGCGGAAACGCCCGCTGCGCCCGTCTGGGCCATGCCGTCCCTCCCTGCCGCGGCCGTCGCTGCGGCCCGGTCGTTCTGGAAGCGAGACTGGGCGCAATCCGGAGCGGCGCCAAGCGGCTTGCGTATCGGAGGTCGCAAAAGAAAAACGCCGCGCCAAGGGCCGGCGCGGCGTCGAAGGTGTGCCTCGGGGGAGGAAACGCCCAATTCGGGTAACGAATTAGGTTCGCGCGGAGGCTTGCGCGACACCGTCTAGATGAGTTTGGCGCGGCCCTGGTTCAACCGGCCCAGGCTCAAAACTGCCATGCAAATTTGCAAAGCTCAGCCGATCCAGTTGGCGGCCTGCTGGAGCAAGAACTCGCGGAAGGCGGCGATCCGCTTCGATTTGCGCAAGTCGCTGGGGTAGATGAAAAAAACGTCGAAGTTTGGCCCCGGCAGATCGGGCAGGACCTTGTGGAGATGCGGGTTGGCCCGGGCGATGTAGTCCGGCAGGCTCGCGATCCCGAAACCGTGTTCGACGGCCTTGAGCATGCCGTAAACGTTGTTGATCTGCAGGGCCGGCGTGCGGGGCGCGCTGTCCTCGCGACCGACGCGCTGGGCCCAGTCGAGGTCGCGCATGGGCGTGTCCTGCAGCGGGGCCTCGTATGAGACGATCCGATGCCGATCGAGGTCGTCCACCGTTTCCGGCAGGCCATGGCGCTCGAGATAGGACCGCGAGGCGTAGAGGCTGACGTGAACCTGAAAGATACGGCGCTGGATCAGGTCCGCGTGCGTCGCGGCCCACAGCCGGATGGCGCATTCGGCCTCGAGCTTCAGGAGGTCGTACTCGCGGTCGTCGAGCAGCAGCTTGAGCCGCACGTCGGGATAGCTGTCGGCAAAGGCCGGCAGACGCGGGGCGAGCCAGGTCGAGCCGAACGCGACGGGCGCGGTGACCACGAGGTCGCCCATGGTTTTCTCGCGCGCGTCCTTGAGGGTGGCCTCCGCCACTTTCGCCGCGGCCTGCATGTCGCGGGTGAGGTTGTGAAGGGTCATGCCAGGGCCGGTCAGCAGAAGGCCGCGGGCGTGGCGCTGGAACAGCGGGACGCCGATCGCCTCTTCCAGGGCCGCGATCTGCCGGCTGACTGCCGATTGGCTGACGCCGAGCTGCTCCGCCGCGGCGGTGATGCTGCCGGTCTCGGCCGCGTGATGGAACGTCTTGAGCTTGTCCCAGTCCAGCATGGCGATAGTCCGTCGCGGCGCCCGAGCAGCGGCCGCCACGACGACCGCGTTCGCCTCTTAGCGCAGCGCCACGCGCTTCACCACCTCCGCGCGTGCATCCGCCCGGGGACGCACCCTCAGGCGGCGGCCTCGCTCGGCGCGGCATGCTCGGCGGTCGACAGGAAACGCTCGGCTTCGAGCGCGGCCATGCAGCCGAGGCCGGCCGCGGTTACGGCCTGGCGGTAGGTCTCGTCGGCGACGTCGCCCGCCGCGAACACGCCCGGCACGTTCGTGCGGGTCGTGCCCGGTTCGACGATCACATAGCCGTTCGGGCGCATGGCGACCTTGCCGGCGAACATGCTCGTCGCCGGAGCATGGCCGATCGCGACGAACACGCCGTCGACGGCGAGATCGCGCGTCGCGCCAGTCTTGACGTGGCGCAGCCGCGCGCCGGTGACGCCGCGCACGGGCTCGGTCTGGCCGACAATCTCGTCGACCTCGTGATCCCAGATCACGTCGATCTTCGGGTGATGCAGCAGGCGCTCCTGCAGCACGCGTTCGGCGCGCAGGGTGTCGCGGCGGTGCACCAGAGTCACTTTCGATGCAAAATTCGACAGATACAGCGCTTCCTCGACGGCGGTGTTGCCGCCGCCGATCACCGCCACCGGCTTGTTGCGGTAGAAGAACCCGTCGCACGTCGCGCAGGCCGAGACGCCGAAGCCCTGGAACGTCGTTTCGCTCGGCAGGCCGAGCCAGCGCGCCTGCGCGCCCGTCGCGATGATCACCGCGTCGGCGGTATAGGTCCGGCCGCTGTCCCCCTTGAGCGTGAAGGGGCGGCGGCTGAAATCGACGTCGACGATCAGGTCCTCGACGAGCTCCGTGCCCACGTGCAGCGCCTGCGCGCGCATCTGCTCCATCAGCCAGGGGCCCTGGATGACGTCGGCGAAGCCCGGATAGTTCTCGACGTCGGTCGTGATCGTCAGCTGGCCGCCCGGTTGCAGGCCCGCGATCAGCATCGGCTTGCGCATGGCGCGCGCGGCATAGATCGCGGCGGTGTAGCCGGCCGGGCCGGAGCCGATGATGATGATGGGCGCGTGCGAGCGGGGGGCGGTCATGGAGCGTCCTGCGGTGGCGAAGCGATTCTCGCTGCGCCGAAGATAGGAGGTCGCGCGGCCGGGCGACAGGGCGCGCCGCGGCGGACGGCCGTCATCAGGCAACCGTCAGGTTCTGGAAATAGAGCCGTGGGGGTGGCGGGGCCGGCGGCTCAGCCGCCCGATCCGCGTCCCGATTGCCCGGCGGCGATCCGCGCCCGCATGGTCGCGGTCTGGCGCTTCACGTCGGCGAGCAAGGCGCGGACGTCGCCCTTGTTGCGGTCGAGGAAGGCGAGATTGTCCGCCTGCTGCTGGATCGCGAGCCAGACGATGTTCTCGTCGAACTGGACGGCCACGTCGACGACGCGGAATGCGCCGTCGGTCCCGCGCAGAAGGCGCCATTGCACCTGTAGCGGCTTCTGTCCAGGACGCAGGATTTCGCTGCGCACCACCGAATAGAAGCGTCCGTTGATCGTGGCGTCCTTGCTGCCCGGCAGGATGCGGATCGTGTTGCCGCGGTACTGGTCGAGCTGGTCCTGATAGACCGCGATCGAATAGTCGCGGTAGGCGGCGATCCATTCCGCGTACAGCGCCGGATCGGCGCGCGCGGTGCGCGCGTACCGGCCGAGAACGAAATCGGCGATGCGCGGCAGATCGGCGAATTGGTCGAACAGCTTGCCGAACGCGACCTGACGTTCCGTCGGCGACTGGCCTTTGGCGTTCAGCGCGGCCAACGCCATGGGGGCGTTCTTGGCGACGTAATCTTCGGCGGCCTTGTCGGCGAAGGCGGGCGTCGCGGCCGCCATCGTCACACCGAACATCAGCGCCGCGGCGATCCGGCGCGTCATCATGCTGGTCATCGACCACATCTCCCGTCGTCCCCCGGACCGTCCCCCGATCCTTCGAGGGGCGCCCCGCTCACGGAGGGCCGCCGAAATCCGGCAGGTCCTCTACGTTCTGGCGCCCATTCCGGATCGCGCTCTCGCGCGACTGGCCATAGACCGAACGGATCGTCACGTAGGGATCCGGGGAGTTGGCGCGCAAGTCGTCGATCGTTTCGATTGCAGATTCTCGCGCGGAAACGACGCTGAGTGCGGCCAATCCGCCACGCACGGCCGGCGCGTCTTCGCCGTTGGCGTAGGTCAACGGATGAAAGGCGTTGTCGACGACGTCGCCGACGAGGTCGCGCGCCGTGGACGGCCCGAGGAAGGGCAGCATGAGATAGATGCCGGGCTTCACGCCCCAGACGCCGAGCGTCTGGCCGAAGTCCTCCTGATGCTGGTCGAGGCCCATGGCGTCGGCGACGTCGAACAGGCCGACCACGCCAACCGTCGAGTTCACCCCGAACCGGGCCGCCGTCACCGAGGCGCGCTTGCCTTCGCCCTGGAGCAGCGCGTTGGCGACGGTCGCCGGCGCGCGCAGGTTGGAAAGGAGATTGGAGACGCCGGTGCGCGCGAACTTCGGGGTCACCGCGCGATAGCCTTTCGCGACCGGCTCCAGCACGGCGGAATCGACCGCGGTGTTGAACGCGAACACTTTCCGGTTCACCTTTTCCCACGGGTCGCGCAGCGCGCCGGGGTTGGCCTGCTCGGCGTCAGCGGGCGCGGCGGGCTCGGCCGGCGGCGCGGCGGCCACCGTCTGCGGTGCGGTCGCCGGATCGGCATGAGCGAGGGAAGGCCCGGCCATCGCCAGCACGGCGAGGGCGAACAGGTGGCGGTGCATCGGTTGGTCCATGCGCCTGAGGTTGAAGCCCAATTTGGTTAACCGACGATTGGGACTTGGCGCAACGGGCGATTTCTGATCATATAAAGACATGTTTATATCTAGAAACGAGTTTGCCGGGCGGGTGTCGCTCGACGGGCTGGTCGGCGCCTTGCGTGCGGCGGGTGAGCCCTCGCGGCTGCGCGCGCTGGCGCTGCTCGTGCGCGGCGAGCTCGCCGTCGGTGAATTGGCCCAGGCGCTCGGCCAAAGCCAGCCGCGGATCAGCCGCCACCTGAAGCTTCTGACGGAGAGCGGCCTGGCCGAGCGCGCGCCCGAGGGCGCGTGGGTGTTCTATCGCCTCGCGCCGGAAGGCTCGGCGGAGCGGGCCCTGGCGGAAGACCTCGTCGCGCGGCTCGATGCGGCCGATCCCGTGCTGGTGCGCGACCGCGAGCGTCTCGCCGAAATCCACGAAGCGCGCGCGATGGCCGCCGCCGCCTATTTCGACGAGAACGCCGAGGACTGGAATCGCGTCCGTGCGCTGCATCTTCCGGACGTCGACATCGAAGCCGCCGTGCTCGAGGCCGCAGGGCCGGGGCCGTTCGATCTGATGATCGACGTTGGCGTCGGCATCGGCCGCATGCTCGAGATTTTCGCCGATCGCGCGGTGCGCGCCGAAGGGTTCGACACGTCGCGCCAGATGCTCGCCCTGGCGCGCGCCGCGCTCGCGGGGCGCGTGGATGCGAAGGCGTCGGTCCGGCTGGGCGACATCTATGATCCGCCCGTTCCACCTGGCCAGGCGGCGCTCGTCACCGTTCACCAGGTGCTGCACTTCCTTCCCGATCCGCGGCGCGCGGTGATCAACGCCGCGCGGCTGCTGCGGCCGGGCGGCCGCCTCGTGCTCGTCGATTTCGCCCCGCATGGTCTCGAATTCCTGCGGGAGAGCCACGCGCATCGCCGCCTCGGCTTCGCCGACGACGAAATGCGCGCGTGGTGCGCGGCCGCCGGCGTGCCCGCGCTCGACATCCGCACGCTCGCGCCGCCGCCGGGCGCCGGGGACAAGCTCACCGTGAAGATCTGGGCAGGAGAAAAGGCCGAGGGAGCCGCCGCATGACCAGCGCCGCCGTCATCTCGCGTCCCCCCGTCGCGCGCCGGCTGAACGTCAGCTTCGAGTTCTTCCCGCCGAAGTCCGAGAAGCTCGAAGAGCAGTTGTGGGCCGCGGTCGCCAAGCTCGAACCGCTCGATCCCACGTTCGTCTCCGTCACCTATGGGGCGGGCGGTTCGACGCGGGATCGCACGCACCGCACGGTGTCGCGTCTCATTGCGGAAACGCGGCTGAAGCCGGCGGCGCACCTCACCACCGTGGCGGCGGCGCGCGGCGAGGTGGACGACGTGCTGCGCACCTATTGGGAGGCGGGGGTCCGTCACATCGTCGCGCTGCGCGGCGATCCGCCCGGCGGCCTCGCCGAAACCTTCACGCCGCATCCGGACGGGTACCGCAACGCGACCGAACTCGTCGCCGCAGCGCGCCGCGTCGCGCCGTTCGAGGTGTCCGTCGGAGTCTATCCGGAGAAGCATCCGGAAAGTCCGTCGCTCGCGCATGATCTCGACGTCCTCAAGGCCAAGATCGACGCCGGCGCCACACGCGGCATCAGTCAGTTCTTCTTCGAGGCCGAGACGTTCCTGCGGTTCCGCGACGCCGCCGCGGCCGCGGGCGTCGCGATCCCGATCTCGCCGGGCATCATGCCCGTGACGAACTTCAACGGCATCGTGAAGATGGCCTCGGCGTGCGGCGCGGCCGTGCCGGCCTGGCTCGCGCGCATGTTCGACGGGCTCGACGACGATCCCGAGACGCGCCGTCTCGTCGCCGCCGCCGTGACGGCCGAATTGTGCGCCCGTCTCGCCGCAGAAGGCGTCGAGGATTTCCATTTCTACACGCTGAACCGCGCCGACCTCACGCTCGCCATCTGCCGCATCCTCGGCGTCCGGCCGCGCCCGGCAGGAGAAACCGCATGACCACGACACGCCAACAGCGCCGCGCCGCCCTCGACGCGCTCGCCGCGCAGCGCATCCTGATCATCGACGGCGCGATGGGCTCGATGATCCAGACCTATGGCCTGACCGAAGAGGACTTCCGCGGCGCCCGCTTCGCCGGGCACAACCGCCCGCTGAAGGGCGACAATGACCTGTTGTGCATCACGAAGCCGGACGTGATCCGCGCCATCCACGGCCAGTATCTCGACGCCGGCGCCGATATCATCGAAACCAACACGTTCAACTCGACGCGCATCAGCCAGGCCGATTACGGCCTGGAATCGCTGGCGCGCGAGCTGAACGTCGCCGCCGCGCGCGTCGCCCGCGAAGCCTGCGCCATCGCCGAGGCCAAGGACGGTCAGCCGCGCTTCGTCGCCGGCGCCATCGGGCCTTTGAACAAGACGCTCTCGCTGTCGCCGGACGTGAACGATCCGGCGCGTCGCGACGTCACGTTCGAGGAGTGCGTGGCGGCCTATGCCGAGCAGGCGGAAGGGCTCGTCGAGGGCGGCGCCGACATCATCCTGATCGAAACGATCTTCGACACGCTCAACGCCAAGGCCGCGATCTTCGCCGTCGAAGAGCTGTTCGACAAACTCGGCGAGACGCTGCCGGTGATGATCTCCGGCACCATCACCGATCTCTCCGGGCGCACGCTCTCGGGGCAGACGGTCGAGGCCTTCTGGCATTCGGTGCGCCACGTCCAGCCCTGGAGCGTGGGCCTCAACTGCGCGCTCGGTCCGAAGGACATGGACGCCCACATCCGCGCCCTCGCGCGGGCCGCGAACGTGCGGATCTCGGCCTATCCCAACGCCGGCCTGCCGAACGCCATGGGCGGCTACGACGAGACGCCGGAGGACATGCTGCGCGTGATGGAGCCGTGGGCGAAACAGGGCGTCGTGAGCGTCATGGGCGGGTGCTGCGGCACCACGCCGGACCACATCCGCGCCATCGCCGCCGCGGTCAAAGGCGTCACCCCGCGCAAGACCTGGACGTGCGAACCCGTCATGCGGCTATCGGGGCTCGAGCCCTTCACGGCGGCGGCGTGACAATGTATTCTAGAATTAACATGTTCATTCTAGAAACGAGGCCGTTATGGGTCTGAACATCAAAAACGAGGATGTCGAGGCGCGCGTGCGCCGGTTGGCTGCCGTGACCGGGCTCGGCGTGACCGAGGCGATTGATAGCGCGGTGCGCGAGAAGCTGGCGCGTCTCGACGCCGAGCGCGAGGCGCGGGCCGCGCAACGCAGCGCGGCTTTGGACGCGCTCCTGGACCAGTTCGGGCCGCTCGAGCCGCTGGATCTCAAGGCGATCGACGAGGAAATGTACGGGCCCGATGGAGTGCCGCGGTGATCGTCGTCGACACCTCTGCGCTCATTGCGATTCTCGTGCGTGAGCCTGGGGCTGATCCGTTGCGTGCGGCCTTGGGACGGGCCGATGGGGTGCTCGTTGCGGCGCCGGTTGCGTTGGAGACCTCGATGGTCGCATCGCGTTGGGGCGACGCCTTCGCAGTTCAGGCGGTCGATGGTCTCTTTTCGCTCTACCGCGTCGAGATCGTCGCATTCGACCAAGCGCTTTTCGAGCGGGCCCGCGACGCCTTCCTTCGCTATGGCCGCGGCCGCGGTCATCCCGCTCGGCTGAACCTCTGCGATTGCATGTCGTACGCGCTCGCCGTCACGCGCAATGCGCCGCTCTTGTTCAAGGGTGACGATTTCACCCACACCGACGTTCTCCGCGCCATTTGAAAGCAGACGATGACCAACCCTTTTTCGAATTTCATCATCGTCGGCGAGCGGACGAACGTCACGGGCTCGGCGAAATTCCGTAAGCTGATCGAGGCGGACGACTATTCCGGCGCGCTCGCCGTCGCGCGCCAGCAGGTCGAGGCCGGCGCCAACGTGCTCGACGTGAACATGGACGCCGCGCTGATCGACGGCGTGGCGGCGATGCGGCGTTTCCTCAACCTGATCGCCACCGAGCCGGACATTGCGCGCGTGCCGCTGATGGTCGACAGCTCCAAATGGTCGGTGATCGAGGCGGGCCTGCAATGCGTGCAGGGCAAATCGATCGTCAACTCCATCTCCTTGAAGGAAGGCGAGGCGGCGTTCCTCGAGCAGGCCAAGCGCGTGCGCCGCTACGGCGCGGCCGTCGTCGTGATGGCGTTCGACGAGAAGGGGCAGGCGGACACCGCCGCGCGCAAGATCGAGATCTGCACGCGCGCCTACCGCACGCTCGTCGACAAGGCGGGTTTCCCGCCCGAGGACATCATCTTCGATCCGAACATCTTCGCGGTGGCGACCGGGATCGAGGAGCACGCCGACTACGCGCTCGCCTTCTTCGAGGCCACGCGCGCGATCCGCGAGACGCTGCCGCACGCGCACGTCTCGGGCGGCGTCTCGAACGTGTCGTTCGCGTTCCGCGGCAACGAGCCCGTGCGCGAGGCCATGCATTCCGTGTTCCTGTATCATGCGATCCAGGCCGGCATGGACATGGCGATCGTCAATGCGGGCCAGCTCTCCGTCGTCGACGACATCGAGCCCGAGCTGCGCGAGCGCGTCGAGGACGTGCTGCTCAACCGCCGCGCCGACTCCACCGAGCGCCTGCTCGAGATCGCCGATCGCTTCAAAGGCGGGGAGCGCCGGAAGGATCCCGGCAAGGATCTCGCGTGGCGCGAGAAGCCTGTGAAGGAACGGCTGACGCATGCGCTGGTGCACGGCCTCAACGAGTTCATCGTTCAGGATACGGAAGAGGCGCGCCTCTCGGTTGCGCGGCCGTTGCACGTCATCGAAGGCCCGCTGATGGACGGCATGAACGTCGTCGGCGACCTGTTCGGCCAGGGCAAGATGTTCCTGCCGCAGGTGGTGAAATCCGCGCGCGTCATGAAGCAGGCCGTGGCCCACCTCGTGCCGTACATGGAGGCGGAGAAGGCGGCCGCAGGCGAAGCGCAGCGCGCCGCCGGCAAGGTGCTGATGGCGACCGTCAAGGGCGACGTCCACGACATCGGCAAGAACATCGTCGGCGTCGTCCTGCAGTGCAACGGCTACGACGTCGTCGATCTCGGCGTCATGGTTCCGTGCGAAACCATTCTCGAGACGGCGCGCCGCGAGAAGGTCGACGCCATCGGTCTTTCGGGCCTGATCACGCCGAGCCTCGACGAAATGGTGTTCGTCGCCAGCGAAATGCAGCGCCAGGGGTTCGACATCCCGCTGCTGATCGGCGGCGCGACGACCAGCCGCACGCACACCGCCGTGAAGATCGCGCCGGCTTATGCGGGGCCGACGCTCTACGTCACGGACGCCTCGCGCGCCGTGCCGGTGGTGCAGAAGCTTCTCTCCGACGATGACCGCGCCGGCTTCGTCGCGGCGGAGAAGGCCGATCAGGCGCAGGTGCGCGAGTCCTATCTTGCGGGGCAGAAGCGCAATCCGCGTGTGCCGCTCGCCGCTGCGCGTGCGCGGGGGCTCAAGCTCGAGAGCCCGCCGCCGAAGGCGCCCAGCTTCCTCGGCGTGCGGGCGCTGCGCGACGTGCCGCTGACCGAGCTCGCGCCCTTCATCGATTGGTCGCCGTTCTTCGCATCCTGGGATCTCGTCGGCCAGTATCCGCGCATCCTGGAGGACGACGTCGTCGGCGAAGCCGCGCGCGGTCTCTTCAAGGACGCGCAGGCGATGCTGGCGCGCATGATCGAAGAGAAGTGGGTGACGGCGAACGGCGTCGTCGGCTTCTTCGCGGCCAACCGCCAAGGCGACGACATCGTTCTGTGGACGGATGAAACGCGCACGACGGAGCGCGCGCGCCTCCACACGCTGCGCCAGCAGATGGAGAAGCCCGGCGGCGCCAATCTCGCGCTCGCGGATTTCGTGGGCGAGACGCGGGCCGATCACGTCGGCCTGTTCGCCGTCACCGCCGGCATCGGGGAGCAGGGCGTCACGGAGCGGTTCAAGGCCGCCAACGACGACTACGGCGCGATCATGGTCAAGGCCCTGGCGGACCGGTTCGCGGAGGCGTTCGCGGAGTATCTGCACGCCAAGGTGCGGCGCGAATTGTGGGGCTATGCGGCGGACGAGACCGTCGACGTCGCCGGCATGATCGCGGAGCGCTATCAGGGCATCCGCCCGGCGCCGGGCTATCCCGCGCAACCCGACCACACCGAAAAGCGTACGTTGTTCGAACTCCTCGACGCCCCCGGCAATGCCGGCATGGGCCTGACTGAGAGCTTCGCGATGACGCCGCCCGCCAGCGTGTCCGGTCTCTATTTCGCGCGCCCGGAAGCCGCCTATTTCGGCGTCGGCCGGATCGACCGCGATCAGGTGGACGATTACGCCGCCCGCAAGGGCTGGACGCGCCAGGAGGCCGAGCGCCATCTCGCGCCGATCCTGGCCTACGATCCGCCGCCGGGATGAGGCGCCGACTCACCGCGCTCGCCGTGCTGGCGTCGGTCGTTCTGGCCGCGTGCGGCGGCGTCGAACGGCCGCCGCCGTTCGTGGAGCGGCCGGAGCCGCCGTCCATTTTGCGGCCGCCGAAGCCGTTGCAGTGCGTCCCTTACGCGCGCGAGCGCTCCGGCATCGACATTTACGGCGACGCTGTGACCTGGTGGGCATAGGCGGAGGGGCGGTACTCGCGCGGCCAGCGGCCGGTCGCCGGCGGGGTGCTCGTGCTGCGCGGCTTCGCCGATTTGCGGCGCGGCCATTTGGCGGTCGTCCGGCGTGTGCTCGGTCCGCGCGACATTCTCGTGGACCACGCCAACTGGCTGAATTCAGGAGAGATTACGCTCAACGTGCCGGTGCGCGACGTGTCGCCGAACGGGGACTGGAGCGCCGTGCAGGTGTGGCACGTGCCCGGCGGGCACTGGGGCGGCCGGACCTATCAGGTGCAGGGCTTCATCTGGCGTTGAACGCTGGTTGACCGCCAGATGAGACTCAATCGAACGCGGCCCTACTGCCCCGTCCGGGGGCAAGGTCTTGTGATTAAAGACTGTTAGCGTTAGCGCGATTAAGAGCTTGGAAACTTTATTGGCCCGTTTTGGGGCACAGAGTTTAGGCCCGACAGAACATAGGCCCGAAAGCAGAAGCGCGTGCGCAGTGACCCTGAGGGATCACACGGGCGCGCCAGACCGGCGGCAGAAGGCGAGCCGGCACGCTTGGAGGATGATGGTTGAAGTACGTGCAGTCTTCCGGGACCCGGCGCTCCATGCGGCTGACTCTCGTCGGCGCGGCTATGGGCGCGGGCTGGGTGATGAGCGGGGCCGCTGCGGCGGGTGAACTCACACCCCTGCCGGACACCGTCGAAATCCGCATGGAGCCCATCGCCGAGACGGCGGCGCTCGAACGTGCGGTGCCGACCCCGAAAATCGTCCGCAGCGGCGCGCGCATCCAGTGCGTGCCGTACGCGCGGGCCAATTCCGGCGTGGACATCAAGGGCGACGCGAAGTCCTGGTGGACGCTCGCGGCCGGCAAATATGATCGCGAAAAGACCCCGGCCGTCGGCTCGGTCATCGTGATGCGCGGCTATAACGGCGCGGATCGCGGGCATGTGGCCGTCGTGCGCGCCGTCCTTTCCGATCGCGCCATCGTGGTGGATCACGCCAACTGGCTCAACGAAGGCGAAGTCACGCTCAACGTGCCGGTGAAGGACGTCTCCAAGAACGGCGATTGGAGCGAGGTTCGCGTGTGGCACATCCCGGGCGCGACGTGGGGCAAGCGCGTGTATGGCGCGCGCGGCTTCATCCGCCCGGAAAAAGTGGCCCTCACGGTTAACGCCTCGGTCTCGACGGTTTCGTCGGGCCTGCAGACGGTCGACGCGATCGGCGTCGGTTCGCTGGCGCTCGGCGGGCCGGCCTCCTAGCGCGGACGCCTCCTCGAAAACCTGTTCGTGACGGCGCTCGCCGGGGCGCTTCGGCGATCTATTTCCGCCGAACGCGTCCGGCGAGGCGCTTGCAAAGCGCCCTGCGCCATGTTGCAACGCAACACGACAGGTGATGGAGGTCATACATATGCCGCTCGACGGATCCGCATTCGGTCTGGCCGACATCCATGCAGTCGCCGCCGCGGCTGACCGCTACGCCGCCGCCGTGAAGCAGGCGGTGCGCGCGCAGGTCGCGGTGGACGGCAAGTTCGACCGCAAGCGCCTGGACGCCGAACAGCACGTCGTGCACGGCCTCGCCTGGATCGCGACCTACGCCGAAACCCTGCGCCAGGTGGCCGACTGGGCCGAGCGCCTCTGCGCCGAGGGCAAGTTCGGCGAGGTCGAGCGCCTGTTGAGCGAAATTCTCGTTGGTGAGTACGCCGCGCAGCTGATCGGCGGCGTGCCGATGACGCAGACCGAGATCATCCGTCCCGGAGATTTCGGCCTCGCGCCCGAAGCCGGCCTCGCGCCCTACGTGGCGTTCGGCGGGCAGGCCGCGCGCGCGCGCCTCGCCGTGCTCCTGCGCGCGGCGCAGGGAAAGGCCACGCTGGAAGAGACCGGCCTCGAGCACGAGTTCGAGCTGATCCGCGACCAGTTCCGCAAGTTCGCCGACGACAAGGTCGTTCCGTACGCGCACGAATGGCACCTGAAGGACGAGCTGATCCCGCTCTCGGTGCTCGAGGAGATGGGCGCGCTCGGCGTGTTCGGCCTCACGATCCCGGAAGAGTATGGCGGCTCCGGCCTCGGCAAGACGGCAATGTGCGTCGTCTCGGAAGAGCTGTCGCGCGGCTATATCGGCGTGGGCTCGCTCGGCACGCGGTCCGAGATCGCGGCGGAACTCATCCTGATCGGTGGCACCGCAGAGCAGAAGGCGCAGTGGCTGCCAGGCATCGCGGCGGCCGAAATCCTGCCGACGGCGGTTTTCACCGAGCCGAACACCGGCTCCGACCTCGGCTCCCTGCGCACGCGCGCGGTGAAGGAGGGCGACCACTACTTCGTCACCGGCAACAAGACCTGGATCACGCACGCCGCCCGCGCGGACGTGATGACGCTCCTGGTTCGGACGGACCCCGCGACCACGGATTTCCGCGGCCTGTCGATGTTCCTTGCGCCGAAGCAGCGCGGCGACGACGCGACGCCGTTCCCGACGCCCGGCATGACCGGCGGCGAGATCGAAGTGCTCGGCTATCGCGGCATGAAGGAATACGAGATCGGCTTCGACGGCTTCCGCGTGCCGGCGGCCAATCTGCTCGGCGGCGTCGAGGGCCAGGGCTTCAAGCACCTGATGGCGACGTTCGAGAGCGCGCGCATCCAGACGGCCGCCCGCGCCGTCGGCGTGGCGCAATCGGCGCTCGAATACGGGCTGAAGTATGCGCTCGACCGCAAGCAGTTCGGCGCGGAGATCTTCGCGTTCCCGCGTGTGTCGAACAAGCTCGTGATGATGGCCGTCGAGATCATGGCGGCGCGTCAGCTCACGTATTTCTCCGCGCGCCAGAAAGACAGCGGCAAGCGCTGCGATCTCGAAGCCGGCATGGCCAAGCTGCTCGCCGCGCGGGTGGCGTGGTCGGCCGCGGACAACGCGCTGCAGATCCACGGCGGCAACGGCTTCGCGCTCGAATACCCGATCTCCCGCGTGCTCTGCGACGCGCGCATCCTCAACATCTTCGAGGGCGCGGGCGAGATCCAGGCGCAGGTGATCGCGCGGCGGCTGTTGGAAGACGGCGCGAACTGAGCGCCGCGTGACGGCTCATCCCGGACGGCGCGGGGCGCCGTTCGGGATCGTCTTCGATACGTGATCGAGCGATGGTCCAGCGTCCGCTCCGCGCGGCCGGATCGCGTCGGCGGACGTCAGTGTCCGTCGAGCTTGCGTTGAATCCGCGCGGCGAGCTCGTCGAATTCGCGCAGGTGCGTATCGTTCACGCTGCGGATGGACTCGATGATCTGATCGAGCAGCAAGCGCGTCGACTCGTTGGCCTCCCTCAAATGCGCAAGCATGTCGCGCAACTCTTCGGGGGAGACATAGTCGTTCGCGGGTTTAGCGCCGTCCGGCATAGTCGCGAGGTCCTCTAGACGGAAGTGAACACTATCACTTTCAGCGTTACGAAATGACCAACCCGGGTTATCCGTCTCGAAAGAAATAATGCAGAGCGTCCGGCCTGTCATCGTACAGTTCACCTGTTCACCGCGTCCCGGCGCGCGGAATCGCGGTGACGCCCCGCTAGGGTGTCCCGGCGCGCCTTAGGGCAACAGCCGTCCTATCGCTCAAATTGTGTAAACCGAAAGTTCGCGTTCGAGTTGTATTTTCGGCGGCCACGAGGCGGGTGCGCGCGACGCGTGCGCCTCTTCCGCCTCACTCTACCTGGACGAGCGGCGTTCACAGCCTATTTCACCCGTGGGCGATGGCGCCCTTGCGAAAGCGGTTCGATGTCCGGGGCTGAGAGCTCTGCGCCCGCATTCGGTGCGTGGGCGACCCTGTACCGGCGATTCCGGCCCGCGTATCCCGCGGCGGTGTTCGATCGGCTTGCCGCGGTCACCGGCGGGGCTTCGGGGCTCTGCGTCGAGCTCGGCGCCGGCGCCGGGCAGGCGACGTCGGACCTCGTCCAGCGCTATGCGCGCGTCATCGCGGTCGAGCCTGACGCCGCCATGGCGCGGCTTATTTCCCCCGAGCCGCGGCTCGACATCCGCATCGCGCGCGCCGAGGACGTCGAGCTTCCCGCCGGCGAAGCCGAGGCGGTGGTCGCGGCGGCGTCGTTCCATTGGATGGACCAGGGCGTGGTGGCGCGGCGCGCGGCCCGCTGGATCGCGCCGGGCGGAGTGTTCTTCGCGTTCGTCATGGGGCGTGTGCAGTTCCCCGATGCGCCGCGCGGCGTGCAGGAGCGCGTCAATCTCGAGATGATCCGCGCCCGGACATATGTGGACGAGCGGCTGTGGTCGTGGCTGCCTTATGCCGAAGCGCTGCGCCAGTCCGGCGCCTTCGCCGCCACGAGCGGCTTCGAGATCTATGCGGACTATGTCTGGTCGCCGGCCGAACTGGCGGGGTTCTTGACGACGATGTCGTTCGCCCAGCCGCTTGCCCAGGCCAGCGGTGACCGCGAGGCCTATCTGCACGCGCTGACGCTCGATCTGGCGGCGGCCGCGCGCGATCGGCCCATCCCGGCGCGGATCCCGATCGAGGGCGCCTATGGGCGCGTCGGTGCGAGCACTTCGTAATAGCCGTCCGGCTGGGGCCCGCGTGACGCCACGAGCGTCATCGTCGCGCGCAACTGCGCCATCGAGCCGACGAGGCACGCCCCGTTCTCGGTGAGCCGCAGGTTCAGCACGGCGCGGTCGGCGTCGGTCAGATCCGAACACTGCGCCGAGTAGACGTAGAGCTGTGCGCCGATGCGCCGGGCGAGGCCGTAGTCCACGCCGCCGGGTTCTGCGCGCTGGCTGATGAACCAGTCGCCCTTGAGGTGGGCGAGGCGATAGTGCAGCGGCTCGCGTCGGCCGCGCCCGTCGGCGATCACGTAACCGTCCTGCACCCACGCGAACGTGACGGCCTCGGCAAGCGGACCGCCGCCCATCGCCGGATACGAGACGCGCTTGGCGATCCCGCCCTCGCCCAGGGCCTTCACGCTGTCGGCGGGGCCGATCAAGGGCGCGCGCGATGAGAAGCAGCCGCTGAGCGCCAGCGTTGCGGCGAGCGCGCCGAGCGCCACACCCCAGCCGCGACCGTCCACGCCCTTGGGGCGCGGCGAGCGGTCATCGGCGTGCGCGGTTTCGTCCATCTCTGCCCCTGTGCGCGAAGAGGCTGACCATGGATTCGGGCGCAAAGGGGGCGCCCGGCCGGTCGCGCCGCGCGTCAGATCGGCGCGGTCACCTCGTCGAGCCAGGCTTTCGCGGCGCCGTCGAGCTGCGGCCCGATCACGTCACGCACCCGCGCGTGGTAGGCGTCGAGCCAGGCGCGCTCCTCTTTCGTGAGCAGCTTCTTCTCGATCACGGTGCGATCGATCGGCGCGAGCGTCAGCGTCTCGAAGCCCAGCATCGGGCGATCGCCGCCCTCGATGGGCGTGGCTTCGGTGACGACCTGCAGGTTCTCGGTGCGGATCCCGTAGGCGCCCGTCTTGTAGTAGCCCGGCTCGTTCGAAACGATCATGCCCGGTTCGAGCGCAACGCTGTTCGGCATCTTGGAGATGCGGTGCGGGCCTTCGTGCACGCCCAGATACGAACCGACGCCGTGGCCCGTGCCGTGATCGTAATCGAGACCCGCCTCCCAGAGGGCGAGACGCGCCAGCGCGTCGAGCGCGGAGCCCGTGGTGCCTTTCGGGAAGCGCACGCGCGAGAGCGCGATGTGGCCCTTGAGCACGCGGGTGAAGCGATCGCGCATCTCTTTCGTCGGGCGGCCGATGGCGACGGTGCGGGTGACGTCCGTGGTGCCGTCGTCGTACTGGCCGCCGCTGTCGATCAGGAACAGCGAGCCGCGCTTCAGCTTGCGGTTCGTTTTCGTCGAGACGCGGTAGTGCGGCAAGGCCGCGTTCGGGCCGGCGCCGGAGATGGAGTCGAAGGAGAGGTCGCGCAGAGTGCCTTGCGCCGTCCGGAAGGACTCGAGCTTGCGGCAGGCCTCGATCTCGTCGACGTCGCCGCTTTGCGCTTCGGTCGCGAGCCAGTGCAGGAAGCGCGTGAGCGCCGCGCCGTCGCGCGCGTGGGCCTTGCGCGATCCCTCGATCTCGACGGCGTTCTTGCAGGCGCGCGGCAGCGCCGTGGGATCGGCGCCGCGCACCACCGTGGCGCCGGCGGTCTTGAGCGTCTCGAAGTACCAGGCCGAGGCCGTCGCCGGATCGAGCCGCACCTTGCGGCCCGCGAGCGCCGTCAGCCCCGCTTCGAGCGCCTCGTCCGGCTGCAGCGCCACCTCGTTGCCGAGCCACGCGCTCAGCTCCGCCGAGGTCTTGGCCGGCGCGAGGAACAGTTCGGCGCGACCGTCCGCATGCAGAATGGCGGCGCCGAGCGGGAGCGGCGTGTAGGCGACGTCGCCGCCGCGGATGTTGAACAGCCACGCGAGCGAGGCCGGGCTCGTGAGCACGGTCGCGTCGGCGCCGTCGGCGGCGACGGTCGCGCCGATGCGCTTGCGCTTGGCTGCGGCGGTCTCGCCGGAGAAGGCGTCGGCGTGCGGCTTCACCGGGGCCATCGGGATCGGCGGGCGCTTGCCGCCCCAGGCCGCATCGATCGGGTTGGCGCCGACGGCGACGAGCGTGGCCTTGGCGTCCTCGATCGCCGCGCGCCAGCGCTCCAGCGTGTCGGGGCTGACGAGTTTCGGGTCGTAGCCGATCTTCTGGCCGGGCTTCACCCGCTCGCGCAGGTAGGCCGGCACGCCGCCCTCGACGAGATCGCGATAGGCGAACAGCTTGCCGTCCACCTGGGCGCGCACCTGCAGCGTGTAGCGGCCGTCGACGAACACGGCGGCTTCGTCGGTCATCGCGACGGCCGCGCCGGCCGAACCGGTGAAGCCGGTCAGCCAGGCGAGGCGGTCATAGGCCTCCGGCACGTATTCGTTTTGGTACTCGTCCTCGTGGGGGACGACGAACCCGTCCAGGCCGAGCCGTTTCAGCTCTTTGCGCAGGAGGGGCAGGTGGGCGCGGCCAACATGGGGGCCGCCGGGGACGTCGAAAGTCTGCAGCATGAGGCGAGACTTGGGGGGCGCCGGGGGCGTCGGTCAAGCCCCGGCCGAACTTGTCCTCGCTGGTCGGCGGGGGCGCGTCAGCACAAGGGTCGCCCAGCCGTGGCGGCGGCGGCGGGACGTCATCACGAGGCCGCGGTTTTCGTAGGCCTGCCGCACCAGCGGCACCTGGCCGACCAGCAGGCCGGAGAGCACGATCCGGCCGCCGGGCGCGAGCGCCGCGGTCAAGGCCGGCGCCATATGGATCAGCGGGCGCATCAGGATGTTGGCGAAGATCAGGTCGTAGCCGGCCGGCGCGGCGCGAGCCACGCGCGCGCCATCGGCCGTCAGCATGCGGACCGAACGGCTCACGCGGTTGTTCTTGATGTTCTCCCGCCCGATCTCGGCGGCGCGCGCGTCGATCTCGACGCCGAGCGCGACGGCGCCGAGCTTGGCGGCGGCGATCGCCAGCACGCCGGAGCCGGCGCCGACGTCCAGCACGCGCCGCGGGCGGCGGCCGCGTTTGGCCAGCGCGTCGAGCGCAAGCAGGCAGCCCATGGTGGTGCCGTGATGGCCGGTGCCGAACGCCTCGGAGGCCTCGATCCAGATCCGCGTCGCGCCGCGCGGCGCCCGCGCGAGCGCATGTGCGCCCGCCACCACGAAACGCCCCGCCTGCACGGGCGGCAGGCCGTCGAGCGCCATCGCCACCCAGTTGGCGTCCTCCACGGGGGCGACGTTCAAATGCAGATCCGGAGCCTCTGCGCCAAGCAGCGCGAGGCAGGCGTCCACGTGCTCCTCGGTGGCGGCGTACACTTCGAGCCGGAAGCGCCCGACATCCTCCTCGAACCACGAGACCGCCTCGGCGGGGGACGGATCGAGGCGGTCGAAGGCATCGGCGCAGGCGCGGATGACGGCCAGGGGGCCAAGCGCGGTGAGGATCAGCATCAGCGGGGTTTAGGCGGTCGCCTTCGCCGTGTCGACGGCGCGCACGGTGTGACCCGCGTCACGCCGGCCGGCGCGGCGGGTCGGTAGGGTCACCTCATCGAACACGGGGGACGCGCCCCCGAACCACGGAGAGCCCCGATGACCCGCTTCGTTTGCCTCGCGATCGCCACCGTCCTCGTCGCCGCCGGCGCGCTGCCGCTGCTCTCGAAAGCCGCGCTGCTGGTGGCGTGACACGCAATGACCCACCGCCGGCGGGAGCCGACGGTGGGCGCCAAAAGCGGCAAGTGGGGCGGAGAGTTCAGATCGTCTCAGGCCATCGCCGTGCGCGGCGCGTCCGCTGCGGTCGCACGCAGCCCGCCGCCCGCGAGGATCGGCGCCAGGAACAGGCCGTAGAACACGAGATTGCTGACCGCGTTGCCGGGGACGCCGCACGCCACCGAGATCGCGCTGTCGATCACCAGCCAGACCGTCGTCGCCATGACGAGACCGCGCCAAACGGGCGCCCCGTAGCGGGCCGCGATGTCGACGGCGGACAGCATCGTCAGCCCCCAGCCGATCGTCACCGCGCCGAGAATGCCGACGGTGAACCGCGCGCCGTCATCGAACCCGCCGGCACCGTCGAGCGGCCAGGCGACGAGGTCGTAGAAGAATTGCGCGAAGCCGTCCGTGGGCGCGAAGGCGCCGAGCGCCAAACCGCCGCCGAACGCGATCACGCCCAGGCACCACGCCTTCACCATGTTCGTCCATGTCCGTGTCATGTCATCCTCCTGTTGGGCCAAGGCGAAACGGCTTCGCCCGTCCGACCATCATCCTCGACCGCGCGGCGCGTGGTCGGGATCCAGGTGTGATGCTGCGGCCGCTGGATCCCCGGCACGCCTGCGGCGCGCCGAGGATGAGGGAAGCGGGGGCTTTCAGCGTCCGCGGTCATCCTCCTGTGATGGGGCGAGGCTGGCGCGGGGAGGGAACGGTCTCAATTCCCTCCGACGTCATGGACAGGCGCGCGCGGCCGCGCACAATGCGGCCATGTCGATCGATCTCCATCCCGCCTCGACCGCCGATTTCGGGGCCGCTTTGCGTGCGTGGCGCCATGCGCGCGGCCTGAGCCAGCTGGATCTCGCGCTCGCCTCGGAAACGTCGCCGCGCCACGTCTCGTTCCTGGAAACCAACCGCTCGCGCCCCAGCCGGGACATGGTCGAGACGCTCGCCGACGCGCTGGTGCTTCCGCGCGCCGCGCGTAACGGCCTGCTGCTCGCGGCCGGCTATGCGCCACTCTATCCGGCGACGCCGCTCGACGCCGCCGCGCTCGCGCCGTTCCGCGCGATGCTGGCCGATCTCATGGCCCGCCATGCGCCCTATCCCGCGCTCGTCGTCGACCGCTGGTGGACGATCCTCGACGCCAACGACGCCGCCCGCGCGCTGCTTGGCGCCCTGCACGAGGGCGACGGGCCGATGAACGTCGTCCGTATGCTGACGGAAAGCCCGCTTGCCGCGCAGGCGATCGTCAATCTCGGCGAGGTGCTGCACGAGATGCTCGGCCGCATCCGGATCGAGGCGCTCGAGGCGGCTGCGGACCCGCGCTGCGCCGCCCAGATCCGCGCGCTCGAAGAGGCGCTCGCGCGCACGCCCGCGCCGCGCAGCTCGACGCCGCGCAGCCCGCTGGTGCCGCTCGTGCTGCGCACGCCCACCGGCGAGATGCGCTTCTTCTCGGCGGTCGCGCATTTCGGCACCAGCGAGGACGTCACGGTGCGTGATCTGCGTCTCGAGCTGCTCGTGCCGGCGGACGACGCCACGCGCGCCGCGTTCGGGGCCTAGGCGGGCGCCCGCGCCTGCCCGAACGCGATCAGGTTGCCGTCAGGGGCCAGCACCAGCAATTCGCGCTGGCCATAGGGCTTGTCCGCCGGCCCATGCACGTCCCCCGCGGGCAATGCGTCGAGCCTCGGCTTCAGCTCGGCGTAGAGGGCGTCCACGTCCCGGCAATCGAAATAATAGGCGAACCGCCGCGTGCCCGGCTGGAACGGATTGCCTGGCCCTGCCTCCATCATCCGCAGGCCCGCGCCTTCGCGACTGACATAGGCGTAGTCGCCCATCCGAACCTCCACGCGGAAGCCGAGACTCCCGACCATGAACGTGAGCGCCGCTTCGAGATCGGGCACGAGCATGAACGGCGTGACCTGGATGATGTTGGGCATCTTTCATCCTCGCGGCGGCGCGCGCCGCACGATCGCCCGGCGCCGGGCGAGGCGCAATGTGGGCGTGAGGGCGCGCGTTGGCTGGCCGCCGAGCGTCGACGTCACAACGTCATTCCGGGGCGCGCGGCACGCGCGAACCCGGAACCCAGCGGAATGCCGTCGCGTGCTGGCATCGTTTCGCATCAGGCCACGGGATGGTCCGGCGTCAACCAGGCCGATCCGGGGCGCCCGGTCGCCTGGGTTCCGGGTTCGGCCTTCGGCCGCCCCGGAATGACGCCAACAGGGGGCGACGACCACTCCCGCGCCGCCGCGCCATGCGTGTGACCCGTGTCACACCATGCCGGGCGGGCGCCGGGTAGGGTCTGTTCATCGGCCGCGGGGTTGACGCCCCGGGCCGCAGGAGAGACCGCCATGATCCGCTTCGCTTCGCTCGTTGTCGCCGTCGTCGTGTTCACCGCGGTCGCCACGCCGGTGCTCGCCAAGGCGGCGATGATCGTTGGCTAAGGCCCGTCCGGGAAAAGGCACGTCGTCCGAAGGCCATTGCCCGGCCGCCCCCCATCGCCCAAACTCGTGCGCCGGCGCCGCAGAGCGCCCCGGGGGAGAGGTCGGATGCGGATTTTCGGACGGGCGCTTCTGGCGCTTCTCGCCCTGGTGGCGGTGGTGGGCGGGGTGCTCGTCGTCCGCACCCTGACGGTGAAGCCGATCGGCGCGGAAGGCGCGCCCAAGATCGCCGCCGCGCCCCCGATCGACGTCGACCGCGCCGCCCAGCGCCTCGCGATGGCGATCCGCTTCCAGACCATCTCCCGCCAGGACCAGGCCTTCGATCCCGCGCCATTCGACGGGCTGCACGCCTTCCTGCGCGAGACCTATCCGCTCACCTTTTCCAAGTTCACCGTGGAGACGCCGGTCGGGCGCTCGCTTCTGATGACGTTGCCGGGCTCCGATCCGTCCCTGAAGCCGATGCTGCTGATGGCGCATCAGGACGTCGTGCCCGTCGATACCGGTTCGGAAGACAAATGGCGCGCGCCGCCCTTCGCCGGCGCGATCGCGGACGGCTACGTCCTCGGTCGCGGCGCCACCGACGACAAGGGCACGCTCATCGCGATCCTCGAGGCCACCGAAGCGCTGCTTGCGCAGGGGTTCACGCCGAAGCGCACGATCATCCTCGCCTTCGGCCACGACGAGGAGGTCAGCGGCTCGGGCGCGAAAGCGATGGCCGAGCTGTTGAAGTCCCGCGGCGTCACGCCCTGGTTCGCGCTCGATGAGGGCCTCGCGATCGTCGACCGCTTCCCGCTCACCGGCAAAACGACAGCGCTGATCGGCATCGCGGAGAAGGGCTATCTCACGGTGAAGGTCACCGGCGTCGATGTCGGCGGCCACTCCTCGATGCCGCCGCGCCTGACGGCGGCGGAGAAGGTCGCCAAGGCGCTGGTCGCGATCGACGACAAGGGCTTTCCCGGCGGCCTCGAAAGCGGCCCCGCGCGCCTGATGCTCGAGGCGCTGACGCCCGATCTGCCCTTCGCGCAACGTCTCGTGATGGCCAATCTCTGGCTGTTCCGCCCGGTCGTGGAGGGGGAAGTCGGCAAGTCGCGCGCCGGGGAGGCGCTGATGCGCACCACCGTCGCGCCGACGATCCTCGCGGGTGGCACCAAGGAGAACGTGCTGCCACAGGAGGCGAGCGCGATCGTCAATCTGCGTCTGCATCCGCGCGACACGATGGAGAGCGCGCTGGCGCGGCTGCGTGCGGCGGTGGCCGGGATCGAGGGCGTCACGATCGAGCCCTTGCCGCGCGGGCAGAACGCCTCGCCGGTGTCGACGACGACCGGCGACGCCTACGCGCTGATCGCGGCGACGGCGCAGGCCGTGGCGCCGGGCGTGCCCGTCGCGCCCGGTCTCGTGCTCGGCGCAACCGACTCGCGCCATTTCGCGGGCGTGGCGGAGAACGTCTATCGCTTCGCGCCGGCCGTGTTCACCGACGCCGACCTCGCCGGCATCCACGGCACCGACGAGCGCCTTTCGATCGCCAACATCAAGCGCATGACTACGTTCTATGCGCAGCTGGTCGCAACCGGCGCCTCGTGAGGCGCCGCGTACGGAAGAAGGGACACTGATGATCCGCACGATGCTTCTCGCGCTCGCCGTCGCCGCCGCGGCGACAGCCTGCGCCCCCAAGGGCGCGACGCCCGCGCCCGTTCCGCCCGACCGCCAGGGAACCCAGCCCGGAGCACTGCCCGCCCCCATGCCCTACGAAGCCTCCCGCGCGATCGACCAGGCCGACGCCGGAAAGACCATCGAGCTCTCGCTCGGCGCGACCTTCGTGGTTCAGCTCGTCGGCGTGCCCACCGCCGGCTATCTGTGGAAGCCGGTCGATCCGCCCGCGTTCCTTAAGGTTGGGCCCGTGACGGGCGGGCCGACGAGCGCGGCCCAGAAGCAGCCGGGCTTCACCGGCGGCAACCACTGGGAAGTGTTCCAGTTCACGGCCGACAAGCCCGGCAAGGCCAAGCTGCGCTTCGAGCAGCGCCGCCCCTGGGAGAGCTCGGAGCCGCCGGCGGACACGTTCGAAGTCACGATCGTCGTGAAATAGACTTTGGAGGCAGGACGGGCGCGGCGCGCTTGTGTCGCCGCGCCGGGCGGGCTTTAAGCCCCCCATGCTCGTGCTCGGCTCGCTCGGTGTGTTTCTGCTCGCGACGGCGGGGATCGTGTTCTTTTCGGTCCAGTCGATCGGCTGGCTCGGGAAGGCGATGAACCCGCGCCGCCCGCGCGACTTGCGCCTGCGGGCGGGGGCCGTCGCGGCCGCCTCGGCGCTCGCCCTCGTCGCGTCCGGCGCCGGCGGGTTCCTCGGCATCACCTCGCTCTGGTACGTCGCGCAGACCAAGGCCCAGGCGGAGGCGCCGCGATGACGAGCGCACTGTTGAAAGACCTCTGGTACTTCGCCGCGACCAGCGCCGAACTGAAGCCGGGAACGCAGTTCCGCCGCGAGATCCTGGGCGAACCCGTGATGCTCGGCCGCGCGCAGGACGGCACGGTGTTCGCGCTGCGCGACGTCTGCCCGCACCGCGCGGTGCCGCTCTCCGCCGGGCGCCAGGTGGTGCAGGACGGCGCGCCGACGATCGAGTGCCCGTATCATGGCTGGCGCTTCGGCGCGGACGGGGTGTGCAAGCACATGCCCTCGCTCGTGGAGGGCCAGCCCTACGAGGTCGAGCGCATCCGCGTTCGCCGCTATCCCGTGCACGAGGCCTATGGCGCGGTGTTCGTGTACGTCGCCTCCGATCCGCGCAGCGCCGCGCCGCCCGCCGTGCCGCCGCCCGCCTTCGACGCCGGCGATGACGCGCCGAAATTCGTCGTCACGCGCACCTTCGCCGCGCACATGGACAACGCCGTCGTCGGCCTTATGGACCCGGCGCACGTGCCGTTCGTGCATAACCAGTGGTGGTGGCGCCCGCCGAGCGTGGGCCTGCGCCAGAAGGAGAAGCGCTTCGAGCCGCGCGAGATGGGCTGGGCGATCGCCCGCCACGCGCCGTCGGGCAATTCGCTGCTCTACCGCGCCGTGTTCGGCGGCGAGGTAACGACCGAGATCATGTTCCGTCTGCCGGGCTATCGCTGGGAGATCGTGGAGAACCCCAAGGGCGCGCGCTTCTTCACGCTCACGTGCCTCACGCCCGAGAACGAGCGCTCCACGCGCATCACCCAGCTGACCTACTGGCGCGGGGCGCCGCTGCTCACGCTCGCGCTGCCCTTCGCGATCCCGATGGCGAAGGAGTTCCTCGATCAGGACGGGCGCATGGTCGACCTCCAGAACGAGGGCCTGCGCTACGGCCAGACGATGCTCTGGATCGACGACATCGACGTCCAGGCCAAATGGTACATGAAGCTCAAGCGCGAGTGGGAGGCGAGCCGCGCCGAGGGGCGTCCGTTCGCCAACCCGATCGAGCCGACCGTCCTGCGCTGGCGGAGCTAGGCGGCGCGCTCGGGCGACGCGGGCGCGCCCGCTTTGGATTCGGCCGCATCCGGATCAACGGCCGCGGCGATGTACGCGACGATCAAGTCGACGATTTCCGGGTGATCGAAATAGGTCGTGTGGATGAGGCTGTCCCACGTCATCGCGTCCGTCGCGAGGCGGGAGAGCGCATCGGTCGCGTCCTCGCCGACCGAGAACAGCGACCATCGGTGCTTTTCGATCAACTGCGTGGCGGCGCCGGCGGCGTTGGCCTGGAGACGATCCGCGAGGGGGCCGTCCAGGCGCACGCTGTCGGTCTGATGCGTGTGCGAGACGGTCGAGACGGCGTCGAGGCGCTCGTCGCCGTCGCGCCCGAAGGCCATGCCCTTGATGATCTCGCCGACGAGGCGGTTGGCCGGCTCGCGAAAGGCGATCTCGGGAATGAGCCCGAACAGCAGGCGCACCACCACGTACATGACGGCGAAAACGCCGGGCAGCAGCACGAACGTGAACAGCAGCGCGAACAGGTTCGCCTCGCCGGCGGGGTCCGTTTCGCCGATGAGCTTGCCGAGAATCGAATGACCCCCGTTCTGCGGGAGAAGAAGCCAGATCGAGATCAGCGACGCGAGCGTGACGAAGCGGGCGCCCCACGTGATACCAGCGACGCGCGAATTGCGCAGCACCGACCAGCGGGGAAACGGCTCGATCGGCGCGCCCTCGACTTTCTGGAGGAAGGCGATCGCCTCGTCGTTCGGGTGCCAGATGGCGTGGATGGAGCGCTTCGACGTTTCGATCGCCCGCGGGCGGAGGATCCGCCGCGCGCCCTGGATCGCCAGCCGCGCCATGACGATCAGCGAAGTCAGACCGACGCCGAGGATGGTCCACACGAGCCAGGCGTCCGAGCCGAGATCGGCGCGGACGTTTGGCTCGGTCACGTACACATAGAGCAGGACGATGAGCGCAATGGCGAACGGGATCCCAATCAGCGCGGTGAGCGCGAGAAAGGCGAAGCCGCTCGCGGAGCTCAAGGCGCCCATGCTGGAACGGAAGAACGGCGTGCCGACCGTGGTCATGCTGGTGATCCGGTCGCCCTTCTTGCGGCGCCCCCAGCGCAGAAGGTCCGCGGCCTCGTTGGCGACGTTGCCGCCATGCGAATGCCCGATGACGTGGACCTGCCCGCCATAGGTGCGCGTCAGGCGCTTGATGGCGTCGGCGAGTTTGTCGGCGCCTTCCTCGCGGGCGCGGGCGCTGTTCGCGCCGGACCAGAGATGGGGATGGATGTCGGCCTCGATCCCCTTGGCGGCGAGGCCGGCCTTCAGCTGCTCGGTGAACGCGGCCCCGCGCTGAAACCATTTCTGGCCGTCCGGCGTGGGGGCGGTGTCGCCGGTGCCGTGCACGGTGACGACCGCGATCCGGCCCCTGTTTTCGACCGACATGCTTGCCTCCCCGCTGTGACTTCAAAGTCTTAACGGGGCGGATCGGGGCGGACAATCGCGGCGGAGGGCGCCGTAGGGGCGCCCTGGACCGTTTGGCGGCGTCTTGAGGGGGCGGCGAATGCGCATCGCGCGCATCCGGTCCGGCCCGCGGCTGCATCTAGGAAGGCGGAGCCGCCTTCGGTAAGGTCTCCGGCAAGAGGGAGTTTTTCCATGCGCATCTGGACGATGGCGGCCTTGGCTGTGGCTGGTCTGGCGCTCGCCGCCTGCGGCGAAGGGTCGGTGCAGGTCAAGACCGATGGCGGGGCGTCCGTTTCGACGACGCTCGGCGGCAAGGAAGGCGGCTATTCGGTCAACGTCTCCGAAAAGGACGGCGCCAAGACCTTCCTGGTCGTCCGCCCGGATGGCCTGCAGGTCGCGGCGGTGGTCGACGCCCAGGGCTCGCGCCTCGTCGAGGCCGGGGACGCCCACGCCGCCATGTCCGACACGCTCTCCGCCATGGGCCCGCCGCCGGACGAGAAGGTGGCCATCAAGGTCCCGGGCATGAGCCTCAACGTGAAGGGCGAGGACGGCACGGATGAGCGCGCCAAGGTGGAGCTCAAGGTCGGCGGCCAGACGATCCAGGTCGACGCGGCCGGGCCCGACGGCGGCGAGAACGCCGTGGTGAAGATCGTCGGCGTCGACGCCGACGCCGCGCGCAAGTTCATCGACGAGGCCGAGGGCCTCTCGGCGGACGTGAAAACGCAGATGAAGGCGAAGCTCGGCCTGTGAGCCTCGCCCCCGGCCCCTCCGAGGCGTCCGCCATGAGCCTGCGCATCGTCGACGCCGATCTGCAGCTCAATCAGGCGTTCGACCTGTTCGAGCGGACGCTGAAGGCCTGGGCCGGCGGGCGCACGGACGAGTGGCGCACGGACGGCCCGGCCGGCATCGTCGAAGAGGGCGCGACCTACGCCCGCCGCGACGACGTCTATGTCAGCGTCGCCATGACGGACGCGGCGGCGTCGATCGCGGTGGCGCTCGTGCCGGGCGACGTCGTGGTTTTGGAGATCGCGCTGCCGCGCCGCGGTCCGGCGCGCGATCGCCGCCGCGCCGCGCTGGCCGTGGACGACAACGGCGAGACGTTCCTTCTCGCCGCCGAGGAGGCGTTGCGCGCGCAGGGCGTGCGGGACGCGTTCCGCCGCATGGCGGGCCACGCCGCTGCGAAACGCGCACGCGTGGGCGGCCGCGACTATCTGATGCTCGGCCCGCTTGGCGATCCCGCCGCGGTGGACGCGCTGCTCGCGCTCGCGGCGTTGCATCCCACCTTCGAGGCGCATCTTGATCGCCTCGCGCGGCTCGATGCGCCCACGCCCGCGACGCTCTACCGCCCGGTCGAGACGCTCGCCCACGCGCATCGTTTCGCCCAGAAGGCGGCGTTTGCGCTCGCCGCGCGCCTGCGCGCCGCGGACTACGAGATCGTCACCGCCGCCACGGGCCCGTTCGTTGCTGACGTCGCGGGCCGGCGCGAGGACGGCGCCATCGCCGCGCACGTCACGCGCGCCGTGACGCCGGCCGCCATCGCCGAGGCGCTGGGGGTGCTGGGGCTCGCCGCGCCCGCGCAGCAGGGCTTCTTCCGTCTCCTCATCGCGCCCGCTCCGCGCGACGCGACGGACGCAAACTTCGCCGCGTTCGCGGACGCCGCCGCCGATCTCGACATCGCGCTCGTCTGCGCCGACATTCGCGACGACGAGGTGCAGTTCCAGGCGATCGCCGCCGTGCCGAGCGGCGTGGCGCGTCTCCTGGCCTGAGACCGCGCGCGGCCGAACGGCGCGAAACCAGGGACCCGGGGGATCACATCATGACGTCATCGCTTTCTCCCCGTGTGGCCGGCGCCGGCGTCGTCGCCGTTCTCGCGTGTGCGCTCGCTCTTGCGCCTGCGGCGCGCGCGAACGACTCCAGCGCGGAGCTGAAAGCCGGCGGTCTCGTCCTCGCCAAGACGGACGCGATCGTCATGGCCTCCGAGGATCTGTTCGTCTCCAAGGACAAGATCCGCGTCGTCTACGAGTTCGAGAACGTTTCCGGCGCGGACGTGACGACGACGGTCGCGTTCCCGCTGCCGGACCTGCCCGCCGGCGAAGAGCCGATCGACATCCCGAACGTCGCCAGCGACAACTTCGTCAACTTCGCCACCACGGTCGATGGCGCGCCGGTCGCGCTGAGCGTGGAGCAGCGGGCCTTCATCGGCGATCGCGAGATCACCGATCTCTTGAAGGCGAACAAGATCCCGCTGTCGCCGCGCCATCCCGACGTCAACGCCGCGGTGCTCTCGCTGCCGGAGGCCACGCGCGCCGCGCTCGCCAAGGACGGCGTCGTCGAGCGCCAGGACTACGACGCCGGCCGCGGCTGGGAAGTGGGCTACACGGCGACCTGGACGCTGAAGACAAAGTTCTTCCGGACACAGACGTTCCCGGCCGGGCGCCGCGTGCGCGTCGAGCACAGCTACCAGCCCGTCGCGGGCTATTCCGTCGGCGCGCTCCTGGCGCTGCCGAAATCCGCCGAGTGGGCGAAGGAGCGCGCGGAGATGGTGCGCGCCTATTGCGTCGACGCGACGTTCGAGCGGGCGATCACGCGCAAGCTGCGCGGCCGCAAGGACGTGCTGATGCCGGAGGTCACCGTCGGCTACGTCCTGAAGACGGGCGCCAACTGGGCCGGCCCGATCCGCCAGTTCCGCCTGGTCGTCGATAAGGGCGCGCCGGAAAACCTCGTCAGCTTCTGCGCCACGGGCGTCACGAAGATCGGGCCCACGCGCTACGAAGTTCGGAAGACGAACTTCACCCCGACGGAGGATCTCAACGTGCTGATCCTCCAGGCGCCGACGCCCAACTGAAATCCACCTGCGGTCACGCGGCCGGCGCGTCGTCGTCATCGTCCGCGGCGGCGACGAGGAAATGCCCGTGCAGCGTGGCGATCGGGTCGTTGCGTTCGTACTGCCACGCTTCGACGCGCACGTTGGCGATCCGCCGCCCGAGCTTCGTCACGCGCGCCCGCGCGTAAGTCGCGGTCGGACGGCCCGAGCGCAGGTAATCGATGCCGATGTCGATCGTCTTCGGCAGGCGCACCGCGCGCTGCGCGACCGCGATCTGCGCCACCGCCGCGAACTCCATGAAGGCGCCGACGACGCCGCCATGCAACGCTGGCAGCATGGGATTGCCGATCAGCGTGTCCTTGTAAGGCAGCGCGAGCGTGAGCTCGTCGCCGCGCAGTTCGGCCTCCACGCCGAGATAGCGCGCATAGGGGATCGAGGCGATCAGCCCGCGCACTTGCTCGGACGTCAGCGGCGGCGGCGGTTTGACGATCTCGCTCATTTCGGCTTCCGCGGCGGGCGGGCGTTCGAGCCCGGTTTGCGTCCCACGTTGGCGGCGATCATGAACGCCGCCGTGGCGTTGGCGATCGGGTCTTCCGGATCGGCGTCGTAGGCGACGGCGCGCACGAACGCGACGGAGCGGGTGAGCTTGTAGCAGTGCGCCTGGGCCAGGACCGAGCGCCCCGGCGCGGCGGCGCGCATGTAGTCGATCCGCAGGTCGATGGTGGCGGTGGAGCTGGGCTCGGACTGCGCCGACATCGCCGCGACGCCGCAGACCTGATCGAGCAGGGCCGTCACGACACCGCCGGCGATCACGCCCGTGGTCGCGTCGCCGACGAGGTCGTCCCGGAACGGTGCGCGCGCCCAGGCGCGTCCGCGCTGCACGTCCATGAGCTGGAACCCGAGCGCGCGGGCGTGCGGTGTGCCCTGCATCATCATCTCGACGACCGGGCGCATGCCGTCGGGCAAGGCGCCCCCCGCGGGCGGCGGGGCGGTGGGATCGGTCATGCGCGCTGCCTCCGCGTCTGGTAACGTCGCCTTCCGCTATCCCGCGCTCCCGCTGGAGGATCAAGATGAATGCGCCCATGAAATCCGCCGGTGGCGATTGGCTGCGCATCGCGACCGAGCTTCAGCCCGAAACGGTGGCGCTGCGGCGGGCGATCCATCGCGAACCGGAAATCGGCCTCTCGAACCCGCTCACGACGGCGAAGGTCAAGGCCGCCTTGGCGGGGCTGCCGCTGGAGCTGCGTGAAGGGTCCTCGACGACGGGGCTCGTCGCCGTCCTGCGCGGCGCCAAGCCCGGACGCACGGTGCTGCTGCGCGGCGACATGGACGCCCTGCCGATGCCGGAAGACGTCGACGTGCCGTTCCGCTCGACCATCCCCGGCGTCATGCACGCCTGCGGACATGACAGCCACACCGCGATGCTCTCCAGCGCCGCCAAGGCGCTCTGCGCCCGCCGCGACCTGCTCGCCGGCACGGTGCTCTTCATGTTCCAGCCCGGCGAGGAGGGCTGGCACGGCGCGCGCTACATGATGGAGGACGGGCTGCTCGATCCGACGCCCGACGCCGCCTTCGCGCTCCACATCATGCCGAACGGCCCTGCCGGCGTGTTCGCCAGCCGCCCCGGCACGCTGATGGCATCCTCGGACACCGTGCGCATCACCGTCGTCGGCCGCGGCGGCCACGCGTCCATGCCGCACGACGCGGTCGATCCCGTGCCGATCGCCTGCGAGATCGTGATGGCGCTGCAGGCGCTGGTGACGCGCCGCATCAACGCGCACGATCCGGCCGTGCTCACCTTCGGCAAGATCGAGGCCGGCTCGACCTCCAACGTCATTCCCGAGACCGCGCATCTCCTGGGCACCGTTCGCGCGGTCTCGGAGACGACCCGCAGCGACATGCACGCCGGCATCCAGCGCGTGGCGGCCCACATCGCGCTCGCCCATGGCGCCCACGCCGAGATCGAGATCGAAAAGGGGTTTCCCGTCACCGTCTGCGACGGCGCGGCGGTCCGGCACGCGCACACCGTCCTGCAGGACACGTTCGGCTTCGACGCCTGGCGCACGATGCCCAGCCCCGTCATGGGCGCGGAGGATTTCTCCTACGTCCTGCAGAAGGTCAAAGGCGCGATGATTTTCCTTGGCGTCTGCCCGGACGGCCAGGATTGGCGCACGGCGTGCCCCTGCCACTCCAACCGTATGGAGCTGAACGAGGACGTGATGGCGCGCGGCGTCGCGGCGCACTGCGCGATCGCCGAGCGGTTCTTGGCGGAGGGCTTCGTCTCCTGATCCGCAGCCGGCGTCACCCGTCCGACCGCACGGTCGCGTGACCGAAGGTTGGCCAGTGAGGGCGTCGTGGCGGGCGGGCACGCTCTGAGCAGTGGTCGATGTTTGCCGCCACGATGCGGCGCGCTAGCATTGGCGCCTGCGGTCGGACGTGATCCAGAAAAGGCCGCGACGGGTTAGAAGAATCGGTAGGGGACCACGATGCGTTTGCAGGCGATCCGGCTGAGCGCGGCCATTCTGGCCGCCGCAGCGCTCGCCGCGTGCGGTGGAGGCGGCGGCGGCGGCGGTGGCCCGGCGCCCATCCTCACCGTGCCGCCCGGACCGCCTCCGCCGCCGCCCCCGCCGCCACCCCCGCCCACGCGGCCGCCGCCGGTGTCGTTCCCCGCCGGCGCCTCGCCCGACACCAGCTCCGCGGAGTACGCGCGCAACTGGGGCGTCGGCGGCGTGAAGGCGGAAGCGGCGTGGACGCGCGGCTTCACCGGCAAGAACGTCGTGATCGGCGTCGTGGACGACGGGCTGATCCCCTCCGAGCCGGAGATCGCCGGCCGCGTCCACCCGGCGTCGAAAGACATCGTCGACTCCCGCGGCCAGTTGACGGGGCCTGGCACGCACGGCACCGAACTCGCCGTCTTCATGGCCGGTGCGTTCAACGGCGTGGCCACGGTCGGCGTCGCCTATGACGCCACGATCCTCGCCGTTCGCGCCGACAATCCCGCATGCACCGGAACCAGCTGCGGGTTCCAGAACGCCGATCTCGCGCGCGCCATCGACTATGCGACGGCGCAGGGGGCGCAGATCATCAATCTCTCGCTCGGCTCCTCGAGCCCGAGCTCCACCGCGTTCCGAGACGCCATCGCCCGCGCAACCGCGGCCGGCGTGATCATCGTCAATTCCGCGGGCAATGACGGTCCACTGGCGCCGGATGTGAATTTCCCTGGCCGCTATGCCAGCGACCTCACGGTTTCCAACGGGCTCATTCTCACGGTCGGCGCGATCGGGCCGTCCGGCGCGCTGGCGAGCTTCTCCAACATCGCCGGCCCGTCGCAGAACTGGTTCGTCGTCGCGCCGGGCGATCAGGTTTTCACGGTCGACTCGGGCGACGTCGGCGCGACCGATCCGGCCTTCCAGACGTGCTTCCCGGATTTCACCTGCCGCATGCAGGGCACGTCCTATTCGGCGCCGCACGTCGCGGCCGTGCTGGCGTTGCTGCGCCAGGCGTTTCCGGGCCTCACGCCGCAGCAGCTGGTGCAGCTCGTCCTGAAGTCGTCGGACGATGTCGGCACGCCGGGCGTGGATTCCACCTTCGGCTGGGGCCGCGTGAACGTCGCGACGGCCTTCACCCCGATCGGTCCGCTGTCGACGCCCTTGTCCGGGGCGGCGGGCGCGGTGCCCGTGGGCGCGGGCCTCGGCACCGTCGGCGCCGCGTTTGGCGACGCGTTCTCCGCGCCCGGCGCGTGGTCCACCGTCGCGTTCGACGAGTTCGGCCGCACCTTCACCGTCGATCTGGCGCCGGCCTGGCGGCGCATCCCGCGCGACGACGTCGCCGAGGACGCCGCCCCGACGCTTTGGGCAGTGTCGCGCGATGCGCGCGGAATCACGGCTTCCGCCGCGCTCGTCGATCCCGCGCCTGTGCTCGACCGGCGCGCACCCGATCTGCAGCGCGCGTTCCGCCTGGATGCGCCGCTGGCGCCGGGCTGGTCCCTTACCGTCGCGGCCCAGACGCCCGCGCTCGTCGGAACCGGCGCGCCGCAATCCACCGGCGCATTCGGGTTGGCCGGCCGCGACGCCTCGATGGCGCTGACGCGGCGGCTGGGCGCGCACGGCGCGATCTCGTTCTTCTCGCAGTCCGGCCTGCGCCGCGACGCCGTCGCCGCCGTGCCCGGCAGGGCCAGCGCCACCGGCCTGCGCGTGACGCACGCGCTCGGCGGCGTCGATCTCGCCGCTTCGCTCGGCGACGTGCGCGAGAGCGGCCGCGCGCTCGGGGCCGCGATCGATATGCGCGCGGGCGCCGCGCCGGACGCGCGAACGACGGTCGGCGCGCTGGCGCTCACCGCGCCGCTCACGCCGCGCCTGCGGCTGGACCTCTCCGGCGAAACCGGGCGCACGCGCGTCAGCGGCGGCCCGGCGTGGCTGCAGTCCTATGGCGCCATGACCACGACGGCCGGGCGCGTGGCGCTCACCTACGCGCTCGCGCCGCGCCACGGCGTCGCTCACGCGCTCACGCTCAGCCTTGAGCAGCCGCTGCGTGTCGAGCAGGGCGCCTTCCAGGTGCTGCTGCCGGAGGCCGACGCCTGGGGCCGCGCCCGCATGCGCTATGTCGGTCGCCGTCTCGATGCGGCGCCGACCGGCCGCGAGCACGAACTACGCCTCGGCTACAGCGCCTGGTCGGGCGATCGGGTCGCTGCGCAGGGTTCGATCGGGGTGCGGCGCGAGCCCGGCCATGACCGTGATGCGCCGGCGGAAGCGACGGCGCGCATCGGCCTGCGCGTCGCCTACTGATGCGGCGGGCGGGGACGACACGCGCGCCCGTGGCGCGCGCCGCGGCGGCCTGCGCGGCGCTGGCGGCGCTGGCTGCGCTCACCGCGTGCGGCCCGGGCAAGGCGCCCGAACCCGGCGCGCCCGGCGGCTACGACGTCGCCGCCGCGGACGCGCGTTCGCCGTGTTCGCTCCTCACCGCCGCGGAAGCCGCCGAGATTTCCGGCGGCGCCTTCCGCGGCGCGACGGCGCAGGATCGCATCCTCGGCCCGCAGACGACGTGCGGCTGGAGCGTGGGCGACGCGAGCCGCCCGGGCCTGGTTCAGATCACCGTGGCGCATGGCGACGCCGGCGTGACGGCGGCCGAGCTCTTCACGCTCCGCTGCGGCGCGACCGCCGGCGACGCCTGCACGCTGCCGAGCGGGCTCGTCGTGCGCCGCGCCGGCGACTGGATGATCGAGGCGAGCGTTCAGGACGGCGAAGGCCGCGTCGACACCGCGCGCAGCAACCGCCTCGCACGGCTCGTGGCGCCGCGCCTCGCCCAGCTGCGGGCGCCCAAGCCGCCATCCGCGCCCGAAGCCGCCCGCTGAGGCCGCGCGCCAGCGCGGACGCAGCGCCCGTCGTGGGGGCCGTGACGTGGCGTCTGCGTTGACGCGCCCCCGCGCACGGCTACCCTTGCGGAAAAGGAACGGAAATCCATGGTCACGACCGCTCAGGCCGGCGCCCCACACGCGCCCAGAACCTGCATCATCGGCGCCGGCGCGGCGGGCTTCTCCACCGCCAAGCGCCTGAGGGACTTCGGCATCCCGTTCGACTGTTTCGAGATGTCCGACGATGTCGGCGGGTTGTGGTACGCGGGCAATCCCAACGGCCGCTCGGGCGCCTATGAGAGCCTGCACATCGACACCTCGAAATGGCGCCTTGCCTTCGAGGATTTCCCGATCCCGCCCGAGTTCCCGGATTTCCCGCACCACCGCCAGCTGCACCAGTATTTCCGCGATTACGTCGACCATTTCGGCCTGCGCCCGCTGATCACCTTCAATACGGAAGTGAAACGCGCCGAGCGCCGCGCCGATGGGCTGTGGGCGGTGACGCTGTCGACGGGCGAGACCCGTCTCTACGACGCGCTGATCGTCGCCAACGGCCATCACTGGGATCCGCGCTGGCCGGAGCCGGCGTATCCCGGCGCCTTCGATGGTGTACAGATCCACAGCAACGACTATCGCACGCCGTTCGCGCCCGTGGACATGCGCGGCAAGAACGTGCTCGTCGTCGGCGCCGGCAACTCGGCGATGGATATCGCCTCCGAGCTTGGCCAGAAGCCGATCGCGGCGAAGCTGATGATCTCGATGCGCCGCGGCGTGTGGGTGCTGCCGAAATATCTGAACGGCCAACCCGCCGACAAGAACCCCGCGCCGGCCTGGATGCCGCTGAAATTGCAGAAGGCGCTCGGCCGCTCGATGATCAAGAAGACGATCGGTCGTATGGAGGACTACGGTCTCCCCAAGCCCGACCACGAGCCGCTGCAGGCGCATGCGTCCGTGTCCGGAGAATTCCTCACGCGCGTCGGCTGCGGCGACGTGATCCCCAAGCCCGGCATGGAGCGTCTCGAAGGCGACAGCGTACGCTTCACCGACGGTACGGTGGAGAAGGTCGACGTCATCATCTACGCGACCGGCTACAAGGTGAGCTTCCCGTTCTTCACCGATCCCGCGCTGCAGCCGAAGGACAACGTCTTCCCGCTGTGGAAGCGCATGATGAAGCCGGACGTTCCGAATCTCTTCTTCATGGGGCTCGCCCAGCCGCTGCCGACGCTGGTGAACTTCCCCGAGCAGCAGTCGAAGCTGGTCGCGCGCTATCTCACGGGCGCCTATCATGCGCCGTCGCCCGCGGAGATGGCGGCGCAGATCGAGTCCGACGACAAGATGTACCTGAGCGACTACTACGCCTCGCCCCGCCACACGATGCAGCTCGATTTCAGCACCTATGTCCGCGATCTGATGAAGGAGATCGCGCGCGGCGAGGCGCGGGCGCAGCGGGCGGGGAAGGCGCTGCCGGTGGCCCCGCGCGCCGCGGCGGCGGCGTAATCGGCTCCGCCCGGGGCGTTAACCCTGCGGTCGAGTTGACCTTGCCCCGCAGGCCGGCATCATGCGCCCGGCGCGTCGACGCGCGTTCGCGGGAGGCCGGTGCGCCGGAACGACTGAATGGCTGACGAGGCCCTCATACTGGCGGACGCCCCCGAGCCGGATCCGGCCGGCGCGGACGCTGCGCCCGGCGACGCCGCCGCCGGCAAGCGCGAGCGCTCCAAGGCCGCCAACCGGCAGGCGATTCTCGACGCCGCCCGTCGCGTATTCAGCCAGCTGGGCTATGAGGCCGCCAGCGTTCGCGACGTGATCCGCGGCACCGATCTCGCGTCGGGCACGTTCTACAACTACTTCAAGTCCAAGGAGGAGCTGCTCGAAGCCCTCCAGGATGACGGCGCCCGCCGCTTCCGTCCGATTCTCCGCGCCGAAATGGCGCGCGCCACCACCTTCGAAGACTTCGTCACCGGCGCGCTCTCGGCCTATTTCCGATTCGTGGTCGCCGAGCAGAACGACGCCGGCGTCGTCGCCGCGCATCAGGCGCCGTGGCACGCCGACACGCCGGAGATGCGGGCCGTGTTTCAGGAAGTGCGGGGCGCCATCGCGCACACGCTGGGGGACGCCCGCGCCCGCTCGATCGACGCGGACTATTTCGCGGCCGCCTGCATCGGCATCGCCCGCGAAGTCGGCGCGCGGATGCTCGCGCGCCCGAACCCCGACATCGACGGCGCCACGAAGTTCTGCGTCGCCATGATCCTTTCGGGCATGGACGGTCTTTCGAAAGCGCCGTCGACCCCGTGAAAAGCCTGTTCCGTTTTCTCGCCCGTCGCGCGCTCGCGCGCTCCGATGCGGCGCTGGTGAAGGCTTCGGGCGGCGTAGCGCGCACGGTTGCGGGCCGCACGCTCGACGCCCGCTTCCAGTTCATCGAGGCCCAGGCCCGCAAGCGCCCCGAGCCGGCGCAGATGACGCCCGCCATCGGTCGGCAGGGCACGGACGATCTCGTTTTCATGTTCGGCGGCAAGCCCGAGCCCGGCGTCACCTGGTCTGCGGTGACGATCCCCGCGCCGGGGCGTGCGATCCCCGCGCGCGTCTATCTGCCCGCGGCCCGCGATCCCGCACAGCCGGCGCTGACCTACTTCCACTTCGGCGGCGGCGTCGTCGGCTCGATCGAGACCTGTCACGCCTTCTGCACGATGCTCGCCGTGGCGATGAAGGCGCCGGTGGTTTCGGTGGAGTATCGCCTCGCGCCCGAGCACCGCTGGCCCGCAGGCCTCGACGACGCGCTCGAGGCGTATCTGTGGACCTGCGCGAACGCCGCCGCGTATGGCGCGCCCGCCGGACGCGCGGCGGTGGGCGGCGATTCCATGGGCGGCAATTTCAGCGCGATCATCTGCCAGGACGCGATCCGCCGCGGAGCGCCGCAGCCCGTCGCGCAGCTGCTGGTCTATCCGGCCACGATGCTGGCGGACGATCAGCCCTCCATGACCTTGTTCGCCGATGCGTTCCCGCTGACGCGCGCGACGATGGACTGGTTCATGAGCCAGTATCTGCCGCCGGGCGTCGACGTACGGGATCCGCGCCTGTCGCCGGCTTGCGCGCCTGATCTTTCCGGACTGGCCCCGGCGCTGGTCGTCACCGCCGGCTTCGATCCGCTGAACGACCAGGGCCGCGCCTACGCCGAGGCGCTCCGCGCGGCCGGCGCCACGGTCAAGTTTCGCTGCGAAGACAGCCTCGCGCACGGGTTCACGGCGTTCACCGGAGCCATTCCCGCCGCCGACGCCGCCTGTCGCGCCATAGCCGCGGACTTCGCGGCGCTCGTGAAGGACCATCGCTGATGCGCGCGTTCGTCTGTTCCAGGATCACGGACGATCTGTCCGGAACCGGCATTCTCGACATCGCCACGCCCGCGCCAGGGCCGGGGCAGGCGCTCGTGCGCGTCGCAGCGGCGGGCGTCAATTTTCCCGACGTGCTGATGTGCCAGGGCAAGTACCAGTTCAAGCCGGAGCCGCCGTTCACGCCGGGCATGGAGATGGCGGGCGAGGTGGTCGCGCTTGGCGAAGGCGTCTCGGGAATCGCCGTCGGCGACGCCGTCGTCGGCGGGGCCGGGCTCGGCGGCTTCGCGGAGCTCTGCGTTGCGCCGGCTGCGGCGTTGCGGAAGGTCCCCAAGGGTGTCGATCTGCAGGTCGCGGCCTCGTTCCAGGCCGCCTATCTCACGGCTTATGTCGCGCTCGTGCGCCGGGGGCGCATCGAGCCGGGCGAAGCGCTGCTCGTGCACGGCGCCGCGGGCGGCGTGGGGCTGGCCTGCGTGGATCTCGGTCTCGCGCTGGGCGCGCGGGTGATCGCCACGGCCTCGACGCCGGAGAAGCGCGCCGTGCTCGAAGCGCGCGGCGTCGTCGCGGCGCTGGCGCCAGCCGGCTTCCGCGACGCCGTGAAGGACCTCACCGGCGGTCGCGGCGCCGACGTTGTCTATGATCCCGTCGGCGGCGACGTGTTCGATGAAAGCGTGCGCTGCATCGCGTTCGACGGCCGCCTGCTCGTGATCGGCTTCACCAGCGGCCGCATCCCGACGGTGTCGGTCAACATGCCGCTGATCAAGGGCTTTTCCGTCGTCGGCGTGCGCGCCGGGGAGTATGGCCGCCAGTTCCCGCAGCGGGGGCGCGAAAATCTCGATGCGGTCTGGACGATGCTCGCCGAAGGCCGCCTCAAGCCGCACGTCCACGCCGCCGTGCCGCTTGCGGACACGCGCGCGGCGCTCGACATGCTGCAGACGCGAGCCGTAATCGGAAAGGTCGTGGTGACGCCCTAGCGAGCCATCGCGCGCGTGCGCTGTGCCGGCGAGAGCCGCTTGGCGACCACCTTCTGCAGACCCGTCGCCACCTGATCGCGCAGCGCCGTCTCGGCGTTGGGCAGGCCCACGAGCTGGCCGAGCGCGGCGATGTGCATCTCCACGACGGTGGGGTCGACCCGTGAATCCGATCCGAGCACGGACAAATAATGATGCAGCGACTCAGCCGCGACGCCCGCCGGCTCGTCGCCGATCTCGAGCGCCACGTCGCGCAGCGCCGTGCAGGCGCTCAGGACGAAGCGCACCCGCCAGCGTTCGCCGGCCATGTAGGTCTTGGCTTCGAAGGCGAGGCGCGAGACATGCGAACTCAACCGCACCTTCATCATCTGTTCGATGGGATCGGCGTTCGGATCCAGTTTCGGATCGGCGGCGCGCCGGAATGGGCCCATGAAGTAGGGATCGATCGACCGGCGGCGACACGGGCCCACATAACTGTCGGTGACGATGAAGGGCCGGGGCCGATAGAGCACCTGCTCGATCCGCGACACGATCGCCCGCGCCGACATCGGCTTGACGGCGTACTCGGTCACGCCGATGCGGCGTGCGGCTTCGACGTCGGAAATCGAGGCGCGGCTGGTGGTCACCACGATCGGGATGGCGCGGTCGAACGGGGTGGCGCCGCCGCGGATGGAGCGGGTGATTTCGAGCCCGTCCAGCCCCTTGTCTTCCCATTCCACGAGGAGCGCGTGCGGGTCGATCTCGCGGTAGCGGCCGACCGCATCTTCCAGGTTCGACGCGTCGGCAAGGCGGCCGACTCCGGCCGCGCGCAGGAAGCCGAGCGTGATCCCCCGCGTGAAAGCGTTGGAATCCAGCACAAGCACCGAGGCTTGCGAGACATCCATCGCGTCCGATCCCATCCCATCCGCCTTCTGGCTGGTTGTATCGGATGACCCTGGCTGAAAAGGTTTAGAAAACCATGAAGCTGCCGTTGGGGCTGCCTTGACCGGGCCGGGAGGCGGCCGCAGAGTGGGGAAAAACCACACAACCTTTGGGAGGATTACATGAGCCGGAGCAAGCTGCGCTTCGGCGCGTTCATCGCGCCGTTCCATCCGCTGGACGAGAACCCCACGCTCGCGCTCGAACGCGACCTCGACCTCGTCGTCCACATGGACAAGCTCGGCTACGACGAGGCCTGGATCGGCGAGCACCACTCCGCCGGCTACGAACTGATCGCAAGCCCCGAGCTCTTCATCGCCACCGTCGCGGAGCGCACGCGCTCCATCCGCCTCGGCACCGGCGTCTCCTCGCTGCCCTATCACCATCCGCTGATGCTGGCCGATCGCATCAACCAGCTCGACCACATCACCCGCGGCCGTGTGATGTTCGGCGTCGGCCCCGGCGCGCTGCCGAGCGATGCGTTCATGATGGGCATCGAGGTCGCCAAGCAGCGCGACATGATGGACGAGGCGCTGGACGTGCTCGTGCGCCTGCTGCGCGGCGAGACGGTGTCCCACAAGGCCGACTGGTTCACGCTGGACAACGCGCGCCTGCAGCTCACGCCGTACACGCGTCCGCACGTCGAGATCGCGGTGGCGAGCCAGGTGTCGCCCACGGGCGCGCGCGCCGCCGGCAAGCACGGGCTCGGTCTGCTCTCCATCGGCGCCACGAGCGCCGGCGGCTTCAACGCGCTCGCGTCCAACTGGGCGATCGCGGAGGAGATGGCCAAGTCGAACGGCGCGAGCGTCGACCGCAGCGCGTGGCGTCTCGTCGGGCCGGTGCACATCGCCGAAACGCGCGAGAAGGCGCGCGAGAACGTGCGCTTCGGGCTCGAGAAGTGGCTCTTCTACTTCCGCGAAGTCGCCGCGCTGCCGCTCGCCACGGAAGAGGGCGGCGATCCCGTCGATCGCCTGATCGAAAGCGGCATGGCCGTGATCGGCACGCCGGACGACGCCATCGCCCAGATCGAACGGCTGGAGAAGCAATCGGGCGGCTTCGGCGCGTTCCTACAGCTCGCGCACAACTGGGCCGATTGGCAGGCCACGCAGCGCTCCTACGAACTGATGGCGCGCTACGTGTTCCCGAAGTTCCAGGGCTCGAACGACAACCGCGTCGCCTCGCTCGACTGGGCGCGGACGAACCGCGAGACGTTCATCGGTCAGGCGATGGTGGCGGTGGGCACGCGCGTCGCCCAGCACATCCAGGAAAAGGGCGCCGACAAGATCGCGCCGGAAATCCTCGCCGCGATGGGCATGGCCCCGAAAAGCGCCGCGGAGTGACGGCGCCGCAGGCGCCGTCATCCTGGCCGGCGCCAGCCGGCCGGGATCCAGGGCCGAAATCCAGTCCCGCTGGAGTAGGTCGTTGCCATCGCAGTCATCCCCGACCGCGCACAGCGCGGTCGGGGATCCAGGATCGACGCGGCTAATGCCGGATCCTCGGCGCGCCTGCAGCGCGCCGAGGATGACGGAGGCGTTGGTGGGCGCCTCGCGTCGTCAGCGCGGGCGCGCGCGCCGTTGCGACCTCACCGCCAAGGCTCCACGACGATCTTCACGTCGGCGTCCGGCCGCGCGAGGCGGGCGAACGCGGCGGGCGTTTCGGCCAACCCCACGCGGGAGGTGACGATCGCCATCGCATCGATGCGGCCTTCGGCGATGTCGTGCAGGGTGCGCGCGAACTCCTCGGGCGAGTAGCCGAACACGAAGGTGAGCTCGAGCTCCTTGTTGATGGCGAGGGAGGGCTCGATGCGGTCGGCCTCCATGCAGACGCCCGCGACCACGATCTGCGCGCCGGGCGGGGCGCCTTCGATCAGGCTCTGCAGCACGTTGGGCGCGCCCACGCACTCGAACACGATCGGACGGGCTACCGCGCGGCCCATCATGCGCGCAAGCTGCGCCTCCATGAGAGTCGCCGGCACGCCATAGGCGCCCCAATGCGTATGCGGACTTTCCGTGGCCGGATCGACGATCACGTCGGCGCCGAGCACCTCCGCCGCGCGCCGCCGCGTGGGCGAGAAATCCGCCGCGATGACGGGGCCATGCCCGCGGGCCTTGAGCGCGGCGATCACCGCGAGCCCCACGGGACCGCAACCCACGACGAGGCACGCCGAGCCGGGCTCCAGATGCGCTTTCGCCACCGCATGCGCGCCGACCGCGAAGGGTTCGGTCATCGCCGCCGCCTCGCTCGAGAGGCCGTTCGGCACCTCGAGCAGCATCGCCTCGGTGAGGATCATCCGCTCCGAATAGCCGCCGGGATAAAGGTTCGAGTAGCCGATCAGCTCCATGCCGCCGGCCGGATTGATCGCCGCCGGCACGGTGACCACGCGCGTCCCCGCCTTCAGCGTCTTTTGCGTGCCAGGCCCGTGCTCGAGAATCTCGGCGCTGAACTCGTGGCCGAACACCACGTCCTTGGCGGGATCGAGCCCCATGCCGCCGCCGGCGCGCTTGCCGAGCTCGACCATGCGATCCAGATGGTGCACGGCGTGCAGGTCCGAGCCGCAGATGCCGCAGGCGAGCGTCTTCACCCGCACCTGGCCCGTCGAAAGCGGCTGTTCCTCGATCTCCTCGCACACGATCGTCGGTCCGCGGCGGATGGCGGCGCGCATGGTGTCCTCCCGGTGTTCGCCGGGCTCTGGCGGCCCGTGACGGGAGCGTATCCCCCGTGCGCCGGATCGTCGAGGCGGCCGCCACGGCAGGGCGGGCCGCACCTGTCAAATTGTTGAGGCGGCGGACTGGCCGGCGTCAGGGGCGCATGGCACATCTTGGCCATGTCACGGCGTATTCTCATCATCGAGGACGACCCGGCGACGCTCGAGTACGTCGCCAAAGGGTTCGAGCAGGAAGGCTGGACCGCCGAACGCGCCGCGGATGGGCGCGACGGCCTGTTCCTGGCGACGTCCGGCGCCTTCGATCTCGTCATCCTCGATCGGAACCTGCCCGGCATGGACGGTCTGTCCGTGCTCAAGGCGTTGCGCGCGGCTGGAGGCGAGCAGCCCGTGATCATCCTGTCGGCCGTCGCCCACGTGGACGAGCGCGTGCGCGGCCTGCGCGCGGGCGGCGACGACTACATCGTCAAGCCGTTCGCCTTTTCCGAGCTTTCGGCCCGCGCCGACGCGCTCCTGCGTCGCAAAAGTCCCGCCGCCGCGCAGACGACGCTGTCCTGCGGCGCGCTCTCGATGGACCTCGTCACCCGTCGCGTCACGCGCGCGGGCCGTGCGCTGGATCTGCTCCCGCGCGAATTCAAGCTTCTGGAGTATCTGCTCCGCCACAAGGACCAGATCGTCACCCGCACGATGCTCCTCGAAGGGGTGTGGGACTACCGGTTCGATCCGCACACGAACATCATCGACACCCATGTCAGCCGTCTGCGCAAGAAGCTCGAAGAGGGCTTCGACCAGCCCTTGCTGCACACGGTCCGCGGCGTCGGCTATCGCCTCTCGGAGACGCCCTGAGGTGCGCCGCCGTAAGCCGCGCTGCGCGAGGCGCTCGCCATGATCGCGACGCTGGCGGCGCGCGTGCGCGCCAATCCCGTGGCGCCGTTCGCGATCGTCGCCGTGATGGTCATCGCGCTCGTGTGCGCCGCCGCGTTCACGCTCGTCGATCGCCGGTTCGAGCGCATCCTTGACGCCCGCGACGCGCGCGCGGCCGAGCTGGAGCTGCGCGTCCTGCGCGACATCGACCGCGCCGAGGGGCGCGCCGGGCTCGAACGTGCGCTCGCTCGCCGCGTCGACGCCTTCGGCTCCGACGTGGAGGTCTATGCGCTCGCCGATCCGCAGGGGCAGGTGCTTGCCGGCTCCATCGATTATCCGATCGGCTTCGTGCCCGACGGCGCGTGGCGCCCGTACTACGACGTCGACGATCCGGACGAGCCCGTCGGCTACGCCCGCGCCACCCGCCTGCGGGATGGCGCGCTGCTTCTCGCCGGCGTCGATTTCAGCGATCGTGCGAGCGCCCGCGCCGCGCTCACGCAGGCGTTCATGCTGGCGCTCGCCGCGGTGCTCGCGGCCGCCTTCGCCGTCGGCGCCCTCCTCAATCGCCTGATCCTCGCGCGCATCGATCAGGTGGTGGCGACGACGCAGCGCATCATGAAGGGCGACCTCGACGAGCGCGTGCCGACGACCGCCTCCGGCGGGGCGTTCGATCATCTCGCCGGCGCGCTGAACGCCATGCTCGATCGCATCGCCGCGCTCATCACCCAAATGCGCGCCGTCACCGACGCCATCGCGCACGATCTGCGCCTGCCGCTTCAGCGCGTGCGCAGCGGATTGGAGCGCGCCGCGACGCAGGACGACGCCGAAACCATGCGCACCGCGATCGGCGCGGCGATGGGCGAGGCCGACGAGGCGCTGGCGACGTTCGATCTGCTTCTGGGAATCGCTCGCGCGCAATCGGGCGTGGGGCGCGACAGTTTCGCGCCGGTCGCGCTGGCGACGCTGATCGAGGACGTCGCCGAGGTGTTCGGTCCGTATGCGGAGGAGGCCGGCGTCACGCTTGTCGCGCAGCCGGTGGACATCACGGCGGAGGGCAACTCGGTCCTCCTGCGCCAGGCGCTCGGCAATCTCGTGCACAACGCCGTCAAATATGTCGGGGCGGGCGGCCACGTCACGCTGTCGGCGCGCGCGGGCGAAGACGGCATCGACCTCGTCGTCCAGGATGACGGCCCGGGCATTCCGGCGGAGTTCCGCGACGCCGTCGTGCAACCGTTTGGGCGTTTGGAGCGCGACGCCAAGGCGGACGGGAAGGGGCTGGGCCTCGCCTTCGTGCAGGCCTGCGCCAAGCTGCATGGCGGCGCCCTGATCCTCGCGCCCGCCGAGCCGGGCCTGCGCGCGATCCTGCGGCTGCCACGAAGAGCGCGCCCGCCGGAGTGAACCGACGGGCGCTTTTTTACTCGGGGGGTGGGGCTGTGGCTGGAGCGGAGCGGGGCCCGTCAGGCGTCGCCGACGGGCCCTGACCGGTCAGGACTTCTTGGGTTCCGGCGCCTTGGTCCCTTCGGTCTTCGCCGGGGCGGCCTTGGCGTGCTTTTCGCCCGTGTGGCGCTTCTTCGACTTCATCACGTGGGTCTTGCCCGCGTCGGCCGGCTTGGCCTGCTCGGTCGCGGCCGGGGTGGAGGGCGCGGCGGCCGGCGGCGCAGCGAAGGCGGCCGGGGCGGCGGCGAGCGTCACGGCGGCGAGGACGGCGGCGAGAGTGCGGCTCATGGATGGATCTCCTTTGGCTGTCGGCGTCCCGCGCCGACCCCTGCACCATGCCCCCGGCGCCTGGACCCTTCGTGGCCCGATCCTTACACCTGTGTGAGCCTCGGCGAGGCCGAGGGGGAGGCCAAAGGGGGAGGCTTGTCATGACCGCAGCTCCGCATCCCGCGCTGCGCATGTGGCGCGAGACCGATCTGCCCCACTTCCAGGCGCTGCACGCCGATCCCGACGTCGCGCGCTGGCTCGGTGGGCCGCTCGACGCCGCCGTCGCCGAAGGGCTGTTCCGCTTCTATGTCGAGACGATCGAGCGCCAGGGCTGGGGCATGTGGGCCGTGCAGGACGAGGCGGGCGCGCTCGTCGGCGCGGCGGGCCTGCAGCCGGTGCGCGCGGGGCTCCCGTCGGCGCCCGGCCTCGAAGCGTCGTGGCGCCTGCTGCCCCGGGCGCGCGGGCGCGGGCTCGTCACGCAGAGCATGCGCGCGGTGCTGAAGGATGCGTTCGCGCGGCTCGACGCGGAGGAGATCGTCACGTTCACGGCCGCAGTGAACCTGCGTTCGCAGGCCGTGATGCAGCGGCTCGGCTTCGTGCGGGACGCCGCGCGCGATTTCGATCATCCCGCGCTGCCGCAAGGCCACGAGCTGCGGCGCCACGTGTTCTTCTTCACGCAGCGCCGCGACTGGGTGGATTAGCCCTCAAACCGTGCGCTTCGCCCGGTCCTTGGCGTTCTGCGCCTGGATCGCGTCGCGCGCGGCCTTCCAGGCATCGTCCGTCCACGAGCGCAGCCCGGAGAAGTTGCCGCCGCTCGACTGATACTCCGCGCCGTCGATCGCGATCGTCTGGCCGTTCACGTACTCCGCGCCCGGGCCCATCAGGAACACCGCAAGATTGCAGAGCTCGTGCATGTGACCGACGCGGCCCATCGGGTTGCGCGACATGTCCGAATAGGCGTCGCCGCCCGAGGTTGGGTTCAGGCGCTTGGACATGCCTTCGGTCGGGAATGGGCCCGGCGCGATCGCGTTGAAGCGGATGCCATAGCGCGACCACTCCACCGCCAGCGATTGCGTCATCGCGTTGACGCCGGCCTTCGACATCGCCGAGGGCACCACGAACGGCGAACCGTTCCATACCCACGTCGTCAGGATCGAGATCACGTTGCCCTTGATCCCCTGGTCGATCCAGCGCTTGCCGACATCGAGCGTGGTGTAGAACGTGCCGTGGAAGACGATGTTGGCGATGGCGTCGAAGCCGCGCGTGGACAGGTCTTCCGTGCGGCTGATGAAGTTGCCCGCCGCGTTGTTGACGAGCCCCGTCACCGCCCCGCCGGCCCAGGACTGGTCCACCGCATCCTTGATCGCGTCGGGCACGCGGATGTCGCACGCCACGGGCGTCACCGTGCCGCCATGCTTGCCCATCAGCTCGTCGGCGGTCTCCTTCAGCACGTCGCCGCGCCGGCCCCAGATCACTACATCGGCGCCCAGATGCAGGAACGCTTCCGCCATCTCCTTGCCGAGCCCGGTGCCGCCCCCGGTGACGAGGATCTTCTGGCCCTTCATCAGGCCCGGTTTGAACATCAGCTGCGACGCGTCCATGGCGCTCCTCCTGTTTGGTCCGCACCATACCGCCGCCGGGGCCAAAGCAAATCCCGACGCGGGGTGAGGCGGCGCCATCCTCTCCGTCAGTCCGGGGCGCGCGGAACGCGCGAACCCGGAACCCGGGGGACTGGGGGACTGGGGACTAGGCCCGCCTGCGGTGGCGCTGCGCGTCACGATCTGCGGTGTCGCCGGCTCAGGTGGCCCCTGGGTTCCGGGTTCGGCCTACGGCCGCCCCGGAATGACGGCGCGCTTTGATCCTCGTAGGCGCTGACCTTGGAGGGAGAGCAGGCCGGCGCCTCATCCACAGGCGCCGCGCCCGCAGCCCCGCGTGCGCTGTGCGGCGGGCGTTGACTTCGCCCCCCTCGCACAGCACTTCTCGCCTTAACGTTTGGAGCCGACGCGAGTCGCCCCCAAAGCGGTCAGACAGACGAACCCCGCGGGAGAGCGCGTCGGCCGGCCGGTCAATGGTCAGGCTTTGGACGCCCCCGAAGGAGCAACCGCCCCGGAAACTCTCAGGGAGCCGGACCGCGGGGGGATGAACACGCTGGAGAGCGTCGCCGCGTTCGCGTGGCGGCCGCCGAAGGAGCAGCCGGAGCGGGTCGTTTCCGAAGGGAACGGGCGCCGGCCAATCTCTCAGGCCCATGGACAGCGGGGGCGTGCGGCGCGTTCAGGCGCCGTGACGCGTCGAATCCGGGGTCCTGATGTTGAACGACGAACTCAAGAAGCTGCCACTGGACGCCGTGCATCGCGCGTCGGGGGCGAAGTTCGGCGCGTTCGCCGGCTACGACATGCCGATCCTCTATCCCGAAGGCCTGATGGCCGAGCATGGCTGGACGCGGTCCCAGGCGGGGCTGTTCGACGTCTCGCACATGGGGCCGTGCTTCCTGACGCTGAAGGACGCCGCGCTCACGGGCGACGCCGCGCACGCCGCGATCGCCGCCGCGATGGAGCGTCTCGTGCCGTCCGACATCGCGGGCCTGAAGCCCGGCCAGATGCGCTACAGCGTGCTGCTCAACGCCGAGGGCGGCGCGCTCGATGACCTGATGATCGCGCGGCCTGCTGCGCCCGAGCGTCAGGGCATGCTCTATCTGGTCGTCAACGCCGGTTGCAAAGACCAGGACTGGGCGCTGATCGAGGCTGCGCTGGGCGATGTCGCCACGCTCACGCGAGCCGATGACCGCGCGCTCCTCGCGCTGCAGGGGCCGGCGGCGGAAGCCGCGCTGGAGCCCCTGCTGCCGGGCGTCGCCGCGATGGCGTTCATGGAGCTCAAGCTGATCGAGACGGCGCGCTTCGGCCGCACGCTCGTCACCCGCTCCGGCTATACCGGCGAGGACGGCTACGAGATCCTCGTGCATCCCGAGCACGCGGGCGCCTTCGCCGCGGCGCTCACCGCCGATGCGCGCGTGAAATGGATCGGCCTCGGCGCACGCGACTCTCTGCGCCTGGAAGCTGGGCTTTGCCTCTACGGCCACGATCTCGATCCGACGATCTCGCCGATCGAAGCGGATCTTTCCTGGATCATCCAGAAGCGGCGCCGCACCGCCGCGGACTTCCCCGGCGCGTCGCGCATTCTCGAAGAGCTGAAAGCCGGACCGAAGCGCAAGCGCGTCGGCATCCGCCCGAAAGACCGCGCGCCCGCGCGCGAGGGCGTCGAGATTCACGCCGGCGGCCGACGCATCGGCGTCGTCACCAGCGGCGGCTTCGGCCCCAGCGTCGGCGCCCCCATCTCCATGGGCTATGTCGAGCCCGCGTTCGCAACACCCGGAACCACAATCGAACTCCTCGTGCGCGGCCAGCCGCGCGCCGCCGAGATCGTCTCTTTGCCCTTCGCACCGCATCGCTACAAAAGGAGCGCATCGTGATCACGAAATTCACGTCAGACCACGAATGGGTGCGCCTTGAAGGCGATGTCGCAATCGTCGGCATCACGTCCTACGCGGCCGAGCAGTTGGGCGACGTCGTCTATGTCGAGCTGCCGGCGATCGGCAAAGCGGTGACGCAGGGCGGCGACATGGCCGTCGTCGAGAGCGCGAAGGCCGCGTCCGACGTCTACGCCCCGATCTCGGGCGAGATCGTCGCCGTGAACGATGACCTCACCGGCAATCCGCAGCTCGTCAATGACGGCGCGGAGGCGCAGGGCTGGTTCTGCAAGATCAAGCCGTCCAACCCCGCCGATCTCGACGCGCTGATGAGCGCGCAGGAATACCAGGCGTTCCTCGAAGGGAAATCGTGATGCGCTATCTGCCTCTCACGCAACAGGACCGCGCCGAGATGCTGGCGCGCATCGGTGCGGCGTCCGTCGATGATCTGTACACGGACGTGCCCGCCGTGGCGCGCCGCACGGGCCTCGTCGATTTGCCGCTGCACCAGGGCGAACTGCAGGTGGAGCGCGCGCTGAAGGCGATGGCCGCGAAGAACACGCCGGCGGGATCGACGGCGTTCTTCGTCGGCGCCGGCGCGTACCGCCACCACGTCCCGGCGAGCGTCGATCACCTGATCCAGCGTAGCGAGTTTCTCACCACGTACACGCCGTACCAGCCGGAAATCGCGCAGGGCACGCTGCAGATGCTCTACGAGTTCCAGACGCAGGTGGCGCTGCTCACCGGCATGGAAGTCGCCAACGCGTCGATGTGGGACGGCTCCACCGCCACGGCCGAAGCCGCGATGATGGCCACGCGCGTGACCAAGCGCGGCAAGGTCGTGCTCTCGGGCGGCCTGCATCCCCATTATGCCGACGTCACGAAGCTGATTTGCGACGCCAACAAGATCGCGGTCGCGGCCTGCCCGGCGGCGATCGACGGCGAGGCGAAGGTCGTCGACCTGATCGATTCCGACACCGCCTGCGTGATCGTCCAGACGCCCAACGTGTTCGGCACGATTACCGATCTCGCGGCGATCGCCGAAGCCGCGCACGCCAAGGGCGCGCTGCTCGTGGCGGTGTTCACCGAGTGCGTGTCGCTCGGCGCGGTGAAATCGCCCGGCGAGATGGGCGCCGACATCGTGGTGGGCGAGGGCCAATCGATCGGCAACGCGCTGAACTTCGGCGGGCCCTATGTGGGCCTCTTCGCCACGCGCGAAAAGTTCGTACGCCAGATGCCGGGCCGCCTCGCCGGCGAGACGGTGGATGCCGATGGCAAGCGCGGCTACGTGCTCACGCTCTCCACGCGCGAACAGCACATCCGCCGCGAGAAGGCCACGTCCAACATCTGCACCAACTCGGGCCTGTGCGCGCTCGCGTGGTCGATCCACATGACGCTGCTGGGCGAAGCCGGCCTGCGGCGTCTCGCGGTGCTCAACCACGAGCGCGCCTGTGATCTTGCCGACGCGCTGGGCGGCGTGAAGGGCGTGGAGGTGCTCACCCCGCGCTTCTTCAACGAGTTCGCGATCCGCCTGCCGAAGCGCGCCGATGCGGTCGTGGAGACGCTCGCCGCCAAGGGCGTGCTCGCGGGCGTGCCGTTCTCGCGCCTCGCGCCCGGGACCGGGTTGGACGACGTGCTGCTCGTCGCCGCCACCGAAACGAACACGGACGATGACGTCGCGCTCTATGCGCGCGAACTGAAAAAGGCGCTGGCATGACCCAACTTCGCTCCACCCGCGGCGTCTCCGGCGGCGCGGCCGATTTCGAGACCGTGTCCGGCTCGCGCGGCGGTCTGCAGGCCACGTGGCTGCTGTTCGAGTACGGCGCCGTCGATCGCTCGGGCGTGGATCTTCCCGCGCCGAAGGGCCGTCCTGATCGCCTCGGCGGTCTCGCGCGCACCGCGCCGATCGGCGTGCCCGGCCTCTCCGAGCCTGAAGCCGTGCGCCATTATGTGCGCCTCTCCCAGCGCAACACGGCGATCGATCTCGGCGTGTTTCCGCTCGGCTCGTGCACGATGAAGCACAACCCGCGCCTCAACGAGCGCATGGCCCGCCTGGACGGCTTCGCCGACATCCACCCGCTGCAGCCCGTCTCGACGGTGCAGGGCGCGCTCGCCTTGATGCAGGAGCTGTCGCGCTGGCTCACCTCGCTCACCGGCATGCCGGCGGTGGCGCTGTCGCCCAAGGCCGGCGCCCACGGCGAGTTGTGCGGCATGCTCGCCATCCGCCAGGCGTTGATCGCGCGCGGTGAGGGCGAAACGCGCCGGCGCGTGCTCGTGCCCTCCGCCGCGCATGGCACCAACCCGGCCACGGCCGCGGCCTGCGGCTTCATCGTCGATGAAGTTCCGGGCACGGAGGATGGCCGCGTCGATGTCGAAGCGTTCAAGGCCAAGCTCGGCCCGGACGTCGCGGCGGTGATGCTCACCAACCCCAACACCTGCGGCCTGTTCGAGCGCGACGTGAAGGCGATCGCCGATCTCATCCACGAGGCGGGCGGCTACTTCTACTGCGACGGCGCGAACTACAACGCCATCGTCGGCCGCGTGCGGCCGGGCGATCTCGGCGTCGACGCCATGCACATCAACCTGCACAAGACGTTCTCGACGCCGCACGGCGGCGGCGGGCCGGGCGCGGGGCCGACGGTGCTTTCCGAGCGCCTCGCGCCGTTCGCGCCGGTGCCTTACGTCGTCGCCGACGGCGAGGGCTTCAAACTGGTGGAGCACGTCGAAGGCCAGGAGTTCGGCCGCATGGTCGCGTTCCACGGCCAGATGGGCATGTTCGTGCGCGCGCTCGCCTACATGATGAGCCACGGCGCCGACGGCCTGCGCCAGGTCGCGGAAGACGCCGTGCTGAACGCCAACTACGTGCTGGCGCGCCTCAAGGACGCGTTCGACGCGCCGTTCGCGAAGTACGGCCCGTGCATGCACGAAGCGCTGCTCTCGGACAAAGAGCTGCGCGCCCACGGCCTCGAAACCGTCGATCTTGCCAAGGCGCTGATCGACGAGGGCTTCCATCCGATGACGGTCTATTTCCCGCTCGTCGTGCATGGCGCCATGCTGATCGAGCCCACCGAAACGGAGAGCAAGACCGAGCTCGACCGCTTCTGCGACGTAATGCTCGCGCTCGAGGCCCGCGCGGAAGCCGGCGAGGTCGAGTTCTTCAAGACGAGCCCGCGCCTCGCGCCGGTGCGCCGCCTCGACGAGACCCGCGCCGCGCGTCAGCCGAAGCTGCGCTGGAAGGCGGAAGAGGCCGCAATGAAACAGGCGGCGGAGTGACGGCGCCCTAGGCGCCGTCATCCTGGGCTCGCGCCCCGCGCGAGACCGGGATCCAGACGTCTCAGGTCGAGACCCGATTCCCCTCCCCAGCGGGGAGGAACCAGGGATGGGGAGATCAGGCGCTGCGCGTCACGTCGGAGCACGTGCCGCAGCTCCCATCTCTCCCTCCCAACCCTCCCCCGCTGGGGGAGGGCTTCGGAAGCCGCAACACCAAAAACAAAAACCCCGGCCGCATCCGCGTCCGGGGTTTTGCATTTCTACGTTGCTTAGCGCCTCACGCGATCTTGCGCGACAGCTCCTGAACGCCGCGCTGGATCAGCGCGCCTTGCTTGCCGGCGTCGCCAAGATCCGCTTTCAGGAGGCGCTCGGCGGCGATGATCGCCGCGTCCGCGGCTGCGGCTTTCACGTCCGCCTGGGCCTGCGCTTCGGCGCGCGCGATGCGCTCCTCCGCCTGCTTCTCGCGGCGCGCCAGATCGGCGGCGAGCGCCTTCTCGGCGTCGGCCCGCAGCGCGGCCGCATCCGCTTTCGCCTGCGCGACGATGTCGGCGGCTTCCTTCTCGGCGGCGGCGTGCTTGGCCTTGTAGCTCTCGAGCAGGGCCAGCGCGTCCTTGCGCAGGGCCTCCGCGTCGTCGAGCTCCTTCTTGATCGACGCCGCGCGGTCGTCGAGCCCCTTCAGGATCGCGACGTGCGCCTTGGACGCATAGACGATCGCGAAGAACAGCAGCAGGCCATAGAGCACGAAGTACTTGGGATCCGTCAGGAACGGATTGCCGGCTGCGTGCTTGCCCGCTTCGCCGGCCGCGGGCGCGGCGGCGGAGATGGCGGCAAGGAGGAGGGCGTCGATCATGCGGCCCTCCCGGCAAGCTTGGCGGCGATCGCGGCGCCGACGTCCTCGGCCGCTTCTTTCGCGGCCTTGAGACCTTCGGCGCGTTGCGCGGCCAGACGTTGTTCGGCGGCGTCGAGACGCTGCGCGAGCTTGGCGTCGGCTTCGGCCGTCGCTTTCGCGCGCTCGGCGGCGGCTTCCGCGCGGACCTGATCCGCAAGCTTGCGGGCTTCGGCCTTCGCGGTGGCGAGCGCCTTTTCGTACGCGGCGATCGCAGCCTGCGCGTCCGCGTTCGCGGCCGCCGCGGCGTCGACATCCGACTTGATCTTGTTCGCGCGCGTCTCGATCACGCCCGAGAGCTTCGGCAGCAGCGCCTGGCTCAGGAGGAAATAGAGCAGCGTGAAGAACACCGCGAGCCAGAAGATCTGGCTCGGGAAGTAGGACGCGTCGAGCTGCGGCAGCCCTGGGGCCGCCGCCGCTTCCGCCGCATAGAATACAGCCGCCACGGTCAGGCGCCTTTCAGTTGATTACTGAGCGCCGATGCCGAGCAGCAGCATGATCGCGATGACGAAGCCGAACAGGCCCGCCGCTTCGGCGAGACCGGCGCCGACGAACAGGTTGCCGGTTTGGCTCGGGGCCGCGGACGGGTTGCGCATCGCGCCTTCGAGGTACGAGGCGAAGATGTTGCCCACGCCGATGGCCGCGCCCAGGAGGGCGAAGCAGGCGAGGCCGGCGCCGATGAAACGGCCCATGAGGGCGAGGTCGTTGGAAGCTTCCATGGTCGTCGTGCTCCTATGCGGGATGTTTCGCCGCCCCCCATTCCCCGGTAGGGCGCGCGATCTGGGGCCTCAGTGGTGCGGGTCGTGCACCACTTCGGAGAGGTAGATGCAGGTGAGGATGGTGAAGACGTAGGCTTGCAGGCCCGCGACGAGGAACTCGAGCGCGGTGACGCCGACGACACCCACCGTCGAGCCGATCGCGGCCAGGAGGCCCGCGCCGCCGGCGGCGAGGCCGAGCGGGATGAAGCTCGCAAGGACCTTCAGCATCGTGTGGCCGGCCAGCATGTTGGCGAACAGACGGATCGCCAGCGTGAACGGACGGATGAGGAAGGAAATGAATTCGATCAGCGCGATCAGCCAGGCGATCCACCAGGGCGCGCCGGACGGCCAGAACCGCGAGAAGAAGCCGATGCCGTTCTTCGAAAAGCCCACGAGCAGCACGATGCCGAACACCAGGATCGCCAGCGCGCCGGTGATCGAAAGGTGGCTCGTCACCGTGAAGGCGAGCGGGCTCATGCCGATCAGGTTGAGCGTCAGGATGAAGGAGAACAGCGTAAAGATCAGCGGGAAGAACTTCATCCCGTCATGGCCGATCGTGCTTTCGACCGTGTTGCGGACGAAGCCGTAGAACAGCTCAACGACCGACTGCGACCGCGTCGGGACGAGCTTGGCGTCGCGCGTGGCGAACCAGATCAGCCCGACGATGATCGCCACCGCCACCGCCATCCACATCGCGGCGTTGGTGAAGGAAATGTCGTGGCCCGCCAGCTCGAGCGGCAACATCCGCTTGAGCTGGAACTGGTGCATCGGGTCCGCTTCGATCCGCACGCCGTTCCGCTCCGATCCTCATGTCCCGTCCGGCTTGTCTGGGCCGGCCGCGGGTGGCGCGCTTTGCGCCGAAAGTCGAGTGGCGGCCGTCCCGGCGCGCCACATTCCGATGGCGAACCCGAGAAAGAGCCCCGCCAGAAGGCCGAGCGGCAGCGTTCCGAACAGACGGTCCGCGCCGTAGCCGATGACCCCGACGACCGCGACGGCCGCCACAAGGTCGATCATGATGCGCCACGCCGCGCCAGCCGTGCGAGCGGCCGCGGCCTTTTCGGCCCGGTCCGCGCGGTTTTTGGCTTCGGCTTCGCGCTTGGCCAAAGCGGTCTTAACGCCTTGATCGAGCGCCACGAGGCGATCAGTCTCGCTTGTCGTTTGGGGATCTTCCGAATCCGGCATGACCCTGCCCCCGCAAGCGCGGCGGACCATACAAACCGCGCCCCTTCTGTCAAGCAAAGGGCGCGTGTTCCGCCATATACGCCGCAGGGCGGCCAAGCCATGCCCTGCGGGGTAAAGGACGCGCCCACGATTGGGCCCTTGACATGGGGCGGCGGCGCGGGGCGGAGAAGGCGCCATGGCCGAACTGCTGCTCGAATTCTTCTCCGAGGAAATCCCCGCCCGCATGCAGGCGCGCGCCGAGGCCGATCTCGAGCGCCTGCTGATGGACAAGCTTACCGGCGCCGGCCTGCTGCCGGAGGCGGTGAAGGCGTTCGCCGGTCCCCGCCGCCTCGCGGCCGTGGTCGACGGGCTGCCGGCCCGCTCGCCCGACATCGCCGAGGAGCGCAAGGGCCCGCGCGTCGGCGCGCCGGAGGCCGCGATCCAGGGATTCTTGAAGAGCGCCGGCCTCGCCTCGATCGATGAGGCCGAGATCGTCGAGGACAAGAAAGGCGCGAGCTACGTCGCCAAGATCCGAAAGCCCGGCCGGCCCACGCCCGAGATCGTCGCCCAGATCGTGCCGGAGATCGTGCGCGCGTTCCCGTGGCCGAAATCGATGCGCAGCGCCGATCAGGACCTTTACTGGGTGCGGCCGCTGCAGCGCATCGTCTGTGCGTTCGATGGCGAGGCCGTGCCCGTCGAGCTGCCCGGCGTCGCGAGCGGGCGCACCACCAGCGGCCATCGTTTCCACGCGCCGGCGCCGTTCGAGGTGCGCCGATTCGAGGACTACGAGGCCCAGCTGCGCGCCGCCCGCGTGCTCGTGCGCCGCGAGGAGCGCAAAGCCGTCATCCTGCAGGAAGCCCGGACGCTCTGCGCCGCGCAGGAGCTCGAACTCGTCGAGGATGCGGGCCTTCTGGAAGAAGTGGCGGGCCTCGTCGAATGGCCCGTGGTGCTGATGGGCCAGATGGACCCCGCCTTCCTCGATCTGCCGGGGGAGGTGATCCGCCTCACCATGCGCACGCACCAGAAGTACTTCGCCGTGCGCGACCCCAAGACGGGCCGCCTGGCGCCGAAATTCATCACGGTGGCGAACGTCGAGGCCAAGGACGGCGGGGCGGTGATCGCGGCCGGCAATGCCCGCGTTCTCTCCGCGCGCCTCAACGACGCGCGATTCTTCTGGGACGGCGATCTCAAGACGCCGCTCGACGACGAGGGGCGCGTCGCCAAGCTCGAGCAGATCGTCTTCCACCAGAAGCTCGGCACGGTGTGGGACAAGGTCGAGCGCGTGAAGGCGCTGGCCGTGGAGCTGTGCGCCGCGACGAAGGCCGATCCCAAGCTCGTCGCCCGCGCTGCGGAACTCGCGAAACTCGACCTCGTGACGGAAACCGTCGGCGAGTTCCCCGAACTGCAGGGCCAGATCGGCCGGCAGATCTTTTTGACCCAATCCCTCCCGGCGTCATCCTCGGCGGCGAAAGCCGCCGGGGATCCAGGAGCGGCAGCCGCGGTCGAAAGCATCGCCGCCGCGATCGAAGACCACTACCGCCCGCTCGGCCCCAACGACCGCATCCCGACCGATCCGGTCGCCATCACCCTCGCGCTGGCGGACAAGCTCGACACGCTCACGAGCTTCTGGGCGATCGACGAAAAGCCGACGGGCTCGAGCGATCCTTATGCGCTCCGCCGCGCGGCGCTGGGCATCGTCCGTATTCTTCTTCAGGGCGACGTCCGCCTGCCGATCCAGAATCGCGACCTGCTGCCGTTCCTCGCCGACCGACTGAAGGTTCAGCTCCGCGAGCAGGGCGTCCGGCACGACCTCGTGGATGCGGTGTTCGCCCAGGGCGACGACGACCTCGTCCGCATCGCGGCGAAGGTGGAGGCGCTGCAGGCGTTCCTCAAAACCGAGGACGGCGCGAATCTCCTGGCGGGCTATCGCCGCGCTGCGAACATTCTCGCGGCCGAGGCCAAGAAGGGGAAGGGCGTCGAGGCCGGTTGGTCTTTCGACGCCGCGGCCCTTGCCGAGCCGGCCGAAAAGGCGCTCGCCGCGGCCCTCGCGAAGGCCGTCCCGGCGGCGAAAAAAGCCGTCGACGCCGAGGACTTCGCCGGCGCCATGACGGCGCTCGCGGCCTTGCGCGGCCCCGTCGACGCTTTCTTCGAGTCGGTGCTCGTTAACGCCGACGACGCTATGCTGCGGCGCAACAGAATGTTGCTTTTGTCCCAAATCCGTGACGCTTTGCACGCCGTCGCGGACTTCTCGAAGATCGAGGGGTAGGGCGACGAAGGGTCGACGTTGGCGCAAACGCCCCTCCCGCTCCGACAGGCGGGCGGGTTCGAAACCGCCCCGCTTCGCGCTACGTCATCCTCGGCCGAGCGAAGCGAGGTCGGGGATCCAGACGTGTGCGCCTCCGGCTCCTGGCTCCCCGTCGTCTGCGGCGACGAGGACGACGGCGACGGCGGAGCAGGGGTTGGGTGAAACGCCGGCATCGGTTCGGCGATCAGGGACGTGATCGAGGAACGCACGATGGTTCAGTGGGTGTACGGTTTCGGCGGCGGAACGGCCGACGGCAAGGCCTCGATGAAGGACCTGCTGGGCGGCAAGGGCGCCAATTTGGCCGAGATGTGCAGCCTCGGGCTGCCCGTCCCGCCGGGCTTTACGATCACCACGGAAGTCTGCGCGCTCTTCTACGAGCTTGGCCGCAAATATCCCGACGGGCTGGATGCGCAGGTGGAAGCCGCGCTCGCCAAGGTCGAAGCGATCGCCGGCAAGCGCTTCGGCGACGCCGCCAATCCGCTGCTCGTGTCGGTGCGCTCGGGCGCGCGCGCCTCGATGCCCGGCATGATGGACACCGTCCTCAATCTCGGCCTCAACGACGAGACGGTGGAGGGGCTCGCCAAGCTCTCGGGCGATCGCCGCTTCGCGTTCGATTCCTATCGCCGCTTCATCCAGATGTATTCGAACGTCGTGCTCGAAGCCGATCACGGCCTGTTCGAGGAAATCCTCGGCGCCTACAAGGACTCCAACGACTACCGCCTCGACACCGATCTCACCGCCAGCGATTGGGAAGAGATCGTCGCGCGCTACAAGAAAGCCATCGCGCGCGAACTCGGCCAGCCGTTCCCGTCCGATCCGAAGGAACAGCTCTGGGGCGCGGTCGGCGCGGTGTTCAAGTCCTGGATGAACGATCGCGCGAAGGTCTATCGCCGCCTCAACGACATCCCGGAAAGCTGGGGTACCGCCGTCAACGTGCAGGCGATGGTGTTCGGCAATATGGGCGATACGTCCGCCACGGGCGTCGCGTTCACGCGTGACCCCTCCACCGGCGCAAAGCGCTTCTACGGCGAATATCTCATCAACGCGCAGGGCGAGGACGTCGTCGCCGGCATCCGCACGCCGAAGCCGATCACGAAGATCGCGCGCGAGGAGATGGGCGAGGGCGGCCTCTCGATGGAAGAGGCGCTGCCGGAGGTCTATGGCCAGCTCGTCGAGGTCTACAAGAAGCTCGAGGGCCACTATCGCGACATGCAGGACATCGAGTTCACCGTCGAGCGCGGTGTCCTCTACATGCTGCAGACGCGCAACGGGAAGCGCACCGCGAAGGCGGCGCTGAAGATCGCCGTCGACATGGCGCAGGAAGGCCTCATCACCAAGGAAGAGGCGGTGCTGCGCGTCGATCCGCAGTCGCTCGATCAGCTCCTGCACCCCACGATCGCGCCGGACTACAAGCGCGACGTCGTGTGCGTCGGCCTGCCGGCCTCGCCCGGCGCGGCGGTGGGCAAGGTCGTGTTCGATCCGGACGAAGCCGCCGATCTCGCCCAGCACGGCGAGGACGTGATCCTCGTGCGCGACGAAACGAGCCCGGAAGACATTCACGGCATGCACGCGGCGCGCGCGATCATCACCGCGCGCGGCGGCATGACGAGCCACGCCGCCGTCGTCGCGCGCGGCATGGGCCGGCCCTGCGTGTCCGGCTCCATGGAAATGCGCATCGACGAGAAGGCGGGCACGTTCTCCGCGCGCGGCCGCACGATCCGCAAGGGCGACGTCATCACCGTCGACGGCTCGAAAGGCGAGGTGCTGTTCGGCGCCGCCGCGATGGTCCAGCCCGAGCTCTCCGGCGACTTCGCGCAGCTGATGGCCTGGGCCGATTCGTTCCGGAAACTGAAGGTCCGCACCAACGCCGACACGCCGACGGATGCGAAGGTCGCGCGCGAATTCGGCGCCGAGGGCATCGGCCTGTGCCGCACCGAGCACATGTTCTTCGAGGACGAGCGCATCGCCGCGGTCCGCGAAATGATCCTCGCCACCACGCGTGACGGGCGCGTGGCCGCGCTCGCGAAGCTGCTGCCGTTCCAGCGCGCGGATTTCGTCGGCATCTTCACGATCATGGGCGATCTGCCGGCGACGATCCGCCTGCTCGATCCGCCGCTGCACGAATTCCTTCCGCATACGGAGGAAGACGTCGAGGCCGTATCGAAAGCGACGGGCCTGGACGCGAAGGCGCTCCTGGCGCGCTCGCGCGAGCTTTCGGAAGTGAACCCGATGCTCGGCTTCCGCGGTTGCCGCCTCGCGATGGCCTATCCCGAAATCTACGACATGCAGGTGCGCGCGATCTTCGAAGCCGCCGTCGAGGTGGCCAAGGCCACCGGCAAGGTCCCGACGCCGGAGATCATGATCCCGTTCGTGCTCGCCAAGCGCGAGCTGACGATCCTGCGCGCGCGCGTCGATACGGTGGCGAAAGAGGTGCTTTCGGATGCGGGCGTTTCGATCCCGTATCTCGTCGGCACCATGATCGAGCTCCCGCGCGCCGCCTTGCGCGCCGCCGAGATCGCGGAGGAGGCCGAGTTCTTCTCCTTCGGCACGAACGACCTCACGCAGACGACGCTCGGCGTGAGCCGCGACGACGCCGGCAAGTTCCTGCCGACCTACGTCGACGCGGGCGTGTTCGAGAAGGACCCGTTCGTCTCGATCGACCAGTCCGGCGTCGGCGAACTGATCCAGATCGCCACCGAGCGCGGGCGCAGCGCGCGTCCCGCATTGAAACTCGGCATCTGCGGCGAGCATGGCGGAGACCCGGCTTCGGTCCGGTTCTGCGCGGAATCCGGGCTGGACTACGTGTCCTGTTCGCCCTATCGGGTGCCCATCGCACGGCTCGCCGCCGCCCAGGCTGCGCTCCGACGCGGCTGAAACGCGGCCGAGTGTCGCGCAGGCGCCACAGCTGACCGAACGGTGATCGACGCCTTAGGCGCCTGACTTCCAGGCGTTTTCCCCTTTTCGTTCCCGTTGATGTGGTTAACCGGCGAGATGATTCGTTAAATTATTGTCAATCCCAGGCGGCGCGTCTCCGCTATAATTCACGGGATAATTTTGGTGTTCGTGCTTGGGGCTGGGGCGTCGCAGGCACGCAAAACAAAAGACCTGGCGGCTCTTTTGCAGGGGATGCTTACCCACTGCTTAAGGCCGTTAAGGCCTGAGTAAGGAAGTGCGTGGATGATCCTGCGAGGACTGGCTAGCCTGATCCGGACGATTCGGACGGAGTTGTTGGTGGAGCTCGAAAACCATCCCCAGGCATTGCGCCAAGGCGCGGCTGCGGCGGTCGCCGCAGTTGCGGTTGCTGCCGCCATGCCGGCGATCTCGCATCGAGCGGCCGAGCAACGCGCGGACGCCGAGTGGGCAGCGCGCGCAGAGGCCTTCCAGCTCGCACTGGCGTCGCAAGACGCCGTCGCCAAAACAAATCCCGCGGCACAGGTCACCCTTGCCGCCGCATCGACGCCGACCGGCTTCCGCGCCAGCGTCGAAGGCGCGCCGCTCGATGGCCGTTTCCAGGATCGCCACGCGATGACCGTTTCGGTCGCGCTGCGTGATCAGGCCGCGCTCGTCGGGCTTGGGGCGTTCCAGCCGGCGTCGCTCAGCACCGCCGCGGACACCGCCCGCGAAATGCACTGCCTCGCGCAGGCGATCTATTACGAAGCCCGCGGCGAGTCCGAGATGGGGCAGGTCGCGGTGGCCGAGGTCGTCGTGAACCGCGCCAAGTCGCGGCACTATCCCGACAAGTTCTGCGACGTGATCTTCGAAGGCTCGTGGCGCTCGACCGGGTGCCAGTTCACCTTCACCTGCGATGGGTCGCTGCGCCAGAAGCCGCGCGGCATCGCGTGGGAGCAGGCCCGCATGATCGCGCAACAGGTGATGATGGGCGTGAACCGCCCGATCACCCACGACGCGACGCACTATCACACGACGGAAGTCGCCCCGGTGTGGTCGGCGAGTCTCGTCGAGACCACGCGCATCGGCGCGCACATCTTCTACCGCTTCCCGAGCAAGCGTGAGCGCGATGCGCTGCGTCTGGCGCCGGAGCAGGACGAGGCCGCAGTTGATGCCCAAATCGCCGCTGCGGCCCCGCCTCAGGTCGGCGCGCAGCATGTCGACACCGCCGCCGTCGCGACGGTCGATACGACGACCTGACACGCGGCGAAGCCGCGGTTTCCAGATTACGGGCAGGGTGGGCCGCAGGATGCGGCCTTTTCTGTTTTTGGCTTGACGATGCTTTTGGCCGGACGCGCGCCGCGCGTCAGTCCTTCGGCAGGCTCGCGATCAGCTGCTTGCGCAACCCGTTCGGGAAAAAGCGCGCCGCTGTCCGCAGCCGTTGCGCCATGCGCCCGGCCGTGTAGTGCACGGCCTCGCCATGCGCGGCTTTCCACGCGGCCTCGGCCGCGACTTCCACGGGCTCCACCTCCGCGTTCGTCGCCTTGATCTGGTCGCGCAGCACGGTGTTGCGGCCACCGGTCGGCATGTCGAGGATCGGCGTCTCGATGAAGGACGGCATCAAGCACGTCACGCGCACGCCGTAGCGCGAGAACTCCACGTCCAGCGCCTCGCTGAGGCCACGCACCGCGAACTTCGTCGCCGAATAGACGGCCAGCTGCGGCGATCCGACGAGGCCGGCCGCGGACGCGGTGTTGACGATGCGGGCGCCCGGCGTTTTTCGCAGGAGGGGCAGGGCCGCATACACCCCGTTCACGACGCCCTTCAGGTTCACGTCGATCTGCCAGTCGGAATCGTCGTGGGCGATATCCTCGAACCACCCGTGTCGTCCGACGCCGGCATTGTTGAACAGCACGTTGAGCCGGCCGCGCGTGGCGTCTGCGAACTGGCCCACGGCATTGCGCCAGGCTTCGCGGTCGCGCACGTCGAGCACGCCAGAGGTATGGCGCCCCTCGGGCAGCAGCTTCTGGGTGGCGACGAGGCCCTCCGCGCTGATGTCGTAGAGGCCGACGAACCATCCGCGTTCGGCGAATAGCTTGGCGGTGGCGCGCCCGATGCCGGAGCCGGCGCCGGTGATGAAGATCGTTTTGCGGTCCGAGGGAAGCGTCATGCGTCAAAGCCCGGTCGGTGACGCGCCCTGAATGGGTGAAACGGCGCGGCGCGAAGCGGCGCCAGCATCACATGGCGTCGAGCCCGATGTCGAGCGCCGGCGCCGAGTGCGTCAGCGCGCCGACGGAGATCACGTCGACGCCCGTTTCGGCGATCGCGCGCACGCTCGCGAGCGAAACGCCGCCCGAAGCCTCCAGCACCGCGCGCCCCTTCGCCCGCGCGACCGCCGTGGCGAGATCGGCAAGGCTGAAATTGTCGAGTAGCACCACATCGGGCCCGTGCGCGAGCGCCTCGTCGAGCTGGGCGAGCGTGTCCACTTCGACCTCGACCACCGCCATGTGTCCGGCGACCGCGCGCGCATGCGCGAGCGCCGCGCCGACGCCCCCGGCCGCGGCGATGTGGTTGTCCTTCACGAGCACCGCGTCAGCGAGCGCGTACCGGTGCGGCCAGCCGCCCCCGGCGACGACAGCGGCCTTCTGCACGGCGCGCAGGCCGGGCAGCGTCTTGCGCGTTGCGGCGATGCGCGCGCCCGTGCCCGCCACGGCGTCGACGAACGCGCGCGTCAGCGTGGCGACGCCCGAGAGGTGCGTGAGGAAATTGAGCGCGGTGCGTTCGGCGGTGAGCACGGCGCGCGCCGGGCCGGTGACCGTGGCGAGCGCTTCGCCCGGCGCCAGCGCCGCGCCATCCTCGACGCGCGCCGTGAACGAAAGCTCCGGATCGACGAGCGCGCAGGCCAGCGCCGCGCAGTCGAGCCCGGCGACCACGCCGCCCTTGCGCGCGACGAACCGCGCCGAAAGCCGCGCCGACGCGGGCAACAGGCTCGCCGTCACGTCGCCGGCAAGGCCAAGATCCTCGGCCAGCGCCGTGCGCACGATCGGTTCGAGAACGAGGCGGGGCAGGCGGCTCATGACGGCAGCTCGAGTTGGCGGAGGGTGAGGAAAGTGCGGCGCGGCGGATCCTCGGCGTTCGGATGATCCGGCGCCCAGTGCCCGCCGCGGCTTTCGAGGCGGCGCGCCGCGCCTTCGACGACGAACGCCGCCGCGACGAGATCGCTGGCAAGGCCGTGCCGCGCGACGAGCGCATGCACGCCGTCGCGCGCGGCGGCGCGGTCTTGCGCGTCGCGCTCGACGCCGCAATGGCGCTGCATCAGCGCGCGCAACGCCGCGCGCGCTTCGGCCGGCAGATCAGGCGGCGCGCCGGCGCGGCCCGCGGCCGGCGCCCGGCCCGGATCTTCGCGCAGTCGCTCGGCGCAGCGTTTGGCGAACACCACGGACTCCAGCAGCGAGTTCGAGGCGAGGCGGTTGGCGCCGTGCGCGCCCGTGGAGGCGCATTCGCCGATGGCGGAAAGGCCCGGCACGGTGGTGCGCGCCCACAGGTCCGTGACGACGCCGCCCATGTGGTAGTGCGCGGCCGGCGCGACCGGGATCGGCGCGGTGCGAGGATCGAGGCCGGCCTGCTGGCAGGCGGCGAAGACCGTGGGGAAATGCTCCGGGAACGCCGCGCCCACGGCCGCGCGGCAATCGAGGAACGCGCCCGCGCCGGCGGCGATCTGCCGGGCGATCGCGCGCGCCACAACGTCACGCGGGGCGAGATCGCCGCGCGGATGGTAGCGCGCCATGAAGGGCGCGCCGGTTGCGTCCACCAAAGCGGCGCCTTCGCCGCGCAGCGCCTCGGTGGCGAGCGGGGCGGGATCGCGGCCGACGTCGATCGCGGTCGGGTGGAACTGCACGAACTCGGGATCGCCGATCAGCGCGCCGAGCTGCGCCGCCATCGCCAGGCCATGCCCGAGCGCCGAGGCCGGATTGGTGGTGACGCGCCAGAGACCGCCGACGCCGCCGGTCGCGAGCACGGTTTCGGCGGCGGCGAGCGAGACGAGCCGACCGTCGCGGTCACGGCACAGCGCGCCCGCGGCGGCCCCCGTGTCGTCGCGCAGCAGCGCGAGCGCGCGCAGCCCCTCCACGACGCGCACGTGTGCGGCGCTGCGGACGGCGGCGGCGAGCGCGTCCATGATCGCCTTGCCGGCCAGATCGCCCGCGACGCGCGCCACGCGCGGGCGCGAATGCGCGGCCTCGAGGCTCAAGCGCAGCGATCCATCCTCGCTGCGATCGAACGGCACGCCGAGCGCCAGCAGATCGCGCACGCGACCCGGCCCGTCCTCCGCGATGAGGCGCGCCACCACGGGATCGACGAGGCCGGCGCCGGCGGCCACCGTGTCGGCGGCGTGCAGTTCGGGATCGTCATCGGCGGCGAGCGCGGCCGCTATGCCGCCCTGCGCCCAGGCGCTGGCCGCGCCCGAGCCCAGCGGCGTCGGCGACAGCACGATCACCCGCCGCGGCGCGAGCTCGAGCGCGAGGAACAGGCCCGCGAGGCCCGCCCCGATCACCAGGACGGAATCGTCCGTGTCCGGAAGGTGGGTGTCAGTCACGACGTGAGCGCGGCCTTGCGGCTGAAGACGACGGGCGCGCGATAGACGGAAGACATCACGCCGCGCATCTCGTCCCGGCCAAGCGTGTCGAGCGTGAAGTCGTCGGGCTTGTACGATGAGCCCTCGCTCGAGATGACGGCGCTCGTGATGACGAGCCCGCCGCCCGCGGCGCGTGTCGCCGTGCAGGATTGCGTGGCGCGGGCCTTCCAGGGGCGGCAGGTTTCGCGCGTCTCGAAGCGGCAGGTGTAGGTTCCGGGCGTCTTGCCGGCGGTGATCTGCATCTGGCCGACGAGCAGGCAGTCGGGGCCGTAGGGCGCGGTCTGGAACGCCCAGGCGCCGGGCACGGGATCAGGCGCGGCGGGCTTGGCGATCGCGGCGCCCGCCAGCGCCGCGGCGGCGACGGCAAGGGCGGCGAGCCCGCCCGCGGTCGCCCCGCGGCGTGTCACGAGATCGCTCCCATGCCGCGATAGAACGTGACGGGCGCGATGTCGGCGGAGCGCAGCTCGCCGATCATCTTGGAGGAATCGACGATCGTGAGGCTCCAGTCGTCGGGCGTGTAGAGAATGTCCGGCGGCGTCAGCTTCAGGATCGTCGCCTTGATGGTGAGCGTCTTGCCCTCCTTCACGGCCGTGCAGCTCTGGTCGGCGCGGACCTTCAGGCCCTCGCAGGTTTCGGTGGCGACGAAGCTGCACGTGTAGCGGTTCGGCTGCGGGGCCGGGCGGATCGACATCTCGCCCTTCATCCGGCACGAGCCCTTGTAGACCGCCGTCTCGAACACCCAGCCGCCCAATACGGGATCGACCGCACGCGCCGGTTTCGCCGCGGCCGCGCCGCTTCCCACCGCCACGGCGAGGGCCAGCGCCACGCCCAACATCACAGCACGCATCGTCGCCTCCGTTCGCACGCGACCGGCTTAGATGATCTCCACGGCGACTTCGCGGCGGCCCACCTCGAAATCGAGCGGGCGCTCGGTCTTGGGCAAGGCGAGCATGCGGTCGATCGCCTGCTTGGCGCGCAGGCGCACGCTCTCCTCGACCTCGACGGCGTGCTCCATCGTCACGAGCGCGTCATGGATCGCTTCGAGGCTGATGCGCTTCATGTGCGGGCAGAGATTGCACGGCTTCACGAAGTCCGTCGCCGGGGCGCTGGCGGCGACGTTGTCGCTCATGGAGCATTCGGTGAGCAGGACGACCTTGCGCGGCGACTTCTCCTGCACGTAGGCGGCGAGCGCGGCCGTCGAGCCGGCGTAGTCGGCGGCGGCGAGCACGTCCTGCGGGCATTCCGGGTGCGCGAGGATGACGACGCCCGGATGCGCGGCGCGCAACTCGGCGATGTCCTCGGCGCTGAAGCGCTCGTGCACTTCACAGCGGCCTTTCCACGCGATGATCTTCACCGACGTCATCGTCGCGACGTTGCGGGCGAGGTACTCGTCCGGGATCAGGATCACGCGATCCACGCCCCATTCCTTCGCGGCCCACTCCACGACCTGCACGGCGTTCGAGGACGTGCACGTCACGTCGCTCTCGGCCTTCACCTCGGCCGAGGTGTTCACGTAGGTGACGACCGGCACGCCCGGATAGCGTTGCTTGATCAGGCGCACGTCCGCGCCCGTGATCGAGGCCGCGAGCGAGCAGCCCGCGCGCAGATCCGGGATCAGCACCGTCTTTTCCGGCGCGAGGATTTTCGAGGTCTCGGCCATGAAGTGCACGCCGGCCTGCACGATCACGGCGGCGTCGGTCTTCGCGGCTTCGCGGGCGAGCTGCAGGCTGTCGCCGCGGAAATCGCCGACGCAGTGGAAGATCTCGGCCGTCATGTAGTTGTGCGCGAGGATCACGGCGTTCTTTTCGCGCTTCAGCCGGTTGATCGCGGCGATGAGCGGCGCAAAGGCCGGCCACTCGAACTCGGGAACCACATGGCGCACGCGCTCGTAGAGCGCGTCGGTCTCGGCCTTCACGGCGTCGTCGTAGACCAGACCCCGCGCGGCGGCGGCATTGAGCTTGCCGAACGCGCCGACGGCGGAGCCGCGGGGCGCGCAGCCTTCGCCATTCAGGAGGGGCGCTTCGATGATCCGGGCCATGTCCGTCTCCCTTATGCTCAATTTGAGCATATCAGGCGCGCCAGTCGTGGGCGGACAGGGCCGCCCCGGGTCCGGCGGACCCCCTTATGCTCACAAGTAGCATAAGGTTCCTTAAATATAGGCCCTCGCGAGTCGCAGGCAAGGGAAATCCAGTTAAGGGCTTGACCGGTGCGTAAGTGCCTACTTACGGTAAGTCATGGCTTACGAAAAGTCCGCCGCGCCCCATACGGTCCTCGACGCGCTCGCCGACCCGACGCGCCGCGCGATCTTCGAGCGGCTCGGGCAGGGGCCGGCGACCGTCGGTGCGCTCGCCGCGGGCGCGCCGGTGTCCAGGCCCGCCGTCTCCCAGCACCTCAAGGTGCTCAAAGAGGCCGGGCTCGTCCGCGACACCGCGCAGGGCGCCCGGCGCGTCTACGCCATCGACCCGGCCGGCATTGGCCCTCTGCGCGCATGGCTCGATCGCGTCTGGGACGATGCGCTTGCCGCCTTCGCCGACGAGGTCGCCGCCGCCGCGTCCTCCCCCGCCGCGCCGAACCGCCCCCAGGGGCCAAGGGAGACGTCCGATGACTGAAGCCGCCCGCACGATCGCGCCCGCGCCGGTGCGCAAATCCCTCGTCGTCGCCGCGCCGCCGGAGACCGCCTTCGCGGTCTTCACCGCGCGGATGGGGCGTTGGTGGCCGCCTTCGCACTCGATCAACGCCGCGCCTCTGGCCGACGTCGTCATCGAACCCTTCGCCGGCGGCCGGTGGTACGAGCGCGGCGCCGACGGCTCCACCGCGCCCTGGGGCGAGGTGCTCGACTGGGCGCCGCCGTACCGGCTCGTGCTTGCCTGGCGCCTCGACGCGACATGGACCTACCAGCCCGCCCTCGAGACGATCGTGGAGGTGACCTTCACCCCCGACGGCGCGGGGACCCGCGTGGATCTCGAGCATCGCCATCTCGAGCGCTACGCGGCCGCGGTCGAGACGGCCCGAGAGGCGCTCGACGGCCCCCGGGGCTGGGGCGGGCTTCTGGCGCTGTTCGGCGCGGCCTGCGTCGAGGCGAGCGTCTCGGGGCTGGACTGACGTCACGGCGACCCTCGATGATGGCCCTCACAAGAGCGGCGCCGCCGCCGGGAGGGACAAGCCGATGAACGACCGGATCACCGTGACGATCGAAGGCGGCGTGGCCGACGTGCGCCTCGTCCGCACCGACAAGATGAACGCGCTGGACGACGCCATGTTCGAAGCGCTGATCACGACGGGCGAACGCCTGAAGACCGAGCGCGGCGTGCGCGCGGTCGTGCTGTCGGGCGAGGGGCGCGCCTTCTGCGCCGGCCTCGACATGGGCAATTTCGAGAAGATGGCGTCGGGCGAACGCCGCGGCGGCGCCGGGCTGCAAGGTCAGCGTACGGCCGCCGGCGCCAACCGCGCGCAGCACGCCGTGCTGGTGTGGCGCGAGGTGCCGGTTCCGGTGATCGCCGCGGTGCACGGCGTCGCGTTCGGCGGCGGGTTCCAGCTCACCCTCGGCGCGGACCTTCGCTACGTCGCGCCCGACACCAAGCTTTCGGTGATGGAGATCCAGTGGGGTCTCGTGCCGGACATGGGCGCCTTCGTGCTGGCGCCGCGCCTCGTGCGCGACGACGTGTTCCGCGAACTCACCTATTCCGGCCGCGTCTTCACCGGCGCCGAAGCGGCCGCGCTCGGCCTCGCCACGCGCGTCTGTGACGACCCGCGCGCGGAAGCGCTCGCGCTCGCGCACGAGATCGCCGGCCGCAATCCGCACGCGGTGCGCGCCGCAAAGCGCCTGTTCGCGATCGACCCGAGCGACTGGCACGCCGTGCTCAAGGCGGAATCGGACGAGCAGGGCGCGCTGATCGGCTCGAAGAACCAGATCGAAGCCGTGATGTCGAAAATGCAGAAGCGCGCGGGCGCCTTCTCCGACGTGGAGTGAAGCGCGCCCGTTTCGCACGCGGCCGTCAGGCGCCGGGGATCTTGTAGACGCCGCTCGCCGTCATCAGGCGGCGTCCCTCCGCGCCCGTAAGCTCGGCCTCGGCGAACACCAGCGAGCGTGTCGCACGCACGATCTTCACCGCTGCGGTCTGCGGTTCGCCGGCGCCCGGGCGCGCGATCAGGTCGGCGGTGATCGACACCAGCATGGTTTCAGCGCCGGCCGCCGCGGCCGTTTCCGCCGCCAGCGCGCGCGCCAAGGTGAGCGCCATCATGGCGTCGACGTCCGAAGCTTCGTGCGTCATGCCGCTTCCCCGAAATGCGCGAGGGCGGCCGTGGCGATGCGCTCGCCCCACTCCTGCACGAAATGACCGCCGCCTTCGATCTCGAGCGGCGCCGGCGCCCCAGGAATATGCGCGAGGACCTCCGCCATCACGTCAGGGCCGAGCACGGGATCGGCCATGCCGATCGCCGCGAACGTGGGCCCGCGCCACTGCGTGCGCCACCAGTCCCGCGCCGCGCGGCTCAGTTCGGCGAACGGCTGCTCCGGCGCGGTCGGCACGAGTTGCGGGAAGCGGCGCACGCCGGCCTTGTAGCGGATATCGGGAAACGGCGCGTTGTAGGCGGCGATCTCCGCCGGCGTGAGATGGGGCGTGCCGCGCGCGATCAGCAGGCCCACGTCCATGTCCGGCGAGCGAGCGGCAAACGCGCGCCAGGCCGCAAAGCCGGGCGAGGGATCGGCCCCGACCGCGAACGTCGTGTTCATGACGATCACCCGCGCGATCCGCGGCCCGAGGGCGAGCGGCAAGGTCAGCCCGAGCAGGCCGCCCCAGTCCTGGATCACCAGCGTGATGGACTGGAGCTCGAGCCGTTCGATGAAGGCGAGCAGGAAGTCGCGGTGGAACGTCGTCGTGTAGACCGCGTCGTCGACGGGTTTGTCCGAGCGGCCGAAGCCCAAGAGGTCTGGCGCCACCACGCGTCCGCCTGCGGCCAGGAAGGCCGGGATCATGCGGCGATAGAGATACGCCCAGCTCGGCTCCCCGTGCAGGCAGAGGAACGTGTGCCGGGCGTCCCGCGGGCCCTCGTCGATATAGTGGGCGCGCAGGCCGACATAGCCCGGCAGGTTATCGACGTAGCGCGGCGCGTACGGCCAGTCCGGCAGATCGGCGAAGCGGTGATCGGGTGTGCGGAGGGCGGCGAGCGACATGCCCGCCTTTTAGACGGACTGCAGCCCCGCGAGGAAGAGGTCCGCGTGCGTGTCGAGGAGCGAGTCCGGCTCGAACCCGGCGTCGCCCACGCCGAACACCTCGAGCGAGATCGCCGCCGCCATCGCCGGGGCGAGCAGGAGGCGCGCCGCGAGGTTCGGATCGATCGGGCGGAACACGCCCCTCTCGATCCCGCGGCCGATGACGTCGGCGATGACGCCCAGCAGCGGCTCCATCACCTCTTTGCGGTACACCGCGCTGACCTCCGGCGCCCGCCCGCCTTCGGCCACGAGCACCTTGGCGAACACCGGCGTGATCTCGTTGCGCAGGGCGCGCTTGGCCCGCTCCACGATGACGCGCACGACGGCGGCCGGCTCGCCTTCCGCCTGCGTGGCGATCGACTCGATCGCCGCAAGGCCGGGATCGGCGGCCGCCCTCACGACGCCTTCCAGCAGCGCGCGCTTGGACGAGAAGTAGACGTACAGCGTGCCCTTGCCGATGCCGGCCGCGTCCGCGATGTCCTCGATGCGCGCGCCGCCATAGCCGCGCTCGGCGAAAATGCGGAGCGCGGCCCCGAGGATCGCCGCCTCCCGCGCGGCGCGCTGGGCCGGACGTGAGGGAGGAGGAACGACGGCTTCGGCGAACATCGGCAGCTCCGTGACTTACTAGTCGGGTCTAGCTTGGTTCGCTGAGCGGCGGGAGTCGTTTGTCACCCGGTTTAGGCGGCGGCCGGAGCGGACCGTGTCAGGTCTGCGACCATTTCCCGCGCTGCACGCCGAGATTGATCCGCTCGAAGGCGGCGTCGACGTCGGCCCATTCGCCGACGCTCGCCGTCTTGCCGGGCTCGAGGTCTTTGTAGTGGGCGAAGAAGTGCTTGATCTGCTCGATCAGCAGCGGCGGCAGGTCCGTGTAGGTGCGGACGTCCTTGTAGAAGGGATTGAGCTTGTCGAGCGGCACAGCCAGCACCTTCTCGTCGAAGCCCTTCTCGTCGCGCATCAGCAGCACGCCCACGGGGCGGCACCGGATCACGACGCCCGGCGCAACCGGCGTCGGCGTCACGACGAGCACGTCCACGGGATCGCCATCTTCCGCCAACGTGTTGGGAACGAACCCGTAATTGGCCGGATAGACCATCGACGTGTGCAGGAAGCGATCCACGAACAGCGCGCCGGAGAACGGATCGAGCTCGTACTTCACCGGCATGCCGCCCTGCGGAATTTCGATGAAGGCGTTGATGTCGTGCGGCGGGTTCTCGCCCGGGCGGATGCGCTTGACGTCCATGACTTGTGTCTCCTGTTCCGTCCTGAATACGCGGGACGGCGGAGAAGTCACGCAATCGCTTGGTCGAGTGGCGCCGCTTCGGCTTCTTGTGTCATTGCACGCGTCAATGCGGCGATCAGTGGCGCGGGCTTGAGCGGCTTTGCGACGACGTCGTTCATGCCGGCGGCGGTGTAGGTCTGCACGTGGCCGGGCATCGCGTCCGCCGTCAGCGCGATGATCGGCGTCAGCGCGTTCGGCCCGGCGCCGCTGCGGATGCGCCGCGCCGCTTCCAGGCCGTCCATTTCCGGCATGTGGATGTCCATCAGGATGATGTCGTAGGCGCAGCGCGACGCAGCCTCCACGGCCTGCGCGCCGTTCTCCGCGAAATCCGCCTGCGCGCCGAGCTGCGCGAGCAGCGTGCGCAGCACCAGGCGGTTCGTCTCGTTGTCGTCCGCCGCGAGGATGCGCAGCTGATCGGCGTCGGTGACGACGAGATCATCCGCCGCGGCCGGCGCGCTTGCGGCCGTCGCGCGGCCGAACGGCGCATCGAACCAGAAGGTCGAGCCGACGCCGATCGCGCTGTGCACGCCGACGTCGCCGTCCATCAAATGCGCGAGACTGCGGCAGATCGAAAGACCGAGCCCGGTGCCGCCGAAGCGCCGCGTGATGCTCGTTTCGGCTTGTGTGAAGCGTTCGAACACGTTGCGGATCTGCGCGGCCGTCATGCCCTGGCCGGTGTCCTCGACGTCGAAGCGCAGGCGCACGCGCTCGCCGCCGTCGTCGAGCGCCCGCACGCGCAGGCGCACGTGGCCGGTCTGCGTGAACTTGACCGCATTCGAGACGAGGTTCTGCAAAATCTGCCGAACACGGACGGGATCGCCCATCACCGCCTGCGGTACGCCCGGCTCGCACTCCAGCTGCAGATCCAGACCCTTGTTGCGCGCGGCTTCGCCATAGAGCGCCGCCACCGTGCGCAGCGCGTCGGCCGGGTCGAACGCGACGTGCTCCACTTCCATGCGGCCGGCTTCGATCTTGGAAAGGTCGAGCACGTCATTCAGCAGCGTCAGCAGGATGTCGCCCGACTGGTTGATGACGCGGACCATCTCCTTCTGGCCGGAATCGAGAGTTGTCGCGCTCAGCGCGGCGCTCATGCCCAGCATGCCGTTGAGGGGTGTGCGGATCTCGTGGCTCATCATCGCCAGGAAGTCGGATTTCGCGCGGTTCGCGCTTTCGGCGGCCAACGATGCAGCCTGCAGGCGCAGCTCCTGGCGTTTGCGCTCGGTCACGTCGACGAGCAGGCCGAGGCCCGCGCCGCTGTGGATCCGCTCCATCGTGCCTTGAAGCCAGCGGATCTCGCCGTCGTCGCCGCGCACGCGCACGTCGCCTTCGACGCGCACTTCGCCGTCGATCAGGAAGCGGCGGAACAGCGCCGCGAGGCGCGGCTGGTCTTCCTCGAGAACGGCGGTCCACATCCCGTTGACGATGTCGGCGCCGCGGATCGCTCGGCCGCAGATCGCCTCGGCCTCCGTCGAAACCCAGAAGCGGCGCGTGGCGATGTCGCAGCCCCACATGCCGGCCTTCGCCGTCGCGAGCGCCATCGTGAGCTTGTGCGCCGTCGCTTCCGCGTGCGCGGCCTCCTCGGCCACTTCCAGCGTGCGCAGCTCGACCTTCGCCTCGAGCATCTGGCGCTCGTTCTCGAGGTGTTGGGCGAGCATCTGGCGATCGATCATCGCCGTGCGGAAGATCTCGACCGCGCGCGCCATGTCGCCGGTCTCGTTCTCGAAGTCGCGATAGGGCACGCGCGTGTTCAGCTCGCCTTCGCTGATCGTCTTCATCGTCCGAACGAGGGTGCGCTGGCGCGACACGATCGAGTGGGCGATCAGCGCCATCAGGGCGCCCGAGATCATCAGGGCGAGGATCGTAAAGAGGAAGCCCGCGGTGAGCCGCGCGTTGAGCCCCTCGATCCGGTCCTCCAGCGCGTTTCCGAGCGCGGTGGCGCTCGCGATCCACAGATCGTCGGCGGCGTCGAGGAGGGCGATGCGCGCCGCCGCATAGTCGGCGCGCGCCGTGGCGTCGTGCGCGCCGGCGGCAAGGCGCTCGACCGTGCCGGCGTATCTCGCCCACGCCTGCGCGGCGACATCGCGCGCGGCCGACACCTGCGTGTCGCCCTCGAAGCGGGCCGCGGTGGCGAACAGGCGTTCGGCCGAGGCTTCGGTACGCCCGAACGCCGCCCAGAGCTCATGATGCGAGACGCCGCGATGCGCCAGGGCCGCCGCGAACGCGGCGTCGCCGCTGAGCACGTCCGGCGTCAGCAGCAGCGCGACGTCCATCAGCAGATAGGACGACAGCTCCGGGTCGAGCAGCAGATTGGACTGCGTGGCGATCGCGGCCAGTTCGCGTTGCCCGCGGCTGACCGCCTGGGAGCCCGGGCAGGGAACGGCGTCCGTGTGCGCGTGGGCCGTCGTGGCGCACGCCGTCATCGCTTCGGCATGACGCATCAGCGCCGGCCAGACGCGCTGCGCCGCGCGCACGCCGGCGGCTTCCTGGCGCGTGAAGGCGAGGTCGGCCTCCACCTGGCTCCAGAACTGCCAGCCCAGCGTCGCGACCGGTGCGGCCATCAGCGCGACCAGCAGCCCGAGCTTGCGATGGACGTTCATCCTGCGGTCGGCCTGACCCAAGAGGGCGCGTACGACGCGGGGGATGGTGAAGCGGTTCATAGTCGGGCGAACCTAGGCCGCCCAAGTTAAGATCGGCCTACGGTTCGGTTCCGCTTCGTGTTTTTTGTTCGGCCTCACATCTTTTTGCGCAGCGGCACGAGATCGGGGAACACCGGCTCGCGCTTCTGGGCCTTGGCCTGGAAGGCCTCCATCATGTGCTGGGGCGCGAACATCCCGGTCTGCCAGGTCGCGATGTAGTCGAGGCTGTCCCGGATCGTATGGTCGCGGGCGTAGTTGATCATCACTTTGGAGCCGGCGACGGCGAGCGGGTTCTTCGAGGCGATCTCGCGGGCGGTCTCGAGCACCGCGGCGACCAACTCCTCGTGGGACGAGAACACTTCGTTCACCAGTCCGATCTCGCGGGCGCGGTGGGCGGGCAGGCGACGGCCCGTATAGGCCAGCTCCCGCACCCAGCCTTCGGGGATCAGCTTGCACAGGCGCGGGAACGTGCCGACGTCGGCCGTCATCGCGATGTTGATTTCCTGGATGCAGAAGAATGCGTCCGCCGTGCAGTAGCGCATGTCGCAGGCCGAGATGAAATCCACCGCGCCGCCGATGCAGCCGCCCTGGATCGCGACGAGGACGGGGACGCGCGCCTCGTCGAGGCAGGTAAACGTGTTCTGCAGGTGGTGCACGTGGCGGCGGAACGCCTCGTTGCGGACGTGCAGGTCCCCGGGCGCGCCGCCCGTGACGCCTTCGCCGTCCGTGAACACCGAAAGCTCCATGCCCGCGCAGAAATGCTTGCCCGTGGAGGAGATCACGATGGCGCGAGCGCGCGCGTTGTCGTCGATGTCCTGAATGATCGCCGGAAGCTCGTTCCAGAACGCGCGCGTCATGGTGTTGAACGCGTCGGGCCGCTTCATTTGCAGATGAGCCACGTTGTTTTCGATCGAAACGTCGAAACAGGTGCTGGTCGTTGCGCTGGTCATGGGGCCTCCCTTTATCTTTTGGACGCCAGCGCTCCTGAGGCGCCGGGACCATTTCGCGTCCTGCGCGAAACGGGTTACTCTCATTGCCACCTTACGGGCAAACGCGCGCCGCCGCATCGGGCCCGGCGCGCCGGAGAACGCAGATGGCCAGGCTCCGCACAGATGCTGCGCGCCCGCGCTCCGGATCGGGGCGTTCGTTGGCGATCGCCGGCCTCTGCGCCGTTCTGGTCCTTGCGCCCGCCGCCGCGAGCGCGGCAAGCGCCGCGCCGGCCGGCCAATCGGGATGGATGGGCCGCATCGCCGGCATTCTCAGCGGCCAGCCGGGGGCAGGGCCCGTCACGCAGCGCGAGGCCGATCAGGGCGTTCGCGAGGCGCTGACGATCGCCGCCGCCGCCGCCGCGGACCGTCTCGGCGCGCCGGGCGGCTTCCTCGACTCCCCCCGCGTGCGCATCCCGTTGCCGGGCGCCCTGGCGCGCGCGCAGGCCCGCCTGCAGCCGTTCGGCATGTCCGCCCCGCTGGACGAGCTGGAGCAGGAGCTCAACCGCGCCGCCGAGGCCACCATGCCCGAGGCCAAGCGCCTGGCGCTCGAGGCCGTGAAATCCCTCACGTTCGGCGACGCCCTCGCCATCGTGCGCGGCGGCGACCAGGCCGCCACCACCTTCCTCCGCTCCCGGACCGAAGCCGCCTTGGCCGCCAAGCTGCGCCCGCAAATGGCGGCGGCTCTCGAAAAGAGCGGCGCGTTCGCCGCCCTGGACCGCGTCCGCGCCAACGGCCTCGTCCAGGCCTTCGCGGGCGACGTGCGCAAGGACGTCACCGATTTCGCGGTTCAGAAGGCGGTCGACGGCTTCTTCGCGACCCTCGCGGAAGAGGAAAAAGCGATCCGGGCCGACCCCGCGCGACGCACCTCGGCGATCATGAAGCGCGTATTCGCGCTTTCGCCGTCAAGTTGATCTTAGCTTTCTGTCATTTAATCTTGTCGGCGCATGGATGCGCCAACGTCCTTTCGCCGCGTTTCGTTTGACCTCCGCCAGGGGCCGATGGCGGGGATCGCGTTCGGCGATCCCGAGCGCCCCGTCGACCTCCTCTTCCTGCATGCGACCGGGTTCAACGCCCGCACCTACCGCGCCCTCCTGGCCCCGCTGGGGGAGCGGGCGCACGTCCTCGCCGTCGATCTGCGCGGTCACGGCCGCAGCGGCCTGCCGGCCGGGCGGTTGGGCTATGCCTCCTGGAATAGGCACCGCGACGACGTCATCCAGCTGATCGAGACGAAGCTGTGCGCGCCGGTGACGATCGCCGGGCATTCGATGGGCGCGACCACCGGCCTCCTCGTCGGCGGCAAGCGGCCCGACATCGTGCGCGGCCTCTGCCTCATCGATCCCGTGATCCTGTCCCCCACGACCTATGCGATGATGCATGCGCCGGGCGCGCCGCTCTTTGCCGAATGGACCTTCCCGATCGCCCGCGGCGCCCGCAAGCGCCGCGCCGCGTTCGAGACGCGGGAAGCGATGGTGGCCGCACTGACGGGGCGGGGCATCTTCCGCGCGTTCCCGCCCGACACCCTGCAGGACTATGTCGAAGACGGCGCCGTCGAAGCCTCCGGCGGCGTCGCGCTCGCCTGCGCGCCGGAATTCGAAGCCCGCACGTTCGCCGCGCAGCGCAACGATCCATGGGCGGCGTTCGAGCGCGCGCCCGCGCCGCTCGTCATTCTGCGCGCCGAGAAGGGCTCCACGTTGCCGATCCGCGCCGCGCGCCGCATCGCGGCCCTGCGGCTGGACGCGCGCATCGCCACGATCGAGGGCACCACGCACGCCTTGCCGATGGAGCGCCCGGACCGCGTGCGCGCCGCCATCGAATCCACGCTCGTCATGGCCGGGCAGGCGGCGCTCTCCGCGCTCGACTAGATCACACGGCCAAAATTCATTCCGCCAGCCCTGGGATCGCCGCGGCCATCAGCATCGCCCGCTGCTCCGGAGGCGGCGCCACGGATTTGCGCGTGTCGAGATCGAACGTCACGGCGATCACTTCGCCCGTCGCCCACGCCTCGCCGCCGATCGGATCCAGCAGCCAGTGGATCACGCGCTGCGTCTTCTCCGCGAGTTCGATCACGCCCGAGCGCACCGCGACGAGATCGCCCACGCGCGGCCAGCGCAGATAATCCAGCCGATACTCGAGCACGGCGCCGCCGAGCCGCTTGCCCTGCGCGTCGCCCGATTCTTTGCGCCAGCGCGCGAAAAGATTGGGCGCGCCGTCGCTGATCCGGCCCACGAAGGCCTCCGTGCGCAGGCGGCCGAACGCATCCGTCGTATCGGGCTGCACGAGGCCGAGTCCGATCGTGGGCGCGCCGAGCGAATCCGCGCGCGCCACCGAGGCGGTCGGCGCCGGGCGATCGAGATCGATCGAGCGCGGCTGGCCGTGCGCCGGCACGGCGCACGCGAGAGACGCCGCCGCCGCCCGCGCCCGCGACGACCAGCCGAACGCCGCGCCCGTCTGCACGTCGACATGCGCGACGCGCGTCAGGAACGTCGCCGCGGGGCGCCCGTCCGCATGCAGAAGCTCCTGGTAGATCGTGGCGTCCTTGTCGCCGATCTCCACCACGCCGCCCTGCATCGAGAGCGGCGCGCCCGCGCGCGCTTCGGCGAGGAAGCGGATGTGCTGGCGCACCGGCGCGATCGTGCTCGCCGCGTTCGGACGATACGCATCCGGCATCGCCATCGCCGCCGCGAGCCGCGCGAGCCCTTCGCTCCACTTCGCCACGTAATAGCGCACGTTCATGTGCCCCATCTCGTCGCATTCCCAGGCGTTCGTGCAGCCGCGCCACGTTTCGAGCGGCAAGGCGGCGGCGGTCATTCGGGCGGACGACATGAGGCGCAAACTCCGGAAGCTTCGAACATGGTGCGGGCAATGCGGAACCCCGCCGCGGCGGCCGCGTCGGCGACGTCGACGAGCGCGTGCCCCGCGTCGACCTCCACCGCACGGCGGCACGACGTGCAGATCAGGAACACGCTCGGCGCATGCGCGTGACCCGCGCCGCAGGCCACGTAGGCGTTGAGGCTCTCGATTCGATGCGCGAGGCCGAGCGTCACGAGAAAATCCAGCGCGCGATAGACCGTCGGCGGCTTGGCGTCGGGGCGCTCGGCGCGCAACGCGGCGAGGATGTCGTAGGCGCCCGCCGGACCCTCGCGCGCGAGCAGCAGCTCGAACACGCGGCGGCGCAACGGCGTGAGCGCCCGGCCGGCGTCGGCGCAGGTGGCCTCGGCGGCGGCCAAGGTCGCGGCGGGATCGGCAGGAGGCGCCATCCCCGCGTTCTGGCCGGCTTTGCGGGCCGGATGCAAGGGCGGCCCGTGCGTCGGGGCCGCCGCCGGCGCGCGGCTGCGCCCCGCGGCGCGGCGAGACTCGTTCGCGCGGGTAACCCTAATGAGAACTTTACAGGAACATCTTGGATGTGTAGAACGAGAACAGACGACGAACACGAAAGGCCGTGACCGATGACCGAAGCGATCTTCAAGGGCGCCAGCGGGAAGCTCTATCGGTTCCACGTCCTGCGCGCCCAGGCCCCGGCGCTGCCCGAGCCCGCTCTCTATTGCTTCGCGCGCCCCGGTCCCGGCGGCCGGTCGTGGACGCCGCTGTTCCTCTCCCGCACCGGCAACCTCGCCGATCGCCTGAACGGCCACGAGCGCTGGGACGAGGCGCAGCGCCTCGGCGCCACGCACGTGCTGGCCTTGTTCGAGCCCGAGCGCGAGAACCGCGCCTTCGCCGAGACGGACCTTCTGGACGCGCTGCGTCCCGCCCTCAACGCGCCGCAGATGGCGCCCGAGGATGGCCACGGGCCCGAGCGCATCGTCGCCTTCGTGCGCCCGCCTGTGCGCTTCGATCCGCCGATCCGGCTCGCGCGCTGAGGAGCGCGTGCGCTAGAGGCCGAGTTGGCGGGCGGCGAGATCGCGCATGATTTCTTCCGATCCGCCGCCGATCGCATTGACGCGCACCTCACGATAGATGCGCTCGACGCGGGAGCCCTGCAGATAGGCCGCGCCGCCGAGGATCTGACTGGCTTCGCGCGCGCAGAACTCGAGCGTCTCGGTCGCCTGCACCTTCAGGAGCGAGAGATCGGCCACCGGCGTTTCGCCCTGGCTGACGCGCCAGGCGCAATGCTCGAGATAGGCCGTGCTGGCGTTCACGCGCTGCACCATCGCCGCGATCTTGTGGCGGATCACCTGGTGATCCGCGAGCCGTTTGCCGAACGTGCGGCGCTGCTGCGCCCAGGCGGCGGCCTCCTCGATGCAGACGCGCGCGGACGCCGTCGCGCCCGCGGCCATGCCGAGACGCTCGCCATTGAAGTTCATCATGATGCCGATGAAGCCGGCGTTCTCCGCGCCGATCAGGTTTTCGGCCGGAACCTCGACGTCGTCGAAATAGAGCGCCGCCGTATCGCTGCTCCACCAGCCCTGCTTGTCGAGCGGCGTGCGCGTGACGCCTCTGCTCTCCAGATCGATCAGCAGCAGCGAGACGCCGCCGGCGCCGGGGCCGCCCGTGCGCACCGCCGTCGTCGCGTAGCGGGACGTCATGCCGCCGGTGATGAACATCTTCGAGCCGTTGACGACGTAGCGGTCGCCCTTGCGCTCGGCGCGTGTGAGCAGGGCCGCGACGTCGGAGCCGCCGGACGGCTCGGTGATGGCGAGGCTGATCTGCATCTCGCCGCGCAGAACCGGCGGCGCGATGCGGGCTTTCATCTCCTCCGAGCCGATGTTCAGGATCGGCGGCAGGCCGATGCCATGGATCATCAGCGCCGCCGAGACGCCGCCCGCGCCCAGCCGCGCGAGTTCTTCCGACGTCACGATCCCCATGAAGCGATCATAGCCTTCGCTCCAGCCGCCATAGGCCTCGGGAAAACCGGCGCCGATCAGCCCGAATTCGCCGGCCTTGCGAAACACGTCGCGCGGCAGCACGCCGGCCTTTTCCCATTCGTTCACGTGCGGCGCGAGTTCGCGCTCCACGAACTTGCGCAGCTCGCGCCGCCAGGACGCATGCGCCTCGCCCATGAAGGGCGAAGGCGGGCGCAGGGCGTCGAAGTCGAGCGCGCCGGTGGGCTTGGCGAAGGCGTTCATCGGCGTGTCCTCCGTAAGGCGCGCCGTCGCGGGGGCGTCCGCGCGGCGCAGCTGTGTTTGGCGCAGTCTAGAGCCGCCCCGCCGCGCCCGTCGACGGCGCCGCCGGGGCAAGTCGAGCGCTGATCATTCAAGTATTCGAGAGTGCGACGTTCGTCTGATCGTGCGTCCGTCTGTCACGCGACTGAAGTCCATCTTCGCGACGCAAATGATCGAGCGCAAAAGGAGGACATCTTCAAGAGAAGAGGGGGATTTCAATCATGCATAGGTTTCTGACGGCCGCAGCGGCTGCAGCGCTGGCCACGTTGGCTCTGGCGCCGGCGGCGTCCGCGACGCCGTTCGACGGCAAGCTGACGGTGAATGTCGGCGTCGCCAACGTCGCGCCGGACGAAAGCGCCAAGATCAGCGCCATCGGCGGCACGGTGGACATCTCCACCAAGACCGTTCCGGCGACGACGATCGATTACCGCTTCAGCGAAAAGTTCTCCGCCGAGCTCTTGTGCTGCGTCACGCCGCACAAGGTGAAGGCGGTCGGCACGTCCGTCGGTACGGTCGATCTCGGCAAGGTCACGCTGTTCCCGCCGACGGTGACGCTGAAGTACCATTTCCTGCGCGATGCGCCGGTGAAGCCCTATGTCGGCGCGGGCGTGAACGTCACCGCCTTCTTCAACGAGAAGCTGCCCGCGGGGCCGGTGCGCAACATCGACTACAAGACGACCGTCGGTCCCGCGTTGCAGGTGGGCGCGAACATTCCGTTGTCGGAGCGTCTCGTCTCAATCTGGACGTGAAGAAGATCTGGATCGAGCCGACCGTGAAGCTCGACACCGTGCTCGGCCCCGTCAACGCCGACGTGAAGATCAACCCGATCGTGACGTTCATCGGCATCGGCTACAAATTCTGAGGCCATGCCGACAAGCGGCAGGAAGGCCCGGCGCCCGCCGGGCCTTTTTGCGTTTCGGCCTCGACGCTCGCGCGTGCTACGCGCGCCCGGCGATCCAGACGTCGACGGCGCCCGCCAGCGCGTCGAGCGGCACGGCCCCGCCCGTGAGCAGCAGCGCGTGATAGGCCTTGATGTCGAAGCGCGCGCCCATCGTCGCACGCGCCTTTTCGCGCAGCTCCGTCAGCTTGAGCGCGCCGAGTTCGTAGGCCGCGGCCTGGCCCGGCCACACCGCATAGCGATCCACCTCAGCCGCCACGAGCCCCGGCGCGTCGCCCGTAAGCTCGGCCAGATAGCCGATTGCCTGCTCGCGCGGCCAGCGCAGCGCGTGGATGCCGGTATCCACCACCATGCGCGCCGCGCGCCACAGCCGCCACCGCAGATAGCCGAGACGTCCATAGGGGTCGCCGTCATAGACGCCCATCTCGTCCACGAGTTGTTCGGCATAGACGCCCCAGCCTTCGATGAAGCCGGGGCACGCCATCAGCCGCCGCACGAGCGGCAGACCCGTCGCTTCCTGCGTCGACGCCATCTGGAGATGATGGCCGGGAACGCCCTCGTGTGCGGCGAGCGTCGTGAGATCGAACTTCACCAGCGCGGAGAGATCGCGCGTGTCGACCACGACGACGCCGGGTTGTCGCGCGGCGGGGCGCGGCGGCTGGTAGAAGGCCGTCGGCTGGCCTGCCGGCGCCGACGGCGGCGCAGCGCGGAACTCCAGCGGCGCACGCGTCCGCGCCGAGAACCACCCGCTCATCCGCTGTTCGATGCGCGTGCGCGCGGCGCGCATGTCGACGAGGACCTGCGCCCGGCTTTCGTCCGTGTCCGGATAACGGAAGCGCGGATCGGCCGCGAGCGCCGCGAGCCGCGGCCCCACATCGCCCTGCATCGAGCCGAGCGCGCGCAGCGCGACGTCGATCTGCGCCTGAACCTCCTTCACCCGCTGCAGGCCGATTTCGTGCACTTCCTGCGGGGTGTGGGCGGTCGTCGTCTCGTTGGCGAGGGCGGCGGCGTAATAGGCCGCGCCCTCCGGCGCGCGCCACACGCCCGGATCGGCCGGCGCCCGTGCGCGCATGTCCTGCACCGCCGCCAACGCGCGGCGATAGGCGGGGGCGATCTCGGCCGCGAACAGCTTCGATGCGTCCGTCAGCAGCTCCACGGCGTGCGCTTGGCCCGGCGCCGTGCGGCCCGGCTCGATCGTGCCCACCATCGCCTCGAGGCGCCGGCGCAGCGACAGGACAACCCCGGCCGTCTCGGGCGGTTGCCCCGCGATCGCGGCGAGCGCTGCGGCCGTACGGTCGAGCACCGCCGCCGGCGGAATGACGCCGGCGCCCGCATCGGCGCGCGCGCGCTGCGTCTCGTCGTCGAGCGCGCGGGCCATGCGCCCGAGCCGCGCCACATAGGAATCGGCGTCTTCGATGCGGGCAATGACGTGCTGGCTGTCGAGGAAGTCCGGCAGCGTCAGCGCCGCGCAGTCGAGATGGTTGAGCACGTAGGGCGCGAAGCCGCCCAGCTGCGAAAACCGCCCGAAATCGAACTGCGCCCCGGCGTCGAGGAGACGCAGCGACGAGGAGATCGCGTCGTAGCTCACCTTGTCGGCCGTAGACAGCCGCGCGCGATCGATCGCCTTGATCTGCGCGCGCCGACGCAGGATCGCATCTCGCCGCAGGTCGACGGCGCCCGCCGAGCGGTCATCGAGGCGATCAACGGACCGCGTGCTGGGGTTCGGGTCCGCCGCGCCGATCCGCGTCGCCAATTCGGGAGAGTCGGCGATCAACTCGAGACCGAAATCCTCGATCAGGCCGGCGAAGTCGCTCTGCGGCGCCGGACCGCGCCGGCCGCAGGCGCTCAGCGCCGCGGCGGCCGCCGCCGCCGCGAGCGCGCCGCGTCGGGTCATCGTCGTCCGCGCCATCAGCCCCCCGCGCTCCGTTGCGTTCGGCCCGCCGCGCCCGCCCGTCAGGTCAGGACGCAGCGGCCGTTCTTGATCACCGTGACGTTGCGCTCCGCGACGCTGGCCTCGAACGAGATCACGTTCCCGTCCCGCCACATGCGCGTCACGATGGTCTCGCCCGGGAACACCGGCGACGAGAATCGCACGTCGAAATTCTTGATACGCGACGGATCGTAGTCCGCGTAGGTCTGCAGCACAGCCCGGCAGGTGACCCCGTAGGTGCACAGCCCGTGCAGGATCGGCCGCGGGAAGCCGGCGAGGCGGGCCACGTTCGGGTCCGAGTGGAGGGGATTGCGGTCGCCCGAGAGGCGGTAGATCAGCGCCTGGTCGGGGCGCGTCACGAGGGCGACCTCGGCGTCAGGCGCCCGCGTCGGGGTGGGGTGCGGCTCGGGCGCCCCCTCGGACGGCCCGCCGAAGCCGCCATCGCCGCGCGCGAAAGTCGAGGAGACCAGCGTCGCCAAACGCGCGCCTGTATCGGTGCGGGAGATGACGGTCTCTGTATAGATGACCGCGCCCTTATCCTTGCCCTTGTCATAAGCCCCGATCACCCGGACGGCGGCTTTGATTGGCGCTTCCGTCGGCAGGGGCTCGTGAATCTCGAGCTTTTGTTCGCCGTGGACGACCATGAGGTAGTTGATCCCCATCTGGCCGGCGAGCCCGCCCGCGCCCCAGGCGATCACCGTCGCCATGGTGGGCAAGGCCTTGAGCCCGTTCTCATAGACGAACGGCAGCTCCTTCTCGTTCATCGGGTCCGCGCCCATGCCCACCCCGAGCGCGTAGAGCATGGTGTCGCGGTCGGTGTAGCGCGCGGTGAAGTCGTCCGAGGCGAGCGACAGGATCTGCGGGTACTGAATCGGCATGGGCGTCCTCCGGCGTCGTTCCGGCCATTGGACATTCCTGCAGCCCATGGCGCAAGGCGGGCTCAGGGCTGTTGCCGTCCTCGCGCTTTCGTGGTTGAAGCCGCGCAATCGAACCGGCGGCGGGGCGCCGCCGGGTGGGGTTTCCAGGAGACATCGATGAGCGCCGGCGCCTCCAGCGATCCGCAACTCAGCGGCAACGTCATGTTTTACAACCAGCCGGAGCCGCTGTCGCTCGACCGCCACCGCGGCCTCGGCGTCAAGCGCGTCGACGCGCCGTTCCTCTTCCTTCTCCAGGCGCACGTCGTGCCGATCACGGTCAACGAGTTCGGCGTCGCCGCCGCGAGCTTCCCGGTGATCTTCGCCGGCCCGGAAAAGACGCCGCTCGCCGTCATGGGCGCCCGCGCCGGGGACAACGTGTTTGTCGCGCCGAACGGCGAAGTCGATCCGGAGGCCTACCTTCCGGCCTTCGCCCGCCGCTATCCGTTCGTCTTCGCGTCCGATCCGAACTCGGATCGTCTGCTCGTCTGCATCGACCGCGCGGCCCAAATGGTCGGCGAGAATCCGGACGTGCCGTTCTTCGAAGGCGACCAGCCCTCGAAGTACACGCAGGACGCCATCGAGTTTTGCACCGAGTTCGAGCGTCACCGCCGCAACACGGAAGAGTTCGTCAAAATCCTCATCGAGCTCGACCTGTTCGAGGAAAAGACCGTCACCCTCACGGGCCGCAATCCCGATGGCTCCGAGGGCGCGCCGCAAAAGGTCGCGGACTATTTCGCGATCTCGGAAGAGAAGCTGAACACGCTGTCGCCGGAGAACTTCCTGCGCCTGCGCGATCAGGGCGTTCTCGGCCCGGTCTACGCGCACCTCGTTTCGCTGCTGTTGTGGCCGAAGATCATCCAGCGCGCGCTGCTGCGCGCCGAGGCCCAGGCGCAAGCCACAGAGCGGGCGCAAACGCCGCTCGCCTAGCCTCCGGTTCAGGTCAAAAGAAAGCGCCGCGTCTCTCCCGAGACGCGGCGTTTTTCGTTTCCGACATCCGCGCCGCGCGCGCCGCGCTACCGCCGCGCCATCACCGAGCGCGTCATCAGCGCCATCACCATCTCGCCGTGCTGGTCGAGCACCTCGTGGCTGGCGATGAGGATGCCGCGATCGTCCGACACCGGCTGTTTCGAAACGAAGGTGAGGCGCACGCTCAGCACGTCCCCGGCATGGGCCGTCTTGTACCAGCGCAGCGCGTCCTGGCCGAGCCGCGCCAGCACGGGCCAGTCTTTCGTTTCCTCCCACAGCATGCGCGACCACAGCGCATAGACGTGCGCCTGCGCAGCTGGCGGGGAATCGGGATCGGCCGCGTCGGCGCGCAGCGGCAGATGGGGAGCGAACCGGTCCTGGAACAGGCGGATGTCCTCGCCCGTCACATGCGCCGCGCCGAAAATGTGCACGTACCCGAGCGGGATGTCGTCGAACAGCCAGGACTGGCCGCGCGGAGCGGAGCGTTTCAGGTTCATGCCGCGGCGCCCGGCGGGGCGGAAACTTCCACCAGCAGCTTGCCGTCGTGGTCGCCGGTGAACAACCGCTTCACCGCCTGCGGCGCGGTCTCCAGCCCCTTCTCGACATGCACCTTGTACTTCAGCTGGCCCGTCGCGACCCACGGGATCAGATCGCTCATCGCCTCCGCCGCGCGCGGCAGATAATCGATCACGATGAAGCCCTGCACCTTGATCCGGTGCATCAGGATCGAGGTGAAGTTCGTCGGCCCCGGCACGGGACCTTCGGCGTTGTAGGTGGAGATCATCCCGCACAGCGCCATGCGCGAGAAGTTGTTCATGCGCGCCATCACGGCGTCCATGATCGCGCCGCCGACATTCTCGAAGTTCACGTCGATCCCGTTCGGGCAGTGGCGGTCGAGCGCGGCGCCGACGTCCTCGGTCTTGTAGTTGATCGCCGCGTCGAACCCGAGGTCGCGCGTGATCCAATCGGCCTTGGCGGCCGAGCCGACGATCCCGACGACGCGCGCGCCCTTGATCTTCGCGATCTGGCCGACGATCGATCCCACCGCGCCCGCGGCCGCGGAAACCACGACCGTTTCACCCGGCTTCGGCTGGCCGATGTCGAGCAGCCCGAAATAGGCCGTCAGCCCTGTCGCGCCGAGCACGGACATGTAGGCCGTGAGCGGCAGGCCGGGCAGTTGCGGCACGACGCGCGCCACGCCCGGCGCGCAGATCTCGTAGTCCTGCCAGCCGGCGAGCCCGGTGAGCACCACCGCGCCGACCGGGATCTCCGGATCCTTGCTCTCCTCGACCACGCCCAGCGTGCCGCCGCGCATCACCGCGCCGATCTCCACCGGCGGCAGATACTGATCCATGTCGCTCATCCAGATCCGGTTCGTCGGATCGAGCGAGAGATAGACGTTGCGCACCAGCACCTCGCCGGCGGCGAGCGCGGGCACGGGGGCCTCGACCAGCTCCAGATCGGCGGGACCGATGTCTCCCGTCGGACGGCGGGCCAAACGCCACTGGCGGTTCAAGCGAGTCATGAACGTCCTCCTGGCGTGACCCTGCACGTCCGGCCCGCCGAGGGGAAGGGCGCCCGATGGCGCAGTGAGCGGCGAGCAGGCGCCGGCGGCCCGATGTGCGCAATTCGTTAGGAGATCCGGACCATCGTCAGTTCGATTATGGCGCGCACAGAAACCCCAGCGGGCCGCACTGCGGCGACCGACGATTTCGACGCCCTCGTCCGCAGCGCAAGCGACGGGGCCCGCCGGGCCCAGCTTCGCCTGGGCGTGACGGTCATCGTTTCGGCATTTCTGTTCATCTATGTCGGCGTTCTCGCCGGCGCCGTCTGGCTCGCGGTCGCGGTGGCGATCGAGGGCGCCGGGGTGGTCATCCGCAGCCGGGTCCGCGCCGGCGATCGACGCGCCGCCTTTTTCTACGTCGCTTCCCTGTTCGCCATATCCGTCACGTGGATGGCGCACGCGGTTCTGTTGTGGCGGACGGGCGGGCTGATCCCCCAGATCGCCGCGATCATGGACGTGTTCTCGCTGGCGCTCTACGCGGCGCTCGGCGCCCACAAGGACCGGCGGCTTCTCCTGGCGCTTCTGGCCCCGCCGCTCGTCACGCTGTGCGCGATGCTGATCCCGATGGCGTGGGCGCAAGGGCAGCCGGCCGGGGCGCTCGTCGCAACCTTCGCGACGTTCGGCGCCTGCGGCACCCTCGTCGCTAACGCGCTCGCCATGTACCGGTCCGACCGCGAGCTTTCCGCCGCCGTGCGCGCCTTGGCGCAGGAGCGCGCCGATCTCGAGCGCCGGGTGGCTGAACGCACCGCCGATCTTGCCGAGGCCGTCGAGCGCGCGTCCGCCGCCAGCGCCGCCAAGACCCGCTTCCTCGCCGCGCTCAGCCACGAACTGCGCACGCCGCTGAACGCGGTCATCGGCTACGCAGAGCTGATCGCCGACGACCTCACCCTGACCAAGACAGCCTCGCCGGAAGACGCCGTCCGCATCAGCGTGCATGGCCGCCGCCTGCTGACCTTGATCAACGAAGCCATCGATTTCGCCGAGCTGGACGAGGGCGACATCGTCGGTCGGCGCGAAAGCTTCACGCTCGACGCCGTCGTCGACGACGCCCGCCGCGCCTGCACGCCGATCGCGCGCGCCGTCGGCGCCGAAGTGGATCTGCGCGTCGTCGGCGACGCCGGCGCCGTCCTGGGCGACCGCGCCCGCATCGGCCGCTGCCTCGCCGCGCTCGCTGTGAACGCCAGCCGCGCCGCCGGCCACGACGCCCGCATCGGCATCGAAACCGCCATCGAATCGAACGGAACCGGCGCCTGGCTGCGCATGCAGGTCGAGGATCTGCCCGCGGGCGCCGCCGTCAGCGACGATCTCGGCGCCGGTATCGGCTTTGGCGTCGTCCGCCGCCTCGTCGACCTCATGGGCGGCGACGTGGTGATCGAATCCGCAACGCCCGACGCCGCCCCATCGGGCGCCGCGCGGATCATCATTCGCGCGCCCGTCGAACTCGCCGCCGCCTGACCAATCGCCGCCAGCGGCCCGCCAGCCACCGCGTGCTTGCCGTGCGCACGCAGGCGCGCAACATCCCCCGCATGACCGTCGCGCTGTTCACCCATCCCGCCATGCTCCGTCACGGCGTTCCCCCCGGCCACCCGGAGCGTCCGGACCGGCTCGCCCAGGTTCTCGCCGCCCTCGAGGACCTGCCGCTCGATCGCTACGAGGCGCCGCTGGCGACGCGCGCGCAGCTCGCGCGGGTCCATCCCGAGGTCTATCTCGACGCCATCGAGCAGGCCTTTCC